>NZ_JBHVRF010000001.1:0-74565 GCF_042885955.1 Microbacterium sp. NPDC058021
ATCCAAAGGAATCTCACCCGGTAAAAACCGGGACGAGGTTATTTGGCATTTGACAAGTGCACGCTGTTGAGTTCTCAAGGATCGGATGCTCCTGCTGCTCAGCCTCACGGCCTCGCCCACAGGGCAACTAATCGTTTGTCCGGTGTCCACCCGATCGGCGCTTCGCTCGGCATGACGCCGAGCAGTGGTCCCTGACCTGGTTTCCGTGAACCGGACTCCCCATCATAGCACGCCCCGGAGGGTGTGTGTAAGAGGTGGGGGTTGTTGACTGCATGAGGGGAGCGGGGCTTCTCAGCCTCTCCGCTGTCCCTGTGGGGCCAACAAGAAAAACAATACGTGGATCCTGGGGACCCGGCAAATCGGGCCTACCCCCCGGGCGTGTCGCACCCCTGGTTCCGCATGATCACGCGGGACCAGGCCGCTCCGGCGCGGGCACAGGCGGACGGCGCAGGAACACCACGGCGACGATGCCGAGCAGGATCACCCCGGCCGGCAGCAGCGTCGCCTGCGCCATCGCCGTCGCGAACCCGGCGGCGACCTCGGGCGGCAGCGCCCCGCCGCCGGCACTGCCCCCACCGGCATCCATCCCGGGGAGGTTCGCCTCCAGCCGCCCCTGCATGACGGCCGCGATCGCCGCGGAGCCGAGCACCGAGCCGATGGTGCGCATGGTGTTGTACACGCCGGATCCGGCTCCGGCCTGCCGCGGCGCGAGGTTGCGCGTCGCGGTCGTCGCCAGCGGTCCCCACAGTCCCGCCTGCCCGGCACCCATGAGCGCCGAGGGCAGCAGGAACATCCAGATCGGGGTGTCGAGGTTCATCAGCACCGCGTACCAGACGAGCGCTGCAGAGACCGCGAGCATTCCGGGCACCAGCAGGAACCGCGGATCGGTGCGGTCCAGCAGCCGCCCCGCCAAGGGCGACAGGATGCCGGCGGCCACCGCCATCGGCACGAGCACGAGCGCCGACTCGGTGGGGGTGAGCCCGCGGGCCAGCTGCAGGAAGAACATGAAGGGCAGCGACATACTCGCCGCCATGAACCCCACCGTCGTGATCCCGATGCCGGCGATCGCGAAGTTGCGGTCACGGAAGAGCACCATCGGCACGAGCGGCTCACTGCGCGTGCGCACCTGTTGCCAGAGGAACAGCCCGAGCACCGCGATGCCCGCCAGGAGCAGCATCCACACCGTCACCGGGCCCCAGATGACGCCCCAGTCGTAGTGCTCGGCCTCCTGCAGCGCGAACACGATGAGGAACAGCGCCGTGGCACTGAGGAGGACCCCCACGATGTCGAACCGATGCGGGTGGGTCTCGAGGGTGGGCACCAGCAGCCACGCCAGCACGAACCCGATGACGCCGACGGGGAGGTTGACGAAGAAGATCCACTCCCACCCGAGCGCGTCCACCAGCAGCCCGCCGGCGAGCGGTCCCACGAGCATCGCGACACCCGAGGTCGCGCCCCACAGCCCCATCGCCGCGCCCCGGCGGTCGGCGGGGAACGTGCGGGTGATGACGGCCATCGTCTGCGGCGTCATGAGCGCAGCCCCCAGGCCCTGCACGGCGCGGAAGGCGATGAGCGCGTCGAGGGTGGGCGAGAGCCCGCAGCCGAGCGAGGCGAGGGTGAACACCGCCAGGCCGATCAGGTAGATGTTCTTCGGCCCGAACCTGTCGCCCAGGCGCCCGGTGACCAGCAGCGGGACGGCGTACGCGAGCAGGTAGGCACTGGTGACCCAGACGACGTTGTCGAGGTTGCTCGTCGCGGGATCCAGCGCCGCCTTGATCGCGGGATTGGCCACCGAGACGATCGTGGTGTCCACCAGGATCATGAAGAACCCGATGACGAGCGCCCACAGCGCCGGCCACGGTCCGCGTTCGGGGGTGGATGCCGCGGGCGGACGCGGCGCGGGCGCGCGCCGTGCGCGGGTATCGGATTCGGTCACGGGTTCGCACTCCCTCGTCGCGCGGCCATCGCCCTGGTCGGGTCCACGGCGCACTCTACGCCCGGCGCGCGCCCGCGAGGGCCGCACGGGCAGGTCACCTGCCGCCACCGTCGATAATGGGCACGTGACCTCCCCCGAACTGCCCGGCTGGCGACACGTCTACTCCGGCAAGGTGCGCGACCTCTACGTCCCGGATGCCGCCACGAGCGACGAGGCGGTGGCCGACCGCATGCTCGTGGTCGCCAGCGATCGCGTCAGCGCATTCGACTTCGTGCTGGAGCCCGGCATCCCGGGCAAAGGCGTGCTGCTGACGACGCTGAGCCTGTGGTGGTTCGACCAGCTCGCCGGCGCCGACGGGGGGCGCGGCATCCCGAACCACCTCGCCGCGAACGTCGTGCTCGGCGACGACGACCAGCCGCACCCGCTCGCGCCCGAGGCCGTCGCGGGGCGGGCGATGGTGGTGCGCTCGCTCGAGATGCTGCCGGTCGAGTGCGTCGTGCGCGGCTATCTGACCGGGTCGGGCTGGGCGGAGTACCAGGCCGACGGCACGGTGTGCGGCATCCCGCTGCCGGCGGGGCTGGAAGACGGCGACCGGCTGCCCGAGCCCCTCTTCACCCCCGCGTACAAAGCGCCGATGGGCGAGCACGACGAGAACATCTCGTTCGCACAGACCATCGACCTCGTCGGCGCCGAGCGCGCGCACGAGCTGCGCGACACCTCGCTGGAGATCTACGCGCGCGCTGCGGCGACCGCCGAACGCCACGGGCTGATCCTCGCCGACACGAAGTTCGAGTTCGGCCTCGACGACCAGGGCGCGCTCACCCTCGCCGACGAAGTGCTCACGAGTGATTCGTCGCGCTACTGGGATGCCGCGGCCTGGCAGAGCGGCACGACCCCCGCCGCGCGCATGGCCTCGTTCGACAAGCAGATCGTGCGCGACTGGCTGGCGGCCAACTGGGACAAGGAGGGCACACCGCCCGCGCTCCCGGACGACATCGTCCGGCGCACCGCCGACCGCTACCGGGAGCTGCTGGAGCGCCTCACCGGCGACTGAGGTCACACACGGCATCCGCTCACGCATCTCGCCGATAATCTGACTCCAGCACATCCCCCGTTCCTACCCGAGGAGTCCCATGGCCATCTGGCGCCTGCACGGTGACGGCCGTCACGTCGAACGCGGAGCCGTCGTCAAGCCCGACGAACGTCTGAGCTGGGGCGCGACCGTCGCCATCGGCGCGCAGCACGTGGTCGCGATGTTCGGCGCCACATTCCTCGTGCCGATCCTCACCGGCTTCCCGGTGTCGACCACGCTGCTGTTCTCCGGACTCGGAACGCTGCTGTTCCTGCTCATCACCAAGAACCGCCTGCCCAGCTACCTGGGGTCGTCGTTCGCGTTCATCGCGCCGATCACCGCGCTGAACGCCGGCGGTCCGCTGGAGAACCCGCAGCAGCTGACGCAGGCCCTCGTGGGCGTCGTCGTGGCCGGTGCGCTGCTGGCCGCGGTCGGCTTCGTCGTGCAGGCGGTGGGCACGGGATGGATCGAGAAGCTCATGCCGCCGGTCGTGGCGGGCTCGATCGTCGCGCTCATCGGCTTCAACCTCGCCCCCGCCGCCTGGAACAACTTCCGCCTGCAGCCGGAGCTGGCCACCATCACCCTGGTCGCGGTCGTGCTGTTCAGCGTGCTGTTCCGTGGGTTCCTCGGCCGCATCTCGATCTTCCTCGGTGTCATCGTCGGCTACCTCGTCGCCGCCTTCACCGGTCAGATCGACTTCACCTCGGTGAACGAGGCCGCATGGATCGGCCTGCCGGAGTTCCACCTCGCCGGTCTCGCCGACCCCGCCGCGTGGGCGCTCGTGCCGATGTTCCTGCCGGTCGTGCTCGTGCTCATCGCCGAGAACGTCGGTCACGTCCGCGGCGTCGCGACCATGACCGAGGACCCCTCGATCAACAAGCACACCGGTCGGGCGCTCATCGCCGACGGTGCCGCCACGATGCTCGCCGGCGGCTTCGGCGGATCGGCGACGACGACATACGGCGAGAACATCGGCGTCATGGCCGCGACCCGCGTCTACTCCACCGCGGCGTACTGGGTCGCCGGTCTCGTGGCGATCCTGCTGGCGTTCTCGCCCAAGATCGGCGCGCTGTTCAACACCATCCCCGCCGGGGTCCTCGGCGGCGTGACGACGGCCCTCTACGGGCTCATCGGCGTCATCGGCATCAAGATCTGGGTCGACAACCGCGTGGACTTCTCCCGCCCGGTGAACCAGTACACCGTGGCGGTGTCGTTCATCATCGCGATCGCCGGCTTCACGATGGACTGGGGCTCGCTGCAGTTCGGCGCGATCGTGCTCGGCACGGTGGCCGCCCTCGCGATCTACCACGGCGGCAATGCCATCGCCCGCTGGCGCCGCACCGGCGCCGACGACGGCGGCCCCATCCCCGCGGTCGGCCAGCTGGGCGGCGACCCCCAGGACTGACCGCCGCCGCCACCCGGACCGTGAGACTACAGCTGGCGGCCGAGACGATGGGAAGTTCCCAATGTCTCGGCCGCCAACTGTCGTTTCAGCGATCAGGCGGGGCGGCGCGGGGCGGCAGGGCGGCAGGGCGCGGTGCGGCGACCGGGGCGCGGAGCGGGGTCAGGCGGAGTCGCGGACGATCAGCTCGGTGTCGAGCATCGTCACGTGCGGCGGGCGCCCGCCGTGCAGGAGCTCCAGCAGGATCGAGACCATCTGCTCGCCCTGCCCGTACGAGGGCTGGCGTACCGTCGTGAGCGCGGGGGTCACGGTCGTCGCGACCGGCGAGTCGTCGAAGCCGACGATGCCGACGTCCTGGGGCACCCGGATGCCGGCCTGCGCGAGGGTCGTGAGCGCTCCCCGGGCCATCAGGTCGCTGGCGACGAACAGTCCGTCGAACTCCACGCCCGCCTCGAGGATGCGCTGCATCGCCCGCGCGCCGCCCTGGACGGTGAAGTTGCCGTCCTCGATCGCCGCCTCCTCGAGCCCCGCGGCGGCGATCGCCTCGCGGTAGCCCTGCAGCCGGTCCACGCCCGCGGGCATGGTGAGCGGGCCCGTGATCGACGCGATGCGCCTGCGCCCACCGTCGATGAGGTGCTGGGTCGCGACGCGTCCGCCGGCGACGTTGTCCACGTCGACGTAGTAGTCGTTGTCGCGCTCGCGCACGGGGCGCCCGCCGTAGACGACCGGAACGCTCGCGGCGATGCGGTCGATGAAGGTGTCGCTGGTGTGGTGCGAGACGATGACGGCGCCGTCGACCGCGCCGCTGCGCAGGTAGCTCGTCGTCTTGTCGCGCGGATCGTCGTTGGCGAGGATCAGGTTCAGCACGTAGTCCGACCGGCTGATGCGCGCGTTGATGCCCGACACGACCGCCGCGAAGAACGGGTCGCCGAAGAACCTCGTCGTGTCCTCGGGCACCACCAGCGCGATCGCCAGCGTCTGGCGCCGCGCCAGCGAGCGCGCCGCCCGGTTGGGGACGTAGTTCAGCTCGGTGATCGCCCGGTTGACCGCCTCCAGCGCCGTGGGGCTGACCGCGGTCGAACCGTTGACGACGCGTGAGACCGTTGAACGCGAGACGCCGGCGGCGGCGGCGACCTCTTCGATCGTCACCGCACCGCGCAGTTCGTCGGTACTCATGCGTCCCCCGGTGACGTCGTGGCTAGCCCGCCGGCGGGACGTCCAGCGCCCGCTCGGCGATGATCCGACTGTACTCGCGACCGCTGTCCTTGACCGAGCGCTGCTGGGTGTCGTAATCGACGTGGACGATGCCGAAACGCTTCTCGTACCCCCACGCCCACTCGAAGTTGTCCAGCAGGGACCAGTAGAAGTAGCCGCGCACGTCGACACCGGCATCCTGCGCGTCGAGGATCGCGCCCAGGTGCACCCGCACGAACTGCGCGCGCTCGGCGTCGTGAACGCGCACCTCGCCGTCCTCGACCACGGCGACGTCGTCGTATGCGGCACCGTTCTCGGTGACGTAGAGCGGCACCCCGTTGGCCCCGGTGTAGTCGTCCTGCACGCGCTGGAGGAGGCGGGTCAGTCCTTCGGGCTGCACCTCCCAGTGCATGGTGGTGCGCGGCAGACCGCGGTCGTGCCAGTGGATGCCCTGGTGCGAGGGGAACGGCGACGAACCGCGGCGGTCGGTCGGGGCATCCCCGCCGGTCACCGGCACGGCCGGCGGCCGGCCGCCGACGAACTCGCCGTGGTAGTAGTTGACGCCGAGGGTGTCGATGGGAGTCGCGATGGCCTCGAGGTCACCCGGACGCACCGCCTCCTCGAGCGCCGCGATCGCCTCGGCATCCACCGCACGGATGTCCTCGACGGTGTCGGCGGGGTAGGCCGCCCGGAAGATCGGGTCGAGGAACCAGCGGTTGAACTGGCCGTCGATGCGCCGCGCGGCGTCGAGGTCTGCGGCATCCGTCGGGTCCACCGGGTCGGCCACCGTCAGGTTCAGCGTGATGCCCAGCTGCAGCGACGAGTCACGCACGCGCAGCTCCCGCACGGCCTGGCCGTGTCCGAGCAGCAGGTGGTGGGCGGCCAGCACACCCTCGCGCACGCTCTGGTGCCCCGGGGCGTGGATGCCGGCGGTGTAGCTGAGGAACGACGAGCACCACGGCTCGTTGAGGGTCGTCCACGCCTGCACGCGGTCACCGAGCGCGTCGTGCATGTCCACGGCGTACTCGGTGAACCGCTCGGCGGTGTCGCGGTTGGTCCAGCCGCCCTGCTCCTGCAGGGCCTGCGGCAGGTCCCAGTGGTAGAGCGTCAGCCACGGCACGATGCCGGCCTCGAGCAGCTCGTCGGTCAGCCGCTTGTAGAAGTCCACGCCCTTCGGGTTCAGCGCGCCGCCGTCGGGGCGCACGCGCGACCACGAGGTGGAGAACCGGTACGTCTGCAGCCCCATGCGCTTCATCAGCGCCACGTCGTCGCCGTAGCGGTGGTAGTGGTCGCAGGCGACGTCGCCGTTGTCGGCGTTGATGACGGCGCCGGGGACGCGGGAGAAGGCATCCCAGATGGAATCCTTGCGCCCGTCCTCGTGTGCGGCGCCCTCGATCTGGTAGGCCGCGGTGGCGGCTCCGAAGAGGAAGTCGGCGGGGAAGGGGCGGCTACGTGCCGACATGCGGACGGAGTCCTCTCGTGTGATTGTGCTCATGGCCTCAGCCCTTCACCGCTCCGGCCATGATGCCGCTGACCAGCTGCTTGCCCGCGAAGATGAACAGCAGCAGGAGCGGGATCGTGGCGAGCACCACCCCGGCGAGCACGATGGAGTAGTCGACGAAGTAGTTCGACTGCAGCAGCGAGAGCGCGACGGGCAACGTGGGGTTCTGGCGATCGAGCACGATGAACGGCCAGAAGAAATTGTTCCACGAGCCGACGAAGGTGAACAGGAACAGCATCGCGGCGGCGGGGCGCGCGGCGGTGACGCCGACGGTCCAGAAGGTGCGGATCATCGATGCCCCGTCCACACGGGCGGCCTCGATGAGCTCATCGGGCACGGCCTGCTGCAGGTACTGCGTCATCCAGAACACCCCGAAGGCGCTCGTGAGGGCCGGAATGATGATCGCGCCGATCTCACCGGTCCACCCGAGGTCGGCGAACAGGATGTACAGCGGGACGACGCCCAGCTGCTGCGGCACGGCCATGGTCGCCACGACGAACACCAGCAGCGCCGGTCCGCCGAGGAAGCGCAGCTTGGCGAACGCCCACCCGGCGAGGGTCGAGGTGATGACGACGGCCGCGGCGATGATGAACGAGCTGTAGATCGAGTTCCACAGCGCCGGCCAGAAATTGACCGCCGGGTTGGTCATGACCGAGACGGCGTTGTCGATGAAGTTCCCCGCCGGGATCCACGGGAAGTCCCCGCGGAGCGTCGTGGAGTCGCCGGAGCCGATGATGAACGACCAGTACAGCGGGAACACGGCGGACAGGAACACGACGCCGAGGGCCGCGTACGCCCAGAACCCGGGCCGGGCACCGCGGATGCGGATGGCCTTGGCGCCGCGGCGTCGCTTGGCGGCGTTGGGGATGCCCGATTCGACGATCGCGAGGGGCGGAGTGGTTCCGATGCTCATCGCTGGGCCTCCTTGACCTGCTTCTTGGCGGCGCGAACGGCCTGTTTCTGCTGGCGTTTGCTGAGCTCCGAGCGCAACCCCTCATCGCGCACCATCGTGCGGGTGATGAGCAGGTTGATCAGGCCGATGCCGAGGATGATGATGAACAGGATCCAGGCCATCGCCGCTGCGCGGCCGAAGTTCCACTGTCCCCACCCGATGTCGTACAGGTAGAGGGTGATGGTGAGCCACTGCTGGCCCGCACCGCCGCGACCGAACTGGTCGAACATGCGCGGTTCGTCGAAGATCTGCAGACCGCCGATGGTCGAGGTGATGATGACGAAGATCAGCGTGGGCTTGAGCGAGGGCATCGTGATGCTGAAGAACTGACGCACGGGGCCGGCGCCGTCGACGGTGGCGGCTTCGTAGAAGTCCCGGTTCACGGCCTGCATGGCCGCCAGCAGGATGAGGGCGTTGTAGCCGACCCAGCGGTAGTTGACCATCGTGGCGATGGCGACGTGGCTCCAGAAGGGCTCGACATGCCACGGGATGGCGGAGATGCCGATGAGCTCCAGCCCGCTGTTGATGAAGCCGGACTTGTCGGCGAACATCGCGTTGAAGATGAGGCCTACGGCGACGGGGGCCACGACGTAGGGCACGAGCACGCCCATGCGCCAGAAGGTCTTGGCGCGGATGTTGCGGTCGAGCACCGCCGCGATGAAGATCGCGAGGATCAGCTGCGGGACGCTGGAGAGCACGAAGATGCTGAAGGTGTTGCGCAGCGCCGTCCAGAAGTGGGGCTGCGACAGGATCCAGATGTACTGGTCGAAGCCGACGAACTCGCCGGAGTTGCGGACGAGGTCCCAATCCATGAACGAGATGACGGCGGTGTAGGCGATGGGGAACAGGCCCACGATCGCGAACATGATGAAGAACGGCGAGATGTAGAGGTAGGGCGAGACCTTCAGGTCCCACTTGCTCAGCCGTTGCGAGAACGAGATCACACGCGGCGGTCGCTGCGGCTGATCGGATGCCTCGGCGCTCGTCGCCGGGCGGGTGTCGGTAGCGGTCACGATCGCCTTTCGTTGTCGGGAGTCACGGGGTGCGGGCCGAGCGGGCGGCCCGCACCCCGTGGTTCAGTGGTCGAGACCGTGCGTCAGAAGCCGCTGATCTCGGTCAGCCACGTCTCCCAGGCGGTCTCCTTGTCTTCGAGGCCGTCGAAGACGCGGGTGATCGCGTTCTGCAGTGCGTCGTGGTACTTGAAGTAGTCCTGACCCTTGTAGGTCGACACGGTGATCGCGTTGGCGCGGTCGATGCCGATCTCACCCGTCGGGGCGTCGTTGAAGTACTCGTTGACGAAGCCGGTCAGATCAGCGCTGTCCTGCGCCTCGACCTGGCTCGGGAAGGTACCGGCGTTGACGAAGGCCTTGATCTGGTTCTCGGGGGCCGTCAGCCAGTCGGCGAGCTGCTGGGCAGCCTCGACGTTGTCGCCGTCGGCGGGGACGACGAGGTACGAGCCGCCCCAGTTGCCGCCGCCCTCGGGGAACGCGTTGGCGATGTCCCACCCTGCGACGTCGGGAGCCTCACCGGCGATGATGCCGTGCATCCACGGCGGGCACAGCATGGCGGCGAACTCGCCACCGGCCATGGCCGCGTACCAGTCGTCGCTCCACTGTCCGGCATAAGCCGAGATCGGCAGACCCTGGTCGATGACCGTGTCGTAGGCCGCGCGGATGTCGGGGTTGTCGGCGGCGATGATGGTGCCGTCCGGCTCCTCGTACGCGAACTCGAGCTGGTTGACCAGACCCTGCAGCACCGAGTTGGCCGAGTCGATGAACGGCTTGCCGGTCTTGGCGACGTAGTCCGAACCCACCTGGAAGAAGGCGTCCCACGTCGGGAACAGCTCGGCGACGGCCTCGCGGTCGCTGGGCAGGCCGGCGGCCTCGAAGAGGTCCTGGCGGTAGCAGACCGCCTGCGGGCCCATGTCGGTGCCGTACGCGACCAGGTTGCCGGCGGCATCCGTCGCCGCAGCTTCCTTCCAGTCGAGCCAGCGGCCCTTCAGGTCGTCGGGCACGGGCACGACGAGGTCGGAGTACTGCATCATCTCGGTGAACCAGTCGACCTCGACGGCCTCGACATCGGCGAGGCCGCCCTTGCCGAGCTTCTGGAAGAAGTTGGCGCGGGCGTCGTTGGAGGTGGCCGCCTTGTTGTGGACGACCTCGATGCCGGTCTCTTCGGTGAACTCCGCGAGCAGCTCGTCCGAGTAGCCCATGTCGTTGAAGGTGGCGAGGGTCAGGGTTCCCCCTTCGGCCTCGCCGTCGCCTGCGTCCCCGCCGCCGTCGCCGGCGCAGCCGGCGAGCACGAGCGCGGAGGTGGTCGCGACGGCCGCCAGAAGGGCGGTGCGCCGCAGTGCGCGTGATTTCACGTGTCACTCCTTTGTGGTGTGGGTATGGCTGGTGCGTCGGCCCGTGCCCTCCCGTGGGAGCGCTCTCACCGATGACCTCGACGCTATGGGATCGCTCCCATGAGCGTCAAGGGAGCGCTCCCACGTTTTGATCACGCTTGCGTAACGGTGTCCGGTTCCCACCGCGGCGGCGGCGCTCGGCGGTGTCCCCGTAGACTGGCCCGGCACCCTTCCCGCGACATCCGGAGCCCCCACATGCCCACCATCGTCGTCGACGTCATGCCCAAGGCCGAGCTGCTGGATCCGCAGGGGAAGGCCGTCTCGGGCGCACTGGACCGCCTGGGGGTCGAAGAGTTCACCGGCGTGCGCATCGGCAAGCGCTTCGAGCTCACCGTCGACGGCGAGGTCACCGACGAGGTGCTCGCCACCGCCCGGCGCATCGCCGACGAGATCCTCTCCAACGCCGTCATCGAGGACGTCGTGGGCATCGAGGTCGTCGAATGACCGCCCGGGTCGGGGTCATCACCTTCCCCGGCTCGCTCGACGACGGCGACGCCGCCCGCGCCATCCGCCTGTCCGGCGCCGAGCCGGTCGCCCTCTGGCACGGCTCGCACGACCTCGAGGGCGTCGACGCGCTCGTGCTGCCCGGCGGGTTCAGCTACGGCGACTACCTGCGCGCCGGCGCGATCGCCGCGCTCGCGCCGATCATGGCCGAGGTGAAGGATGCCGCGGCCAAGGGCATGCCGGTGCTCGGCATCTGCAACGGCTTCCAGATGCTCGTCGAGGCGCACCTGCTGCCGGGCGGCCTCATCCGCAACGCGCACCAGCAGTTCATCCGCCGCGACCAGCGTCTGCGCGTCGAGAACGCCACGACCGCGTGGACGAGCGACTACGAGGCGGGGCAGGAGATCGTCATCCCGCTGAAGAACGCCGACGGCGGCTACATCGCCTCGGAGTCCGAGCTCGACCGGCTCGAGGGCGAGGGCCTCGTGGCCCTCCGCTACCTGGGGGTCAACCCCAACGGGTCGCTGCGCGACATCGCCGGCATCACGAACGAGCGCGGCAACGTCGTGGGACTCATGCCCCACCCCGAGCACGCCGTCGAACCCGGCTTCGGCCCCGACACGTCCGTGGCGATGCGTTCGGGCGTCGACGGACTGACGTTTTTCACCTCGGCCATCGCGGCTGTGGCGGCATCCGTCGCCTGACCCTCCGCGCGGCGGTCGTCGGTAGGGTCGGATCGTGACCCCCGGCATCCCTCGCGTCCTCGTCAGCGTCCCCACCGACCGGCTCGCCGGAGACCTGGAACCACTCCCCGACGGCGTGGAGGTGGTGGTGTGGGACATGGAATCGGCCGCTCCCCGCGCCCGCATCGACATCGTCGTGCCGCCCTACATGAGCCAGGGATCGACGCTCCCGCGCCTCGCCGACATCGACGTGCGACTCGTGCAGGGCCAATCGATCGGCTACGAGGGCATCGAGGACGTGCTGCCCGCGGGTCTCGTCTTCGCCAACGCCGCGAGCGTGCACGAGACGTCGACCGCGGAGCTCGCCGTCGGGCTCGCCATCGCCGCGCAGCGCCACCTCGACGACTTCGCCGTCGACACCCGCGAGGGCCGCTGGCGGCCGCAGTTCTCGCAGAGCCTCGCCGACCGCCGGGTGCTGCTGATCGGCTACGGCGGCGTCGGCAAGGCCACCGCCGCGCGACTGGCGCCGTTCGAGGTGGAGCTGACCGTCGTCGCCCGCACCGCGCGCGACGAGGACGGCGTGCACGTGCACGGCATCGACGAACTCGACGACCTGCTCGCCGATGCCGAGATCGTGGTGCTGACCCTGCCCGGCGGCGCGGAAACGCGCGGCATCCTCGATGCCCACACCCTGGCCCTGCTGCCCGACGGCGCGCTCGTGGTCAACGTCGGCCGCGGCTCGCTGATCGACACCGATGCGCTCGTGGCGGAGACGGCGTCGGGCCGCCTGCGCGCGGCACTCGACGTCGTCGACCCCGAGCCGCTGCCCGAGGGACACGCGCTCTGGGGCACGCCGGGCGTGCTGATCGCGCCCCACGTGGGAGGTGCGTCCAGCGCCATGCGCCCGCGCATCGCGCGGCTCATCCGACGTCAGGCCGAGCGGATGCTGGCGGGCGAAGAGCCGCTCAACGTGGTCGTCCGCACCTGAGCGGACGCGGCGGGGCGCGACGAGCGCGACGAGCGTAGGAGATGTGGCGAGCGTAGGACCGTTCGCGTGCGCGGCATCCTACGTCCGTGTCATCGCCTACGCCCGCGACATGATGCGGGCCGGATGCCGCAGCCCGCGGTGCCGGCGACTCAGGCGGTGAAGACCGAGTACACGTCGCCGACGGCCTCGCGGCCCCCGAGGCCCTCGAGCTCCATGAGCACGGCGGTGCCGACCACGACGCCGCCGAGCAGGCCGATGAGCTCGTGCGCGGCGACGAGGGTGCCGCCGGTGGCGAGCACGTCGTCGACCAGCAGCACACGGGTGCCGTCGGCGATGTCGTCGTGCGCCTCGATCGTGGCGGTGCCGTACTCGAGGGTGTACGAGACGGCGGCGGCGGGACGGGGGAGCTTGCCGGCCTTGCGGATCGGCACGAGTCCGACGCCGGCGGCGGTCGCCATGGCGCCGGCGAGCAGGAAGCCGCGCGCCTCGATGCCGGCGACCACGTCGAACTCGCCGGCGAACGGGGCGATCATCGCGTCGATCACGCTGCGCAGCGCGGCGGCATCGGCCAGCAGCGGGGTGACGTCGCGGAAGAGCACGCCCGGCTGGGGATAGTCGGGGATCGTGCGGATGAGCGAGTCGGCGTGTGCGAGCGCGGTTTCGGGGATCACCAACAGATTCTACGCGCCACACCGAGGAGGTCCCTGAGAGATCCGGTGGACGCCGCGACCACTGTAAGCGCTTGCAGTACCATGTCGGCATGACACTTTCCGACACCGCCCTCCCCGGTGAGACCCGCGAGAACACCCGCCCCGGCGCCGAGTGGTGGCGCACCGCCGTCATCTACCAGATCTACCCCCGCTCCTTCGCCGACGCCTCGGGCGACGGCGTGGGCGACCTGCCCGGTGTCACCGCGCACATCGACGATCTGAAGTCCCTCGGCATCGACGCGATCTGGCTGAGCCCGTTCCAGCGGTCGCCCCAGAAGGATGCCGGCTACGACGTGTCCGACTACTGCGACGTCGACCCGCTCTTCGGTACCCTCACCGACTTCGACGACCTCATCGAGGCGGCCCACGCCCGTGGCATCCGCATCATCGCGGACCTCGTCCCCAACCACTCCTCCGACCAGCACGTGTGGTTCCAGCAGGCCCTCGCCGCCGCCCCCGGCAGCCGCGAGCGCGCCCGCTACATCTTCCGCGACGGCAAGGGCGAGCACGGCGAACTGCCGCCGAACAACTGGGAGTCCGTGTTCGGCGGGCCTGCCTGGACCCGTGTGATCGAGCCCGACGGCACGCCCGGTCAGTGGTACCTGCACCTGTTCGACTCGTCGCAACCCGACTTCGACTGGTCCAACCCCGAGGTGCACGAGGAGTTCCGCCGCATCCTGCGCTTCTGGCTCGACCGCGGGGTCGACGGCTTCCGCGTGGACGTCGCCCACGGCCTGGTGAAGGCTGCGGGCCTGCCCGACTACACGCCCGACCCCGAGAGCGGGTCGATGGGTGGCGACGAGGCCGACGTCCCCTACTGGGGCCAGGAGGGCGTGCACGACATTTACCGCGACTGGCACAAGCTGCTCGCCGAGTACGACGGCGACCGGGCCCTCTGCGCCGAGGCGTGGCTGCCCACCGTGGACATCACCGCCAAGTGGGTGCGTCCCGACGAGATGCACCAGGCGTTCAATTTCGCCTACCTCGAGACCCCCTGGGATGCCACGGCACTGCGTGAGGTCATCGACGAGTCGCTGCGCGCCTACCCCGCCGTCGGCGCCCCGAGCACGTGGGTGCTGTCCAACCACGACGTCGTGCGCCACGCGTCGCGTCTGGCGCTGACCGCTGAGAACCCGCAGGGTCACGGCATCGGGCCGGACTCCCCCGGCCAGCCGGAGCCCGTGCTGGGCCTGCGCCGCGCCCGCGCCGCGTCGTCGGTCATGCTCGCTCTTCCCGGTTCGGCCTACCTCTTCCAGGGCGAGGAACTGGGCCTGCCCGAGGTCATCGACCTCCCCGGCGACGCCCGCCAGGACCCGACCTGGTTCCGCACCGAGGGTGAGCGCTACGGACGCGACGGCTGCCGCGTGCCGATCCCGTGGGATGCCGACGCCCCCGCGTACGGGTTCAGCCCGACCGGTCAGTCCTGGCTGCCGCAGCCCGCGGAATGGGCACGGTTCGCCCGCGACGCGCAGGCCGGCGACCCGGCATCGACCCTGTCGCTGTACCGCACGCTCCTCGCCGAGCGCCGCGCGCACGGCCTGGGCGCCGGCACGCTGGAGTGGATCGACGGCTTCGGCGACGACGTGCTGGCCTTCCGCAACGGCGACGTCACCGTGCTGTCGAACATCGGCTCCGAGCCGGTGGCACTGCCGGCCGGTGACGTGCTGGCGGCGAGCGAGCCGGTGACCGGCGGCTCGCTGCCGGCCGACACGACCGTGTGGCTGCGATCGGCCTGATCCGAGCCCTGCGGGGCCCGACACCATGGTGAGCATCGACGAAGTGGCCCGCGCGGCCGGGGTCTCCACGGCCACGGTCTCGCGGGCCCTCAGCGGCCGCGGCCAGGTGTCGCTGGACACCCGCTCGCGGGTGCTCGCGACGGCGGCGGAGCTCGGGTACGTCGTCTCGTCGTCGGCGTCGAGCCTCGCCTCCGGCCGCACCCGCAACATCGGGGTGCTGCTGCCGGTGGTCGACCGCTGGTACTTCTCCACCGTGCTCGCCGGCATCGCCTCCGGACTGCAGCGGGCGGGGTACGACATCACGCTCTACGCGTTGACGGAGGATGCCGCCGAGCGCGCGACGGTGTTCGAGACGTTCCTGCGGCGGCAGCGGGTGGATGCCGTGATCGCGATCGCCATCTCGCTCGACGCCGCCGAGGTCGAACGGGTCGAGGCGCTGGGGCTCCCGGTGGTCGCCCTCGGCGCCGCGCACCCGCGATTGCCGAGCCTGTCGGTCGACGACGTTGCGGTGGCGCGCCTGGCCACCGGGCACCTCACCGCCCTCGGGCACCGCAGCATCGCCCACATCGGCACCACCTCCGCGTACGACGCCGAGGGCGACCACATTCCGACGCTCCGGCGACACGGCTTCGAACAGGCCATCGCCGACGCCGGCCTGCCTGCGGCATCCGCCCGCCATGAGCACGCCGACTTCACGATCGAGGGCGGCCACCGCGCGGCCATGCGGCTGCTGCGCTCCGACCAGCCGCCCACCGCGATCTTCGCCGCCTCGGACGAGATGGCGATCGGCGCGCTCATCGCCGCGCGCGACCTCGGCCTCTCGGTGCCGGGCGACCTGTCGATCGTGGGTGTCGACGGTCACGAGCTGAGCGGGTTCTTCGGGCTCACCACCGTCGATCAGTTCCCCCACGACCAGGGCCTGCGCGCCGCCGAGGCTGTGCTGGCCGAGCTCGGCGACGTCGCACCATCGGCGCCGCTCGCGCCCCTTCCGTTCGAGCTCGTCGTGCGCGCGTCCACCGCACCACCGGCACGCCCCGCCCCCTAGGCTCACGGGCATGAGCATCGACCTCGAAGCCCTCTACCTCGATCTGCACCGGCATCCGGAGCTCTCGTTCCAGGAGACCCGCACCGCCGGCGTCGTCACACGCGTGCTGGACAAGCTCGGCATCGAGTTCGAAGAGGGCATCGGCAAGACCGGCGTCGCCGCTGTGCTGCACAACGGCGAGGGGCCCACGGTGTGGCTGCGTGCCGACATGGACGGCCTCCCCGTCGAGGAGCGCACGGGACTGGAGTACGCCAGCACCGCGCGCGGCATCGATCCGGCGGGCCAGGACGTGCCGGTCATGCACGCGTGCGGTCACGACATGCACGTCACCGCGCTGCTCGGCGCGCTGGAGCGGCTGAGGGCCACGAGGAACGAATGGTCGGGAACGGTCGTGGCGGTGTTCCAGCCGGCCGAGGAGTACGGCGCCGGCTCGCAGGCGATGATCGCCGACGGCGTGCTCGACAGGTTCCCCCGTCCCGACATCGTGCTCGGCCAGCACGTCACGCCGCTGCCTGCGGGCGTCGTCGGGGTGCGCAGCGGCACGCAGATGGCGGCGTCCGACGGACTGACCGTGACCCTGCTCGGCCGCGGCGGCCACGGCTCGCGCCCGCACGCCACGATCGACCCCGTCGTCATGGCGGCGGCCACCGTCATGCGGCTGCAGACGATCGTCTCGCGCGAAGTCGACCCGCGCGATGTGGCGGTCGTCACGGTGGGGTCGATCCACGCGGGCCTGAAGAACAACATCATCCCCGCCGAGGCGAGGCTGGAGCTGAGCCTGCGCTACCCCGACGACCAGGCACGCGCCCGCGTGATGGCGAAGGTGGAGCGGATCGTGCGGGCCGAGGCGGATGCCTCCGGCGCAGAGGCCCCGCCGGTGATCAGCATCCAGCACACGCTGCCGCCGACGATCAACGACGCGGATGCCACGGCGCGCCTCACCGCGGCGTTCGAGCGGACGTTCGGCGAGGGCACGGTCGTGGACCCCGGCATGTTCACCGGCAGCGAGGACGTGTCGTGGTTCGCCCGCGACAGCGGCGCACCCTTGGTGTTCTGGTTCTTCGGCGGCGTGGACCCCGACGCCTACGCCGCGGCGGTCGCCGCGGACACGGTGGAGAAGGACATCCCGACCAACCACTCCCCGTTCTACGCGCCGGTCCTGCATCCCACCATCGAGCGGGGCGTGGCGAACCTGGTGGTCGCGGCGCGGGAGTTCCTCGGCTGACGCGCACCCGGCATCCGGTGTCCCGGCATCCGCTGCCCCGGCATCCGCTGCCGGAATGCGGAGATCTGCCGGGCTGAGGGCCGGATGCCGCGAACGCACCGCATTCCGGCCGATCACCGCATTCCGGTCGACCGGGGGACGCGCTCGCACGTGGGCGGCCCCTGAGCCCGCACACCTCGGGCGACGCGCCGCGCGCCCATTGCGCACCGGACCGCGCAGGCGTAGCGTCCCCCGCCGTGACCACAGATCAACCGGGTCCGGCGGCGGAGTCCCCCGCCGTGAAGCGCCTGCTCCTCGGCGAGCCGCTCACCTCCAGCGGGCAGGACCAGCAACTGCTGCGCAAGCGCATGGCGCTGCCGATCTTCGCCTCCGACGCCCTGTCGTCGGTGGCGTATGCGCCGCAGGAACTGCTCATGATCCTGCTGCTGGGCGGGCTGTCGTTTCTCACCTTCAGCCCGTGGATCGCCCTGGCGGTGGTGGTGCTGCTGGCCGTCGTCGTGCTCAGCTACCGGCAGCTGATCACCGCCTACCCGTCCGGCGGCGGTGACTACGAGGTGGCACGCACCAACCTGGGCGAGGTACCGGGGGTGGTCGTCGCCTCCGCCCTGCTGGTGGACTACATCCTCACCGTCGCGGTGTCGGTGGCTGCGGGGGTCGACAACATCATCTCGGCGCTGCCCGTGCTGAACCCGTGGCGCGTCGAGCTCGCCATCGGGTTCGTCGCCCTCCTCGTCGCGGTCAACCTGCGCGGGGTGCGCGAAGCGTCGCGCGCGTTCGCCCTGCCGACCTACCTGTTCATCGGCTCGGTGGGCGTCATGGTGGCCACCGGGCTCGTGCGCTGGGCCGTCGGCGACGCCCCGGTGGCATCCAGTGCGCAGTTCGGGGTGGAGGCGGACGGCCTCACCCAGGTCGCGGTCGTGCTGCTGCTCCTGCGTGCTTTCGCCAGCGGCTGTTCGGCGCTGACGGGGGTCGAGGCGATCGCCAACGGCGTGCCCGCCTTCCGTCCGCCGAAGGACCGCAACGCACGCACCACCCTGGCGATCATGGGCGTCATCGCCATCTCGCTCTTCGCGGGACTCACCGCCCTCGCCCTCGTCAGCGGCGTGCGGTACGCGGAGGACCCCTGCCGGCTGATCGGCTTCGACTGCTCCCTGCCCCAGCCATCGCTCATGGCACAGGTCGCGGCGGCGACCTTCGGCATGGGCTCCGTGCCCTTCTACATCGTGCAGGCCACCACCGCGTGCGTTCTGCTGCTCGCCGCCAACACCGCGTTCAACGGGTTCCCCCTGCTCGGATCGGTGCTCGCCCGCGACGGATACGCACCCAAGTCGCTCAACACGCGCGGTGACCGCCTGGTCTACTCCAACGGCATGATCCTGCTCGGCATCGCCGCCCTCGCCGTGCTGCTGATCTTCCAGGCCGACCTCACGACGCTGATCCAGCTGTACATCATCGGCGTGTTCGTGTCGTTCTCGCTCGGCCAGATCGGCATGGTGCGGCACTGGAACCGCGAGCTGAGGCTGATCCCGCGCAGCGCGACGCTCGAACGACGCGCCGCCCTGCGCGGGCGCGTCGTCAACTCGCTCGGCGCCGTGATGACGGTGGTGGTGCTGGTCATCGTCACGGTGACCAAGTTCACGCACGGAGCGTGGCTGATCTTCCTGGCGATCCCGGTGCTGACGGCGCTGATGATGGGCGTGCGCCGGTACTACCTCCACGTCGAGGAGGAGACCACCATCGACGACAGTGTCCACTTCGGATCCCGCGGCGACGTCGCCCTGGTGCTCGTGGGGTCCCTCCACAAGCCGGCGGCGAAGGCGATCGACTACGCCCTCGCCGCCCGGCACGACACGACGATCGCGGTGCATGTGAGCGTCACGCCGCGCGACACCGCACAGCTGGAAGCGGACTGGGAGGAGCACCACGTGCCGGTGCCCCTGGTCATCCTGGAATCCCCGTACCGCCAGTACGCCGGCCCGCTGGCCGCGTTCATCGGCGAGTACCGGAAGAAGCACGGGTCGTCGGTCGTGACCATCTACCTGCCGCAGTACATCGTCGGGCACTGGTGGGAGTCGTTCCTGCACAACCGGCGTGCGCGACGGCTCACCCAGCGGCTGATGCTCGTGCACGGGGTCGTGGTGACCCTCGTACCCTGGATGCTGGACTCCTCGCGGCTGCTCTACCGGCGGGCGGCCCGTCCTCTGCCCGGCGACGACCGGGCAGGGCTCCCCGCGACCTACGGCCTGGTGGCGCACCTGGCGCCCGCCGCCGACGCCGAGCCCCCGGACCCCGTACCGCCGGACCCCGTACCGCCGGAGCGGCGTAGCCTGGAAGGGTGAGTGCCCCCATCGCATCCGAGGCCGCGGGCCGTCTTCTCGACGCCGCTGCGCTGCGCGCCGACTTCCCGATCCTGGGCGAGACCGTCAACGGCGAGCCGCTGGTCTACCTCGACTCCGGAGCCACAAGCCAGAAGCCGCGCGTCGTGCTCGACACCGAGATCGACTTCCTCACGCGCGCCAACTCCGCCGTGCACCGCGGCGCCCACACGCTGGCCGCCGAGGCCACCGAGCTGTTCGAGGACGCCCGCGAGACCGTCGCCGGCTTCGTCGGCGCCGACCCCGAGAACCTGGTGTGGACCAGCGGCGCCACCGCCGCCCTCAACCTGGTCGCCTACGCCATCGGCAACGCCACGGCGGGGCGGGGCCTCCCGGCATCCGCACCCTACGCGCTGCGTGAGGGCGACGAACTGGTCGTCACCGAGGCCGAGCACCACGCGAACCTCATCCCCTGGCAGGAGCTCGCCGCCCGCACCGGCGCCGTGCTGCGTCACATCCCGGTGCGCGAGGACGGCACGCTCGACATGGATGCCGCGGCCGAGATCATCGGCGAGCGCACCCGGGTCGTGGCGTTCTCGCACGTCTCCAACGTGCTCGGCATCGTGAACCCCGTCGCCGACATCGTCGCCCTCGCGCGCGACGTCGGCGCTCTGACCGTGATGGATGCCTGCCAGTCGGTGCCGCACCTGGCGCTGGACCTCCCCGCGCTCGGCGTCGACCTCGCCGCCTTCTCGGGCCACAAGATGCTCGGCCCCTACGGCATCGGCGCGCTCTACGGCCGCACCGACGTGCTCGAGGCCCTCCCGCCGTTCCTCACCGGCGGCTCGATGGTGACGACCGTGACCCTCGACGAGGCCGGGTTCCTGCCCGCCCCGCAGAAGTTCGAGGCCGGCACGCAGCCGGTGTCGCAGGCCATCGCGCTGGCTGCGGCGGTGCGGTACCTCGAGGACATCGGCATGGATGCGGTCCACGCGCACGAGCGCGAGATCGGCCGTCGGCTCCTCGCGGGGCTGCGCGACATCGACGGCGTGCGGGTGCTGGGTGACGCCGCCGAGGGCGCGGCCGACCGCATCGGGCTCGCGTCGTTCGACGTCGCCGGCGTGCACGCCCACGACGTGGGGCAGTTCCTGGACTCCCGCGGCATCGCGGTGCGTGTCGGTCACCACTGCGCCAAGCCGCTGCACGCCCGATTCGGCCTGACGGCGTCCGTGCGCGCCTCGGCATCCGTGTTCACCACCGACGACGACGTCGACCGCTTTCTCGACGCTGTCGCCGGAGTGCGGTCGTACTTCGGCGTGGAAGGGGCCACCGCATGAGCAACCTCGATTCGCTGTACCAGGAGCTGATCCTCGATCACTCCAAGCACCCGCACGCCCGCGGGCTCGCGCCCGAGGAGGGCCGCACGGCCACCTCGCACCAGCACAACCCCATCTGCGGCGACGACATCACGCTGCGCGCCCGGGTGTCCGACGACGGTGAGACGCTCACCTCGGTCACGTGGGACGGCGCCGGATGCTCCATCTCGCAGGCGTCGGCATCCATGCTCGCCTCGCTCATCGACGACCGGGTCGAAGCCGACGGCGGCATGAGCCGTGAAGACGCCATCAAGCTCATCGGCGGGTTCCGCGAGGTGCTGCGCTCGCGCGGCAAGCTCGAACTCGACGACGACGTCTACGGGGATGCCACGGCGCTGTCGGGGGTATCGAAGTTCACCGCCCGCGTGAAGTGCGCGATGCTCGCGTGGGTGGCATTGGAAGACGCGCTGCCGCGCGCCTGAGGCACTGCGGGGCCCGCCTGCCGGAGGCTGCCGCGGCTCTGCCGGAGGCTGCCGCGGCTCTGCCGGAGGCTGCCGCGGCTGAGCCGCCGTTGCCGCGCCTGTCTGACACCTGCCGTGAGTCTGGCGCCTGCCGCTGGGCTGGGCAGCCCGGCCGTCGTGCGCCTCGCCGCTAAACGGCGTCGTCGGGAGCGAGGATGCGCAGGCCCCGGTCGTGCAGCAGGAACTGCGCACGCACGCGCGCGCCTTCCGCGCGGAGCGCCGCTCCCAATGCCCGCGCCCACTCACGTTCCTCCGCGTGCATCTTCGCGCCGCCCCGGCGCTCCCACACCAGTACGACCTGCGCGAGGCCGAGCTCCTGCATGAGGGTGGAGAACCGGGCCCCGATCACGTCGGCGACGGTCTGCTCCCCGAGGTCCTCGGTGAGCACCATGCGGGACGGATCGCGGGGCAGTTCGGCGGTCGGCATGACAGGGCCGCCGAGGCGGTCGTCGGCGTCGAGGAAGAACAGCCACAGCTGTCGGCGTGCCGCCGTCTGCAGGAGCGGCTCGAGGTACTCCTGCAGGCGCACGTCGTCGGTCAACGGGGGTGATGCGATGGGTGTCGTCATGCCCCTCAGGGTGGCCCCCGGCGGGGTGTCCCCGCGGGCGCAAAGCGGCGTTCTGGGGACGACTCGCCGGGATCACCTCCCTGTGGAGGAGGCGCTGTGCACCGGCAGAGGCACACAGCGCCTCTGGGGCGTCAGCGCGGTTCAGCGGGGTGCGGTGTCGCTCGCGAGCACCGACTCGAGCCGGGCGTAACTGTCTTCCATCCCGTCGGCCATGCCGGTGGCGAGGATCATGTCGCGGGTCTGCAGGTCGGGGTATTCGATGAACAGGGTCAGCAGCGTCGCGCCGTCCTCCTCTTCGAGGTTCATGTCGTTGACGGTTCCCGGACCTTCCATCCCGACCATGCGCTCGGTCGTGACGGCCCGTCGCGGCGGCTCGGACAGCAGCGTCTCGCCCTCGAAGCCGAACTCCGTCCCGGGCACCCCGTCCTGAGCCCACGCGTAGTGGTAGCGCCCGCCCACGGCCGGAGCGACCTCGCACGTCGTCATGGACCAGCCGTCGGGACCGAGCATCCATCGACGCAGCAGATCCGGGTCGTGGTGCGCGCGCCACACGAGTTCGCGCGGGCCCTCGATCAGACGGGTGATGCGCACGTGGGTGTCATCGAGCAGTCCGACCTGGGTGCCCTTGCCCTGCGCGTAGTCCCGCAGTCCCGCCAGGACGCGGTCCAGTTGGTTCATCGCCATCGTCGATCCCTCGACGAAACCGATCGCGACGATCTGCTCCAGCGCCTCGGCCGACGTGAAGTAGTTGGTGCTGCGCAGGCGCGAGCCGTCGGGCGTGGGCTCGAAAGAGAGCACCATGCGCGTCGTCGGCATCCCTTCCGACGGCTGTCCGTCCTCATCGACGAACGAGTCGAGAACCTCGATGCTCCGGGGCTCTTCGATCGCGAGGAACTCCCATACCGCGCCGGCGCGCTCACCCCGCGGACCGGTCATGTGGTAGCGAGCGCGCCCACCGACGGACAGGTCGAACTCGGTGAAGGTGGCGGGCCATCCCGGCGGGCCCCAGAACCGCTCGAGCTCGCGGGGGTCGGTGAACGCCTGCCAGAGACGCTCTGCGGGGGCGGCGAAGTCCGCGATGAGCGTCATCGTGAGGGCTTCAGGGTCGGTGGTGACTTCGGTGACGGGCATGTCATTGTCCTTGCATCGTTGGAGGAGGGGTGCGTTCGGCCAGCAGGTCATCCAGCCGGTCGATGCGAGTGCGCCACAGGGCTTCGTATGCCGCGAGCAGCGCCTGTGCCCGGGAGATCATGGTCGGATCCGCCCGCACGAGCCGCTCGCGCCCTTCGACGCGCTTGACGACGAGGCCGGCCGTCTCGAGCACGGCGACGTGCTTCTGCACAGCCGCGAACGACATGTCGTAGGCCGCGGCGAGCGCCGAGACGGATTGCTCGCGCTGGAGCGTCCGCCGCAGGATGTCGCGCCTGGTCGACGCCGCCAGTGCATGGAACAGGCGGTCGGTCTCATCATCGGTCAACTCAATTCGTACAACCATTTGGTTGCACGTTACGCCCGGCGGGGTGGCGCGTCAAGGGCTTCGGCGCGATGCGTGCGCGGCGGCATCGGCGAATGCTCACTCGGCAGCGCGAATGCTCACTCGACAGCGCGAATGCTCACTCGGCAGCGGGGCGGGACGCTGCGGCGGAACGAGACGAGGCCGAGGGCGCTGCCCCCGGCCTCGTGACGATCGCCGCGATCAGGCGGCGGGGACCAGGACTCGGTCGATCGTGTGGATGACGCCGTTGGTCGCCTGGATGTTGATCGCCCAGAGCACCAGACGCGGGTCCTTGAGGGACGGGGTCTCGTCACGGAGGGTCGTCGCCCGCGGCTGGATCGTGCCCCCGTTGGCCATCGTCAGATTGCGCGACAGCAGCACCTGGAGCGGACCGAGCTTCTGGCCCGGCACCACGTGGTAGAGCAGGATGTTCGAGATCTGCTCTGCCGTGAACGACGAGGTGATGGTCGTGAGCGCCTCCGCCTCCGACGCCGGCGCCGCACCGGTGAGGTCGGTGACCAGGCGCAGGAAGGCCTGGTCGTTGGGCGCGAACACCGTGTACTTCGTGCTCGTGTCGGCCAGGGTCGCGTCGAGCCCGGTCGCCACGAGCGCCTGGACCAGCAGGTCGTAGTCGCGATTGTTGCCATCCGGGGTTCCGCCGCCGGATGCGGCGACCGCCACGTCGACGATCGACCCTGTGGGCTTCGAGCCGCCGTTCGCCGACGCCGGCGAGGCGGTCAGCGTGAGCGCCGCGGTGACGGCGGCAGCGAGGCCGATCAAGAGTTTCCTGTTCATCTTCCAGCTCCTTCGATGAGAAGAGTCACGCTCGGCGACAGCCGTCGGGCGCCACAGAGGTATTCCGTGCGAGCGGACCGTTTGGATGCACATCGGTCCGGTCAGTTCTCACGCGACCCTGCAGCGGCCCTGACGGGGACGCCGTCGGGGACCGGGCGAAAGCATCGGGCGACTAGGATGGACGCGTCCGGCCACCCCCCTCATCTTCTGGAGTACAGCCGCGTGACCACCCCCTCTTCGACCTCTGTCGCCGATACCGTCGAGAACGCGGTCGCCACCCCCGAACGGGAGCAGCCGTACGCCGCTCTCGGGCTGAAGCCCGACGAGTACGCCAAGATCCGCGAGATCCTCGGCCGCCGCCCCACGTCGGGCGAGCTGGCGATGTACTCCGTCATGTGGAGCGAGCACTGCTCCTACAAGTCGAGCAAGATCTACCTGCGCAAATTCGGCGAGAAGGTCTCCGACGAGATGAAGACCCGCCTGATGGTGGGCATGGGCCAGAACGCCGGCGTCGTCGACGTCGGCGAGGGCTGGGCGGTGACCTTCAAGGTCGAGTCGCACAACCACCCGAGCTACATCGAGCCGTTCCAGGGCGCCGCGACCGGCGTCGGCGGCATCGTGCGCGACATCATCTCGATGGGTGCGCGCCCCGTGGCCGTCATGGACCAGCTGCGCTTCGGCGCGATCGACCACCCCGACACGGCGCGCGTCGTCCACGGCGTCACCAGCGGCATCTCGTTCTACGGCAACTGCCTGGGCCTGCCCAACATCGGCGGCGAGACGGTGTTCGATTCCGTCTACCAGGGCAACCCGCTCGTCAACGCGCTCGCGGTCGGCATCATGCGCCACGAGGACATCAAGCTGGCCAACGCCACCGGCGCCGGCAACAAGGTCGTCCTGTTCGGGGCGCGCACCGGCGGTGACGGCATCGGCGGCGCGTCGATCCTGGCATCCGACACCTTCGCCGACGGCGGCCCCACCAAGCGCCCCGCGGTGCAGGTGGGCGACCCCTTCGCCGAGAAGGTGCTCATCGAGTGCTGCCTGGAGCTGTACCAGGGCGAGCTCGTCGAGGCGATCCAGGATCTCGGGGCCGCCGGCATCTCGTGCGCGACGAGCGAGCTGGCCGCCAACGGCGGTTCGGGCATGCGCGTCGACCTGGAGAACGTGCTGCTGCGCGACCCCTCGCTCACGCCGGAGGAGATCCTCATGAGCGAGAGCCAGGAGCGCATGATGGCCATCGTCGCTCCCGAGAAGCTCGACGCCTTCCTCGCCGTCACCGGCAAGTGGGACGTCGAGACCAGCGTGCTGGGCGAGGTCACCGGCGACGGCCGCCTGCAGATCTTCTGGCACGGCGAGGAGATCGTCAATGTCGACCCGTCCACGGTCGCCGTCGACGGCCCCGTCTATGAGCGCCCCGTCGCGTACCCGACCTGGATCGACGCGCTCCGCGACGACTCGGCATCCGCGCTCCCCCGCACCGACGACCCGGAGACGCTGCGCGAGCAGTTCCTGCAGCTGGTCGCCAGCCCCAACCTCGCCGACACCTCGTGGGTGACCAACCAGTACGACTACTACGTGCTGGGCAACACCGCGCTGAGCTTCCCCGACGACGCCGGCATGATCCGCGTCGACGAGGAGTCGGGCCTCGGCTTCGCCATCGCCACCGACTGCAACGGCCGCTTCTGCCAGCTCGACCCGTACGAGGGTGCGAAGCTGGCCCTGGCCGAGGCGTACCGCAACGTCGCCGTGACGGGTGCCGTCCCGACCGCGGTCACCGACTGCCTCAACTTCGGCAGCCCCGAGAACCCCGAGGTCATGTGGCAGTTCGGCCAGACCGTCGACGGCCTGTCGGATGCCTGCCTGGAACTGGGCGTCCCGGTCACGGGCGGCAACGTGTCGTTCTACAACCAGACCGGTGACACCCCGATCCACCCCACCCCCGTCGTGGGCGTGCTCGGCATCATCGACGACGTCGCCCGCCGTATCCCGAGCGGCTGGCAGGATGCCGGCGAGAACATCTACCTCCTCGGCGTCACCGCCACCGAGCTGAGCGGATCGCAGTGGGCGGGCACCATCCACGGTCACCTCGGTGGCCGTCCGCCCAAGGTCGACCTGGCGGGTGAGAAGCGTCTGGCGCAGCTGCTGCACGCGGCATCCCTGCAGTCGCTGGTCTCCAGCGCACACGACCTGTCCGAGGGCGGCCTCGCCCAGGCGCTCGTGGAGGGCGTCATGCGCTTCGGCGTCGGCGCCCGCGTCTGGCTGCGCGAGATCATGGAGCGCGACGGGGTGGATGCCGCGACCGCGCTGTTCTCCGAGTCGACCGGCCGTGTCATCGTCTCCGTCCCCCGCGAGGACGACGTGAAGTTCCGGGGCCTCTGCGACGGCCGCGGGTACCCGGTGCTGCGCATCGGCGTGACCGACGCCCCGGGCGACGGCGACGCCCCCGCCCTCGAGGTGCAGGGCCTGTTCACCGTCCCGGCCGCCGAACTGCGTGAGCGCTCGCGCGCGACCCTTCCCGCCGCGTTCGGCGCCACGGTCACCGAGCCCGCCTGAGAGGGAGACACATGTCGAACGACGACGAATACGGAACCTACGGCCAGGGGCGCCAGCGGCGCATGAAGATCGTGGCATGGGTCGTCATCGTGTCCCTGATCCTCGTCGGCGGCGGCTCGACGGTGATCGCGCTGCTCTTCGGCTGACCCCGGCCCGCTGACACACCACTTCTCGGTCGAGACACCGCGCATCGCGTGCGGTCTCGGCCGATTCGTGGTTTCTGGGCGGGATGCCGGCGGGCGGGCGGGGCCGGACGGGGGGATGCCGAGCGGGCGGGATGCCGGGCGTGGGGGACGACGGGCGGGCGCGAGCGACGCGTCCGGGACGGCCCGGTGCCGCCGCGGCTAGCATGGCAGGGTGGAGACGGTGCTCCTGATCGTGAGCTCGTGGTGGTGGGTCGCCCCCGCCGCCGCGGGCGTGGGCGCGGTCGGCTACGGCGCGCTGACCACCACCCGTCGCCGGGCCCGTCGGCTCGAACTCGACGCCGCCCGCCAGGAAGAGCTCACCGCCTACCGCGCGCTGCAGGCGGCGCGCGCGCAGCTGCGGGCCGCGCAGGCCGACCTGCTCACGGCGAAGGCGCAGCGCGGCATCCCCGCCCCCGGCATCCCATCGACGTCCGCGGCCCGGCAGGCGCTGCAGGCCGCGAAGCAGCAGGAGCGGGTGGCCTCGTTGCAGCTGCGGGCGAGCCGCAGCAGGGTGAAGGCCACGCGGGCGAAGTACGGCGCCACCGCGGGCGATGCGCCGCTGCCGATCGAGGCGCTGTTCGCCCAGCACGACACCGTGACGGCGCGCTGGCTCGAGTACGAAACGGATGCCGGCAGGGCGCTGGCCTTCCCGCAGATGCTCGACGCGCGGCATCCGGCGACCCTCGCCTTCCTCCGTGCCCAGCACGAGGCGCAGCGATTGCGGCCGGCCTCGGCGCGCGCGAAGGTGACGCCGGCGGAGTTCCTCGCGTATCGCGATGCGGTGCGGCAGGTGGAGGCCGCCTTCGTGACGGCCGAGCAGGACGCGTATCGCGCGGCGCGGGTCGCCCTGCCGCGCACTGCTCCGCGGCCGACTCCCGCGCCCCCCGCGGCTGCGCCCGCGGCCGCTTCCCCGACCTCGCCGCCGGCGGCCCCGCCCGCCGCACCCACGCCGGACCCGTCGCCGACCCGGCCGACGGGCAGTCCGGTCTGGCCGGTGCCCGCGCGCAGCCCGCGCCCCCCGGCATCCGACTGACCTCGGCTCAGCACCGCGCCCTGGTGCGGCGACGGCGAGGGCTACCATGACAGGGTGGAGCCCCTGTTCGACTTCCTCGGCAACTACTGGTGGCTGGCGTTTCCTCTCGTCGGCATCTTCGGTGGTGTCGGCTCCGCGTGGGAGCGTGCCTCCAAGCGCCGGCACAAGCGGCGACTGGAGATCCTCCACGCCAAGAGTGAGCTGAAGGCCGCGCAGGCCGCGGCGCGGGCGAAACCGGTCGCGACGGCATCCGTGCCGACGGCGATCACCCGTCCGTCGCCGGAGCCCGATCAGCTCGAGCAGCTGTTCGTCGCGCACGATCAGGTGACCCGGCGCTGGCTGGACTACGAGCTCGATGTGGCGAAGCTCATCGCGTTCCCGGCGATGAGCGACGGGCGGCAGCCGCTGACGGCGGCGTTCCTGCGGGCGAAGCGGAACGCCGATCACCTGCGACCGGCATCGGCCAAGGCGAAGGTGACGAAGGAGCAGCTCGACGAGTACCGGGCAGCGGTGACCGAGTTCGAGGTGGCATTCGACCTCGCCGAGCGGGACGCCCGTCGCGTGCGCGATTCGTCGTTCACCGAGGGGGAGCGCAAGCGCCTCTCGACGGCGAAGCAGCTGCTGACGGTGGCCATCGATCAGGCCGCCACGCCCGCCGAGCGCCAGCTGGCCTACAAGCGCGTGCGCGAGGAGCTCGACGGCCTCATCTCACTGTCGGACGAGGCCGTGGAGGAGCTGGAGAAGAAGGTCGCGCTGGAGCTGACCGCCGATCCCCACCCCACCCCGCGCGTGTCCCCTTCCCGCGACTGAGCATTCACGCCCGCGAGTGAGCATTCACGTCGCCGAGTGAGTACTCGCCCGCGCCCGAATCGATGATCGCGGGCACGCGACGAGTACTCACTCGACGCGACGAATACTCACTCGAACAGACGAATGCTCACTCGAACAGACGAATGCTCACTCGAGCAGACGAATGCTCACTCGAGCGGACGAATGCTCACTCGGCGGTCAGGGAGGAGACGTAGGACTCGTTCTCGGCCATCCAGGCGGCGACGAGAGGCGCGTAGTCGTCGGTGTCCTGACCGTTGAACATCGCGTTCTCGAGGGAGTACAGCGTGTCGCTGTCCATCGTGAAGTCGCTCAGCCACCCGAACACCTCAGGGAACTCCTCCTCGAACGAGGTCGAGGCGTAGGAGTGGATGCCCTCTGCCTCGCCGAGCAGACCCTTCGGGTCCTCGAGGTCCTTGATCGGGAACGCGTCGTACGCCCAGTGCGGACGCCACAGCGTGACCAGGATGTTCTCGCCCGCGCTCGTGGCGGTGTCGAGCTCGGTGAGCATGGCCGGGGTCGACGACGTCACGTGGTCGAACGCGTCCAGGCCGTACCCGGGGATGACGGCCTCGTCGACGACGGTGGCAAGACCCGAGCCCGATTCGATGCCGATGATCGTGCTGTCGAACAGGTCCGCGTTATCGGCGAGCTGCTCGAGCGAGTCGATCGGCGCGTCCTCGTTGACGGCGAGCGTCAGCTTGGCGTCCTCGTTCCACGCGCCGAGGTCCACCATGTCATCGCCGTACTCGTCGATGTAGTCGCCGTGGGTCAGCGGCAGCCAGGTGTCCAGTGTCACGTCGTAGTCGCCGCTGGCGATGCCGTTGTAGACGGCGGCCGGGTCGGCGTACTCGAGCTCGACCTCGTACCCCTGCTCCTCGAGGACCGCCTTCCACAGTTCGGATGCGGCGATGCCCTCGTCCCAGCCGTTGAACACGGCGATCGTGATCGGACGGTCGGCGGGGCCGTCGGCGGACCCGCCATCGGATCCTCCGGCGCAGCCGGTGAGCGCCAGTGCGGCTGCCGACGTCAGTGCGACTGCCCCCAGAAGGGTGCTTCTCTTGGTCATCGTGACTTCCTCTCCCTCCGCGTGCTGTGCGCGAAGCGGTCGTTGTGGTCGGGCGCGGAGTCTCCCCGCCCCTCGCGAGTGATGAGCTCGCAAGACTGTGTCGGCGTCAGGCCGAGGGCGCGGAGGCCGAGGGCGCGGATGCCGAGGGCGCGGATGCCGCAGCCGTCGGCTGCGTCGGGACGCCGGCGCGCCACGCGCCGAAACCGAAACCGAGGCCGCGACCGCGCGCCCGTCCGCCGGCGCCGCGCGCCCCGCGGGTGGCCAGCGCCGAGGTCATGCGGTCGAGGATCATCGCGATGACGACGACCGACAGGCCGGCCTCGACGCCCAGGGCGATGTCGATCTTCTGCAGGCTCTGCACGACGTCGCCGCCGAGACCGCGGGCCCCGACCATGCCGGCGATGACGACCATCGACAGGCTCAGCATGATGACCTGGTTCACACCGGCCATGATCGACGGCATCGCCAGCGGCAGCTGGATCTGACGCAGGATGCGACCGGGCGAGGCGCCGAAGGCGTGCCCGGCCTCGACGATCTCTCGGTCGACGCCGCGGATGCCGAGTTCGGTGAGGCGCACGCCCGGTGCCAGCGCGAAGACGATCGTCGCGACGATGCCGGGGACGACGCCCACGCGGAAGAGCATGAGCGCGGGGATGAGGTACACGAAGGCGGGCATGGTCTGGAGGAAGTCCAGCACGGGCCGCACGATCGCCGAGACCGTGTCGCTGCGCGCAGCCCAGATGCCCAGCGGAATGCCGATGGCGAGAGCGATCACCGAGGCGACGATGACGAGCGCGAGGGACTGCATGGCGTTGTCCCACTGGTCGACGCCGACGATGATGAGCAGCCCCACGGCGGTGCCGACGGCCAACCACAGGCCCTTGGCCCAGAAGGCCAGCACCGCGAGCACGACGATGATCACCCAGAACGGGGGCGTCTGCAGCACCCACTCCAGCGAGTCGTAGATGGCCAGGAAGATCGCCCGGAGGCCGTCGAAGAACCAGCCCATGGTGTCGATGAGCCAGCGGACGAAGGTCTCGGCGATGTCGCCGAGCGGGAGGCGCACGTCGTTCACTCGGAACCCCCCTTCGTGGCGGCGGCGAGGTCGGCGGCCTGGGCCTCCGACGCGCCGAGCTCGGCAAGCGACGCGACGAGGTCGGCCTGCGGCACGGAGGGTGCGGGCTCGATGATCGGCAGCGCCTGCGTGGTGGGCGGCACGTTGCCGAGCGCGGCCAGCAGCGTCACTCGGGGGATGAGCCCCACAAGACGTCCGCCGGCGTCGACGACCGGAACGGGCACGGTGGTCTCGACGGCGTGCTCGACGACATCGGTGAGCGGGTCGTCCGGTGAGACGGTCGGCACCGAGGTGTCGACGATGGCGCGCAGGTCGGTCTCGCCCGACTTGATCGCCCGGATCACGCGGCGGTCGCTGACGACACCGAGCAGCCGGCGGTTCTCGACGACGAACACCGAGCCCGCCTGCAGCTCGCGCAGCGAGCGCAGCGCACCCCGCAGCCCTGCGCTGACCGGGGTGGTGGCGTGCGCGGGCTCCATGACGGCGGATGCCGTGAGCACCCGGGCCCGGTCGACGTCCTGCACGAACTGGGCGACGTAGTCGTTGGCCGGGTCGGTGAGGATCTCCTCGGGCGTGCCGTTCTGCACGATGCGCCCATCGCGCATGACGGCGATGCGGTCGCCGAGGAACATCGCCTCGTTGAGGTCATGGGTGATGAAGACGATGGTGCGGCCGAGCTCGCGCTGCAACTCCACCAGCTGCTCCTGCATCTCGCGGCGGATGAGCGGGTCCAGCGCCGAGAAGGCCTCGTCCATCAGCAGGATGTCGGTGCCGGCGGTGAGCGCACGGGCAAGACCCACCCGCTGCCGCATGCCGCCGGAGAGCTCGTCTGGCATGGCCTCGGCGCGATCGGCGAGGCCCACCTTCTCGAGGATCTCCATGGCGCGACGGCGACGCTCGGCCTTTCCGACACCTTGGATCTCGAGGGCGTAGGCGGCGTTGTCGAGCACGGTGCGGTGCGGGAGGAGCGCGAAGTGCTGGAACACCATCGAGATCGACTGCCGGCGGATGCTGCGCAGCGTCACCGGAGAGGCTCCGGTGACGCTGCGTCCCTGCACGAGCACCTCGCCCGCGGTGGGCTGGAGCAGCCCGTTGAGCATGCGGATGATGGTGGACTTGCCGGAACCGGACAGGCCCATGATCACGAAGATCTCGCCCGGTTGCACCGTGAAGCTCGCATCGATCACGGCGGCCGTTCCGGCATCGGCCACGTCGGTCCGGCTCTGGCCGGCGCGCAGACGCTTGACGGCATCCTTGGGGTTGCGTCCGAAGACCTTGAACAGGTTCTTCGCTTCGACAGCAGGGGCAGAAGTCACGTGGTTTCACCTCGGCAGCCGTCGCTTCAGGCCGCATCGGTTGCGCCCGGGTGGACGGTCATCGGCGCTGCGCGCTGCATCGAAAATCGACGCGGCACAGCACTCCGGCGACGCACATCGGATCCGTCGCCCAGACCGCCGACCATACGCTCTCCCGCGACATCCGGCTTCGGGTGGCCGGGGGGCGCGAGGGCGCGGACTGGTTCCTCGGGGCCTCACGGCCCGATGTCCACCGTACCCAGCGGCCCCCGCATCCCGCAAAACAGGCGCTTGACATCACCTCCCCTCCCGTTGCATGGTTAGTTAGTCAAGTAATGAACCAGTGAACGGAACGCAATGATCGAAGAAGGCCGAGCTCTGTTCCTGCAGATCGCCGAGAGCATCGAGGATGCGATCGTCGACGGCAGTCTCGCCGAAGAAGCCCAAGTGCCCTCGACGAACGAACTCGCCGCCTTCCATCGGATCAACCCCGCCACGGCGGCGAAAGGAGTGAACATGCTCGTCGACAAGGGCGTGTTGTACAAGCGACGCGGTATCGGCATGTTCGTCGCCCCCGGCGCCCGCGAGCAGGTGCGCGGCGAGCGGCGCGCCGTGTTCGCCGATCGCTACATCGAGCCGCTTCTCGCCGAAGCGCGGGCCCTCGGGCTCAGCTCCGCCGATCTCGGCACCCTCATCCAACAGCGCTACAACGCACACACAGCAGAAGGGACGGCACGATGACCCCCGTCATCGAGGTCACAGGCCTCACCAAGCGCTACCGCGACACGGTCGCCGTGGACGACGTGAGCTTCGCCATCGAGAAGGACACCATCTACGGTCTCCTCGGCCGCAACGGCGCCGGCAAGACGACGATCATGTCGATCCTCACAGCGCAGAACTTCGCGACGCGCGGCGACGTGCGCATCCTCGGCGAGAACCCGTACGAGAACGCGCGGGTCCTGCAGCGCATGTGCTTCGTGCGCGAGAGCCAGAAGTACCCCGAGGATGCCCTGCCCAAGCACGCGTTCGACACCGCGAGGCTGTTCTTCCCGAACTGGGATCAGCAGCTCGCCGAGCGTCTGATCGACGACTTCCAGCTGCCGGTTAAGACGCGCATCAAGAAGCTGTCGCGCGGGCAGCTGTCGGCGGTCGGCGTCATCATCGGGCTGGCCTCACGCGCCGAGATCACGTTCTTCGACGAGCCGTATCTCGGGCTCGATGCCGTCGCGCGGCAGATCTTCTACGACCGGCTGCTCGAGGACTACGCCGAGCACCCGCGCACCGTCATCCTCTCCAGCCACCTCATCGACGAGGTCTCCAACCTCATCGAACGCGTCCTGGTCATCGATCGCGGACGCATCATCATGGACGAGACGACGGATGCCGTGCGCGACCGCGCGACGAACATCGTCGGCGACACGGCAGCGGTCGAGGCGTTCATCGCCGGTCGCGAGGTCATCCACCGCGAGAGCCTCGGCCGGGTCTCCAGCGCCACCGTGCTGGGGGCGCTCACCGCCGAGGACCGCGACCGGCTCACCGCGACCCGGCTCGACGTCACGCCCGTCTCGCTGCAGCAGCTCATCGTCCGGGTCACACAGCATGCCGCCGAGGAGCGCGACCGCCGCGCCGGCACGGAGACGGCGGGTGCCGCTGATCCTGCGGCATCCACCGAGGAAGGAGCACTGCGATGAGCCGCACGCTCAATGTCGTCCGCATGCAGCTGGTCAACCGGCAGACCTACATCTGGGTGCCGCTGATCGTGCTGGGGGGCGCACTGCTGGTCACGCTCGCGATCTACATGATGCTGAGCAACGCGGGAGTCGACGGGCCCAAGTACGGCGGCGGGGCTCAGGCGCCGCTGTGGTACTTCGGGGTCGTCGGCATCCAGGCCCTGACCCTGGTGTTCCCGTTCTCGCAGGCCATGAGCGTCACCCGGCGGGAGTTCTACTTCGGCACACTGCTGACCTCGGTGCTGACCTCCGGCATCCTCGCCGTGGTCTTCGTGCTGGGCGGGCTGATCGAGCAGGCCACCCAAGGGTGGGGCATCAACGGCTACTTCTTCTACCTGCCGTGGATCTGGGAGGCCGGGGCGCTGGCTGCCGGGTTCTTCTTCTTCGTCGTGGCGATGCTGTTCTTCGTCGTGGGATTCTGGGCGGCGACGATCTACAAGCGCTTCGGCAACCTGTGGCTGACGGTCATCCTGGTCGGACTGGGTCTGGTGCTCGTCGGCATCCTGTGGCTCATCACGATCGCCGAGGCCTGGCCGACGGTCTGGGAGTGGTTCGTGAATCAGGGCGCGCTGGGATTGAGCCTGTGGGGAACGGCGCTGCTGGCGGTGCTCGCCGTCAGCTCGTGGGCGACGGTGCGCCGCGCGATCCCCTGAGCCTCTTCAAGAGCGGACGCCCCGGGCTTCGGCTCGGGGCGTTCGTCGTGTCAGCGCGCGGTCAGCGGCCGTCGGCGGCGGCGGTGTGGTGGCGGATGACCTCGGCGACGACGAAGTTGAACCACTTCTCAGCGAACTCGGGATCCAGCGACGACTCCTCGGCCAGGCGCCGCAGCCGGCCGATCTGCTGCTCTTCGCGCGACGGGTCCGACGCCGGCATCCCGTGCTCCGCCTTGAGGATGCCGACCTGCTTGGTGCAGCGGAACCGCTCGGCGAGCATGAAGATGAGCGCGGCGTCGATGTTGTCGATGCTGCTGCGCAGGTTCTGCAGCGTCACAGTGGGATCTTCGGTCATGGCATCCTCCTCGCATCGACCCTACCGGCGGGGCGGCGGCCGCCCGGACGGCAGTGCACGCGCCACCCTGCCGTCGCCAGATGCCCGCCCCTAGAGTGTCCCCATGAGCGACACCGCCGACCGACCGCTCGCCGCGGATGCCACCACCGGAACCGACACCGGAACCGCGCCGGACGCCGCGACGGCGACCACGGATGCCGCGACGGCAGGCCCCGCACCGGCTCGGCGATTCGCAAGCCTCCCGAATCCGTTCTCGCTCGGCTTCCTCCTGACGCTCGGAGGTCTCGCCGCCCTCGTGCTCGGGATGGCGATATCGAGCCTGTCGACGATCCTGATCTACATCGCGTTCGCGCTGTTCGCCGCTCTCGGCCTCAATCCGGTGGTGCGCTGGCTCGAGGCGCACAAGGTTCCCCGCGCCTGGGGAATCGTCATCGTCTTCGCGGGGTTCGCGCTGGTGATCGTCGGGCTGCTGTGGCTGGTCATCCCGACGGTCGCCTCGCAGGTGAAGCAGTTCATCGACAACGTGCCGAGCCTGTTCTCGGACTTCCAGAAGTCGGACTTCTACGCCTGGCTCACCAATACGTTCAGCGATCAGATCGGCACGCTCGTCACCGACGTGCAGAACTTCATCACCAACCCCAGCAACCTCGCCTCCATCGGCGGCGGCGTGCTGCAGGTCGGGGTGTCGATCGCCACGACGATCTCGGGCATCATCATCGTCCTCGTGCTGTCGCTCTACTTCCTCGCCTCGCTCGATGGGATGAAGCGTTCGTTCGTGCGACTCACGCCAGCTCGCACCCGGGCGAAGGTCTCGGGCCTCACAGACGAGATCACCGAGTCGATCGGCAGCTATCTGATGGGCATGGTGATCCTGGCATTCTGCAACTCGATGTTCGCGTTGCTCCTGCACCTGCTCCTGGGGTTGCCGTTCCCCGCCCTCATGGCCGTCATCGCGTTCTGCATCACGCTCATTCCCCTCGTGGGTACGGTGATCTACTGGGGGCTCGCGACGATCTTGGCGCTGTTCAGCAGCCCGCTCGCCGCGCTCATCTTCGGCATCGCGTATCTCGTGTACATGCAGATCGAGGCATACGTCCTCACGCCGCGCGTGATGAACCGGGCCATCTCGGTGCCCGGAGCGCTCGTGGTGATCGGAGCGCTCGTCGGCGGCACGCTGCTGGGGCTGCTCGGCGCTCTCATCGCGATCCCGGTGACGGCGTCGATCCTGCTGATCATCAAGCAGGTGCTGATCCCCCGCCAGGACGCGAAGCTGTAGCGGGCGCGAGTCCTCGCGCCTCTCCGCAGCCGTCACGAGCGTAGGAGATGTGACGACGGGAGGACGGATGCCGGCGGTTGGGTCCTACGCTCGCACCATCTCCTACGCTCGCGACGAGCGCAGCGGCACGATGCAGGTCGGCGACGGCGCGGCGGTGCGTGCGCGCACGCGACCGGGCACTCCGGTGCGGATGTCGAGGGTGAGTGCGGCGACCTCGCCGGACTGCTGCCCTGCCACCAGCAGGGTGTCCCGCACGACGGTGTGATGCCGCGGCCCGCGGACCCCGGCTTCGGCGAGCGCGACGGGTGTCACCGAGGAGCCGTCGCCGCGCACCCGCAGGACGGCGAGGGTGTTGCTGCCTCGTACCCCGGCGTAGACGAACTCCGCATCGCGCGACAGGCACACCTCCGCGGCGCTGTCGCCGGCGAGGGTCGCCCCGAGCGGCGTGCCCGAGACGATGCGCCAGACCCCCGAGGCATCCGGTGCCAGCACGAACAGCTCGCAGGACAGCTCCGTCATGACGTAGAGATGACCGCTCGGATGCCACACCATGTGGCGCGGGCCGCTGCCGCGCGGCAGCACGACGCCGGGCTGCGACCGCATGCCGCCGTCGCCGGCGCGCCAGAACCGCACCAGGTCGAAGCCCATGTCGGTGGCGGCGACGATGCCGCCGGGCAGGTAGAGGGTCTGGTGCGCGTGCGAAGCGCGGGCGACGACGGCTGCCCCGTCCTCGGCGACCATCGCCGGGGTGGGCTCGGGCACCTCCTGCGGAGCGTCGTACTCCGGCACCAGGTGTGCGAACTCCTCGCCGGCGGCCTCGCGCAGCGCCCGGGCCGCAGCCGCCAGATCCAGCAGCCGCCCCTGGGCTTCCTCGCCGCGCGCGCCGAGATCCACGGCGCCGGCCGGACCGATCGCGGCGGGGCCCCACGCGTCGGGACCTTCCTCGGCGTGCGGATCGCGCGCAGCAGCGGCAGCGGCCGTCGCACCGGGGCGCCCGTCGGCATCCAGGCGCACGCGCACCACGCGGCCATCACCCCAGCAGCTCGCGATGAGCGAGCCGCCATCGGGCGCGACGGCGATGTGGCAGGGCGCCTCGCCGACGGCCACCGGCGCACCGAGCCGCGCGAGCGACATCGTGCCGGTGCGGCGGAACGCCTGCACCGTGCCGTCGCCCTCGAGCGCCGCGTACACGACGTCGAGCCCCGGATGCCACGTGAGCCACGACGGCGACCCACCGGAGGTCGCCGCCTCGCCTTCGAAGGCGAGCGGCCCGCCGGCGGAGGCGACGTCCGCCTCGCCGGCGCGCAGGACGCCGATGCCCTCGGCGTGACCATCCATGTCGGCGGTGTACCCGCCGAGCAGGAAGCGCATCAGTCCAGCAGGTCGTGCCGCACGATCACCGCGTCGCGGCCGGGACCGACCCCGATGACCGAGATGCGTGTGTTGCTCATCGCCTCGAGCGCCAGCACGTAGTCCTGGGCCGCCGCCGGCAGCTCTTCGAACGTGCGCGCCTTCGAGATGTCCTCGGTCCAGCCGCGGAAGTACTCGTAGATCGGTGTGGCGTGGTGGAAGTCGGACTGGTTGACCGGCACCTCTTCGAAGCGCGTGGCGTCGACGTCGTACGCGACGCAGACCGGGATGCGCTCGAGACCGGTGAGGATGTCGAGCTTGGTGAGCACCAGGTCGGTGATGCCGTTGATGCGGGTGGCGTAGCGCGTGACGGGCGCGTCGTACCAGCCGACCCGGCGCGGACGCCCGGTGGTGGTGCCGAACTCGAAGCCGCGCGAGCGCAGCCAGTCGCCCTGCTCGTCGAACAGCTCGGTCGGGAACGGGCCCGACCCGACGCGGGTCGTGTACGCCTTCACGATGCCGACGATGCGGTCCAGGCGGTTGGGGCCGACGCCGGAGCCGGTCGACGCACCACCGGCGGTGGCCGACGACGAGGTGACGAACGGGTAGGTGCCGTGGTCGACGTCGAGCATGGTGGCCTGGCCACCCTCGAAGACGACGACCTCACCGGCATCCAGTGCGTCGCTCAGCAGCAGGCCGGTGTCGCACACCATGGGACGCAGGCGATCGGCGTAGGACAGCAGGTCCTCGACGACCTCGTCCACCGTGATGGCGCGGCGGTTGAACACCTTCACCAGCAGGTGGTTCTTCTGGTCGAGAGCGCCCTCGACCTTCTGCCGCAGGATGTTCTCGTCGAAGAGGTCCTGCATGCGGATGCCGACACGGTTGATCTTGTCGGCGTAGGCGGGGCCGATGCCGCGACCGGTCGTGCCGATCATGCGCTTGCCGAGGAACCGCTCGGTGACCTTGTCGAGGGTGCGGTGGTACTGGGTGATGATGTGCGCGTTGGCGCTCACGCGCAGCCGCGACGTGTCGAGCCCTCGGGCGTTCAGTGCCTCGAGCTCGTCGAAGAGCACTTCGAGGTCGACCACCACGCCGTTGCCGATGACGGCGTTCACGCCCGGCGACAGGATGCCGGAGGGCAGCAGGTGCAGCGCGTACTTCTCGTCGCCGATGACGACGGTGTGACCGGCGTTGTTACCGCCGTTGAACTTGACGACCCAGTCGGTGCGCTCTCCGAGGAGGTCAGTGGCTTTGCCCTTGCCCTCGTCTCCCCATTGAACGCCGACGATGACGATGCCTGGCATGGCCTTCTCCCCCGTGATCGGACGGTTACACCCCATCCTATCGGCCGCGCCCGCGGCGGCCCCCGGCGGCGGCACATCCGCCGCTCCTGCCGCAGCCGCACGATCCGCGCCACCGGGGACGACACGGGGCGTAACGCGATTACCGCCGGGCACCGGGCTGCCGCTTGGATCGACACGGCCCCCTTGCCGCCGATCGGCAGGGTGCGGGCACTGCATTGGAAGGCCTACCCGAACATGATCGCGCTCGACCACGTCACGAAACGCTACGGCGATCTCGCCGCCGTCGACGACGTCTCCCTGACGATCCCGAGCGGCGAGGTCTACGGCATCGTGGGGCAGAGCGGCGCCGGCAAGAGCACCCTCGCCCGCATCGTCAACCTCCTCGAGCGCCCGGACTCCGGCCGTGTCGTCGTGGACGACACCGATCTGACTGCCCTGCGCGACGCCGACCTGCGGGCCGCCCGTCGCCGCATCGGCATGGTCTTCCAGCGCTTCAACCTGCTCGGCAGCCGCAGCGTCCGCGGCAACGTGGAGCTCGCCCTCGAACTCGACGGTGTGCCGCGCGCCCAGCGCCGGGCACGGGCGCAGGAGATGCTCGACCTCGTCGGCATCGGACACCGCGGCGACGCCTCGGTGCACGAGCTGTCGGGCGGTCAGCAGCAGCGCGTCGGCATCGCCCGCGCCCTCGCCGCCCGCCCGAGCGTGCTGCTCTCGGACGAGGCCACGAGCGCGTTGGACCCCGAGACGACCACGTCGATCCTCGACCTGTACCGCCGCATCAACGAGGAGCTCGGGCTCACCGTGCTGCTCATCACCCACGAGATGGACGTCGTCAAGGCGGCCTGCCACTCCGCCGCGCTCGTCGAAGCCGGCCGTGTGGTCGAGAGCGGCCGCCTCGTCGACATCATCCGCACCCCCGGCTCGCGCCTGACGTCGCAGCTGTTCCCGCTCGGGCGGATCCCGGCGACCGTCGCGCCGGATGCCACGGTCATCGACATCACGTTCGCGGGCGGCACCGCCGACCGCCCCGTCATCGCCCGCCTCGCCCGCGAACACGACGTCGACGTGTCGATCCTCGGCGCCCTCATCGAGCAGATCGGCGGCACGCAGGCCGGTCGCACCCGCCTGGAGATCCCCACCCGCGCGGCCGCCGGCATCATCACGGACCTCCGCGGGCAGGATCTGCTGGTCGAGGTCCTGCAGGAAGGCGTACGCGCATGAACGAGCAGCTGCTGCAGATCCTCCTCGTCGCCACGGGGCAGACCCTCTACATGGTGGGCGTCGCCCTGGTCGTGACGGTCGTCGTGGGGCTTCCCCTCGGCGTCGTGCTGGTCGGCACCGAGGAGGGCCGGTTCCTCGACCGCCTGTTCGGGTCGCGTACCGCCGCGGTCGTCGTCAACCGTGTGCTGGATTTCATCGTCAACTTCGGCCGTTCGGTGCCGTTCATCATCCTGATGGTCGCGCTGATCCCCTTCACCCGCCTGGTCGTGGGCACTTTCATCGGACCCACCGCGGCGATCGTGCCGCTGTCGGTGGTGGCGATCCCGTTCTTCGCCCGCATGGTCGAGATCGCGATCAAGGAGGTCGACCCGGGCCTGCTCGAAGTGGCATCCTCCCTCGGCGCGAGCCGCTGGGAGCTGGTGACCAAGGTGCTGCTGCCCGAGGCCGCCGCACCCATGCTGCTGGGCCTGTCGACCACCGTCACCTCGATCATCAACTTCTCCGCGATGGTCGGCACCGTCGCCGGCGGCGGGCTGGGCGATGTCGCCATCCGCTACGGCTACCAGCAGTACAGCTGGATCCACATCGTGGCGGTGATCGTCGTCATCTTCGCCATCGTGATGGCCCTGCAGTCACTGGCGAGCTGGGGCGCACGGCGCCTCGCCCGCAAGACCCCGACCCGCACGCGCCGCACGCGCGAGCGCACCGCCTGACCCGACCCGACCCGACCGAGAGGACATCCCCATGCCCCGCACCCCCCGTACCCTGCTCCTGGCCGCCGTCGCGGCCACCGCCTTGACCCTCACCGCCTGCGCCGGCGGTTCCGCCGCCGAAGACGGTGGCGACGCCGCGGCATCCGACGGTCTCGGCACCATCAAGGTCGGCGCGCTGCAGACGCCCGCCGGCGACATCCTCAACCACATCGCCGAGGGGGCCGCGGCCGAAGTGGGCCTGACGATCGAATTCGTCCCGTTCACCGACTACAACACGCCCAACACGGCGCTGGCGGACGGCTCGATCGACGCGAACCTGTTCCAGAACTCCACGTTCCTGGCGACCTTCAACGAGGCCACCGGCTCCGACCTCGTGAGCGTCGGCGAGGCGTACCTGCCCAGCGCAGCGTTCTACTCCGACAAGGTCGACAGCCTCGACGACCTCGAGGACGGCGCCACGATCGCCGTTCCCAACGACCCCACCAACGAGGGTCGTGCGCTGCAGCTGCTCGCCGACGAGGGCCTCATCGAGGTCGAAGAAGGCGTCGTCGACCTCACCGGCATCACCGACAACCCGCGCGGGTTCACCTTCACCGAGATCGAGAACGCGACGCTGCCGCAGGCCCTGCCCGACGTGGATGCCGCCTTCGTCACCATCTCGTTCGCGCTGCCGGCCGGCCTCACCGGCGACCAGGCGATCCTGCTCGAGGGCGAGTCGAGCCCTTATTACAACGTGCTGGCCACCCGCCCCGAGCTCGCCGACGACCCCCGCATCGTGGCGCTCTACGAGCTGCTGACCTCGCAGGAGGTCGCCGACTTCGAGAACGAGACGTGGGGCGGCCTGGTCGTCCCCGTCATCGGCTGACCCTCCGCGCACCCGTCGGGCCCCCGTTCCTCGTGGACGGGGGCCCGCGTCGTGTTCCGGGCGGAGCGCCCCACGTACGCTGGACGCATGCGCTCCCGCCTTCTCGCCGCTCCGCTGCTCGCCGTGTCGCTCCTCGTCTTCGCCGGCTGCGCGAGCGTCGACCAGACTCCGGGCGGGTCCGCGGACACCCCGTCGGCGACGACGGATGCCGGCGCGTGCGCCTACCCTGCGGGCGGCAGCGCGGCGGTCGAGGTGCAGGCACCCCCGGCCGACCCCGCCGTCACCGGGGAGGTCGCCGCCACCCTGCAGACCACGGCGGGCGACATCACCCTCACCCTCGACGCCGACCGCACACCGTGCACCGTCGGCAGCTTCGTCTCGCTCGCCGAGCAGGGCTACTACACCGACTCCAGCTGCCACCGGCTGACGACCGCCGGCATCTACGTGCTGCAGTGCGGCGACCCCACAGGCACCGGCCGCGGCGGCCCCGGCTACAGCTACGCCGACGAACTCGCCGGCACCGAGACCTACCCGGCCGGCACCGTCGCGATGGCCAACGCCGGCCCCGACACCAACAGCTCGCAGTTCTTCCTCGTCTACGAAGACACCGAGCTCCCGCCGTTGTACACGGTGTTCGGTGAGATGGATGCCGCCGGTCTCGCACTCGTGCAGGCGGTCGCCGCGGCCGGCACCGAATCGGGCGCACCCGACGGACCGCCGGCGACGGACGTGACGATCACGGCCGTGACGATCGACTGACCGCCCCGTCCGCGTCGGCACCGTGCCCGGGCGGCATCCGCCCGGTCGGTAGACTGAAGACCATGTCGAAGGTCCTTCAGTCCCTGCCCGTCGGCGAACGCGTCGGCATCGCCTTCTCCGGAGGACTCGACACGTCCGTCGCCGTCGCCTGGATGCGTGACAAGGGCGCCGTGCCCTGCACCTACACCGGCGACCTCGGTCAGCCGGATGAGACCGACATCGCCGCCATCCCCGGCCGTGCGCTCGAGTACGGCGCCGAGGTCGCGCGCCTGGTCGACTGCAAGACGTCCCTGGTCGAAGAGGGCTTCGTCGCCCTCGCGTGCGGCGCGTTCCATATCCGCAGCGGCGGCCGCACCTACTTCAACACCACGCCGCTGGGCCGCGCCGTCACCGGCACGCTGCTGGTGCGCGCCATGAAGGAGGACGGCGTCGACATCTGGGGCGACGGCTCCACCTACAAGGGCAACGACATCGAGCGGTTCTACCGCTACGGCCTGCTCGCGAACCCCGCGCTGCGCATCTACAAGCCGTGGCTCGACGCCGACTTCGTCACCGAACTCGGTGGCCGCACCGAGATGAGCCAGTGGCTCGTCGCCCACGGCTTCCCCTACCGGGACTCGGCCGAGAAGGCCTACTCCACCGACGCGAACATCTGGGGCGCGACGCACGAGGCGAAGACCCTCGAGCACCTGGACATCTCGCTCGAGACGGTCGAACCCATCATGGGCGTGCGCTTCTGGGACCCGTCCGTCCAGATCGAGACCGAGGACGTCTCGGTGACGTTCGAGGCCGGCCGGCCGGTCGCCCTCAACGGCGTCGAGTTCGCCGACCCGGTGGACCTCGTCTTCGAGGCCAACCGCATCGGCGGCCGCCATGGCCTCGGGATGAGCGACCAGATCGAGAACCGCATCATCGAGGCGAAGTCACGCGGCATCTACGAGGCGCCGGGCATGGCGCTGCTGTTCACCGCGTACGAGCGGCTCGTGAACGCCATCCTCAACGAGGACACCCTGGCGACCTACCACGAGCAGGGTCGGCGCCTGGGCCGCCTCATGTACGAAGGCCGCTGGCTCGAGCCGCAGTCGCTCATGCTGCGCGAGTCGATCCAGCGCTGGGTGGGCTCGGCGATCAGCGGCACCGTCACGCTGCGACTGCGTCGCGGTGAGGACTACACGGTGCTCGACACCTCGGGCCCCGGCCTGTCGTACCACCCCGAGAAGCTGTCGATGGAGCGGGTCGGCGACGCCGCCTTCGGTCCCACCGACCGCATCGGCCAGCTGACGATGCGCAACCTCGACATCGCCGACTCGCGCTCGCGCCTGGAGCAGTACGCGGGCATGGGCCTGCTCGGCGGCCCCACCGGCGACCTCATCGGCACGCTCGAGAAGGGCGGGGCGGGCGAGATCACCGAGCACGCCGACGGCTACGACGCCAAGCGCGAAGAGCTGGCGGAGGCCGTCGACGAGGCATCCGAGTCGGCGTCGTTCGACTTCGGCGCCGACTGACGGGCGACCGGCGGCGCGATCGGGCGCCGTCGGGATAGCATTCGAGCACGGTCGCGCTCACTGGGGAGCCGCGGCACGACTGGGGAAGCTCGATGGCGACACGCGAACTCATGACGGTGGACGACGAACCGCGCGGCGGTGATCCGACCGGCGACGACGGCGCACCGAAGCGGCGCCGGTCGGTCGGCCGCATCATCGGGATGTCTCTGTACGGGCTGTTCGCCGGCATCGTGATCATCGCGCTCATCGCGGCGAGCGCCGTGGTGTGGACGATCCAGCGATCGTTCCCGCAGCTGGACGGCACGGTGGAGCTGGCCGGCCTCACCGGCGAGGTCGAGGTGCTGCGCGATGGGCTCGGGGTCCCGACCATCGTCGCAAGCTCCTCCGAGGACCTCTTCTTCGCGCAGGGCTTCGTGCACGCGCAGGACCGGTTCTGGGAGATGGACTTCCGCCGACACGTCACCAGCGGCCGCGTGTCGGAGCTGTTCGGCGAGAGCCAGCTGCCGACCGACCTGTTCCTGCGGACCCTGGGGTGGCGCGAGGTCGCCGAGCAGGAGGTGGCAGCCCTCGACGAGGAGACCCGCGGATACTACGAGGCCTACGCCGACGGGGTGAACGCCTACCTCGCCGATCACGACGGCGCCGAGGCTTCGCTGGAGTACGCCGTGCTGGGGCTGCAGAACCCCGACTACCGCATCGAGCCGTGGACGGCCGCCGACTCGATCGCGTGGCTGAAGGCGATGGCGTGGGATCTGCGCAGCAATGTCGAGACCGAGACGGAGCGGGCGCTCATGGCGCAGGACTTCTCCACCGAGCAGATCACGCAGCTCTTCCCCGGGTACCCGTTCGACCGCAACCCGGTGATCGCCCCCACCCTCACCCCCGTCGACCAGCTGCCGGCGACACCCGAGACCTCCGAATTCTCCGCGGCGTCCGCCGGGGCGCCTCCGGCCGAAGGCGAGACGGATGCCGCAGCGGCGACGATCGACTGGGCGGCCGTGGACGGGGTCGTCGAGGCGGCCGCGGCTCTGCTCGGCGGCGTGGGCGAGGGCATCGGCTCGAACTCGTGGGTCGTCTCGGGCGAGCTGACGGCGTCGGGCATGCCACTGCTGGCCAACGACCCGCACCTCGGCGCGTCGCTGCCGAGCGTCTGGCACCAGAGCCACCTGCGCTGCGAGCCGGTGTCGGCGGAGTGCCCCTTCGACGTCTCGGGCTTCGGGTTCTCGGGGGTGCCCGGGGTCATCATCGGCCACAACCGCGACGTCGCGTGGGGGTTCACCAACCTCACCACCGACGTGACCGACCTCTACATCGAGCGCATCGACGGCGACGCGTACTGGCGCGACGGCGAACTGGTTCCGCTCGAGACGCGCACCGAGACGGTCGAGGTGGCCGGCGGCGAGCCGGTGACCCTCGAGATCCGCTCCACCGTGCACGGCCCGATCGTCTCGGGCCTCACGCCCGACTTCACCGCGATCGCCGAGGACCCCGTGATCCCCCGAGGCTCGGGGGCGGCATCCCCCGGAGCGGAACCCACCGGTAGCGAGTACGCGGTGAGCCTGCGGTGGACCGCTCTCGAACCCGGCTCCACCGCGGCATCCATCTTCGCGCTGGACAAGGCCACCGATTTCGCGACGTTCCGCGACGCCGCCGCCCTGTTCGACGTGCCGGCGCAGAACCTCGTCTACGCCGACCGTGAAGGCAACATCGGCTACCAGACCCCGGGGCGCCTGCCCATCCGCGGCGCCGGCGACGGTTCGCTGCCGCAGCCGGGCTGGGATTCCGCCTACGACTGGCAGGGCATGATCCCGTTCGCCGAGCTGCCGGTGGTCTACAACCCCGACGAGGGCTACATCGTCACCGCCAACAACGCCATCGTGGATCCCGACTACCACTACTTCCTCACGTCCGACTGGGACTACGGCTGGCGGGCGGCGCGCATCACCGACCTGCTGCAGCGCAAGGCCGCGTCGGGTCCGCTCACCGCCGACGACATGCGCGACATCCAGGCCGACGCGCAGTTCTGGATGGGCAAACGCCTGGCCACCGCCTACGCCGACGTCACGACGGGTGACGCGCAGACGGATGCCGCGCTGGCGCTGCTGGGCGACTGGGACGCGCAGAACTCCGCCGACTCCCCCGCGGCCGCCTACGCGAACGTGCTGTGGGACGAGCTGGTGGCGAACATGTTCGTCCGCGAGCGCGACGTCCCGGCTCCCGCCGGAAGTCAGTCGCGCATGTTCCTCGTCGTCGACCGGCTGCTGGAGGAATCCACCGATCCGTGGTGGACCAACGAGGCGCTGGGCGTCTCGGGACAGCGGGAGATGCTCGAGCGCTCCGCCGCGGATGCCGCCGAGCGTCTCACCGGGCTGCAGGGCGACGACCCGGCGCGCTGGGAGTGGGGGTCGCTGCACGCCATCACCCTCACCAGCGACACGTTCGGCTCGTCGGGCATCGCACCGATCGAGTGGCTGTTCAATCGCGGCCCCTACGCTGTCGCGGGCGGCACGTCGGTGGTGGATGCCACCGGTTGGGTGCTCGGCAGCGAAAGCTTCGCCACCGTGACGGTGCCGTCGATGCGGATGGTGGTCGACCTCGCCGACCTCGACGCGTCGCGCTGGAACCACCTCACCGGCACCAGCGGTCACGCGTTCCACCCGAACTACACGGATCAGACCGAGACGTGGCAGCGCCGCGAGATGACCCCGTGGGCGTTCAGCGACGACGCGGTGCGGGCGGCGGCGACCGACGAACTGCGGCTCGTGCCGGCGTCCTGAGCAGGTCGCCCGCCTCGACGCAACCCCGGGCGACCTCGACACCTGCTCCCCTACGATCGGAGCACCGACGAGAGGAGTCGCGATGGCAGGCGGCAATGCGCGCGTCATGCGCTGCACGCCCGAGGACGTGTTCGCCACGCTCGCCGACGGGTGGCTGTACCCCGTGTGGGTGGTGGGCGCGGCGCGCATGCGCGCCGTCTCCCCCGAGTGGCCCGAGCGAGGATCGACCCTCCATCACTCCGTGGGACTGTGGCCGGTGCTCATCGACGACTCCACCGAGATCGTGTCGTGGTCGCCTCCCCGGCGCATCCGGCTGCGTGCCAAGGCCGGCCCGTTCGGTCGGGCGGTCGTCGTGATCGACGTGCGTGAGCACGGCGACGGGTGCGTCGTGCGCATGGGTGAAGAACCCGTCGCCGGCGCCGGGAGGCTCTTGCCGCGGCTGCTCTGGGCGCCGCTGCTGCGCGCGCGCAACCGTGAGACCCTCCGCCGTCTGGGCTTCCTCGCCGAGGGGCGCCGCCGCGAACGCGACGCGGGCGAGCAGACCGCACGCGAAGAGGTGCCCGAGACCGCGCCGTCGCCCGCGGGGTCGCAGGCGTCGGCCGACGTCGCCGCCGCGACCGATGCCGCAGCCGATGCGGGGGCGCCGCCGGCACGGGAGGCGGGATCGGCCGCCGCGGGCGGCGCGGATTCAGCCGACGCTGCGGATGCCGCCGATGCTGCGGGCTCCGCGGATTCAGCCGACACCGCCGAGGCTGCTGACCGGTCGGCATGAGCGACCTCGACGCGATCGTCGTCGGTGCGGGCCCCAACGGCCTGGCCGCGGCCGTCACGCTCGCCCGTGCCGGGCTGGCGGTGCGGGTGTACGAACGTGCCGCGCAGCCGGGCGGCGGTGCCCGCACGCAGGAGCTGACCCTCCCCGGGTTCCGGCATGACACGTGCTCTGCGGTGCACCCGCTGGCGGTCGCCTCGCCGTTCTTCCGCGCGTTCGGGCTCGCGGAGCGCATCGAGCTGCTGACCCCGGAAGTGTCGTTCGCGCATCCGCTTCCCGGTGGCGGTGGCGGCATCGCGTACCGCGATCTCGAGCGCACCGCCCAGACTCTCGGCCGCGACGGCCGGGCCTATCGGCGGCTGTTCGCTCCGCTGGCGGCGCGTTCGCTCGAGGTCGCGGAGTTCACGGGATCGAACCTCATCGGCATCCCGCGGCATCCGCTGGTCACGGCACGGTTCGGCGTGAGCGCGCTGGAGCAGGGGTCGCCGCTGTGGAACGCACGGTTCTCGGGCGAGACCGCGCCCGCGATGATCACCGGCGTGGCCGCGCACGCGATCGTGCGGCAGCCGTCGGTCGTCGGCGCCGGCGCGGGGCTCGCACTGCAGGCGCACGCGCACGCCGGCGGCTGGCCCATCCCCCGCGGGGGGAGCCAGGCGATCGTCGACGCGCTCGTCGCGGACCTCGTCGCGCATGGCGGCGAGGTCGTCACCGACCACGAGGTTCGGTCACTGCGCGCACTGCCGCCGGCCCGGGCGACGCTGATGGACGTGACTCCGCGCGCCTTTCTCCGGTGGAGCGGCGACCGGCTGCCGGCGCGCTATCGGCGGGCGCTGCAGGCGTTCCGCTACGGGAACGCCGCGGCGAAGGTGGACTTCGCCCTGTCGGGCCCGGTGCCGTGGGCCGATCCGCGCGTAGCGCAGGCGGGCACCGCGCACCTGGGCGGCACCCGCCGCGAGATCGCGTACGCCGAGAACGAGGTGGCCCGGGGGCGGCACGCGACTGACCCGTATGTGCTGGTGTCGCAGCCGTCGGTGCTCGACGACACCCGCGCGCCCGGTGACGCGCAGTCGCTGTGGGCGTACACGCACGTGCCGGCTGGTTCCACGGTCGATCAGCGCGAAACGATCACGCGGATGATCGAGCGCTCTGCGCCGGGCTTCCGCGACATCATCCTCGACGCCCGGAGCGTCACGGCGGCCGAGCTCCCCGAGGAGAACCCGAACTACATCGACGGGGACATCAGCGCCGGGGCGGCGACACTGCGCCAGCTGGTGCGCCGGCCGGTGGCCACCACCGACCCCTGGCGCACCCCGCTGCCCGGGGTGTATCTGTGCGGCGCGTCGACGGTCCCCGGGCCCGGCGTGCACGGCCTGTCGGGGTGGTACGCCGCCCGCTCCGCGCTGCGTCACACCTTCCGCCTCCCCACCCTCCCCTCCCTGGCTCCCGAGTGAGCATTCGTCACGCCGAGTGAGCACTTGCGGCGCCGAGTGAGCACTCGCGGTGCCGAGTGAACACTCGTCACGCCGAGTGAGTACTCACGAGCGGCGGGCCCGCGAGACGAGCCGCCAGATGCGCGACGGCACGACGCGACGGGCGAGGGCGATCGGGCGCCGCGCCGCCCGGGCCACCGTGTCCCTGAGGGCTCCGCCGGCGCCGTCACGACGCAGCTCGACCGTGCCGTCGTCCGAGACGACCAGGTCGCACCGGCGTCCCGCGAGCAGCGGCGAGCGCGTCAGCGAATCGAGGGATGCCGGCGCGGCGCGCAGCGGTGCATCGAACGTCCATCCGGCGTGGCGCACCCGCACCATGAGCTGGCCCTCCACGGCGACCTCCCCCGCGCCTGCCGCGTGCAGCGGGTCGACGATCACGGTGGCGCGCGAGACGTCGCGCTGCGCGCGGCCCGGCAGACTCCGCACGCTGCCGTCGCCCCGATCGCGCACCAGCAGATCCACCCGATCCCGGCGCAGGTCGCGGCTCGCGTCGCGCACCTCGACCGGGAGCGCGTCGAGGTCGAGGAATGCCGGTGGCCGCCAGATCACCGGACGGCCGGAGGCCGCATCCGCCCGATCCTCCGCACCGACGGCATCCGCCCCGTCCCGCGCACCCGCGGCGTCCGCGGCATCCACGGCATCCACCCCCGCCGGCTCTCGCGGCTCGAACACGAGCGCGTCCTGGCCGTCGCGGAGGAACCGGGTGCGGATGCGGAGCTTGAGCTTGCCGCCGCGAGTCCACTGCGCGGAAGTGAGGTCGGCGCGGCATTCGATGCCCTCCTCGAACTCGGCCAACCGCAGCAGCCCGTCACGCCGCCCGGCCCGCAGCAGCGCGGAGCGCACCCGCAGCGGGAACGGCAGCCCCGCCTCGACACCCGGCCCGAAGCGCCGCTGCGCGATCGGGATGACGGTGTCGAGGAACCGCTCGCGGTACCCGTCTGGGTAGCGCGCCATCCGCCGCGGGGCGAGCCGGTTCAGGATCTTGCCGCGATACCAATGGCGCAGCAGCGTGTCGCGCGTTCGGCCGGGCGTCGTGTTCGCCTCGACGAGGTCGAGCACGGTCTCGAGGTGCGGGAAGTAGGTCTCGGGATCGATGCGCGCCGCGCTCGCGCTGCCCTTGCTCTTCACCCACGCGTAGCAGGGCTCGCTCGCGAGGATCGAGATCGTCTTCGCCGCGAAGTAGGCCTGCATGACGAACAGGTGATCCTCCAGGCGCACCTTGCCGTCGGGGAAGCGGATGCCGTTGTCTCGCAGGAACGACAGCCGGAACACCTTGTGCGGGGTGAGCATCTCCAGCAGCGGGTCCTTGCCGAGCACGGCGCGGGGGATGTCACGCTGGAAGATGCGGCCCGGCAGCGCACGCCCGATCCCCACTTCCTTGCCCACGACCACGTCGGACGCGTGCGCGTCGCCGTAGTCGCAGAGCCGCTCCAGCGCCCGTTCGAACAGCCAATCGTCCTGGTCGACGAAGTACACATACGTTCCGCGTGCCGCCTCGATGCCGTGGTTGCGCGGCGTGCCCGGCCATCCGGTGTGCTCGAGGCTCAGCACGCGCATGTTCGGTCGCTCAGCGGCGGCAGCCGCCAGGCGCCGGCGGGTCGACTCGTCCGATCCGTCGTCGCACAGCAGCACCTCGAACTCGTCCTGCGGCAGCGTCTGCCGGTCGAGGGATCCGATGAGATCGTCGAAGCCGGCTCCCGGGTTGTACACCGGCACGATCACACTCATCCGCGTCGCGGCGCGCTCGCGCTGGTTCTGCTGCGTCGAGGTCATGGTTCCACTCAACCTCGGCGGCTCCGACACTTCACGGGGTTGCGCTCGCTCGTCGGACGTGCTGAGCTCGGGCGCTCCGGTGAGCGGGATGCCTGCCGTCACTAGACTCGAAGACCGACAGCGGAGGAGCTCACCATGCCCTTGGATCCCTTCTTCGCGGAGCGGCTGCGGGTGCATCGGCGGTACCTCATCGGCCAGACGCTGATGGCTTTTCGCACGCGCATCGCGAGCTGGCGGGCGCTGGTGTGGGGCAAGGCGGCTGCGCGGGCGCGAGGGGATGCCGGGAGGACTGCCGCGAGGTCGACGGGGGCCGCCGTCGGCACGGCGGCGGGTCGTGCGGGTCCCGCCGGCGGGGCGCGCTCGAGCGCCGATGCCGCACGCGCCCGGCATCGGCGCGCCGCGCTGGCCTGGGACCGCAAGGAGCTCGATGCGATCGGCACGCCGGGGCCGCCGGTGCGCACGACCGAGCACGAGGTCGCCGTCGTGGGCCACCCCTCGGTGCGGGTGCGCATCTACCACCCGCGGGAGGCCGACGCCCCGCCCGTGCCGGGTTGGCTGAGCTTCTTCGGCGGGGCGTTCCGCATCGGGGGCATCGACTATCCGACGACGGATGCCGCCAATCGCCGCCGCGCGGTGGAGGCCGATGTCGCGATCGTCGCCGTCGACTACTCCCTCGCCCCCGAGCATCGCTTCCCGACGCAGGTCGAGCAGGCCCACGCCGCGCTCGTGTGGGTGCATGAGAACGCCGCCGCGCTCGGGATCGATCCCGACCGGCTCGGGGTCACCGGCACCTCCGCCGGTGGGGCGATCGCGGCGTCGCTGGCGCTGGCCAACCGCGACCGCGGCAACCTGCCGATCCGGCTGCAGCTGCTCGAGGTGCCCGTCACCGACCTCACCGGCCGCCACATCGACCTGCGCGCCACGTGGGCGCTCGGAATCCCGAGCTTCATCGCGGTGAGGGAACTGCGATCGGTGGCGCGCACGTACCTGCGGCATCCCGCCGACGCACGCAACCCGCTCGCTTCACCGTTGCGCGCGCCCTCGCATGCGGGCCTGCCCGAAGCCGTGATCCTCACCGCGCAGTACGACCCGCTGCGGCGCGACGGCGCCCTTTACGCGGCGCGGCTGCGCGCGAACGGCGTCGCGGCCAGCGCTGTGCAGTATCTCGGCGTCACCCACGACATCCCGATGTTCACCGGTGCGTTGCCGGCCGCTCGTCGGTGGCATCGCGACGTCGTCGCGGCGCTCGCGCGCCTGCACGAGGGCTGACGCTGCGCGAAGCAGCACGAGTACTCACTCGACGCCGCGAATACTCACTCGACGCCACGAATACTCACTCGGCAGCGCGAATGCTCACTCGGCAGCACGCAGGCGGGCGGGGGGTCAGCCGCCGGAGGCGGGCGGGGTCTCGTGCGACTCGGCCAGCTCGTCCACGTACAGCGAGCTCGCCTCGATCGTGCCGTTGCGGTGGGCGGCGCGCCCCACCATGTGGGCCGACAGGGGCGCCGTCGCCAGCTGCACCAGCACGATGGCGACCAGGAACGCGACCACCGGCCACGACCGCGCCGACAGCGCCACCGCGAGGCAGATCACGATGAGACCGAGCACCTGCGGCTTGGTGGCCGCGTGCAGGCGGGTGGGCACGTCATGAAAGCGCAGCAGACCGATCGCGGCGGTCAGGCACAGCGCCGCCCCGAAGAGGATCAGCACGAGGGAGAGGGTGTCCAGCACGGCGTTCATCGTTCGCTGTTGTCCCTTCTCGCCACGAAGCGCGCGATCGAGATCGACCCGAACACACCCACCGCGGCGATGATCAGCAGCACCGGCAGCGTGCGGGTGTGGTGGTTGATGGCCATGTCGGCGCCGAGCAGGCACATCACGAGCGTCAGAAGCACATCGGATGCCACGGCGCGGTCGAGGATCGACGGGCCTTTGATGATGCGCCACACCGTGAGGAGGCCCGAGACGGCGAACACGACGTAGATGACGATCAGCAGCGCACTCATGCGGGGGTCCCCCCTTGGCGCGGGGTGTCGATGGCCGCCGCGCGGATCTTCTCCAGCTGGGCGTGGGAGCCGACAGCGCGCACGATGCGCGCCTCCCACCCCTGGATGGCGCGGCGCTGCATCCGCACGTCGTCGTCGCTGTCGACGCCGATCACGTGCAGGTACAGGATGCGGCGGTCACGATCGGCCTCGACGACGAGTGACCCCGGGATGAGCGACGCGGTCACGCCCACATGGGTCATGATCAGGTCGTCGTCGGTGACCAGCGGCACGGCGATGATCGCGGTGCCGGGATAGCGGCGGGGGTTGAGCACCTGCCACGCGACAAGCAGCGATCCGCGCACGAGCGCCCAGAAGAACGTGACGACGAAGACGAACCCGTACCAGAGGTTGACCCGCCCCGACAGCTCCACCGGCGGCAGCCGGAACACGCGGGTGACGAACAGCGCGACGACGAGCCCGGTGAGCAGCGCCAGCACGGTGAACTGGCCCCACAGCAGCATCCACAGCGCCACGAGCCACACCATGAACGGCATCTGCCGCCATGCCTGCACCAGCAGGGACTGCCGTTCGGGGCTCATGACTCGGTCCCCTCCTCCAGCTGCACGAGGGTGACCGGGTCCATCAGCGACGCCCCGATGCGCGCGCAGACGTCGTACAGCGGACCGGCGAAGACGGTGAGGGCGATCGTGACGGCGACCATGCCGGCGGTCGCCGCCGTCATGATGCGCGGGATCACCCGGCGGCGGGTCTCGGTGGCGGCGGCAGGGGCCCCGCCGAGGTACGAGATGCGCGCCTCGGTCTCGGACTCGCCGTGGTCGTCCTCGTCCTCGCGCCAGAACGACAGGTTCCACGCCCGCATGAGCGAGTACAGCGTCAGCAGGCTCGTGATGATGCCACCGACGATCAGCACCATCATCAGCGGGGTGCCGACGGATGCCGCGGCGTCGAACAGCGCGAACTTGCCGATGAACCCCGAGAAGGGGGGCAGGCCGCCGAGGTTGATCGCCGGGATGAAGTAGAGCACGGCCAGCAACGGCGCGGCTCGCATGAGGCCGCGCACCTTCAGGATCGACGTGGATCCGGCGCGGCGCTCGACGAGCCCGACGGCGAGGAACAGCGTCGTCTGCACGACGATGTGGTGCACCGTGTAGTAGATGGTCGCGCCGATCGCGGCGGGCGTCGCGATCGCGAGGCCGAACACCATGTAGCCGATGTGGCTGACGAGGGTGAACGACAGGATGCGTTTGAGCTCCGCCTGCGCGACGGCGCCCAGCACCCCGACGATCATGGTCGCCAGCGCCACGATGAGCAGCAGCGTGTTGACGTCGTTGTCGCGGAAGATCTGCGTCTCGGTGCGGATCATCGCGTACACGCCGACCTTGGTCAGCAGGCCCGCGAACACCGCCGTGACCGGCGCCGGGGCCGTCGGATACGAGTCGGGCAGCCAGAACGACAGCGGGAAGACGGCCGCTTTGATGCTGAACGCGAGCAGCAGCAGGATGTGCAGCACCATCTGCGTCTCCTGCGGCAGCTCGCTCATCCGCTGCGACAACTGCGCCATGTTCACCGTGCCCAGCGCCCCGTAGATGGCGGCGATGGCCGAGAGGAACAGGATCGACGACACGAGCGAGACGACGATGTACACGACGCCGGTGCGGATGCGCGATTCGGTGCCGCCGAGGGTGATGAGCACGTACGAGGCGACGAGCAGGATCTCGAAGCCGACGTAGAGGTTGAACAGGTCGCCGGCGATGAACGCGTTGAAGATGCCGGCCGCGAGGATCAGGTACGAGGGGTGGAAGATCGACACCGGGGTGTCGTCATCGCCGTCGGCGGCGCCCTGGCCGACCGAGAACAGCAGCACCGCCAGCAGCACGATGCTCGAGACGACCACGAGGAGCGCCGCGAGCCGGTCGACGTAGAGCACGATTCCGAAGGGGATCGGCCAGCCGCCCACCGAGACCGCGAGCGGCAGGTCGGAGGAGTCCACGGCCACCAGCAGCACGGCCGCGATGATGCAGACCAGCGTCAGGGTGACGATCGAGACGACCACCTGCGTGCGACGGTGTCGGCCGGCGATGAGGGCGACGGCGGCACCCAGCAGCGGCAGGGTCACCAGCAGCGGGACGAGGGCGTTGAGGGTCATCGCTCACCTCCCGCGTCGGGCCGGTCGGTGGGGGCGTCGTCGCGCAAGCCGGGGACGTCCTTCGCGTGGAGCACCGTGATGGGTGCGGTCTCGACGCCGACGAAGTCCGTCGTCGCCTCCTCGTCGTCTTCGGTGACCTCGTCGTCCATCGAGTCCTCGTCCACCGCGCTGCGCTCGCGCACGGCGCGGTCCTCGGCGTCGTCCTCGACGGTGTCGGCCTGGCCGAGCTGCCACGAGCGGTAGATGAGGGCGAGGAGGAACGCGGAGACGGCGAAGGTGATGACGATCGCGGTGAGGGTGAGCGCCTGCGGCAGCGGGTCGCTCATCCGCTCGTCACCGGTGCCGCCTTCGCCGCCGAAGAACGGTGCCGTTCCCGGCTCGCCCATCACGATCAGGAGGAAGAGGTTGGCGGCGTTGCCCAGCAGCAGGAAGCCGATGAGCACGCGGGTGAGGCTCCGCTCGAGCATCGCGTAGACACCGGCGGCGAACAGCACCGCCATGATCACGATGAGGGTCAGTGAGACATCCACGGCGCGCTCACCCCCCGGTCACGCAGTTCCTGCGTCTGTCGGTCGACTTCGGCGCCGAGGCTGCGCAGCACGTCGAGGACGAGCCCGATGACGACGAGGTACACACCGACGTCGAAGATCGTGGAGCTGACGAACTCGACGTGTCCGATCACCGGGAGCTCCGCCTCCCAGAAGGTGCTCGTCAGCGGCGGCGCCCCGAAGAAGAGCGGGACGATCGCGCAGCCGACGGCGAGCGTCATCCCCACGCCCAGCAGGCGCCCGGCGTCGGTGGGTGCAGCGGCGCCCAGCTCGTAGCGTCCGCCCGCGACGTAGCGCATGACCAGTCCCATCCCGGCGACGAGGCCGCCGGCGAAGCCGCCGCCGGGCAGGTTGTGTCCGGCGAACAGCAGGTAGATCGAGACGACCATGATCGTGTGGAAGAGCACGCGCACGATCACTTCGAGCATGATCGAGCGGTTCTCCGGGCGCACACGCTGCCCGCCGACGAGCCACGTGCGCGGCGCGCCGCGATTGTCGGCGGTCTGCGGCCGCGGGCCGTCGGCGGTGTCCACGAGCAGACGCCGGTTGCGGCTGGCCGACATCGGCAGCGGCGCGACGGCGCGCGAGAGCGTGTCGGCACGATGCGTGACGAACACCAGGGATGCCACGCCCGTGGCGGCGAGGATGAGCACCGACAGTTCGCCCATCGTGTCCCAGCCGCGCAGGTCCACCAGCGCCACGTTGACGACGTTCTTGCCGTGGCCGAGCTCGTAGGCGAGTTCGGGGAAGGCGTCGGATACGGGGGCGTGCACGCGCGCACCGGTCGCGACGATGGCGACCATCGCCATCGTGAGGCCGACGGCGGCGGCCAGCACCGCGCGGGCGACGGGCAGCACCGAGGCGTTGTGCTCGCCGAGCCGCGCCGGGATGCGACGCAGCACGAGGGCGAAGGCGACGAGGGTCACCGTCTCGACGAGGACCTGCGTGAGGGCGAGGTCGGGGGCGCCGCTCGTGGCGAACAGCAGCACCATGCCGAGGCCGGTCACCGAGACAAGGACGACACCGGTGTAGCGCTTGCGGGCGCGCACGGCGACGATGCCGGCGACGATCATCATCGGCGCCACGAGCAGCTGCGTGGGCGACTGCCACGCGTCGAGCTGCATCTGCCACTCGGGGGAGGCCAGGAGCACCGTCCCCTCCGCGGCGACCAGCACGATGAAGATCGTGCCGACGTACACCGGCAGCGAACCGCGCTGCGTGACGGTGACCGTCACCACCGCGAGGCGGGCGATGGAGCGGAGCACCGTGTTGTAGATCTCGGCGGCCGTGAACGGCAGCAGGCGACGCGGCATCCCCACGCGGCGCACGAGCCAGAACAGCGCCGCACCGGCGGCGATCGAGCCGAGCGAGAGGAACAGCGCCGGCTCCAGCCCGTGCCAGAGCGCGAGGTGGTAGGCGTGCGCGGGGGCGGGCAGGCCCGGGGTCGCCACCGGCGCGGTGTCGGCGTACGTCGCCAGCGCCGTGTCCAGCAGCGGTGCGGCGAAGCCGGCCACGACGGTCATGCCCGCCAGCAGCACCGGCGCGCTCAGGAATCCGATCGGCGGGTCGGGCCATTCCGTGCGCGGCATATCCTTGCCGGCGGCATCCTTCTTGGTCCAGAACGCGCCCCAGATGAAGCGGATGCCGTACGCCGCGGTGAGCACGGAGCCGAGGACGAGCCCCACGAGCCCCACGATCGCCCACACCTGTCCCTCGGCGCCCTCGGTGAGGAAGGCGGTCAGTGCCGCCTCCTTCGCGACGAAGCCCACGGTGGGGATGAACCCCACCATCGAGGCGACGGCGATGGTCGAGAACACCGCGAGCACGGGAGCCTGCCGGCCGACGCCCGACAGCTCGCCGATGTCGCGCGTGGACAGCTGACGGTCGACGACGCCGACGACGAGGAAGAGGGCGGACTTGAACAGCGCGTGGCTGATCAGCAGCGCCAGACCCGCGAGCGCGGCGTCGCGCGTGCCGTACCCGAGCACCGCGGTGAGCATGCCGAGCTGGCTCACCGTGCCGAAGGCCAGGATGCGCTTGAGATCGGATTCGCGCAGCGCCTGGATGCCGCCGATGAGCATCGTGAGGATGCCGAGGCCGATCACGATCGGACGCCACGGTGCGGCGATCGCGAACACCGGCGCGAGGCGCGCGATGAGGTAGATGCCGGCCTTCACCATCGCCGCGGCGTGCAGGTAGGCGCTCACCGGCGTGGGCGCGGCCATGGCACCGGGCAGCCAGAAGTGGAACGGGAAGATCGCGGACTTGCTGAGCGCGCCGACGAGCATGAGCACGAGTGCGGCGTCGATGACGGGGCCGGTGGGCGCGAGCTCCAGGATGCCGGAGAGGCTCGTGGTGCCGGTGGTGACGACCATGAGCACGACGCCGATCAGCATGATGAGACCGCCGAGGGTCGTCACCAGCAGCGCCTGCAGGGCCGCGCGCCGGCTCGCGCCGCGACGGTGGTAGAAGCCGATGAGCAGGTACGACAGCACGCTCGTGACTTCCCACAGCATGACGAGCAGGACGATGTCATCGGTGAGGACGAGCCCGTACATGGCGCCCGCGAACGCCAGCAGCACGGCGCAGAACTGGCCGACGCCGTCGCGCTTGCCGTCGAAGTACCAGCGGCAGTAGATCATCACGAGCGCGCCGACGGCGGTGATGATGAGCGCCATGACCCAGCCGAGGGTGTCCATGCGCATCGAGACCGAGATGTCCAGCGCCGGGATCCACGAGAACGTCTCGAACGGCGGGTCATCCGACAGTGCCCGCGGCGTCAGCGTCAGGGTGTGCGCGAAGGCGACGATCGGAAGGACCGCGGCGGCGTAGAAGGCCCGGGCGCCGATGCGGCTGACCAACCACGGCAGCATCAGCGGAAGGATCGCGAACGCGCCGAGGATCATCAGCATTCGCGGCCTCCTCGGGGGTCGCGGCCAGAGGCGCGGGCGTGCAGGATCGTGGTCCAGTCTACCGTCCCGCGGGGGTGCCCACGGTCGCGGGAGTCAGGATCCGGGCGGCGGGGCGGTCGTATTCCCTTCGCGGAACACACTGCTGAAGCACACCGAAGGCACGTCGTGGTGGCCCAGCATCGCCACGACGGCCTCCCCGGCGGCACGCCCCTTCTCCGTCGCGGGCTGCGCCATCGTCGTGAGCCGGTAGGGCGCGAGGCCGTCGACATCGACGCCGTCGAACCCGGTGACGCTGAGGTCGTCGGGCACGACGAGCCCGCGTTCCTCCGCTGCCCGCAGCACGCCGGCCGCGAGCAGGTCGCTCTGGGCGAGCACGGCGGTCGGGCGGTGCTGCGGGTCGGCGAGGATCGCCCGGCCCGCCACGAGCCCGGCATCGATCGAACTCGCGGTCGCCGCATAGGCGGGAGCGTCGGGATAGACGTCGCGCACGCCGTCGAGGCGGTGCCGCGTGACGTCGACGGTGATGTCCTGCCGGCGGCGCTCGTCGATCCACCCCGGGTCGCTGCGCCGATGCGTGGGCAGCGTCACGACCGCGACGTCGGTGTGCCCGAGGGAGCGGAGGTGGCTCGCGAGGGAGCGCTGCGCCTCCCGATTGTCCAGGGTCACGCGGGGCACGTCGGCACCGGCATCCCCCTCGATCACGACGACGGGGATGCCGCGGGCGCGCAGGGCCGCGAGCGACTCGGCCATGCCGGGCGTGCACCCCACGAGGACCGCGGCGTCGATCGGGGCGGTCGTCAGCGACGCCCCCGGCGAATCGCCCGCCACACCTTCGCGCAGCAGCAGCAGGCCGGCGTCGATCGGGGCGACGGCGTCGGCGAGGCCGTCCATCATGAGGCGGATCACCGGGTCGAGGAACGCGGCGCCCAGCGGCGCCTGGAAGACGACGCCGACGATGCCCGAGCGCCCGCGGCGCAGCGACGCTGCCCGCGGGTCGGGGCCGCTGTAGCCGAGGGCGGCGGCGGCATCGAGCACCCGCTGGCGCGTGGCATCCGACACGGGGGTCTTGCCGCTGAACACCACCGACGCCGTCGACGGCGACACCCCCGCGGTGCGGGCGACGTCGGCGATCGTTGCGCGGCGTGTGCTCATGTCCCCCTGATGGTACGCGGTTTGTGGCGTCGAATCGATTCGGTACGCTGACTCGGTGACCATCGCCCTGTCTCGCTCCCGGTTCGTGCGCTGGCGCACCGCGATCTTCGCGATCTTCGCCGCGAGCGGCTTGAGCATCGCGACGTGGGCTTCGCGCGTGCCGTCGATCAAAGCCGACCTCGGCATCGAGAATAGCGAGATCGGCCTCATGCTGCTGGCGATGGGCGTCGCCTCGATCCTGGGTCTGTCGGCATCGTCGGTGGTCATCGCCCGCTTCGGCACGCGCACCGGGATGCTGGGCGCGATGATCGTCTTCGCCGCCGGCGTCGCCCTCATCGGGGTCGGCACGAACCTCGTGCCGTCGGTGACGATCGTGCTGATCGGCCTCGCTCTGTTCGGCTTCGGCAACGGGTCGGTCGACGTCATGATGAACGTCGAAGGCGCCGCGATCGAGACGCAGTCCGCAAAGACGCTGCTGCCGCTTTTCCACGCCTTCTTCAGCGTGGGCACGGTGCTCGGCGCCGGTCTCGGCGCCCTCGCCGCGAGCCTGCAGATCAACGTCTTCACGCACACCGCGGTCGTGACCGCACTCATCCTCGTGGTGGCCTTCGTCGCCCACGCGAACGTCCCCGCGCAGCTCGGCGCCGACACCCCGCAGGTGGATGCCGACGCACCCCGGCCCGACTGGCGGACCCGCCTGGCGACCTCGCTGTCGGCCTGGCGCGAGCCGCGCACCTACGCCCTCGGCGTCGTGATGCTCGGCATGGCCTTCGCCGAAGGCGGTGCCAACGACTGGCTCGCCCTCGGGGTGAGCGAGGACCACGGCGGCGGCGACGCCCTCGGGGCGACCGCGCTCATGGTGTTCTCGGTCGCGATGACGGTCGTCCGCGTGCTGGGCGGGCCGCTCGTGGACCGCTTCGGGCGCGTGGCGACGCTGCGCGTGCTGGCCGTCACCGCGACCGCCGGCATCCTGCTGTTCATCCTCGCCCCCAACCTGCCGCTCGTGTTCGTCGGCGCGGCGCTGTGGGGCATGGGGGCCTCGCTCGGCTTCCCGCTGGGCATGTCGGCGGCGGCGGATGACCCGGCCAAGGCCGCGGCCCGTGTGAGCGCGGCGGCGACGATCGGCTACGTCGCCTTCCTCTGCGGCCCGCCGGTGCTCGGGTTCATCAGCGATCAGATCGGTCTGCTCAACACCCTCTACGTGGTGGCCGCGCTGGTCGTGGCATCCGGATTCGCCTCGGGTGCCGCCCGCCCGATGGCCGGATCCACGGTGGGCGTCGGACGCCACCCCGACCACGGGTAGGCTCGACGGGTGCGTTTGGTCATCGCCCGCTGTTCCGTCGATTACGCGGGGCGCTTGAATGCGCACCTGCCCACTGCGACGCGCCTGCTCGTCCACAAGGGCGACGGGAGCCTGCTCATCCACTCCGACGGCGGCTCCTACAAGCCGCTCAACTGGATGAGCCCGCCGTGCACCCTCACCGTGGAGCCGCCCGCGGCTGCGGAGGAGGACGAGGAGCAGGTCGTCCAGCAGTGGCGCGTCACCCACGCGAAGTCCGGCGACTCGCTGGTCGTGCGCATCTACGAGGTCCTCCACGACTCCTCGCACGAGCTGGGGATCGACCCCGGGCTCGTGAAGGACGGCGTCGAGGCCGATCTGCAGCGGCTGCTGGCCGAGCAGGTCGGGGTGATCGGCGACGGGCTGACGCTCGTGCGACGTGAGTTCCCCACCGCGATCGGCCCGGTCGATCTGCTGCTGCGCGACCCCGCAGGCGGCACGATCGCCGTCGAGGTCAAGCGCCGCGGCGACATCGACGGCGTCGAGCAGCTGACCCGCTATCTCGAGCTGCTGGGTCGCGATCCGCACCTCGCTCCGGTGACCGGGGTGTTCGCCGCGCAGGAGATCAAGCCGCAGGCAAGGGTGCTCGCCGCCGACCGCGGCATCCGCTGCGTGACGCTGGACTACGACGAGATGAAGGGCATCGACTCCGGCGCCCCCCGCCTCTTCTGACCCCCGCCCCTCCCCCTCCGCGCCGCCGCCGCGCCGCTCCATCGCTGAGACGACAGCCGACGGCCGAGACAACGGTCGTCACCCATTGTCTCGGCCACCCGCTGTCGTCTCACGGTCGGAGGGGGCCGATTAGGGTGGGGGGATGCCGGTTCGATCTCCTTTCTCGTGCGTCCTGTGGGACGTCGACGGCACGATCGTCGACGCGTCGGAGGGCATCCTGCGCCGGCTGGCGGTGACGCTCGAGCACTTCGGGCACCCTGCCCCCACCCACGCCGAGCTCGTCCACTGGATCGGCCCGCCCATGTTCGAGTCGTTCCAGACGAACGTCGGCATGACGCCGGAGCAGTCCACCGAGGCGGTCACCTTCTACCGGGTGCTCGGCAAGGCCGACGGCTACACGACGGGCGCCCGCCTCTACCCCGGCATCGCGGACCTCATCGCCGATCTCGCCGCCGCCGGTGTGCCGCAGGCGACCGCGAGCTCCAAGCCCGAGATCCAGGTGCGCGCGCTCGTCGACCACTTCGGCCTCGCCCCCTCCTTCACCGCCGTCACCGGCGCCACACCCGACGAGCGCACCCTCGCCACGAAGGCCGACATCATCGCCGAGTCGCTGCGGCGGCTGCAGGCGGCCGGCGCAGACACCAGCCGGCCCGTGCTGATCGGCGACCGCCATCACGACATCGACGGCGCCGCGGCGCACGACGTGCCCGTCGTCTTCGTTCGCTGGGGCTTCAGCTGGCCGCACGAGTCCGAGGGCGCCTCCGCCGTCGTCGACACCGTCGACGAACTGCGGGCGCTCCTGCTCGTGGAGGAGGACCTGGGGTGAACATCACCCTCGACGCGGTCCTGGCCTGGGGGACCCCGGCCGTGATCGTGTTCGGGGTGGCGGCGATCGCGTCCATCGCCGCGGTCTGGGCGATGCGTCGCGCCGGCCGTTCGCCGCGCGCCCGCGCCGCCGCCGAGGCCGAACGCACGCGTGCCGGCACCGCCCTGGTACGGCTCGACGACGCCGTGATCGAGCTCGACCTGGAGGTCGGCCTCTCCGGCGCCCTCTACGACGGCGACGCACCGTCGACCCTCCGCCGCGCCCGGATGACGGCCCAGCACGTGCGCGACGAAGCCTTCGAAGCGTTCCGGGAACTCGACGACCGCCCACCCGCCGAGGTGCGACGGGTCAGCGCCCGCATCCGCTCCCGCGCCGATGAAGCGCTGGCCGTCATCACCCGCGCGCGCGCCGAGCACGCGGAATGGATGCGCGTGCACAGCTCCGCAGCCGCGCAGGTCGACGCCGCCGCCCTCCGCCTCGAACGCCTCCGCACCGAGCTGGGCGATCCCGGCGCGCTCGTGGCCGATCTGTCCGGCCGCTTCGACGAGGCGGAGTGGCGGCAGGCCAGCGGTGCCGCGCACACGGCCTCCGAGGCTCTCGTCCAGGCGCAGCACCACCTCGACGCGGCGCGCGCCCTCGCCGCCGACCCCACCCGCAGTGCCCTGCCCGAGCTCGCCGCCGCCCAACGCGAACTGCAGCGGGCGCAGTCTGGCGCCCGCGCGCTCGACGAGGCCCACCGGCTGGTGACGGATGCCGCGATCGCCGTGCCGCAGGAACTCGCCGAGGCCCGCACCGCGCTCACGCAGGCGATCCGCGTGCGCGACGAACTGGATCCCGCGACCGCGGAGCGACTGGGCGCGGAGCTGCGCGCGATCGCGGCGGCGCTGGACGCCCTCGAACCGGATGCCGCGCGGCGCCCGACCACGACGGTCCGTGAGATCGCGCGTGCGCGCGCCCGGCTCGATCTCGCTCTCGGTGATGCGCGCACGGCGCAGCAGCGCCTGCGCGGAGCGCGCACCGCCCTGCCGGGCACGCTCGCCGCGGCGCGTGGCGCCGTCGCCCGCGCCGAGAGCGCCGCCGCCGGCGCGGGCGCCGACGCCCGGGTGCGGCTGGATTCCGCGCAGCGCGAGCTCGCCGCCGCACGTCAGGCGCAGGATCCGGTGGAGGCACTGGATGCCGCGCGGCGCGCGATGCGCCACGCCGAGGATGCCGTCGCCCTCGCCGACTACGCCCGCCTCCACCCCTGACCCGCTCCTCCGCTCGAGCACCTGCCGCGCCCGCTCCACCCGGCATCCAGAGCGTTCATCCTGGTCGTCGCCGTCAGGCCCGCCTAGGGTGGGCCCATGACGGAGCTCGCCCGGTCGCCCCGCCACCCCCTCGTGCGTCTGGCCTCGCGCCTCCCCGCCACGCTCGCCCTCGTCGGCCTGCTGCTGGTGTGCGCCGTCGCGAGCCAGGCGCTGTGGAGCCCGCTGTCGCAGTCGCCCGCGTGGGAGCAACTGGCCTACGGGGTGCCGGCCATCGAAGCCGGCCGCTGGTGGACGCCGCTGACCGGCACCTTCTTCAGCGACCCGCCGCTGCTCTACATCGTCGTGATCTCCGGGTTCGCCGGGGTGGGCTACCTGGAATACCACCGCGGCTCGCGGGTGGCCCTGGGGTGGTTCGCGGCCGGGCAGCTGTTCGGCGTCGTGGCCATGCTCGCGTTCGTCGCGGCGGCGTCACAGCTGCCGTGGGAGTGGGCGCAGTCGGCGGCGGCGGGGCTCGATGTCGGCCCCTCCGGCGGCACGATGGCCTGCATCGCGGCATCCGCCACCGCCATGCGCACCCCGTGGCGCGAACGCGTGTGGTTCACGGTCCTCGCCGCCTGCGCCGTGCTGCTGCTGTTCTGGGGAAGCCTCGCCGACGTCGTGCACGCGTTCGCCGTGCTGCTCGTGCTGGTGGTGCAGCGGCCGCTGCGCGCCCAGCGCACGTCGCTGCGCGAACGGCGGTTCCTCGCGTTCGTCGCCCTCCTCTCGCTCGGCGCGGCGCAGGTGGTCACGGTCGCGATCGCCACGGACGGGCCACTCGGCGGCGGCGGCGAGGTGTCCCCACCGCTCGTCGACGTGGCCATCGACCTCGCGATCATCGCGCTGCTCGCCCGCGGGGTACGACGCGGGCGCCGCTGGGCGTGGGTCGCGACACTCGTGCTCGGCGCGGTCAACATCGCCTCGGCGGTCGTGGTCGTCGCGGGTGTGCAGCTGTCCTGGCTTCCGGATGCCGCGTACGGCGGCGACCTCACGCGCGTACTCGGCCGCGCCGCACTGTGGGCGATCCTGCTCGCGTACCTGGTGTGGGCGCGCGCGGCGTTCCGGGCGCGTCGGCGCAGCGGAGTCGGCACCACCCCCGCCCCGACGTCGACGGATGCCGCGGCGGAGCTGCGCGCGCACGGCGGCGGAACCTTGTCGTGGATGACGACGTGGCAGAACAGGTCGTATCTGCGCACGACGACGGGGATCGTCGCCTTCGAGCGCCACGTCGGCGTCGCCATCGCCCTCGCCGATCCCCTCGGGCCGCCCGAAGGGCGCGCTCAGTCGGTGGCGGAGTTCATCGCGGCATCCGAACGCGCCGGTCTCGTCCCGTGTCTGTTCAGCGCGGGCGAGGAGACCCGCGCGCAGGTGCCGTCGAACTGGCGCAGCATCGTGGTGGCCGACGACACCATCGTCGATCTGCCGGGCCTGCGCTTCGGCGGCAACGCGTGGAAGCCCGTGCGCACATCGCTCAACCGGGCCCAGCGCGAGGGGATGACCTTCCGCCTCACCCGGCTCGTCGACGAGCCGTGGGGCGTGCAGGCACAGCTGCGTGCGATCTCGGAGAGCTGGGTGGGCGGCAAGGACCTGCCCGAGATGGGCTTCACGCTCGGCAGCCTCGCGGAGGCGAGCGACCCGGAGGTGCGGCTCGCGCTGGCCGTGTCACCGGCGGGCGACATCGACGGATTCCTGTCGTGGCTGCCGGTGTACAGCGGTGATGATCGGATCGAGGGATGGACCCTCGACCTCATGCGGCGCCGTCAAGACGGCTTCCCTCCGGTGATGGAGTACCTGATCGGCTCCAGCGCCCTGCAGTTCTCCGCCGAGGGCGCGCGCATCATGTCGTTGTCGGGGGCACCCCTGACCCACGACTATCCGCCCGACGCCGGCATCATCGCCGCGCTGAGCGAGCGCCTCGCCGAGGCACTCGAGCCGGTGTACGGCTTCCGCTCGCTGCACCGGTTCAAGGAGAAGTTCCACCCGCGCTACGAGACCCTGTACCTGCTCTTCCGAGACGAGGCGGATCTCGCACGCATCGGCGCAGGACTCGTCCGGGCGTTCTTGCCGGACGCGTCACTGCGTCAGTTCGCCGGCGCCGGCTGGGAGCTGGTGCGCGGCGAGAGCGACTGAGCGCTCAGATGGGGCGGATGTTCTCCGCCTGCAGGCCCTTGGGGCCCTGCGCGACCTCGAACTCCACGCGCTGGTTCTCCTCCAGCGAGCGGTACCCACCGGCCTGGATGGCGGTGTAGTGAGCGAAGACGTCTGCACCGCCCTCGTCGGGAGCGATGAAGCCGAAGCCCTTTTCGGAGTTGAACCACTTGACGGTGCCCTGCGTAGCCATGAACTGCCTTCGTGCTGATGAGGATGCCGAAGCGGCCGCCCCGACGGTTCATACGGTAGCCAATGCGGGTGCGCGCGTCAGCACCGATTTCTGATGGTGACGAAAATGTTGCACAGGCGTCGGCGGAGCCGCCGATGAGAGTCGCGGACGGCGCGAGTACCGTGGCCGGATGGGACATGTGGAACTGCGACCCCTCGACGATGACGACCTGGATGCCGTGTTCGAGATGATGCGCGACCGGGATGCCGTGGCGAAGGAGGCCTTCACCGCCGACGACCCCGACGACCGGGCGGCCTTCGACGCCTGGATCGCCCGCGAACGCGCCGCCGACGACGTCACCCTCCTGGTGGTGACGGAGAACGGCGGCTTCGCCGGCACCGCGGCCGCCTTCACGGTAGGTGAGGACCGCGAGGTGAGCTTCTGGATCGCCCGCCACGCATGGGGCCGGGGCGTGGCGACCGAGGCGCTGCGCCTGCTGGTGTCACGGGAGCCGATCCGGCCGCTGTTCGCACGGGTGGCCGCCCACAACGCCGCCGCCATCGCCGTGCTGCAGCGCAACGGCTTCGCCGAGATCGCCAGCGACAGCGCTTACGCCCCCGGCGTCGGCCGCGAGGTGGAGGAGCTCATCTACGCACTGCCCCCCGTCCTCGACGGCGTCTGACGCGCGCGCGCCTCCGCGCCGACCGATGAGACGACAACCGGCGGCCGAGACAGTGGGTAACGACCATTGTCTCGGCCACCGGCTGTGCTCTCACGGCCCGGCGGGGCGGCGCGGCCCGCGCGGGTCAGGGGACGCGGATCACCTCGATGGCGGACACCTTGGGCTGGTTGACCGTGGCGGTGAAGGCCAGGTTCAGGGTGCCGTCCGTGACGGGGATCGTGCGCGTCTCGGTGTATGCCGTCATGGGTGCGACCCTCGAGTTCAGATCGAGGTTGACCACTTCGACGGGACCGCCCTCCATGTTGACCGAGAACACGCGCTTTCCGGTGCCGCCGGCGCCGCCACCGGTGGCGCCGTGGTAGATCTCCGCGAAGTGGAGCGTCACCTGGTAGTTGCCCGAAGCCGGAACCGGGATGGCGTAGCTGAACGACCCCTGGTCCGTCGTCGAGCTCCGCTCGGACTGGTAGAGCAGGTCGTCGTTGGTGCCGGCGATCTGCTGTACCTGCGAGTTGGAGTACGACTTCCCTCCCGAGAAGAACGTGTCTGCCTGCCAAGCGACCCCGTTCAGGGTCACCGCACCACCACCGGCGTTGATCCGGATCGGCGCCATGACGAGCGCCGAGGTGTCGACCGCAGCCGAGGTGCCGGGGGCGGCGTTGCCGGTGGCATCCACGGCGACCACACGGTAGTAGGTCGTCGCCGCCGGCGCGGCAGCGGTGTCGCGGAAGGTGGTGCCGGCCACCAAGCCGCCACCGCTGATCGCCGTGTAGGTGCCACCGGAAGTCGCCGACCGCTCGACACGGTAGCCGATGACGTCGCTCGAGGTGGATGCCGCCCACGACAGGTTCACTCCGGTGGCGTCCGCCGCACCCGTCGGCGCTGCCGGCGCTGCCGGCGGCTGTGCGTCGCCGGTGACGGGGAGCACGTTGGTGACGAGGTAGACGTTGTCCTGGAAGTCGCAGTTGGTCGCGCCGTTGCCGCAGCCGCCGGGCGAGGTGGGACCGCCCCCGGAGCTGACGTAGTCGTGGCCGACGAACCATGCCCCGGGCACGATCGCCCCGGCGGCGTTCTTGACGGGCCACGTCTTGACCGCGATGTAGTCGGTACGGCTGGTGAGCTTGCCGTTGACACCGATCGCGAAGGTGGCCGCGTTGGGCACCCCGTTGATGGCCGTGAGCGCACCCGCCCCCGTCTTGGGGTAGATCGACTGCGCGTCCAGGCCGGACATCGTCGCAGACAGGTTGCCGACCGTGAACGTCTCCGTGCCTCCCTGCCCGTGGAACGCCGCCAGCTGCACGGCCTGCACCGGCTTGGTGGTGTCCATCCGCTGCCACAGCGCTGAGCGGTGTTCGTCGCCGTCCAGGGCAGCCCCCGGCAGCTCGGATCCGTTGCCCAGGCCGAGGCCCGCGCTGCCCGAGGTCGTGGCGCTGTTGAACAGTTGGAAGATCTGCTCCAGCGACAACTCGCTGTTGCCCTCGGGCGCGGCCATGTAGCCACCGCGCAGTTGGAGCGTCTTGTTCGCCGCCGCCGGGTCGCTCGACGCGATGGTGATCGTGGCGGTGCGCACGCCCTTCGCGCCGCTGTCCGCGATGAACCTGACGGTCAAGGGCTGGGTCGCGCCGGGAGCCAGCGTGAGCGGCAGCGCCGGCGCGTCCACGAGTTCGAACCCTGCGGGCTGGGCACCGCCGAGCGCGAGGGAGGTCACCCGCAGGTCCTTCGTGCCGGTGTTCGTCAGGTTCACCGTCGCACTGTCGTACGTGCGGTACAGCAGGGTGCCCCCGGAAGTGGTGCCCGCGTTCATGCGATGCAGCACCACGACGTCATCGGAGAGTCCGGCAAGAGGAGCCCCGCCGGCCTGGCGCGGCAGTTGCATGTTGCTCACCGCGAGCGTGCCTCCGATGTTGAGAACGGTCAGTTCCACCGTGCGTGTGGTGGTCCTGCCCTCGGAGTCCGTCGCCTGGAACACCAGCACGTACTCACCCGCGGTGCTGAGTGCGATGGGAGCCCCGTAGGTCTGGGCCGCTCCCCCGTTGACCGAGTAGGTGAACGAGCTGATGGACGCTCCGGATGCCGCGACGGCCGATGCCGTCACGACCGCCTCTCCCGTCTCGGCCTGGTCCTGCACCGGGGCACCGTTGACGTTGACGATCACGCTGGGCGCTGTGATCGCGGTGCCGCTGATCGTCACCCAGTTGAGCTTGGTGTTGACCCCGGTGGGCTGCAGCGTGAGCTTGCCGTCCGTCACCGTGATTTCCGCCGTACCCGTGGCGAACATCGTCCCCGTCGTGGGGGCGAAGCCGCTGATCAGCGCAGTCCCCTCCGCCGTCAGTCCGTGGACCGAGTCGGTGAAGTCGGCGTCGCCGACGGATGCCGAGACGGTGTACGTCCCGTTCGCCAGCGCACGCTCCCACACGCCCGTCGTGCCACCGGTGATCACGCTGCCGCTGGTGGTCGTGCTCTGCATGAGGATGAGCCCCTGCCGGGTGACGTCCCCGGCGGGCGCGGTGCGCACGCGGGTCATGGCCGACCGATCGGTGGGAATGCCGTCCACCAGCCAGCCGTGGCCGGTGACGGCGTTGTAGGCCGTCCCGGTGTCGGCGGTCCAGCCCGCGGGAACGGGGGCGGTCGCCGGCCGGAAGGAGTACCTGGCCAGCGCCGTCGGATCGGTGGGCGTCAAGGCGTCACCCTTGATCGACACCCAGTTCACCTTGGTGTTGGTGCCGCTGTTGCTGATGGTGAGGCGCCCGTCGGTGACGGCGACGGTGCGCACTCCGGTCTGGAAGGGCGTCGCCCCGGTCGGGACGAAGCCGTTGATGATCGGCTGCCCCTCCACCAGAACGCCGTGCGTCGAATCGATGTAGTTGGCATCTCCGACGGAGACCCCCACCTCGTAGGTACCGTTGGGCACGACGTACTCCCAGTATCCGGTGGTGTACGTAGGCTGCGTGGAATTGTCGAGGAAGGCGTACGTCTTCAAGCGCTCATCGGTGGGATACGCGATGCCGGCGACCGGGGCGGTGCGGTGGCGGGTGGCCACCGTGCGGTCGACCGGCTGGTCGGTCGCCGCGTTGAGCCAGCCGTACCCACGCTGCGTCGAGAACGCCGCGCCGGTCTCAGCCGTCCACCCGTCCGACAGCGGAGCTGCGGCGGGCTGGAAGCGCACCTTGACCTGGGCGCCGTCCGAGGGGTCGTCGCCGCCGGGGTTGGTCGGACCGTCGGACGGGACGATGTCGATGAATCCGATCTTGGTGTTCACCCCGGAGCCGATCACCGTCAGGTGTCCGTCCGTCACGGTGACGGTGGCGGTGGACACCTTGTGGCGTCCGTTCGACCCGGCGGCACCGGACGGAGTGAAGGCGCTCACGACGTTGACACCCTCGACGTCGACCGCGTGCACCTCGGGGTCGGAGTTCACCGACGGGTCCCCCACGCCGATCGTCACCTGGTACACGCCGTTGGGCACCTGCATCTCCCAGTACGCGTCCAGCGGCGTTCCGTTGAACGACGGGACCGTCTCCGGCTGCATGTGCATGAAGCTGTCCAGCCGCATGTCGCTCTGGGCGCTGTTGCGGTCGCGACCGTTGCCGGCGTTGGTGGTGCCGCCCACGGAGATGTCCAGATCGTCCTCGTTGTCGACGTTCTTCCATCCGAAGGTCAGCCCGCTGCCCTGGCCCGCACCCGTGCGGGGCCCGAATGCCTGGCCGTAGTCGCGCAGGTAGCCTGCGGCGAGGTCGCCCGACGCGGTGGTGAAGTCCACCTTCACCGCGTCGCCGCCCGAACCGGTGTCGGTGACGGGCTTGAGCCCCGTCACCAGGAACACGTAGTCCTGGTAGTCACCGTTGTCGGCATCCTCGAATGCGACGAGGTAGCTGTTCGGGATGGCGACGCCGTTGCGGTTCTTGGCCGGATAGATGCGCGCCCGGTGCGCGCTCGCGGCGGGAGAGTTGAGCCGGTCCTCCGTGAACCCGTATCGGTTGAAGTACGGGGAGTAGTAGAAGAGTCCGAATTCCGACTGCCCCGGGTCGAAGGACATCGTCGAGTTGGGGCCGGTGGGTGGCAGCAGCGACTGGTAGCCGCCGCTCTTGGTTCCGTCCATGCTGCCGAGCACGGTGCGCTGATCGGCGGTACCGTCCCCGGAGTACCACCCGAAGGTGACGGAGTCGGCCGGCGCATAGTGCGACAGCGGCTTCCAGGTGACGTTGGCCGAACCCGCCTTGACGAACAGCGGCTCGAGAACCTCGTCTCCCTTGGCGACCGGCTGCATGCCGCCCGCAAGGTTCGTCCAGCCGACGTTCACGTTGAAACCGAGCGTCGTGACGACCTGCGCGAAGGTCGGCTCGTAGCCGCCCTGGATCCCGCTCATCGCGAGACCGTGCAGGCCTACGGACACCGTCGAGGGGCCGCCGGTCACGGTGAGGGCTGCGGAGCGGTTGCCCGCAGTCGTGCCAGGCGTGAAGCGCACCGTGAAGGTCGCGGAGGCACCGGGCGCCAACGAAGTCGGGACGGTCCCCTGCACCGCGAACTCCGAGGCGTTCGCACCGGTGACGCTGACGCTGAGCGCCTGGGTCTCCGGCGAGGAGTTCGTCACCGTGATCGACTCGGCATCCGTGCGGTGCGCGGCGGTCGAGTCGACGAGCGGCCCGTTGCTGGTGACGGCGGAGAAGACGAGCTCGCTCTTGTCCACGCCGATCTTCGCGGCCTGCTGATTGGCGGGGACCCGCAGCAGGTAGAGCTTCTGCTGGTTGCCTGCGCGGTCGTACTGGTTCAGGTACAGGTTGCCGTTCCGAGTGTCCTCGACGACCTCGAGCGGATCGTTGAAGCCGCCGACGCCACCGATCGTCGAGTTCGCGACGCCGGTGATGCCCACCTCCGTCTGTCCACCCAGGATCTCGCCGCTCGCGCGATCGGCCTGCAGGAAGATGAGGTCGTTGTTGTTGGAGAAGCGCACCACGACGATGCGGTTCTTCAGCTGGCCACCGAAGGTCTCGCTCTTGTACTCGATCGTGCCGTTCGGGCTCTTGTTGAACTCGAAGTCGTAGGCGACGCCACCGTAGTTCGGCTCCGCCTTCACGCCCGAGCCGTACTTCGATCCGCCCTGCCCCGCCCACTTCGGCGGGTTCGCGGGGTCGTTGCCCTCGTGCAGCACGAACTCGCATCGCGTGGGGTTCGGGTGGCCGTAGTACCAGCCCTGCTTCACGTCGTACAGGTGGTCACGCTGGGTGGGGTGGTTGCCCACCGCGGGCACCGAGGTCGGAACGTAGTCGGGCACCGTCGGATCGGCCGCCGTGCGCGCCACGCGCGCCTGGCAGGCCGCCGTCACGTCCTGTCCATTGACCGAACTGAACCCCGGGATGCCCGGCGCCGCCACCCGGGTGAAGGTCCCCGCCGCTGCGTTGTAGTTCATGCCGGGCGAGTTGGCGCCGCCGGCGGTGCCGTTCGTGGCGACGTAGATGTGGCCGTTCGAGTGGTAGGTCAGGTCGTAGGCGTTGCGGATGCCGGTCGCGTAGATCTTCAGCGGAGCATTGGCCGCGAACGGGTTGTACGGCGCGGCGGCGTTGTATCCGTTCGCCGCATTCTCACCGGCGAGTCCGGAAGACGCGGTCTGCACCAGCTGGGGGTTGTCACCTTCCGCGTCGGCGACCGCAGCCTGGATGCGCGGGTGATCGGGGTCGAAGTGCAGGAGCGCCGCCGTGAGCAGCTGCTCGCCACGCTGGCCCCACGAGCCGTCGAGGTCGCCGGCTGCCTGGTTCGAGCCCTGCAGCACCAGGATGTCGTCGTTCGGACCGTAGACCATCGAGTTGGTGAGGTGGTCCGACTGCGACCGGGGCAGGCCCGAGAAGATCTTCTTCTCGTTCTGCAGGTTCGCGCCGGTCAGGAGGCTGATGCCGCTGATGAACTGCGCCTGCTCGTTGCCGACGTTCGCCGAGGTCTTCGTCACCCACAGGCGCATGTCCGTCGCCGTGGAGCTCTTGTCCCACAGGAGGCCGATCATGGCGTAGCCCTGGTATCCGAGGTCCTCCATGTTCGACAGCGTGCCGTCCGCGTTCACCGTGAAGCGGTACAGCCCTTGTCCGATGGTGGAGCCGTAGAGCTTGCCGTCGGGTCCGAAGGTGAACGAAGCCCAGAACTTGTTGACGCCGGGCAGCGTGATCTCGACCTTCTCGAACGCCACGTTGGTCAACGGCGTGAACTCGTCTCCGCCGATGATCACGCCCGCGCCGGTGGTGAACACCGAGGAAAACGGGAGGAAGGCGTTGCCGAACAGGTCCTTGACCCCGGGGCCGATCTCCAACCGGTACGCCGTGTTCGGCAGGAACCCGCCGTCCGGGTAGAAGTTGATCGTGTCGTTGCCGCCGGAGCTGTTCACCGTTCCTGCGACTTCGGTGCCGTCGGCGACCTTGAACACACGCACATTGCCGATCATCGACGGGTTGTCGACGCCGCCGCCGGCGTGCACCTTGGCGAAGTTGGCTGCGACGCCGCCCTGCGGATCCGCCGCCGCCTCGCGGTTCTCCGGCGAGATCGTCGTCACATGCGGCTGCTCGAACGGCACTCCCAGAACGTCGACGTAGGCGATCTTGGTGTTGAAGCCACCGAGTGCGTCGAGGGTGAGCCGTCCGTCCCAGACGCCGACGGTCGCGGTGTAGGTGGTGTACTCCTGAGCAGCCGACCCCTGGAACCCGTTGATCGCGAGGGAGCCCTCGACGTTGATCACGTGCTGCGAGTCGTATGCCTCAGCGCCCGCCTGGTCACCCACCGCGACGGTGACCTCGTACAGCCCACCGGGGAGTGCGAGCTCCCACTGGCCGTCGATCTTGACGCCGTTCGCGCCGTTGCCGCCGTCGACGTCGGCGTACTGCATGTGCACGACCGAGTCCAGGCGCGGGTCGATCCCGGCGCGCTCGCGATCACGACCGTTTCCGACCAGCGAGACGGCGTGGCCGTCATCGTCGGTCCAACCGAACGAGTACCCCGTCCCCTGCCCGGCGCTGGTGCGTGCACCGTACGCCTGGCCCCAGTCGGCGAGGTACCCGGGGGCGGGCACCGCGTCGGTGGCGGTGAAGTCGACCTTCACGTCGACGTCGTTGGTCTCCCGAGGAGTGTCGTAGGCCTCGTTCGACGGCGACGACTCATTCCCCGAGGTGTCGACGGCGGTGACCTGGTAGAAGTACGTGGTGCCGTTGTCGGCAGCCGCGTCGTTCCACGTGGTGCCGGCCACCAGCTGATCGCCCGAGACGACGAGGTCGCCGAGGAAAGCGCCGGCCTCGAGCGAGCGGTACACGCGGTACCCGCTCACGTCGGTCGCCGTCGACGCGATCCACGTCAGCGTCACTTCGCCGTCCCCGTTGGCCGCCGTCAGCCCCGTGGGTGCCGCGGGTGCCTCCTCGTCCGGCGTCGAGACATGGATGCCGCTGGTCTCGGACGACGCGACCGATTCGTTGCCGGCCTGGTCGACCGCGGTCATCACGTAGTAGTAGGTGGTGTCCGCTTCGACGATGTCGAGGTAGTCGCCATCGGTGATGGGGAACACGTTGCGCTTGTTCGCCGCGGTCACCGCGACGTTCGGCTGCGTCGAGCGGTACAGGTTGTACCCGGCGACATCGCTGGACGTGCTGGCATCCCACGTGAGGACGAGCCGCGAGTCGTCCGTGGCCGTGGCCGCGACATCGGTCGGCGGCGCCGGCGGTGTCGTGTCGGGAGCCCCGGTGCGCTCGTACGACACGATCAGCTTCGCGTCACCCGTCGCCTGGTAGTACTCCACCACGATCTCGTGAGGACCGGCAGCCAAGTTC
>NZ_JBHVRF010000001.1:74663-720670 GCF_042885955.1 Microbacterium sp. NPDC058021
CACCCGCCGCGAACGACTGGTCGATCTCCCCCACACACAACTCCGCCACCGGCGCACCGGCCAGCTTCGAACCCGCGAAGTAATCCACCGACCACCCGGACGCCTCACACGAGGGAGCCCCGGTGCGCTCGTACGACACGATCAGCTTCGCGTCACCCGTCGCCTGGTAGTACTCCACCACGATCTCGTGAGGACCGGCAGCCAAGTTCACCGACGCCGTCTTGGGCGTCTGACCACTGTGGTTGAACCAGGCACCGATGATCTGCTCACCATCGACGAACACCCGCACACCATCGTCATGGACCACGTCGAACACATACGTGCCCGCGCCCTCGTCGATCGTCTTCGAGAACCGTGCCGAGTAGTACGTCGAGGACACCCCCGCCGTCGGGGCGACACCCGCCGCGAACGACTGGTCGATCTCCCCCACACACAACTCCGCCACCGGCGCACCGGCCAGCTTCGAACCCGCGAAGTAATCCACCGACCACTCCGACAGCTCGCACGCTCCGGGCGGCGGGGTCTGCGCGACCGAGGCCGAGACCACAGCCGAGGCGGCCGAGACGGCGGCCGCCTCGCCCTCCTGCTTCACCGCGACCACGACGTAGTAGTAGGTCGTCCCGATGACCGCGGTCGCGTCGTCGAACGACGTCGACTGCGGCTGTGCCAGCGGCTCGCCGGCTGTGGAGATCGTGGTCGTCGTGGAACGGTAGACCCGGTACCCGGTCGCGTCGGCGACGGCATCCCAATCGACGACGATGCTGTCGGCGTCGGCCGTCGCCGTCACGCCGCCGGGTGCGGCGGGCGGGACGATGACGACGGGCGCCGCCGGAATGGTCACGCTGACTTCCGCCGCCGGTGCCGAGCTCGGCGCGTCGGCCGAGATCGCGACGACCGTGTAGTGGTACGTCGCGTCCGGCGCGACGTCGTCGTCCGTGAAGGACGTGGTCGTCAGCGGCGCGGAGTTGAGCGGGCTCGTGGTGTCGACGGGGCTCGTGGTGCTGCGGTAGACGTTGTACCCCTCGGCGCCGTCCACCGGCGCCCAGTTCAGCTGGACGGTGTCGGACTCGTCGTCGTGCGTCGCGGCGAGGCCGTCGACCGCGTCCAGCGGCGGCGTGGGCAGCGCGTAGACCTCGACGAACGAGATCTTCGTGTTCTTGGTGGCTGCATCCACGCCCGGCGCGACGGTGAGCCTGCCGTCCAGGACTTCGACCTCGACGACGCCCTGGTCGAAGTACAGCGGAGCGGCACCGGAGAAGTGATCGACAGCCGTCGCGCCCTCGACCATGAGGGTGTGGGAGCTGTCGAAGTTGCCGTTGCTGGTGTCGCCGGCGGCGACGACCACGTTGTAGCGCCCGTTGGGAACCGCCAGCTCCCACACGCCCTGCTCGGACACGACACCCGTGGTCGGGTTGGGCGTGGAGGACGTGCCGTACTGCATGTGGACGAGAGTGGTCAGGCGGGTGTCGGTGATCCCGTTGAGGTCGGTGCGCACCCGGGAATTGAGGGAGAAGTCGAAGGGTCCGTCACCATCGGCGGTGACCCATCCGAAGCCCGCAGCGCCGCTGTAAGCCGCGCCGCTGTCCCGTGTGTAGCCGGCGGAGACCGGCCCGGCCGCGGTCGTGAAGTCGTACTTTCCGACCAGGTCACCGGTGGGAGCGGGAACGACGGCGGCGACGGCGGCCGCGGGCGAGACGTTGCCGGAGGCATCCACCGCGTGCACGGCGTAGTTCCACGACTGCCCCACGAAGACGGCACCGTCGGCGTAGGTGGTCTCGGCGATCAGGCCGGGCGTCAGGAGGTTCTCCGCCGTTGTCGCCACCGGAGCCGTTGCCGATCGATAGACCCGATAGCCGGCGATGTCGGCGTCTGCGGGCGGGTTCCACTGCAACTGGTTGGCCTGCGGCGAGCTCGACACGGACAGGTCGGCCGGGGCGGCCGGAGCGACGCTGTCGAGCTCGGTGACGGTGAAGTCGTCGAAGACGAAGGGGACGGCGACCGTCTCGTTCGCCATGTTGCGCCGCGTGGCGAAGAGGCCCGCGAAACCGTTCGTCTGCGCGTCGGGGGTGTCGAAGACGGCGGGCACGAGGTCGCCGTTGGTGAAGTTCGCCGGGAGCGGCACCGAGCCCACGTTGACGCTCGCTCCGGTGCCGAGCCTGTAGGTGGCCGACGCCGTGTTGGTCAGCGCGTCGACGGTGAGCGCGAGCGTCACCGGCGTGGTCGCCGGGATGGTCAGGTTGTTCACGCTGACCTGGTCGATCGTGCCGGCAGCGGTGTTCGTGACGCCACCGACCTCGCGGGAAAGCTGCACCTGGCGCACCGTGGCGCTGGTGGCCGCGACGACGAGCTTCAGGTAGTTGTCGTCGTTCGGGCCGAACCAGATGCCGCCTTGCGCCGAGTCGGCGGCGTTGGACGGCATCGACAGCGTTGTGGTGAAGACCATCTTGGTGCCGGCCGGGTCGATGGGCACACCGAGGGTGTTGTCCTGCGTGTTCTTCCAGCGGTCGTTGCCGGCCGCATTCGCGGGAGGAATCAGGAAGGCGATGCCCTTGGTGGGGTTCAGGGTGAGCTTGCCATCAGCGACGTTCAGGAACTGCGGGAGGTAATACCCCTGGTACTGAGCCGTCGGGTCGATCGCCGCGGACTGGTCGGCGCTCGAGGGCTGCACCATCGTGAATCCGGTGTCCTGCCCGTCAGCATCGTGCAGACCCGGGTCGGTGCCGTCGAAGGTCAGCGCCCGGCTGTTGTCGCCGACCAGCTCCGCCGTCGGCAACGGGGAGTACGCGGACGGCCACAGCGACGGCGACGTCGGCAGCTCGTATTCGTGCGCCGCGGCCGGTGGGACGACCAGCCCCGAGCACACGAGCGCGAGTGCCGCAGCGACGGCACCGCCCCGCAGTCGGCGCGACCATCGAGACGGTTTCGCCGTCTCACCGTTGCGATCTGCATTGATCACTGACTGACGCATGTCGTGTCTCCCCACGGGCACGAGCGACACCCCATCCCCCCAAGGATGCGAACGGGCGTCGGGTTCTTCGGACCACCACATCCCCACGATGCAGCGGTTTCCTGCTCTCGCCGGAGCGAGTTGCTCGGACTGTATCCAGCTTTCAGGAAATACACAACCTTCCGTCGGTCACGCCTCGGCGAGCGCTTCCCCGCACCGCTTGCGGGCGAAAGGCTTCCTGCTATGGTGTGCAGCACCCGACGGCCTGGAAGGGCCATACCGACCTCACGACGACTGTGCGGTCGGTCATCGGGCACTTCTATGGGGGAAGTCATGATCTGGGGAAATCGTGTCGTCGGTGATCGCTGCGGCGTCGCCTGACGCGTCGTCGCGGCCCGGGATCGCTCCCCCCGCGACGTTCACCTACCTCTCCGGGCAGTACGACAACCTGGGGGACGCACTGCTGCGACGAGCCTTCGCGCATGCACTCGGTGCCGATCGTCGATGGCACGTCTACCTCGGCGCTGCGCCGGACGACTACGTCGCCGCCCTCGAGCTCCCCCGGGATGCACGCACATACCGCTCTCTCCCGCGCTGGCTGGCGGCTGCATCCGTGGGGATGCTGCGCCGAGGCCGCTCGCGTTTCCTCGCCAATCCGGGTGAGATCTCGTCCAGCCTCACAGAGTTCGCGCTGGGGGGCGCATCGGCCTGGCTGCTGATGCTGGGTCGTCTGGTCGGGAACCCCGGGTTCCGACTGGGCGTGGGGGCTCGCGACCGTGCGCGGCCGGCGAGCCTCGGCCACGAGCTCGCGGTGCGCCTCGCGCGGGTCAACGCCTGGCGGGACGAGACATCCCGGAACCTGTACGGGCGCGGCGACGTGTGCCCTGACTGGGCCTTCGCCCTGTCGCCGGAGGGCGCCGAGCACGAGCGCCGCAACCTCGCCCTGGCCTACCGGACGGACAGACCACTCCCCTCGGATGCCGTGTTGCACGCGGTGATCGAGTGGTCGCGCGAGCGAGGGCTCGAGCCCATCGCGGTGAGCCAGACTCTGCGCGACCGCGCCGGAACCGCTCTGCTCGCGCAGCGCCTCGGTGTCGCCCATGCCGGGACCGAGGCCGACGACCTCACGACGCTGGAGCGGGAAGTGCGAGGCATCTACCAGCGGTCGGCTCTGGTGCTGGGCAACCGCATCCACGCACTCATCGTCGGTGCGGTCGACGGGGCCGCGCCGGCGATCGTGATCGGGCATCCCGATGTGAAGATCGCCCGCACCATGCGACCGGCCGGCCTCTGCCTCGAGGACGGCGTGACAGCGGACGCACCGGATGCCGTCGGGCCCTACCTCGAGTCGGTCTACGCGCACGCCGACGATGACCGCCGTGCCGTGGGTGCGGCCGGCGCCGCCCTGCGCTGCTGGGCCGAGGCGGCGGGGAAGACCGTCGCATGACCGTCACCGCCATCGCACGTCGTGACGCCGCTGCGGACAGCGCGGCCGGGACGCGTTGGCAGACGACGCCGGCGGTGTTCGTGCTGCTGCTGGCGGTGACGTCGCGCGGGGTGATCGAGGTCGTCACGGGCAAGCAGGTGGCGTACGCCGTCCAGCTGATCTGCGCCCTGGCGCTCGTATGGATCCTGCACCGTCGGGGAGCAGCGCTGCCCGGTGGGGCCGTCCGGTGGGGCGGATACGTCGCGCTGTACATCCTCGTCATCGGGGGCGTCGCATCGGCGATCATCACCCTGAACACGTGGCATCTGGACTCTCTCATCGCCCCCGCGCTCTACGTCGCGACCTTCGCTGTGCTGGGTCTGATGCTGTGCTGGGGAACGCATCGCGACCGGGTCTCGGACAATCTCCGCGTGGTCACCCCCGCAGCGAGCGCCGTCGTGCTCGTCCAGGTCGCCGTCGCCTCGGGGCAGCAGTACCTGGGGTGGACATTCGCCGCCGGTTCGGACCAGGCATCCGTCGCCCTGCAGGTGCGGCCGGCAGGGCTCACGGGCAGCTACCTCCACTACCCGCTCGTCCTCAGCGTGTTGGCGATCCTGCTCGTCGGGGCGTGGATGCGCCACCGCCGGCCCGTCCCGCTCGTGTGCGCCGGCGTCGCCGTCGCCGGCGTCCTGTTGAGCTATTCCCGGTCGGGGATGATGATCCTCGCGCTCACCCTCGTCTTCGCGCTGCTGTTCAGTCGCACCGTGTCCACGCGTCTGGCGACGCTGCTGGTGGTCGGTCTGGTCGTGGCGGCGGTGCTGTTGTTCCTGCAGGGGTCACCGGTGCTCGATCGCGCTCTCAGCGCACTGGACCTCGAGTCGTCCGGAAACGCCGGCCGCGTCGCGCAGTGGGCCGCCGGCTTCGAGACGTGGAGCCGGAGTCCGCTGCTGCTGGGCAGCCACACCGGCCTCGTGACGAACATCACCCGCAACTTCGGTGGGGTCTCGTTCGGGGTGGTGGAATCCAGCCTGCTCCAACAACTGCTCAACCTGGGCATCGTCGGTGCCGTCGCGACCTACTGGCTGCTCCTGGCGGTGGTGCGCGCCGCGCCCACCGCAGACGTCTGGGTGCGCGCCGGCGCCGCCGCGTGCGTCGCCCAGACGGTGATCTACCAATCCGTCGAGGTGCTTCCCTTCGTGACGCTGCTGGCCATCCTGCCGCTGACCTTCTCGGCGCGTCCCGTCGTGCCCACCCTCATCGGACAGGGGTCCGGATGAGCGCCCGGCCGCTGGTGAGTGTGGTCATGGCCGCGTACAACGCCGAGGCCCATGTGATGACCGCGCTGGCGAGGCTGAGCGCACAGACCTGCGGCGATTTCGAGGTCATCGTGGTGGACGACGGATCGACCGACGGGACCTTGGCCGCGATCCGCGCGGCGGCACGACACGACCCGCGGGTGCGCGTCGTGAGCAACGGCCGGAACCTGGGCGTGGCTGCGGCGCGCAACCGAGGCAACGACGTCGCCACCGGCGACTACGTCTGGTTCGCCGACGTGGACGACCTCTGGTCCCACCGGTTCCTGGAACGGATGGTGACCGCGATCCAGGCGGCCGACGCCGACGTCGCCGTGTGCTCGGCGGAGTACCGATACGGCCCCGATCTCAGCCGCTGCGAGCCGGTCGTCCGCTACCGGCGCGCGGTCACCCTCGTCGACGACCGAGCAGCACGGCTCCTCTTGCGAGGGACCGGCGCGATGTGGAACAAGCTGTTCCGCCGCGATGTGCTCGGGACGAGCCCATTCCCCCTCATGAGATCCAAATCCGACCACGGTGCGCTGCTGCGTCTGCTCCCTCGCATGAAGCGGGTCACCGTGATCCCCGACACGCTGTACACCTATGTCCAGCGGGACGGTTCCATCAGCAACGGCGGCGTGGCCCAACCCGACAACTTCGTGCGCCTCCTCGCGATCGCCACGGAGTCGCTGACGCACATGGAACCCTCGCCCGCGCTGAAGCGAGCCGCCGTGCAGTTCCGCTGCCTGATCATCGCCCGCGCCCTGCGGGAGAGTTGGCGGTTCACCCGGATCGACGAGGACACATCTCCTGAGCTCGTCGCGCGACTGGAATGGGCGGATCTCCTGGGTGTGCGCCCGGGCGACGGACGCACACTGATCACCTGCGCCGCCGCGAAGTGCTCACCGCACGTGGCACGCTCGGTCTTCCGCGCGCTCGGACGCTCGCGCTGGCCGGAGCACGGGATCCGGGCATCATGATGTGGTCTCTGGTCACTGTCACGTACAACAGCGCAGAGGACCTGCGCACGTACTGGTCGAACGTGCGCCTCGACGACACCGTGGAGTGGATCGTGGTCGACAACGGGTCGGCCGACGACACCGTCGCGGTGGCGGCGGAACGGGGCGCCCGGGTGTTCCGCACCGGACGGAACATCGGATTCGCCGCTGCCAACAACATCGGTCTCGAGATGGCCCGTGGCGATCTGATCCTCTTCGCCAACCCCGACCTTCGTGTCCAGACGGAAGATCTGAGCGAGCTGGCGCGACTTCTCCTGCTGCACGGCGGGCTCCTCTCGCCCAGGCTGACCCACCCCAACGGCGGGTATCAGCACAACGGGCGGGGCTGGCCGTTCCTGGCCTGGAAGATCGGCAACCGCCTCGGTCGGCGCGATACCGACGCCCGGTACCTGCGCGCGGTCGAACGCGAACACGAACACGCCGCGGTGGTCTGGATCACCGGTGCGGCGGTCGCAGCACGCAGGGAGGACTTCGAGGGGATCGGCGCCTGGGACGAGTCCTACTTCCTCTACAACGAGGACGTCGCACTGGGACTCCGGGCGCTGCGCGGCGGCCTTCCGGTCGGCGTCGCCGGCGGGATCGAGTGGGTGCACGGCTGGTCGCGAGCTCCCGCGCGGTGGCAGCTGAAGGCCGTCGCGCACGAGTTGGCATCCACCGTGCTGTTCTACTGTCGGGAGCCCTTCTTCCTGCTCTGGCCGGCCACCCTGTGGCGCGCGTCGGTGGACCAGCGGCTCCGGCGTCGATACGGCATCGGTCTGGACGAGTCCGAAGCAGCCACGCAGCGAACGGCCCCCTGACATGCGGGTGCTGCAATCCGTCGGGCCGCCGGGTCCCACGATCAAGTTCATCGACCAGGTGACGCGCGACGCTCCCGGCGACGTGGAGTTCGTGTACTTCTCCTGGCGTGAGGCGCTCGTCGGGCCCTACGACGTGGTGCACATCCACTGGCCGGAGTTCTTCGTGCGCTCGCGCTCCGCCGGCGCCGGCCTGGTCAAGCGGATGCTGACCAGGCTGCTCCTGCTGCGGTGGCGAAGACGCGGGATGCCGATCGTGCACACCGTGCACAACCTCGAGCCGCACTCCGCGCTCTCGGCGCGGCAACGGCGTCTGATGAACCGGATCACCGACGCCGCCCGCGTCCGCGTCGCCCTGAACCAGGACACCCCGAGCGTCCCCGGCATCCCCCAAGTGGTCATCCCGCACGGGGACTACCGCAGGCAGTTCGGTCGCCTGACCGCCGCGTCTCGCGTGGACGGAAGACTTCTGACGATCGGCCGGATCGAGGCCTACAAGAACGTGCCCCGGTTGGTCAGGCTCGCAGCGGAGCACGGGTGGGAGTTGCGCGTCGTCGGTGAGCCGGCGCCCGACACCCGACGACCACTGACAGCACAGCTCGACGCCCTGCCGCCGGGGCACCGCGTGTCGGCCACGCTCGCCTTCGTCGATGATGCGACGCTCGTGGCCGAGATCACCGCGGCTCAGCTGATCGTGCTGCCTTACCGCGAGCTGCACAATTCCGGCATCCTGCTCGTCGCCCTGTCCCTGAACCGTCCCGTGCTCGTGCCACGCACCGATGCGACCGCGCAGCTGGCGGCGGCCGTCGGGGCCGGCTGGGTGCACCTCTTCGACGGGGACCTCCAGGCCCACGATGTCGCGACGGCGCTGGCGGCGACGGCCGCGGTGCATGGTGAGCCCGACCTCGGCGACAGATCGTGGGAGCGCATCGCCACCGCCTACGCGGAGGTCTACCGCCGCGTGCGCCGCGAGACGGCGAGTCGCTGAGCGGAGATGACCTGGCCTGTCGGGCCGCTCATCCGGCGCGGACGCGCTGGAGCGAGGCGCCCAGCTGCCGCGCATCCCGGCGAAGACCCGGCCACAGCGCGAGGCAGACCGACAGGTAGACGACGATCAGCCCGCCGAGCAGCGCGAGCTGCGCCATCGCGTTCCATCCGTCCAGGACAGTCATCGACAGCCAGAAGCACAGCGCACTCACCGGCGCGAACAGCAGCAACGGGCGACCGGCGATGCGCAGCAACGGGCCGGCGGCGATGCCGGTACGGCGAAGCGGGAAGATCGTGATCAGCCCCCACATGAGCAGTTGTCCGAGCGTCGACCCGAGCGCCACACCCACCGGACCGAAGGCGACCCCGACGATCATCATCGCCACCATGGCGGATCGTCCGATGAGGGTCCATCGCAGCTGCAGCCCGGTGAGAGCGAGGGAGAGGAAGACCCAGTAGTAGACGAAACCGATTCCTTGGAAGACACCCCCGATCGCCAGTATGGCGAAGATCGGGGCGACCGCCCCCCACCCCGGGCCGAGCACCAGTTCGATGAGCGGGTCGGCGACGGCCGCGAGCAGGAAGAAGACGCCGCCGAAGCAGTAGGCCAGGATCAGCTGCGCCCGGTGCACGTAGGCGGTGAACCTCGCATCGGCCTGCATCCGCGAGAGCACCGGCACGGCGACGCGGGTCATCGGTGCCGCGATCTGCGTCATCGGGAGGCGGAACAGCTGATAGGCCCGATCGTAGACACCCAATGCGGGGGCACCCCACACGCGACCGATGAGGATGCTGTCGACGTTGGAGGTGGCGTAGGTGAACAGCTGCACTCCGAGGGTGTTCGCCCCGTAGCGGTACAGCGCCCCCATGCCCGCGTCGCGCCTGGGCAGGGCCGGCACCCAGCGGGCACCGAGCGGGAGGAGCAGGAGGGGGACCACGACGAGAGCGATCTGTTGACCGACGAGCGCCCAGTATCCCCAGCCCTGCACGGCGGTGGCGACCGCCGTCCCCAGTGCGACGACGGATGCCACGACGTCGGTGACCGCGAGCCACGTGAAGCGCATCTGCACGGACAGCTCGGCGCGGAACTGCGCCGTCACCGCGGCGAGGAAGAAGGTCACCGCCAGCAGCTGCATGATCGGGACCACCTCCTGTCGGCCGTAGAACGCCGCCAGCGCCGGTGCGCCGAGCACGCCGACGACGCACAGCACGGCGCCGAGCAGTGTGTTGGTCCAGAAGAGGTTGCTCCGCTGCTGATGCGTGATCGTGCGGGACTGCACGGCTGCCATCGACAGGCCGAAGTCGCCGATCACCGTCGCGATGCCGACCACCGCCACCACCATGGCGAAGACTCCGAAGTCGGCCGGTTCGATCAGACGCGCGAGCACCACGATGCCCACCGCCTGCACGCCGAACCGCAGCAGCTGGCCGCCCAGTGTCACCGCGCCGCCCCGCGCCGCGGCGTTCGCGATACTCAACCCGCGCCGCATCCAGTCGCGCCCGGCCCGCTCCGCCGCCCCCACCCGTCGGCCACGTTGCACCCTTCCCCCGTAGTGCCACCTCACCCTAGTGCACACGCCCCGCCGCCCCGCCGCCCCGCCGCCCCGCCGCGGGAGCGCTCCGCGCGGCATCCGCTCGCTGAGGCCACAACTGGCGGCCGAGACATCGGGAAACGACCGTTGTCTCGGCCGCCAGATGTAGTCTCACGGGCCGATGGGCAGGGCCGGAGGACGGTGCGGGGAACGACGAAGGGCCCCCGGATCGGGGGCCCTTCGTCTTGCTGTGCGCGAGGGGGGACTTGAACCCCCACGCCCTTGCGGGCACTGGCACCTGAAGCCAGCGCGTCTACCTATTCCGCCACTCGCGCGAGCCACGACATGCGCGGACTCAACTTCCCGACAATATCACGTTTCCGACCCGGGATGCCGCGCCCGCCACCGACCCGGATCGTGGCCGGAAGACGCCGCGACACCCTCGAAACACCGTCGCCGGCATCGCAGATCCCTTGATTTCCTGCGGATTCCTGCGGTGAGGCCGCGATCTCCCAGTCCTTCCAACTAGCATGTAGCGACCGGTCTGCCTGCCTGAGGAGACGTGTGGGACTACTAGACAGCTTCGAGAAGGGGCTTGAACGCGCCGTCAACGGCGCGTTCGCGAAGACCTTCCGCAGCGGCGTCCAGCCCGTCGAGATCGCATCGGCGCTGCGCGCCGAGCTCGACGCCAGAGCCGCGGTGGTCAGCCGCGACCGCATTCTCGCGCCCAACAGCTTCACCGTGCGCCTGGCTCCCAGTGACGAGGAGCGCATGCGCGCGCTCGGCTCCACGCTCGGTGAGGAGCTGCACACCCTCGTCACCGCGCACGCCCGCGCGCAGGGCTACAGCTTCGCCGGCCCGGTGACCATCGGCATCCAGCGCGACGACGACCTCACCACCGGCACCCTCCGCGTCGATTCGCAGAGCGCGCAGGGTGCCGTCGCCTGGCGCGGCGTCATCGACATCAACGGCGCCCGGCACGTGCTCGGCAAGGGGCGCACCGTGATCGGCCGCGGCAGCGATGCCGACATCACGATCCCGGATGCCGGCACCAGCCGCCGCCACGTGGAGATCCTCTGGGACGGCGAGCGTGCCATGGTGCGCGACCTCGGTTCGACCAACGGCACCAAGCTCGACGGTCGGCGCGTGACCGAAGCGCCGCTGCCGCCGGATTCGACCGTCACGATCGGCCGCACCGACATCGTCTTCCGCGTCGTCCCGCAGGCCCAGCCGCCGCGTCCGTCGCGGGCGGCCTCCGACGCCACCCGCGCGTTCGACGTGCGAGGGGGTGCCGGTGAGTGAGCTGACCCTCCTGCTGCTGCGCATCGGGTTCCTCGTGCTGCTGTGGTTCTTCGTCTTCGCCGTCATCTATTCGCTGCGCGCCGACCTGTTCGGCGTGAAGGTGCGCAAGCTCCCCGAACCCGCCGCCGCAGCCGTGCCCACCGCCGGTCCGAGCGATCTGACCGCCCCCGTCACCAAGCGCCCCGCCGCAGCGGCCGCCTCACCGGTCGCCGGCGGCCCGGCCACGACCGGCACCGTCTCGCGCATCGTCATCACCAGCGGACCGAAGGCGGGTCTCGAACTGCCGCTGGGCAACGAACCCCTCACGATCGGCCGCTCCAGTGAGTCGGGTCTGGTGATCCGCGACGACTACACCTCCAGCCACCACGCCCGCCTGGTGCTGTGGGGCGACCAGTGGATGATCCAGGACCTCGACTCCACCAACGGCACCTGGCACGACGGCAAGCGCGTGGCCGCCCCCGTTCCGATCAAGGTCGGCGCCCCCATCAAGGTCGGCGCGACGACCTTCGAGCTGCGGAAGTAGCGGAACGTCGGCACATGGTCTTCCAGGGCTCGAGCGTGGCGATCTCGCACACCGGCAAGGTGCGCTCCAACAACCAGGACTCCGGTTACGCGGGATCGAACCTGTTCGCCGTCGCCGACGGCATGGGCGGGCACGCCGGCGGCGACGTGGCATCCAGCATCGCCATCAACCGCCTGGCGGCCCTCGACCACGCCTATGAGACCCCGTCGGATGCCGAGCGGGCACTGCGCGACGCCATCGCCGACACCGCATCGCGCCTGATCGAGACGGTCAAGGCCAAACCCGAGCTCGCGGGGCTCGGCACCACCGTGAGCGCGCTGGTCATGGTCGACGACTACGCCGTGCTCGCCCACATCGGCGATTCCCGTGTCTACCTGTACCGCGACGACACGCTCACCCAGATCACGACCGACCACACCTTCGTGCAGCGGCTCGTCGACTCGGGTCGCATCACCCCCGAAGAGGCCAGGTACCACCCGCGCCGCTCGGTGCTCATGCGCGTGCTCGGCGACACCGACGCCGACCCCGAACTCGACACGTTCATCATGCCGACCCAGCCCGGCGACCGGTGGCTGCTGTGCTCCGACGGTCTCTCGGGGGTCGTCGACGACCCGCACACCGCCAAGGCGCTCAGCCAAGGGCTCCCGCCGGGCCGCACGGCCGACATCCTGCTGCGCCAGGCGCTCGACGGCGGCGCCCCCGACAACGTCACGATCGTGCTCGTCGACGTGGGCGGCCAGCACCCGGTGTTCACCGGCACGCCGACGATCGTGGGCTCCGCCTCGACCCCGACCGGCGTCGAGGTGCCGACGGCGCGGCCCACCCGCGCAGGGTGGCTGCACGCCGGCCGGCAGGCCGCCAACGAGCCGACGCACTTCGAGCCCGCCCCCGAGTTCCTCGAAGAGCTCATCGAAGAGGATCGGCGCCGCGCGAAGAGCCGGCGGCTGTGGTGGGTCGTCTCCCTCGTCGTCGTGCTCGCCGCCATCGGCATCGGGCTGTTCGCCGCGTACTCGTGGACGCAGACCCGCTACTTCGTGGGGGCAGACGAGGACACCGTGGTGGTGTACCGCGGCATCCAGCAGAACATCGGTCCCATCACGCTGTCGACCCGCTGGGCCGACACCGGGATCGATCTCGAGGACCTCCCGGGGTTCGTGCGCGAGAGCGTCGAGCAGACCATCACCGCGGACTCCCTCGACGACGCCGAGCGCATCGTCAACCAACTCCGTGACACGGCGGAGGACAGCCCATGACCGCCACCACGCAATCCCAGGCCGACACCACAGTCATCCGGGCGCTGAAGAAGCTGCGGATACCGCAGACGCAGCGCAACCGGGAACTCTGGCTGCTGCTGTTCGCCTTCGTCATCAACGCCGCCGCCGTCGCCCTCGTGCAGCTGGGCGCCAACGGCGCGATCGACTCGACGTTCCTCATCTACTGCGGCGGACTGACCGCGCTGGTGTTGGCGCTGCACATCGTGCTGCGCCTGGTGGCCCGTGACGCCGACCCGTTCGTGGTCCCCATCGCCACCGTGCTCACCGGGCTCGGCATCGCGATGATCTACCGCATCGACCTCTACTACGACAGCCACGGCTGGGAGGCCACCTCCACGCGGCAGCTCGCCTGGGCGGCGATCGCCCTCGTGGGTGCCATCGCCGTGGTCGTCGCGCTGCGCAACTACCGGGTGCTGTTCCGCTACACCTATCTCTTCGGCCTCGCCGGCATCCTGCTGATGCTGCTGCCGATCGTGCCGGGCCTCGGCGCCGACGCCAACGCCGACGTGTGGGTCGACCTCGGCATCTTCTCGTTCCAGCCGGGCGAGCTGGCCAAGATCGCCCTCGCGATCTTCTTCGCCGGCTACCTCGTGCGCACGCGCGAGTCGCTGACCTCCGTCGGCACCCGCTTCCTCGGCGTCACCTGGCCGCGCGCCCGCGAACTCGGCCCGCTGCTGGTGATCTGGCTCGCGTCGCTGGGCATCATCGTGCTCCAGCGCGACCTCGGCACCGGCCTGCTCATCTTCGGCATGTTCGTCGCGATGCTGTACGTCGCGACCGGCAAGACCAGCTGGGTGCTCATCGGCGTCGTCCTCGCCGCCGGCGGCGCGTTCCTCGCCTCGCGGGTGCTGCCTTACGTCGGCGGCCGGTTCCAGAACTGGCTGAACCCCCTGGACCCCGACCTCTACGAGGAGAGCGCCGGCACCTACCAGCTGGCCAACGGCATTTTCGGTCTGGCGCAGGGCGGCCTCGTCGGCACGGGCCTCGGCCAGGGCCGGCCGTGGATGACCCCGCTGTCGCAGAGCGACTACATCTTCCCGAGCCTCGGTGAGGAACTCGGGCTCATCGGCGTCTTCGCCATCCTGTGCCTGTACATGGTGTTCACCAGCCGCGGCTTCCGCATCGGACTGGCGGGCCAGGACGACTTCGGCAAGCTGCTGGCGACCGGCCTGTCGTTCACGCTCGCGCTGCAGGTGTTCATCATGGTCGGCGGCGTCACCCGCATCATCCCGCTGACCGGCCTGACGACGCCCTTCCTCGCGGCTGGTGGTTCCTCTCTCATCGCCAACTGGATCATCGTCGCCCTGCTGCTGCGCATCTCGGATGCCGTGCGCAGCCGACCACGGGTGGTGATCGGATGACCAAGGAACTGCGCAGACTCAGCATCCTGGTGCTGGCGATGTTCTTGGCGCTGTTCGCCTCGACGAGCGTCATCCAGGTGGTGCAGGCCGACGCGCTGAGCGAGAACCCGCTCAACCGTCGCGCCCTCTACGACACCTTCGAGGTGCAGCGCGGTGCCATCATCGCCAGCGGCAGCGCGATCGCCGCCTCCGTCCCGAGCGACGACGTGTACAGCTGGCAGCGTGTGTACACCGACCCCGACATGTGGGCGCCGGTCACCGGCTGGATCAACCCGGTGCTGGGTACGGCGACGGGGATCGAACGCGCCATGAACCAGGAGCTCAGCGGCACCGCCGACTCGCAGTTCCTCTCGCGCATCGAGCAGATCGTCAGCGGCCAGCAGCCGAGGGGCGCGAACGTCGTGCTCTCGCTGGATGCCGCGGTGCAGCGCGCCGCCTACGACGCGCTGGGCGACCTGCAGGGCGCGGTCGTGGCGATCGAGCCCGCCACCGGCCGCATCCTCGCGATGGTCTCCAGCCCGAGCTACGACACGAACCCGCTGGCCTCCCACAACGGCGAAGCCGCCCAGGCGGCGTACACGGCGCTCGAGGATGACCCGCTCGATCCGCTCGACAACCGCGCGATCGCCGGCAGGCTCAACCCGCCCGGCTCGACGTTCAAGCTCGTCGTGGCCTCCGCGGCGCTCGCGACCGGCGAGTGGACGGCCGAGTCGACCCTCCCGAACCCGGCGACCTACACCCTGCCGCAGTCGTCGAGCATCGTGCGCAATGCCGGCGGCGGCACGTGCGGCGAGGGCGAGAACGTCACCATCGCCGACGCCCTGCGCCTGAGCTGCAACATCCCGTTCGCCGAACTCGCCGTGCAGCTAGGCGACGACGTCATCCGCGAGGAAGCGGAGAAGTACGGCTTCGACACGTCGTTCACGATGCCGCTGGTGTCCACCGCCTCGGTGTACCCGCGCGCGCTGGACGACGCCCAGACCGCGCTGTCGGGATTCGGTCAGGGCGATGTGCGGGCCACGCCCCTGCAGATGGCCATGGTCTCCGCCGGCATCGCCAACGAAGGGATCGTGATGAACCCCAGGATGGTCGATTCGGTCATCGCCGCGGACCTCACCGAACAGCAGCGATTCGACGACACGGAGTTCGGTCGAGCCGTCACGGCGGAGATCGCCGCGTCGATGACGTCGATGATGGTCGCCAATGTCCAGTCCGGGGTCGCGAGCGGTGCAACAATAGACGGCGTAGACGTCGCCGGGAAGACCGGCACCGCGGAGAACGGGGTGGAAGATCCCTACACGCTGTGGTTCACCGGATTCGCTCCGGCGGACGACCCTCGGGTCGCTGTCGCCGTTGTGGTGGAAAACGGGGGCGGGCTGGGCCAGTCAGGCAGCAGCAACAGGATCGCGGCTCCGATCGCGGCAAAGGTCATGGAGGCGGTGCTGAGTAGATGAGACCGACGCAGGGAGTGACCTTCGGCGGCCGATACGAGCTGGACTCGCGGATCGCGATCGGCGGCATGGGCGAGGTCTGGGAGGCGACGGACCACGTCATCGGGCGGACCGTCGCCATCAAGATCCTCAAAGACGAGTACATGGGCGACCCCGGCTTCCTCGAGCGCTTCCGCGCCGAAGCCCGGCACGCGGCCCTCGTGAACCACGAGGGCATCGCGAGCGTCTTCGACTATGGCGAGGAGAACGGCAGCGCGTTCCTCGTCATGGAACTCGTGCCCGGCGAGGCCCTGTCGACCGTCCTCGAGCGTGAGGGCTCGCTGTCGTCCGACAAGACCCTCGACATCGTGGCGCAGACCTCTCTCGCACTGCAGGCCGCGCACGCCGCGGGCCTCGTGCACCGCGACATCAAGCCCGGCAACCTGCTCATCACCCCCGACGGGCGGGTGAAGATCACCGACTTCGGCATCGCCCGCATCGCCGACCAGGTGCCGCTGACGGCCACCGGTCAGGTCATGGGCACCGTGCAGTACCTCTCGCCCGAGCAGGCGTCGGGTCACGCGGCGTCGCCGGCGACCGACATCTATTCGCTCGGCATCGTCGCCTACGAGTGCCTCGCCGGCAAGCGCCCGTTCACGGGCGAGTCGCAGGTGGCCATCGCGATGGCGCAGATCAACGAGCAGCCGCCACCGCTGCCGCCCACCGTGGCGGCGCCGGTGCAGAACCTCGTCATGGCGATGATCGCCAAGAAGCCCGAGGACCGCCCGGCCACCGCGTCGGCCGTCGCGCGGGCCGCCACCGCTCTGCGTCGCGGGGATCTCACCGCCGCCGCGGCCGCGGTGCCCGCCATCGCGGGCGCCGCCGGGCTGGATGAGGTGACCCAGCTGCTCACGCCGGGACTGGCGACCCAGGATGCCACCCGCATCCTCCCCGCCACGACCGCGCTCGACGCCGACGGCGGGGAAGGCGACGGGACGGGCGAGGGTGACAAGCCCAAGCGCAAGCGCAGCCCCTGGACGTGGCCGCTCATCGCCCTCATCGTCCTGCTGCTGCTGGTGCTCGGTGGCACCGTGTGGGCGATGCTCTCCAACCAGGAGCCCGACCCTGCGCCCTCCAGCCCCAGCCCCAGCACCTCGCGGCCGGCACCCAGCCCGACTGCGGAGGAGCCGGAGACGGTCGACGTCGACTCGCTCGGCCTCATCGACCTGACGTGCGACGACGCGGCCGTGATCGTGCAGGAAGCGGGACTGGTGGCCAACTGCGTCGCCGGCGACCCCGCTCCCAACGGTGACAGCGTGAACCTCGTGTACCGGGTGAACCCGCGCGGCAACGTCGATGAGGGCACGACCCTCACCCTGACGTTCTACGGCGAGCAGGTCGCCCTGCCCGCCCCCGGTACCCCGACACTGCCGAGCACCGTCGACGCCGGCAGCACCGTTCAGGTCACGTGGCCGGGCTACTCGTGCCCGTCGGGCCAGGGCAGCCCCAGCGCGTACACGCTGTCGGCCACCAACGCCGTCTTCCCCTCCACGGGTCAGTCGACGGCGTCGTTCGGCGGCGGGGAGCGCAGCGGTCAGCTGCAGGTCACCGGCGCCGCCGGCCAGCCGGTCATCGTCACCTACACCGTCACGTGCACCGGCGGCAGCGCCGGCCAGCGGGTGACGGGGCCCTCGGGCGAGGCGTCGGCGCAGATCCAGGCCGTCGCCACCCCCACTCCGGCACCGACCGGGGGCGCGAACCCCGACGACGAGTCCGAGACCGGCTCCGGGGGCTGACCCCGGCCGCCAGGTTCGGCCGGGCGCGGTCGACTAGGCTGGTTTTCTACTCAGGGGGGTTTCCGTGACGGCTGTGCCGCGCGTGCTTTCGGGCCGCTATCGCATCGATGACACCATCGGGCGCGGCGGCATGGCTCGGGTGTATCAGGGATACGACCTGACGCTCGGCCGACCGGTGGCCATCAAGGTGCTCAAGCGCGATCTCGCCGAGGACAGCGCCTTCCGCACGCGCTTCCGGCTCGAGGCGCAGGCGGCATCCCGCATGTCGCACCCCACCATCGTGCGCGTCTACGACGCGGGCGAGGACTCCGAGACCGATCCCGACGGTTCGGTGCACCCCGTGCCGTACATCGTCATGGAACTCGTGCAGGGCTCCCTGCTGAAGGACCTGGTCGCCGACGGGCCGCTGCCGGTCGCGACCGCGGTGCGGTACGTCGACGGCATCCTCGAGGCGCTCGAGTACTCGCACCGCGCCGGTGTCGTGCACCGGGACATCAAGCCGGGCAACGTCATGATCACCGACGCCGGTCAGATCAAGGTGATGGACTTCGGCATCGCCCGCGCCGTCTCCGACTCCTCTTCGACCGTCGCCGACACCACCGCGATCCTCGGCACCGCGGCCTACTTCTCGCCCGAGCAGGCCAAGGGCGAGCCCGTCGACGCGCGCGCCGACGTGTACTCCACCGGTGTCGTGCTCTACGAGCTGCTCACCGGTCGCCAGCCTTTCCGCGGCGAGACGCCCGTCGCCGTGGCCTACCAGCACGTCAGCGAAACGCCGCTGCCGCCGAGCGAGGTCAACCCCGACGTGCCGCGTGCGCTGGATGCCGTCGTGCTGCGTGCCCTCGCGAAGGACCCGTTCCAGCGCTTCCAGGATGCCGCGGCATTCCGTGAGGCGCTCGACGCCACCGTCGACGGCAAGACGCCCTCCAAGCGTCAGGTCGGTGCCCTCACCAACCAGCTCTACGGGCCCGACCCCCGCCAGGCGCAGGACACCGCCCGGTCGCTGCGTCAGCTCAGCACCGACACCACCATGACCCGCACGCAGTCCGGTCCGCCGGTCGCGTGGATCTGGGCGGGCGTGGCCGTGCTGGCGGTGCTGCTGGTCTCGGTGCTGTTCTGGGTCGTGACGATCCAGCCGGGCTCGGGGGTTCCCAGCAACGCCCGCATCGTGCCCGACGCCGTGGACATGGCCTATGACCGTGCCGAGCAGCTGCTGCTGGACGAGGACCTCGATCCCGACCGCATCGAGGAGCCGAGCGAGACCGTCGCCGCCGGCAACGTCATCCGCACGGTGCCGGCCGCCGGGACGTCGGTGGCGATCGGCGAGAAGGTCAACGTCTACGTCTCGACCGGCGTCGAGACCGCGGTCGTGCCGACCCTCGTGGGGCTCGACCTCGGCGCGGCGGAGCAGGCGCTGACCGCCGCGGGGTTGCGGCTCGGCGCCGTGACCGAACGCAACGATCCGGCGGCAGCCAAGGGCACCGTGCTGGGTTCCGCTCAGACCGAGGGGGCCGAGATCCCCGTCGGCACCGCGGTGAACCTCGACGTCGCCACCGGTCAGGTGACCCTCGACGACGTGTCGGGCTACACCCTGGATGCCGCGACCCGGGAGCTGGAGTCCGACGCCATGCAGCTGACGGTGCTCACCAGCGAAGACCCGTCGTGCCCGGCCACGCCCGGCGGTCCCACGGTGCAGTCGCAGTCGCTCACCCCGGGCGATGTCCCCATCCACTCCACCATCACGCTGTTCTACTGCACGGGCGAGTAGCCCCCGGCGCCGCGATGGGGGTGCAGGCGCGCCCCGACCGCCGCAGCGTCAGGCACGCCGACACCGACGAGCCAGTTGCCCAGCAGCCGGTAGCCGCCTTCGGTGAGCACGCTCTCGGGGTGGAACTGCACGCCCGCCAGCGGCAGCGTGCGGTGGGCGATGCCCATCACGACACCGCTCGCCGTGCGTGAGGTGATGACGATCTCGGGCGGCAGGGTCACCGCGACGACTGCGAGCGAGTGGTACCTGGCGGCGGTGAACGGATCGGGAAGGCCGGCGTACAGCGCGCCATGGTCGTGATGGACGGCGCTGGTCATCCCGTGCATGAGCTCGGGGGCATGGGTCACGGTCGCCCCGAACGCCTCGGCGATGGCCTGGTGTCCGAGACACACTCCCAGGAGCGGCATCCGCGCGTTCGCCGCCGCCCGCACGACGTCGAGCGAGGCCCCGGCCCGGGCAGGAGTGCCGGGACCGGGTGAGATGAGCACGCCGTCGAATCCGGCGATCGCGGCGACCGGGTCGTCGATCTCGTCGGCCTCGACGAGGGATGCCGCCGCTCCCAGCTCCCCCAGGTACCCCACGAGGGTGTGGACGAAGCTGTCGTGGTTGTCGACGACCAGCACACGGCGACGCGTCATCCGACGGTGACATCCTCGGGGGTGAGGATCGTGGACACCCAGGGGAAGACGAAGAAGAACAGCCCGTAGAGCACCGCCGCGGCGAGCACGAGCAGGATCAGCACCCGGATCCACCACGGGCCGGGGAGCACCCGCCAGAGGGCTGCGTACATCAGGCTTCTCCTGCCAGGGTGAGGGAGGCGGGCTCGCCCGCCGCGCGCGGGGTGAACGACTCGAACACCGCGTAGGCGGCGATGCGCTCCGCGGTGGACCACATCGGGCTGCAGGTCGTCAGGGTGAGGTAGCGCCCGTCGGGGGCCGCCCCCACCTTCTGCGGCACGGGCTCGAGCACGGCGACCTCGTCGGGACGCACGTACTCCATGTTGCGGAACCGATATGTGTACCAGCCGTCGACGGTTTCGATCACGATGGCGTCGCCGATCTGCAGGGACGGCAGGTTCTCGAACGGGGCGCCGTGGGTGTAGCGGTGCGCCGCCAGGGCGACGTTGCCCATGGCGCCCGGCATGGCCGTGCCAGGATAGTGGCCGATGCCGATCGGGTCGAGCACCCGGGTCTTGCTCACGCCCTCGGCGACGGGGAACACCCAGTCCTCGCCGAAGCGGGGCACGTGCAGGGTGGCGAAGATCTCGGCGTCGCCCACCTCGGGGGTGACGACCGGCTCGGCGGTGACGGGTTCGCCGGTGGCATCCGGCCCCGGCGTCGCGGTCGGCGCGGGCTGCTCGGCCGCCCACTGCTGGGTGATCTCCTGCGCCTCCGCCTGGCGCTGGCTGCCGATGATCGCATCGCCGATCCACAGTTGGTACGCCACGTACAGCAGCACGACGACGCCGAGGGTCACCAGGATCTCGCCGAGCACCCCGACGACTCCGAGCGCGCTCGCCGGGCGACGGCGACGGTCGCTCTGGCGGCGCGCGGGCGGCGCGGGAGGGGTATCGGGCACGCCTGCATCCTAACGAGGCGGGTTGAGACGGCGCTGGCCGCTAAACTTGCCCGCATGGCACCTTCCGACAAGGGCGGCGACTCCGTCTCCGAGCGCACCGAGGGCGACGCGACCCCCAATCCCGTGTGGTTCAAGCCCATCATGTTCGGGCTCATGCTGCTGGGCTTGGTCTGGGTGCTCGTCTTCTACTTGAGCAACATGCAGTTCCCGATCCCCGGCATCGACGCCTGGAACCTCGTGATCGGCTTCGGCATCGCGTTCATCGGCTTCCTGATGACGACGCGCTGGCGCTGAGCACGCCCTCCACAACCGCTCCCGCACCTGTGAATTACACCGGTGTGATTCATCCCCAGGCTGGGGATGAATCTGTGGATAACTTTCAGCCGTAGACCAAAACGGGCACGATGAGCAGCGCGAGCAGCCCGGCCGCGACCGCGATCAGCAGCCACATCTGACGGCGCTGCACGCGGATCGCTCGGGTGCGGGCGAAGATGAAACCCACGAGCGCGCCCACGAGGCCGCCGCCGATGTGGGCCTGCCAGGAGATGCCCGACCCCGGCAGGAACGTGATCACCAGGTTGAGTCCCAGCAGGATCGCGATCGCTGTGACGTTGACGCCGAGGTGGCGACCGATGACGAACATCGCTCCCAGCAGACCCCAGACGGCGCCCGAGGCGCCCACGACCCAGGTCCCCGGGGCGAGGAGCGAGACCAGCACCGAACCGCCGAGCGCGCTGAGCAGATAGAGCGCGAGGAAGCGCCCGCGGCCGAGCAAGGGCTCCAGACTCCGGCCGAGTGCCCACAGCGCCAGCATGTTCAGCACGAGATGCCACAGGCTCGCGTGCACGAGCGTGACCGTCAGCAGCCGCCAGGGCTGGAACCCGATGCCCGGGAACAGGAAGGCACTGTTGAAGGCGAGGTATGCCGTGACCGTGTCACCGATCCCGGGGATGAGGGTGACGAGGTAGGTCAGCGACGTCACGATCATGAGCGCGTACGTCACCAGCGGGCGCGTATCGGTGGCCCGCGCCCGCGCCGGCCCGCGACGCCGCGGCATCCGCGTGACCTTCGCCGACTGCTGCTGCTGTTCACGCAGGCATTCGGGGCAGATCACCCCCACCGGCATCTGTGTCTGGCATTCCGGGCAGATGGTGCGCAAGCACCGCTGGCATAGCACGAAGCTCTGCCGGTCGGGATGCCGGTAACAGAAGTTCTCCGGATTGGTGCGGAAGTCCGCGGACGTCACGGGCGTGCGGTCAGACTGCCGCGATGTCGATGGAGGAGATGACCACGGGCTCGACGGGACGGTCGCCCGCAGCGGTGGGCACCTTCGCGATGGCGTCGACGACGGCGCGCGAGGCGTCGTCTGCGACCTCGCCGAAGATCGTGTGCTTGCCGTTGAGCCAGGGGGTCGGGTCCGTGGTGATGAAGAACTGCGAGCCGTTCGTGCCCTCGGCCTGACCGGTGATCGCGTTGCGACGCAGGCCCGCATTGGCCATGGCCAGCAGGTACGGCTTGCTGAAGGTCAGCTCGGGGTGGATCTCGTCGTCGAACGTGTAACCCGGGCCGCCCACGCCCTGACCGAGCGGGTCGCCGCCCTGGATCATGAACCCGGGGATGATGCGGTGGAAGATGACGTCGGTGTAGAGGGGTCCCTCGCCCGGCTTGCCGGTGGCGGGGTCCGTCCAGGCGCCGGTGCCGTCGGCCAGGCCGACGAAGTTCTGCACCGTGCGCGGTGCGTGGTCTCCGAAGAGGTTGACGACGATGTCGCCGTGGTTGGTGTGCAGGGTCGCGACCGCAGTGGGGAGTGCCATGTTCTACATTCTCGCAGAGTTATGCGCAACCCCTCCCGCCCGGTGACAGGTCTGGCAAGATAAGGAGAAACGTCCCCGAGCGATAAGGGAGGGCCCCTCGTGAGCCTCAGCCGCAAGCGCAAGAAGGAACTCCGCAAGCTCCAGAAGCAGGCGACCACGCTGTGGGAGACCCAGCAGGTCCTGGTCGGTGAAGCCGCGACCGTCGCCAAGGAGGCGGGGCGTCAGCTCGGCCAGTACAACCGCGAGCACATCGTGCCGACGATCAACACGGCCTACGGTCAGTACGCCGCCCCCTACGTCGACAAGGCCACGAGCGTCTCGCGCCACGTGATCAACGACAAGGTGGTTCCCGCCGCCGGTGCGGTCGTGGGTTCCGCGATGTCGGTGTGGGATGCCGCGAACGACACTCGCGCCCGCGTGGCGGCAGGTCGCGGCTTCGCCGCGCCCGACGTCGCGAAGTACTCCAAGAAGGCCGACAAGTACAGCAAGGACGCGGCGAAGAAGATCGCGAAGAAGATCGCCGTCGCCGCGCCCGCACCCAAGAAGCGTATGGGCGCCGGTAGCGTCATCGCGATCATCCTCGGTGCCGCCGCCGCCCTGGGCGTCGTCTACGCCGCGTGGCAGACACTGCGCGCCGACGACGAGCTGTGGGTGGCCGACGACCCGCTGAGCGCACCCGACGCTTGACGTCGCACACCGACGCGCTTTCTCGAGCCCGCGATGCCGCACAGGCACGCGGGCTCGAGGTGTCTTTCCGGGAGCGTCCCGCCGCGCGCAGCCTGCCCGAAGCCGCCACGCTGCTGGGGCTGACGCCCGCCGACATCGTGAAGACCCTCGTCGTCAAGCGCAGCGACGACACCTACCTGTTCGCCCTGATCCCCGGCGACCGCGCCATCTCGTGGCCGAAGCTGCGCGCCGTCGTCGGTGTCAATCGGCTGAAGCTCCCCGACGCCGAGCACGCCCTCGCCGCCACCGGCTACGAGCGCGGAACGATCGTGCCGATCGGCAGCACGACCGACTGGCCGGTGTTCGCCGATGAGCGGATCGTCGGCAAGCACATCGCCATGGGCGCCGGTGCGCACGGGTACAGCCTCTTCGTGGATGCCGACGCCCTCATCGCCGCCTACGGCGCCACCGTGGCCGACATCTCGACCGACGCACCCGTCTAGTCAGGCGAGCTTGGCCATCTTCAGGGCGATGTCCACGAGCTTCACCCGCTGCAGCAGCCACACCCCGGGGAGGGGGAACCACTCCGCCCGGTCGGTGGACCCGTCGACCTCGTCGCGCAGCCGTCCGCCGGTGATGCGGGCGGAGTAGACGATGCGCAGGGTGTGCAACGGGCCCTCACCCTCGGTCACGCGGTGGCTCGCGGGGATGACACGGGAATGGATGCCCAGCAGTTCCCCCACGGCGACGCGGTAGCCCGTCTCCTCGCGCACCTCGCGGCGTACGGCGTGCTCCGGGTCCTCGCCCTCCTCCAGCCCGCCACCGGGCATCGTCCAGCCGGAGCGGCCGTTCTGGTTCCAGTGGGCCAGCAGCACCCGCTCGTCGGCGTCCGTGATGACGGCGTAGGCCGCCACCCGCATCTCCATGCGTGCGACTCTACCGAGCGCAGACGACCCCCGACCGCGCCGGCATCCGAGCGCGGCAGGCAGGCAACCGCCATGATCCGCGCACGCGTGCCTTCCTCTCGGCACGCCCGAACCGATAGCGTCGCCACCGTGACCACCTCGTCGATCGACGCCGCCGGGCCGAACACCACATCGGCGCGAGCCGAACGTGGGCAGACGGCGGCAGTAGCGGTCGCGATCGTGGTCGGAGGAATCCTCGCCTTCCTGTTCGCGCCGCGCTCCGTCGGCCTCGTGATCGGAACGCTCCACTTCACCTGCTCGTGGGGAGTCGGCGGTGAATGGGGTCCGGACGGTGCCTGGGTGTGCCCGGACGGCAGCGGATCCCTCGAGGTGGTCGTCGTGCTCGGCGGGGTGTCGGGCTTACTCCTGCTCGCTGGGCTTCTCATCGCCATCGCCCGGCCGTCGACGGGCCGCTCGGCCGCGTACCTGGTCCTCGCGGCAATCCCACTGGCGTGGGTGGGCGTCTGGACGTTCTCTGCCGCAACTGCGTACACCGGTCCCCGGCCCGACGGCGAGACCGGTGCAATCCTGTGGGCCTCGACCGTGCTCCCCGGACTCGCGACGTGCGCCCTCGCACTGCTCGTGGGAGCCGTGGGCGCCGTGACATCGCGCCGCTGGCCACCGGCCCTGTGGGTCGGCGTGGGTCTGATGCTCCTCGGCACCGCCCTCGCGCCCGGCATCGCGATCGCCACGTTCGTCTCCGGCGCGATGCTCACAGCTGCCGGCATCGACCGGCATCGCACACGCGGCGCGGGGATGCAGAAAACCCCGGAATCACGGGGATTCCGGGGTTCTGTCCGACTGTGGAGCCTAGGAGATTCGAACTCCTGACATCCTGCTTGCAAAGCAGGCGCTCTACCAACTGAGCTAAGGCCCCGGGGCTGGGGATGTGTGGGGCTACCAGGACTTGAACCTGGGACCTCTTCATTATCAGTGAAGCGCTCTAACCGCCTGAGCTATAGCCCCTTGCGCCGATTCTCATCGGCAACCTCCAAGACTTTACCCGACTCCACCCGGTTTCACGAAACCGAGACGCCGGGATCGGTCAGTTGGAGGTGAAACCGACCAGAAGCCCGCCGGTGATCTTCACCATCAGGTTGTAGATGCCGGCCACGACCGCGCCCAGCACCGTCACGACGATGAGGTTGAGGATGGCCACGATGGCTGCGAACGCCATGACCTGCGGCAGCCCGATGAAGCTCGTGAGCGACACGGTGCCGTCGGTGAACGCGACGAACAGCTCGTCCACCTTCGCCAGCAGCGTCGTCGCCTCGAGCACCATGTACACCAGGAAGATCGAGACGACCGTGACGACGGCCAGGGCGACGGCGGCGAGGAAGGACAGCTTCACCGCGGACCAGAAGTCCACGTACACCAGGCGCAGGCGCACCTGCTTGGAGCTGGTCTTGCTCGAGGACTTCTTCGCCAGCTTGTCGGCTACCGTGCTCATGCGTCAGTACTCTCTTCCGGGGTCTCGGGGGAGGTGGTCCCGTCGGCGGACTCACCGGCCGGTGCATCGGGATCAACTGCGGCCGCGGCTGCCGCTTCGGCCTCAGCCTCGGCTCGTTCTGCCAGGCCACGCTCGCCGTTTCGGGCGATTGCGAGGATGCGATCATCGTCGGCCGGTCGTGCGAAGACGACCCCCATCGTGTCACGGCCCTTGGCAGGCACCTCGGCCACGGCAGAGCGTACCACCTTGCCACTGGCAAGAACCACCAAGACCTCGTCGTCCTCGCCGACGATCAGACCGCCCGCGAGATCGCCCCGATCCTCGTTCAGCTTGGCCACCTTGATGCCCAGGCCACCGCGGCCCTGCAGCCGGTATTCACCGATGCTGGTGCGCTTGGCGTAGCCTCCCTCGGTCACCACGAACACGTAGGCGTCGTCGTGCGCGACGGAGGCGGAGAGCAGGCTGTCGTCATCGCGGAACGACATGCCCTTCACGCCCTCGGTGGAGCGTCCCATCGGGCGCAGCGACTCGTCGGTGGCGGTGAATCGCAGCGACATGCCGTGGCGGGAGATGAGCATGATGTCGTCGGTCTCGTCGACCAGCAGCGCGCTGACCACCTCGTCGTCCTCCCGCAGTCGGATCGCGATGATGCCGCCCTGACGGTTGGTGTCGTACTCGGTCAGGCGCGTCTTCTTCACGAGCCCACCACGGGTGGCGAGCACCAGGTAGTTCGCGGCCGCGTAGTCGCGGATGTCGAGGATCTGCGCGATCTCCTCATCCGGCTGCAGGGCGAGCAGGTTCGCGACATGCTGACCCTTGGCGTCGCGCCCGGCCTCGGGGACCTCGTAGCCCTTCGAGCGGTAGACGCGGCCTTTGTTCGTGAAGAACAGCAGCCAGTGGTGCGTCGTGGTGACGAAGAAGTGCTCCACGACGTCGTCGGCGCGCAGCTGCGCGCCCTTCACGCCCTTGCCGCCGCGGTGCTGCGAGCGGTAGTTGTCGCTGCGCGTGCGCTTGATGTAGCCGGCACGGGTGACCGTGACGACCATCTCCTCCTCGGGGATGAGGTCCTCGATCGACATGTCACCGTCGAACCCGTGCAGGATGTGGGTGCGACGCTCGTCGCCGAAGCGGTCGACGATGCCGGTGAGCTCGTCGCGGATGATCTCGCGCTGACGCAGCGGGCTGGCCAGGATCGAGTTGTAGTCCGCGATCTTCATCTCGAGCTCGGTGGCCTCGTCGACGATCTTCTGCCGTTCCAGTGCCGCCAGGCGCCGCAGCTGCATCGACAGGATGGCATCCGCCTGCCGGTCGTCGATCTCCAGGAGCACCTTGAGGCCCTCGCGTGCCTCATCGACCGTCGGAGAGCGGCGGATGAGCGCGATGACGTCATCGAGCGCGTCCAGCGCCTTGAGGTAGCCGCGCAGGATGTGCATGCGCTCTTCCGCCTCGCGCAGGCGGAAGAGGGTGCGACGGACGATCACCTCGACCTGATGCTCGATCCAGTACGAGATGAACCCGTCCAGCGGCAGTGTGCGGGGCACGCCGTCGACGATCGCCAGCATGTTGGCGCCGAAGTTCTCCTGCAGCTGGGTGTGCTTGTAGAGGTTGTTCAGCACGACCTTGGCCACGGCGTCGCGCTTGAGCACGATGACGAGGCGCTGGCCGGTGCGATCGGAGGTCTCGTCGCGGATGTCGGCGATGCCGCTGAGCTTGCCGTCGCGCGCCAGGTCGCGGATCTTGGCCGCCACGTTGTCGGGGTTCACCTGGTAGGGCAGCTCGGTGACGACCAGGCACGTGCGGCCCTGGATCTCCTCGACGCTGACGACGGCTCGCATCGTGATCGAGCCGCGACCGGTGCGCTGCGCTTCACGGATGCCACGGGTGCCGAGGATCTGCGCGCCGGTGGGGAAGTCGGGGCCGGGGATGCGCTGCATGAGCGCCTCGAGCAGCTCCTCGCGCGTGGCCTCGGGGTTCTCCAGCGCCCAGAGGGCGCCGGCGGCGACCTCGCGCAGGTTGTGCGGCGGGATGTTGGTCGCCATGCCGACGGCGATGCCGACGGAGCCGTTGACGAGGAGGTTGGGGAAGCGCGCCGGGAGCACCGACGGCTCCTGGGTGCGACCGTCGTAGTTGTCCTCGAAATCGACGGTCTCTTCGTTGATGTCGCGCACCATCTCGAGCGCGAGCTGGGCCATCTTGGTCTCGGTGTACCGAGGGGCGGCGGCACCCATGTTGCCGGGCGAGCCGAAGTTGCCCTGGCCGTCGGCCAGCGGGTAGCGCAGCGACCACGGCTGCACGAGACGCACGAGGGCGTCGTAGATGGCGCTGTCACCGTGCGGGTGGTACTGACCCATGACCTCGCCGACGACGCGGGCGCACTTGGAGAACGCCTTGTCGGGACGGTACCCGCCGTCGTACATGCCGTAGATGACGCGGCGGTGCACGGGCTTGAGGCCGTCGCGCACATCGGGCAGCGCACGGCCAACGATGACGCTCATCGCGTAGTCGAGGTAGCTGCGCTGCATCTCGACCTGGAGGTCGACCTGGTCGATGTTGCCGTGCTCGTACCCGTCGATCGGGGCAGGGCGCATGTCGTCAGTCATTGTGTTCTCTCAGTCCGGTGGTCTCGGTCCGCTGGTCGAGCGCTCGTGCGGAGCACGAGGGCAGCGAGACCACGTCAGATGTCCAGGAAGCGCACGTCCTTGGCGTTGCGCTGGATGAATCCGCGCCGCGCCTCGACGTCTTCGCCCATCAGCACCGAGAAGATCTCGTCGGCTGAGGCGGCGTCGTCGATGGTGACCTGCCGGAGCGTGCGGGTCTCGGGGTCCATCGTGGTCTCCCACAGCTCCTTGGCGTTCATCTCGCCCAGACCCTTGTAGCGCTGCACGCCGTTGTCCTTGGGGATGCGCTTGCCGGCGGCCAGACCCTCGGCCATCAGCGCGTCGCGCTCGCGATCGCTGTAGACGTACTCGTGGTCGGAGTTGGACCACTTGAGGCGGTACAGCGGCGGCTGGGCGAGGTAGACGAAGCCGGCCTCGATGAGCCCGCGCATGTAGCGGAACAGCAGCGTCAGCAGCAGCGTCGTGATGTGCTGACCGTCGACGTCGGCATCGGCCATGAGCACGATCTTGTGGTACCTGGCCTTCTCCACCGAGAAGTCCTCGCCGATGCCGGTGCCGAAGGCGGAGATCATCGCCTGGATCTCGGCGTTGCCGAGGGCCCGGTCCAGTCGCGCCTTCTCGACGTTGAGGATCTTGCCGCGCAGCGACAGGATCGCCTGGCGCTCGGGGTCGCGGCCGCTGACGGCCGAACCACCGGCCGAGTCACCCTCCACGAGGAAGATCTCGCTGATCGAGGGATCCTTGCTCGTGCAGTCCTTGAGCTTGTCGGGCATGGATGCCGACTCGAAGACGCTCTTGCGCCGCGCGGTCTCGCGCGCCTTGCGGGCGGCCAGGCGCGCCGTGGCGGCGTCGATCGCCTTGCCGATGACACGCTTGGCCTGCACGGGGTTGCGGTCGAGCCAGTCGGTGAGCTGGTCGCCGACGACCTTCTGCACGAACGCCTTCGCCTCGGTGTTGCCGAGCTTCGTCTTGGTCTGACCCTCGAACTGCGGCTCGGACAGCTTCACGGAGATGACGGCGGTCAGGCCCTCGCGGATGTCCTCGCCGGTGAGATTGTCGTCCTTCTCCTTGAGCAGGCCCTTCTCGCGGGCGTACTTGTTGACCAGGGTGGTCAGCGCCGCGCGGAAGCCCTCTTCGTGGGTGCCGCCCTCGTGCGTGTTGATCGTGTTGGCGAAGGTGAAGACGTTCTCGGTGTAGCTCGTGGTCCACTGCATCGCCAGTTCCAGCGAGATGTGGCGCACGGTGTCTTCGGATTCGATCTCGATGATCTCGTCGTTGACGACCTCGGCCTTGCGCACCTTGTTGAGGTACTCGACGTAGTCGACCAGGCCCCGCTCGTAGTGGAAGTCGTCGTGCCGGCGACGCTCCTCGGAGGTCCCGTCGGGCAGGTCGACCGTGTATGCGGCATCCGGACGCTCGTCGCTCAGCGTGATGCGCAGTCCCTTGTTGAGGAACGCGGTCTGCTGGAAGCGGGTGCGCAGGGTGTCGTAGTCGAAGTGCACCGACTCGAAGATCGTGTCGTCGGGCCAGAATTCGATGGTCGTGCCGGTCTCGGTGGTCTCCTCGGCGCGCGCGAGCGGCGCCTGCGGCACGCCGCCGCCGCGGTAGGACTGGCGCCAGGCATAGCCCTGACGCTTGACCTCGACTTCGAGGCGGCTGGAGAGCGCGTTGACGACGGAGGAGCCGACACCGTGCAGACCGCCCGAGACGGCGTATCCGCCGCCGCCGAACTTGCCGCCGGCGTGCAGCACCGTGAGCACGACCTCGACGGTCGACTTGCCCTCGGTGCGGTGGGTGTCCACCGGGATGCCGCGCCCGTTGTCGACGACGCGGAGGCCACCGTCGGCGAGGATCGTCACGTGGATCGTGTCGCAGTAGCCGGCGAGGGCCTCGTCGACGGAGTTGTCGACGATCTCGTACACGAGGTGGTGCAGGCCCCGCTCACCGGTGGAGCCGATGTACATGCCCGGGCGCTTGCGAACGGCTTCGAGCCCTTCGAGCACCTGGATCTCATCCGCCCCGTACTCCGTGTGCGTCGCCGGCGCCGGTCGCGATTCGGGTTCTTCGGAAACGCTGTCGGGGTTCTGAGACGTCATAAGTTTCGAGCGCTCCACATCGATCGTGCCTGAGCGTCCAGTCTATCGGGTTTCGACCCCTGCGCGCGGCGGAAACGGCCCTGTCGCGCCCTGAAAACGTTCCGAATGCCCCTGATCGTGGGTCAGCCGTAGGTATCGCGAGCACCCCGCCCTGGAACCGCTCTGCGGCCCCATTTCCAGGAGGGGACGTCCGGCCCGATGAAGCGGATGCTCGAGACCCCGGCTTCGGGGAAGCGCCGCGCGATCTCTGTGACGATGGTCGCGCGCATGAGGGTGAGCTGCCTGGCCCAGGCCGTGGAGTCGCACTGCACCGTGAGCACGCCGTCGCCCAGCGCCACCGGCGATGCGTGCTGGGCCGTCTCGGCGCCGGCGACCTGCTCCCACTGCAGCACGAGGTCTTCCCGCGCCAACTGCGAGTCCCATCCCGACGCCCGGGTGAGCGCGGCCACGACGTCGCCGAGGCCGTGCGGATCGCGCCCCGCGGTGAATGGGGCGTTGTCGTCGTCGACGACGGTGCGGCGCTTGCGCCGCGAACCGCGACTGGTCGGCTCGAGGCCGCGAAGTCGCATGTACGTCGCGATCGTCTCTGGAATGCGGGCGGGATCAGTCATTTTCCGCCCCCAGAATACGCCCGGCCTCGACGCGGACGGTACGGGCCCGCAGCGCCGGCGGCACGTCGTCGTCGACGGCGGCTGTGACGATGACCTGTTCGTAGTCGGCCACGAGGCCCGCGAGCCGGCTGCGACGGTCGGCGTCGAGCTCGGCGAACACATCGTCGAGGATCAGCACCGGGTCACCGAGCCGCGACTCCGCGCGCAGCAGCTCGGCCGAGGCGAGACGCAGCGCCAGGGCGACCGACCACGACTCGCCGTGGGACGCATACCCCTTCACGGGCAATCCGCGCACCCGCAGCAGCAGGTCGTCGCGGTGCGGCCCGGTGAGGGTGAGGCCACGGTCGAATTCGGTCGATCGCCGCGCGGCCAGCGCCGCGCGGAAGCGCGCCTCGATGTCGGCGGCGTCCGACGCGGATGCCGCGGCGACGGCGTCTTCTTCGGGATCGGCGCCGTCGACCGACAGCGCCCACACCAGTTCCGGGCTGTGATCGGCGCCGGCGATGCCGGCGTAGGCATCGACGAGGGGACTGGTCAGTTCGGCGGCGAGGGCCAGCCGGGCGCGGATGACCTGCGTCCCGAGCGTCACGAGCTTGTCGTCCCACACCTCGAGCGTCGTCAGCGCGTCGCCGCGGATCCCGCGGGCCTTGGCCGACTTCAGCAGCGCGGTGCGCTGCTTGAGCACGCGGTCGTAGTCGGCGAGCACGCCTGCCATACGGGGCGTGCGCTGGATGAGCAGCTGATCGGCGAAGCGCCGACGTGCCGACGGATCGCCGCGGACGATCTGCAGGTCCTCCGGAGCGAAGAGCACGACCTGCGCGTAGCGCGGCAGCTCGGCGGGTTTGACCGCCGCGCCGTTGACCCTCGCCTTGTTCGATCCCTGCCGGTTGACCTGCACCTCCAGCTGCACGCGGCGCTCACCGTGTGCGAGCCGGGCCCGCACGATGGCGGCATCCGCCCCGTGGCGCACCATCGGCGCGTCATTGGAAACCCGATGCGACCCCAGCGTCGCGAAGAAGGCGATGGCCTCGACGAGGTTGGTCTTGCCCTGGCCGTTGCGCCCGACGAAGACGTTCGCGCCGGGCGACAGCGCGACGTCGGCGACCGCGTAGTTGCGGAAGTCCACGAGGCTGAGCTGCTCGACGATCACCGAATCACCCTCCTTCGCGGTTCCGACAGGACGCCCTGCCGGGGTACGCAGCTCAGCGCAGGAGCAGGTTCGGCTGCAGCAGATACTTGAACGAGCCTTCGCCGGCACGGTCGACCGAGGTCTGCGCCGTGATGAGCACGGGGCTCAGCTTGTTCGCGTTCTCGCTCGAGGTGAACGTGATGCGCGTGAACTCGCTGCGCACGGCGCCCAGGGCCTCGATGAGGTACTGCGGGTTGAGCCCCAGCGTGACGTCCTCACCGACGAGGGTGGCATCCACCGATTCGGTGGCGCGCGCCTGCTCGGTGCCCGAGGCATCCATCGAGACGCCGTCGGCCGTGAACGTGAACCGCAGCGGCGCGGAGCGGTCGAGCACGAGCGACACACGGCGCACGGCCTCGATGAGCTCGGCGGTGTTGACGACCGCGTGGTGCTCGGTCTGCTCGGGGAAAAGGCGGCGGACCGGGGGGAAGTTTCCCTTGATCAGCAGCGACGTGACCGTCTTGTTGCCCGCGGTGAACGCGATGATCTCGCGGTCGCCCGAGCCCGAGAAGGCGATCGAGATGTCTCCGGAGTGCGCGAAGGTCTTGCCGACCTCCATGAGTGTGCGGGCCGGGACGAGCGCGGTCGTCGACTCCTCGGATGCCGCGGCGCCGCCGTCCCACGGGAGTTCGCGCAGCGCCACGCGATAGCGGTCTGTCGCGACGAGGCTCAGCTGCGTGCCCGAGACCTCGAGCTGCACGCCGGTGAGCACCGGGGTGACGTCGTCTCGGGATGCGGCGAAGGCGACCTGTGCGATCGCGGTGCCGAAGTCGTCGGCCGGGACAAGACCCGATTCACCGGAGACCTCGGGGATGGCGGGGTACTCCTGCACCGGCATGGACGAGAGCGTGAAGCGCGCGGAGCCGCAGGTCAGCAGGATGCTGCCGTCTTCCTCGATGCTCATCTGGATCGGCGCGTTGGGGAGCTTGCTGGCGATGTCGGCGAGCAGGCGACCGTGCACGAGGATCGTGCCGGGGTCGTCGACCGTGGCCTCGATGGTCGTGCGAGCGGAGGCTTCGTAGTCGAAAGCCGAGAGCGACAGGCCCTCTTCGGTGGCTTCGATGAGCACGCCGGCCAGGATCGGCTGCGGGTTTCGCTGCGGCAGAAGCTTCACGACGAACGACACGGCCTCGCTGAAGACATCGCGATTGACGTGGAACTTCACAAGTTCTCCCTTGACGGCGGGTATGGGCTCCCATGCTACTGCCCAGAACGTGTCGTCCCGGAAGTCGTGGTCCGCCGTCACGTCACGGTGATGGACCCGGATTCCATTGAAGAAGTTCTTGTCATGGTGTTAACACCTGTGGAAACTGTGGATAACTCTCGCGATCCCAGTCGAGACACCGGAACTACAAAGTTGTCATTTGTGAGTTGCCTGCGGATTGGCGTGTTTCCGCGGGTGTCGGGTGTGCTGCTCGGAAGGCCGTTCATCCACAGGCCGGCCGAATCCACTCACAATCTTGTCGGCGCGTCGCACATTTATCCACAGGTTGTCCACAATGTGAAGAACACGGATGATCGCCTGCTCGGACAGCGCTGTCAAGCGCGAAAACACCGCATACGTCGGCCTGACGGCATGCGATGCGCGGCATAGGTCGTCCACGGGCGTTCAGTGGTGGTACGTACGCCCGAGGGCTGCTGTGACCCGGGTACGCCGGAGGGACCCTCCGCGGCCGGAGCCGCCCGCGGAGGGTCAGCGGCCGTTGCGGCCGAGCTGCGTGGTGATCTCAGACACCTGGTTGTAGATCGAGCGGCGTTCCTTCATGAGTTCGCTGATCTTCTTGTATGCGTACATGACCGTGGTGTGGTCGCGGTTGCCGAACAGCTGACCGATCTTCGGCAGCGACAGGCTCGTGCGCTCTCGACACAGGTACATGGCGATCTGCCGTGCCGTGGCGACCGCCTGGGAACGGCTGGAGCCGTAGAGATCGTCGACCGACAGCCGGAAGTACTGAGCGGTGGCGGTGATGATGTCGGTCGGGGACACCACGTTCGCATCGTCGTGGTCGACGATGTCGCGCAGCACGGTCTGGGCGAGCGAGATGTCCAGCGACGACCGGTTCAGGCTCGCGAACGCTGAGACGCGGATGAGCGCGCCCTCGAGCTCGCGGATGTTGGAGGAGACCTTCGTCGCGATGTACTCGAGCACCTCGTCGGGCACGAGGAGGCGCTCGGACTGGGCCTTCTTGCGCAGGATCGCGATGCGGGTCTCGAGGTCGGGGGCCTGCACATCGGTGATGAGACCCCACTCGAACCGGCTGCGCATGCGGTCTTCGAAGCCGGTCAGATGCCGAGGGGGCACATCGCTGGTGATCACGACCTGCTTGTCGTGGTCGTGGAGGGTGTTGAAGGTGTGGAAGAACGCCTCTTGCGTCTCGGCGCGACCCTGCAGGAACTGGATGTCGTCGATCAGCAGGATGTCCACCTCGCGGTAGCGCGCTTGGAAGGCGGCACCGCGGTTGTTGGCGATCGAGTTGATGAAGTCGTTCGTGAACTCTTCGCTCGAGACGTAGCGCACCCTGATGCCGGGATACAGGCTCAGCCCGTACTCGCCGATCGCATGCAGCAGGTGGGTCTTGCCGAGGCCCGAGTCACCGTAGATGAACAGCGGGTTGTACGCCTTGGCCGGCGCTTCGGCCACGGCGACCGCGGCTGCGTGCGCGAACCGGTTGGACTGGCCGATGACGAAGTTGTCGAAGGTGTACTTGGGGTTCAGCCGGGTGTCGCTGCGTGAGGGCGGTGCGATCGGCTCCGGAACCTCGGCGATGGGACTGCGCACCACGATGGGCGCGGGCGCCGGCTGCAGGGGGATCGGTTCGCTGAGGTGCGCGTCGGCGAGCTCGGGGTTGACCACGACGCGGAAGGTGGATGCCGCCGGCTCCGCGTCGACGCGTGCCAGGGCTTCCATGATCGGTGCGCGCAGGCGCTTGTTCAGCTGCGCCGCCGTCAACTCGTTCGGCACGTCGAGGTAGAGCGTCCCGCTCATCACGCCCTGCGCGACCGCAAGGCTGAGGAACCCCTGCAACTGCGGGGTGACGCGGTCGTCTCCGACGAGTTCTTCAAGCACAGCGCGCCAGACGGGAACGTCTGGAAGATCATGCTGTGACATTGCGACTCCGGGGATCGATGCGCCGTGGCATCCGCCGCACACGGAGGGCGGGCCTGTGGATAACGTGCGTGGGTAACGCTAATCAGCGAGCCTTGCGTCCGCCAAATCCACTGTAGGCCGCGGCTGCGTGTCATTGCGAGGATCGACCGGCGTCGGTGGATAAAGTGTGCGCCGCGGACGCTCGGTTTGAGTTCTCGCGCGGCGCGACGTACCCTTAATCGGTTGACTTATGCCCATTCGGGCAGTCCCCTGTACCCGCGTCCCCGGCCCAGCTTTCCGGTGACCGCCGATCCGGAGTGATCCTCATGAGCAAGCGCACCTTCCAGCCCAACAACCGCCGCCGCGCCAAGAAGCACGGGTTCCGTGCCCGCATGCACACCCGCGCCGGCCGCGCCATCCTTTCGGCTCGTCGCGCCAAGGGGCGCACCGAGCTCTCGGCCTGACACCCCGCGGTGCTCTCGAGGCCGAACCGCCTCACACGCGGCATCGAATACCGCGCGGTGGTCCGCGGCGGACGGCGATGTGGGGGCACCCACACCGTGACGTACGTCGCGCCCACCCTCGGTGGGCAGGTGCCGAGGTTCGGTTTCATCGTGAGTAAGCAGGTCGGCGGAGCCGTCGTGCGCAACACTGTGCGCAGACGGCTCAAAGCCGTCTGCGCAGAAGTGCTGGGCGACGCCGTTCCCTCGGGCGATGTCGTGATCCGCGCGCTGCCGAGCGCAGCCGACGCTCCCTACGCGGAGCTGCGCAACGACGTGCGCCGGTGCCTGGCGAAGCGGACCGTGTCATGAGCACGGCGACACTGCCGACGGCATCGGTAGGCGAGGCGACCCTCGACCCCACGCAGACGTGGCGCCTGGTTCCGCTCATCCCGCGCAACGCCGGTCTCGCGCTGCTGCACGGGTACCGCGCCACGATCTCCCATATGTACGGCGACGTCTGCAAGTACTATCCGTCGTGCTCCGCCTACGCCGTGGGTGCCGTGCAGCAGCATGGTCTGGCCAAAGGCATCGTTCTGTCGGCGGCGCGGCTTGCGCGCTGTCACCCTTGGGCCGCGGGTGGGATCGACGATGTTCCGTCGCATCCCCACTTTCGCCACGATCTGACTCGGCACGGTTTCGTCGTGCCCTCCGGAAAGGACTGATCCGTGCTGGATCTCTTCGCTTCGACGCCCGTGCCGGTGGTCCCCACCCCCACGACTCCCCCGCCGGGTGAAGGTTTCGACCTGTTCAGCACCTTGATGTGGCCCTTCAAGTGGCTCGTCGAGATGATCCTCGTCTTCTGGCACTGGCTGTTCACAGCCGCGGGCCTTCCTGCGGCGGCGGGCGCCACCTGGGTGCTCGCGATCATCGGCCTGGTGATCGTCGTGCGGTCCGCGCTGATCCCGCTCTTCGTGCGCCAGATCAAGAGCCAGCGCAAGATGATGGAAATCGCTCCTGAACTGCGAAAAGTCCAGGAGAAGTACCGCGGCAAGAAGGACCAGCTCTCTCGTGAGGCCATGAGCCGCGAGACGATGGCGCTGTACAAGAAGCACGGCACCACGCCGGTCTCGAGCTGTCTTCCGCTGCTGGTGCAGATGCCGATCCTGCTCGGCATGTTCTACACGCTCAGCGACGTCAAGAAGCACGCCGAGTGGGGCGTCGGCGGTGTCGGCCTGCTCAACGCCGAACTGACCAAGCAGTTCTACGACGCCCAGCTGTTCGACGTCGCGCCGCTGCACACCAACATGATCGAGGCGATCGGCCTCGGCCAGACGGCGACCGTGGTGATCCTCGTGATCCTGGTGGTCCTCATGATCGCGTCGCAGTTCATCACCCAGCTGCAGATCATCTCGAAGAACCTGTCGCCCGAGGCCAAGACCGGCCAGGCGTACCAGATGCAGAAGATCATGCTCTACGTGCTGCCGCTGGCATTCATCTTCTCGGGTGTCTTCTTCCCGCTCGGCGTGGTCATCTACTGGTTCGTCAGCAACCTGTGGACCATGGCCCAGCAGTTCATCGTCATCCGCAACCTCCCGACCCCCGGGTCTGAGGCGGCCAAGGAGCGTGAGGAGCGCCTGGCTCGCAAGGGCAAGGCGCTGGATGCCAAGGGTCGCGTCATCCCGATGGAGAAGTACCAGGCCGAGCAGCAGCGTCTGCTCGAGGAAGCCGAGCGCGCCCGCGCCGCTGCTCCCAAACGCCAGCAGCCGATGGGCAAGCAGCGCGCCAAGAAGAAGCAGCCCCCGAAGAGCGGCAGCCCGGCCCCCAAGGCTGGAGACAAGCCCTCGAATGGCGGCGAGAAGCCCAAGGGCGGCCCCTCCACCACGCCGCCGCCGGCACCGAAGTCCTGATCGATCGCCCGAAGGAACTGAGATGACCCTCTCCCCCGAATCCGCGGAGTCCACGGAAGTCACCGTCGAACAGCTAGAGCAGGAGGGCGATATCGCCGCCGACTACCTCGAAGAGCTGCTGGACATCGCCGACATCGACGGCGACCTGGGTCTGGATGTGCGCGGCGGTCGTGCGTACGTGTCGGTCGAGGCCGACGAGTCGGGCTCACTGTCCAGACTCAGCCACCCCGACACCGTGCAGGCGCTGCAGGAACTGACGCGGCTGGCCGTGCAGAACCGCACCGGGCGCTTCTCGCGTCTCATCCTCGACGTGGGCGGCTCCCGTGACGCCCGCCAGAAGGAACTCGAAGTGCTCGTCGACCGCGCCATCGCCCGGCTGGATGAGGGTGCCTCGCAGGCATCCCTGCCGGCGATGTCGAGCTACGAGCGCAAGCTCGTGCACGACGTGGTGTCGGCGCGCGGCTTCATCTCGGAGTCGTACGGCGAGGGCGCCGACCGTCACACCGTCATCCGCCGCGGCTGATGTTTCACGTGAAACGATGACCTCCCTCGAGACCGAGCCGGCTGTCGCTGCCCAGATCTTCGGCGATCGCATCGACGCGGCGCGTGCCTTCACCGCAGCCCTTGCCGAGCACGGCGAGGAGCGCGGGCTGATCGGTCCGCTGGAACTTCCGCGGCTGTGGACGCGACACATCCTCAACAGCGCCGTCGCCGCTCCCCTGTTCGCGGGCCGCGTCGGCGACGTCGGGTCCGGAGCTGGGCTGCCGGGCATCGTGCTCGCCATTGCGCGCCCCGATGTCGAGTGGGTGCTGATCGAGCCCATGGAGCGTCGTGTCGCCTGGCTCAACGAACAGGTGCGGGAACTCGGTCTGGAAAACGTCGAGGTGCTGCGTGATCGCGCGGAGGACTGGAAGCGCGGCCCGGTGCTCGACGCGGTGACCGCTCGAGCCCTGAGCGCGTTGCGTACCCTCGTGCCGCTGACCGCTCCCCTGGTGCGCGACGGCGGCGAGCTGATTCTGCTCAAGGGCGCGAACGCATCCAACGAGATCGCGGCCGCCGACAAGGTGATCCGGAAGTTCCGGCTGTCGAACGTGCGCGTGGAGCCGGTCGGCGAAGGACTCATCGACGAGCCGACGCGCGTCATTCGAGCGACCGTCCGCTGACCGCTCCGGGCAGCCGGTTGTGCGCGGGGCGCGCTCGATGACGACGAAATCGGCGATCTCGGAGCGAAATCCGCCACGTCTCCTTCTCTCAGAACGCGCTTAGGATCGCTCTGACAGCGCCGAAATGGTGGTGTTTTCGGCCCGCTCTGACCGCTCACCTCCTCGGAGCGCGGGTCTCACGATCGCGTCGACGAACGCGGGTCGACGACGTCGGCACTGTTTGCGACGCAGTGATTGTCTCAGTGCTCCGATCCGTGCAACTGGTCATGCGAGCCCGGTCGAGCCCGGTCGAGGCCCAGGCCGTCGAGCGCCACAGGTACGTGCTCCGCGGTCGGGGCCCCGTCGCCCCGTAGCCTTCGTTCTCCCCCGTGACAGAGAGTGGTCACCGCTTCCTGCTCCGTCATCCGCCGCACGCAGACGGGGAGGTCCGGTGCGGATGGCATAACCGTCGGGCCGCCCGCCCGCCCGGCACTGGGTCGGTGCGTTCGGCGTGTTTCACGTGAAACACGCCGCGCCGGCAAGGTGGGGGCTCCGCACCGGAGGCGGGCGGCGCCGGGATGTATCGCGCCAAGACCCCAGCGGGACGCTGCATCGACCGTGGGTTCAGCTCGCCGGGCGCGGCGCCGGGTCCGCCTCGTGGCGGATCGGTCACGGGTCGGGTTGGCGCCCGCGTTGTCGAGTCCCCTCACACGTCGAGGCGGGCCGGATGGGGCGTTGTGTGCAGAGTCGTCGTGCGGGTGTGGCGCGTGATGTCGGCGTCACGGAACGCGATCGGTGTGCTGCGCCTCCCGCTACATAGCGGGTGTGCAGGCTGCGAGTCGCCGGCAGGCCCCGAATAGCGTGTCTCCGCCCGGGTGCGATGCGACCTGACGTCTACGTAGCAGGTGCGTTTCACGTGAAACACCGCTCGTCCCGCTACTTCGGGGCGAGACGCGCGCGGCCAAAGGGGGCGAGGTCCGAACCGTGATCCAGTGAGCAAGGCGGCCGTCGCGCCCCCCGTGCAGCGCCGGGGTCATGGGGCGCATCCGACGCGCGGGCCGGGCGGGATCACCGGTTAACGATCCCCCCGTGGGAGGCGGTCGAAGTGTGGGCCGTGATGTTCCACGTGAAACGCGGCGCGACGTGCCATGTCCGCGTCCGTGCCCGTGCCCGTGCCTGTCGTCGCGCGCCGCCTGAATCCGCTGGTGATCGTGGCTTCTCTGCGAGATTGGGCGAGCACGCTATGGAGTTGATTCCTGCCGGTGCGCTCCGTGCACACTCCCCGACGCTCCCGGTTGCATGCATCGTTGCAGGCGCCGTCCCCTAGCCCCACCACTCACGGTCGGGTGGGACTCGTCGCCTGCCCTGAAGTCCGCGTTTCACGTGAAACGGAGTGATGCCACGCGCGCCGAGCGATGCGGAATGACCACGGCGGGCCACCACGCGCCGAGTGGACCACATCACGGCGGCAGACCTTCATTGTTTCACGTGAAACACAACGGCGTCCGGCGTGCCGTCCTCCCGTGCCTGAAGCGCGGCGTGTTCGTTGCAGCACCACGCCAAGGCGGAAGGTGCTTTCCAGGAGTCAGGGCTTGCGCGCCGGGCGGGCGGGGTGGATCCGCGAGTGGGCCTCCGGCCACCTGGTGCGCCTCGATGTTTCACGTGAAACGCTCTGGGCATTGGCACGCGTCTCCATGGGAGACAAGGCCAGTGGATGCATGCAGCCGAAGGGCACCATGTTTCACGTGAAACGCGGACGGGGGGTCCCGTGTCGTTCCTCGCGTACATGGGTGGACTTGAGGTGAACGCGGTCATCTTGGGTGGCTCCATCGCGTCCATCGCGTGGATCGCCTGCTCCCATGGGCGCACCCGCCCCACACCCGCTCCGCTGGATTCAGGGCCAGGAGCCGACTGCGGGACGAGATCGTGCCTTGTTTCACGTGAAACGGCGCGCACAACGGTCGGCGGTGGGAGTGGGGTCGCGTAGGGTTGTACGGGTTGGTCGTCGAGCAAAACGGAAGGATGTTTCACGTGAAACAACCCGAGGATGGAGCCGAAACGGCGTCCTTCTCCCTCGACGACTCCCCTCTCGCGCGTGAGTTGCTCGACCTGACCGCTCGTCGGCGGGCACTGGACACCGCCGAGGTGCACCTCAGTGGCCAGACCCGCATTCTGACGGTGTCGAACCAGAAGGGCGGCGTGGGCAAGACCACGACCGCCGTGAACATCGCCGCCTCCCTCGCATCGGTGGGAGCGCGCGTGCTGGTGATCGACCTCGATCCGCAGGGCAACGCCTCCACCGCGCTCGGCGTCCCGCACTCGGCCGACACTCCCAGCGTGTACGACGTGCTCATCGACGACTTCCCGCTCGCCGACATCATCCAGGCGAGCCCGGAATCCCCCAACCTGCTCTGTGCCCCCAGCACTATCCACCTCGCCGGCGCCGAGATCGAACTCGTCTCGCAGGTGGCCCGCGAGCACCGCCTCAAGACCGCGCTGGAGGACTACCTCGGTGCAGTCGAAGAGCGCCTCGACTTCGTGATCATCGACTGCCCGCCGTCGCTCGGGCTGCTCACGATCAACGCATTCACCGCCGCCGATGAAGTGATGATCCCCATCCAGTGCGAGTACTACGCACTCGAAGGGCTCAGTCAGCTGCTCGGCAGCGTGCGCATGATCCAGAAGCACCTGAATCCGCAGCTGCACGTCTCCACGATCCTCCTCACGATGTACGACGGACGCACGCGTCTCGCGCAGCAGGTCGCCGAAGAAGTGCGCTCCCACTTCGCCGACCAGGTGCTGCAGACCGTGATCCCGCGTTCGGTCCGCGTCTCGGAGGCGCCGAGCTTCGGCCAGACCGTCATCGCCTACGATGGGCAGTCGGCCGGCGCCGTCGCCTACCGCGAAGCCGCCGTGGAGATCATCCAGCGAGGCGACACACACAACAGTGAAGGAACACCCTGATGGCGAAGCGAACAGGCCTCGGACGAGGCATCGGCGCACTCATCCCCACCGCGGAGCCCTCGGAGGCCCGCCCCGTCGACGTGTTCTTCCCGGGTGTCTCGCGCAAGGCCGAGGCCGCGGAGGCCGCCGCTGCCGCTGAAGCGAGCAAGGCGGACGCCGCCACGGCAGCCGTCGACGCCGCAGATACTGCGGATGCCGCAGCTCCCGCAGCCGACGCCTCCCCCGCCGCTGCCGACGCCACGGCGGCACCGGAGCCCGCGCCCGAGCTCGTCGCCATCCCTGGCACGCGTCTCATCCAGGTGAACCCCCACGACATCGTTCCCAACCCGCGGCAACCGCGCACGCACTTCGACACGGAAGACCTCGCCGAGCTCGTCCACAGCGTGCGGGAGTTCGGCGTGCTGCAGCCGGTCGTCGTGCGCACCAACGAAGACGGCAAGTACGAGCTCATCATGGGTGAGCGTCGCACCCGCGCCTCGCGCGAAGCCGGGCTCACCTCGATCCCCGCGATCGTGCGTGACACCGACGATGAGCACCTGCTGCGCGACGCGCTGCTGGAGAACCTGCACCGATCGCAGCTGAACCCGCTCGAGGAGGCATCCGCGTACCAGCAGCTGCTCGAGGACTTCGGCATCACGCAGGAGGAGCTGGCCACGCGCATCGGCCGCTCGCGTCCGCAGATCAGCAACACCATCCGCCTGCTGAAGCTCCCCATCCCCGTGCAGCAGCGCGTCGCCGCCGGCGTGCTCAGCGCGGGTCACGCGCGCGCGGTGCTGTCGCTCGAAGAGCCCGAAGCCATGCAGCGGCTGGCCGACAAGATCGTGAACGAAGATCTGTCGGTGCGCGCGGCCGAGGCCGCGGCGAAGGCGCCGGAAGCCGGTGCCGTACGACGCGTGACGCCGAAGGCCGGTGCCCGCCGTGCGCACCTCGACGAGGTCGCCGAACGACTGGGTGATCGCCTGAACACCAAGGTCAAGATCAACATCAGCGCGAGAAAAGGCCAGGTCGTGATCGATTTCGCGACGATCCAGGACCTGAACCGCATCCTCGCGGAGATCGGTGAGACCGAGTTCGGCGCGCACTGACGCCACCCTTCACGGGCCCACGTAGGCTGGAAGGATGACAGCGCACGAGAACACTCCGCCCCCGCGGGCGAGTCTCGAACTGCTGCGCGCCGAGGCCACCGACGAGCTGTCGGTGCTCGTCTACGAGCGGCTGCGTGGGGGCGAGGACCCGTGGGAGTTCATGGAGGACCTCCCCAGCGTGGATGAGCTCGTCGTGCTCATGCTGCGCGCCGAGAACATCGCCTCAGACGGCGGCACGCGCCCCACCCAGGCCCGAAACTACCGGGTGCTGCGCCAGATAGCGCTGGACTATCCCGAGCTGACACGCGCGGTCTGGCGGCTGCTCGGCTCCGAGCCGCACCGCCGGTGGGATGCCACGGTGCGCGCCGATGCCCCCTGAGATCGTCCGACACGACGAAGGCCCGGTCGACGGATCGACCGGGCCTTCGTCTTGTGGAGCGGCTGGATCAGCCGATGTACGACTCGAGGTCCTTCTCGAGGGCGAACTTCGGCTTGGCGCCGATGATCGTCTTCTCGACCTGACCCTGCTTGAACACCTTCATCGCGGGGATGGAGGTGATCTGGTACTGCATCGCGAGGTCGGGGTTCTCATCGACGTTGAGCTTCAGGATCGTGATCTTGCCGGGGTGCTCCGACTGGATCTCGTCGAGGATCGGCGAGACCATGCGGCACGGGCCGCACCATTCCGCCCAGAAGTCGACGAGCACGGGTCCATCGGCGTCGAGGACGTCCTGCTGCCAGGTGCTGGAAGTGGTGGCCTTGGCGGTCATGATGATCTCCTTCGGAAGTCTGTCTCTGGGTCGAACGACGAAGCGGAACGGATTGTTCCTCAGACCGTCGCGGGGTCGGCCGCCGGGAGGCCGTCGATCTGCGCGGCATCCGTCGCCGGCAGCGACGCCTCACCGCGCGCGGCGAGGTAATGCTCGACGTCGAGGGCTGCCACCGTACCGCTGCCGGCCGCGGTGACCGCCTGACGGTACGTGGGGTCGATCACGTCGCCGGCGGCGAACACTCCGGGCACCGAGGTGCGCGACGAGCGGCCGTCGACCCACACGGTGCCCTCGGGGGTGAGCTCGAGCTTGTCGTGGACCAGGTGAGTGCGCGGGTCGTTGCCGATCGCGACGAACACGCCGTCCAGTGCGAGCTCGCGACGCGAACCGTCGACGGTGTCCTCCAGCACGACGCCGGTGACGGCGTCCTCACCGAGGATGTCGACGACCGCGCTGTTCCAGACGAACTCGATCTTGGAGTTCTTGAACGCGCGCTCCTGCATGATCTTCGACGCGCGCAGCTCGTCGCGGCGGTGGATCACGTAGACCTTCGAGGCGAACTTGGTGAGGAACGTGGCCTCCTCCATCGCCGAGTCCCCACCGCCGACGACGGCGATGACCTTCTCGCGGAAGAAGAACCCGTCGCAGGTCGCGCAGTACGACACACCCCGGCCGGAGAGACGGGATTCGCCCTCGATGCCGATCTTGCGGGGTGCGGAGCCGGTGGCGAACACGATCGCTTCGCCCTCGTGCACCGCACCGCTGCCCAGGGTGACGGTCTTGGTGTCACCGGTCACATCGAGCGACACGACGTCGTCGTAGAGCACCTCGGCGCCGAAGCGCTCGGCCTGCTCCTGCATCTTCGTCATGAGGTCGGGACCCATGATGCCCTCGGGGAAACCGGGGAAGTTCTCGACGTCCGTCGTGTTCATCAGTTCTCCGCCGGCTTCGACGGAACTGGCGATCACGAGAGGTTCGAGGTTGGCGCGTGCCGCGTAGATGGCCGCGGTGTAGCCGGCCGGACCTGATCCGATGATGATGACCTGACGCACGTGTGATGCTCCTTCGACGGCGGACGAGGGGCCGCCCGCTCATGTCTCAACACATGCTAACCGCGGGGCATTCCAGCCGCCTCCGGCGCACGGCGCGGCGTGGACTCAGCGTCGGCCGGGCAGCACGCGGCGCACGAGGCCGAGGGCCACCTGCAGCTCGGGAGCCCGCAGCACCGCGAGCATGCCGACGTACACCGCGGCGACGACCGCTCCGATGAGCATGGTCCCGAGGGCGCCCTGCAGCTTGTCGGCGACCATCCAGCTGTCCTGGGCGCCGACGGCGAAGTAGATCAGCCAGCCCGCGGCGCCGGCGGGCAGGGCCGCCAGGACGAAGCGCCCCAGCGCGGGGACCCACCGGCCGGCCTCGAGCCGCCCGATCTTGCGCCGCAGCAGCACCGCCGCCATCACGAGGGCCACGGTGAGGGCGCTCGACTGTCCGAGCGCGACGCCTGCCGCCGTGAGACCTGCGGGCAGGGTGGATGCCAGCAACGCCGTGACGGCGACGATGACGGCCTGCACGAGTGAGAAGACGAAGGGGGTGCGGGTGTCGCCCAGCGCGTAGAACGAGCGCTGGATGGTGAACAGCACCGCGATGGGGATGAGTCCCACGAGATACCCGCTGAGCACCAGCGCGCCTTCGACGGCGGTGGGGGCGTCGTTGGTGAAGATGCGGGAGACGGGCACGGCGGCCGCGGCCAGCGCGGCGGTCGCCCCGACGATGAGCACGCCGATCGAGCGGATGCTGGTGTCGATGTCGCGGCGCATGTCGTCGATGCGCCCGTCGGCGGCGTGCTCGCTCAGCTGCGTGAAGTACGGGATGCCGATCGACAGCACGATGATCGAGTACGGCAGCATGAAGATGAGGTTCGCGTTGCCGGTGACCATGTTCGCGGCGGCCCCGGCCTCGGAGGCATCCGACAGCACGTTCGATTGGACGATCGCGCTCAGCTGGGCCACGAGCACCATGAGGAACGTCCAGCTCGCGAGGCGCCCGATGACGCCCAGCCCCATGCCGCGCCAGCGGAAGTCGGGGCGCAGGTGCAGGCCGGTGCGGCGCCAGAAGACCAGCAGCAGCGCGGCCTGCAGCACGATGCCGAGGGTCGCGGTGCCCGCGATGAGCGCGATCATCGCGGCATCCCAGCCCTCGATCGAGGACTGCGTTCCGTAGAGCACGATGAAGGCGCCGAACCCGAGGATCGAGACGACGTTGTTGACCACCGGCGTCCACGTGTACGGCCCGAAGACGCGGCGGGCGTTGAGGGTCTCCCCCAGCAGCGCATAGAGGCCGTAGAAGAAGATCTGCGGCAGGCACCAGTACGCGAAGACGGTGGCGAGGGCGTGCTGTTCGGGGGAGAAGCCACCGCCGTAGAGCGAGACCAGCAGCGGCGCGCAGGCGACCGCGATCACGGTGATCGCCAGCAGCACCACCGCGCCCAGGGTGATGAGCTTGGAGATGAACGCCTCGCCGCCGTCGTCGCTGCGGCCGGCGGCGACGATCTGCGGCACGATGACGCCGGTGAGGATGCCCATCGAGACGATGAGGAAGATCGCGTTGGGAAGCTGATTCGCCACGACGAACGCGTCGCCGGCCATCGCCGTGCCGATCGCCGTGACGAGCACGATCGATCGCAGCAGCCCCGTCACTCGCGAGACCAGAGTGCCGGCTCCGATGAGAACGCTCGCGCGGCCGATGTTCATCGTTGTCCGTTCTCGGCGGTGTCGTCCGGGGTGTCGTCGGTCGGGGTCTCGGCAGCGGCGCGTCCGCGGCGGCGGCGCACGGTGCGCACCAGGCCGATCACGAGCAGACCGACCACGACGATCGCCAGCGCGGCGATGCCGATGACCTCCCAGTCGGCGCGCACCAGCACGGTGGCCGTCTGCGAGGCTCCGATCGGAAGGTAGCTCGGGGAGAGCAGTTCGAGGCGCAGGTCGACCTCGCCGTTGCCCACGTGCGCCTCGACCGGGATCTCGACGCGGGTGTTGCTGTCGGGCGCGGCGCGCACGGTCGTCGCGCGCTGCACCAGCAGGCGCGGGTCGCCCGGCTGGGCGATGAGCACGACGTTCACGGGCCATTCCAGCCCGTTGCGCACGAAGATGCGCAGCGGCACGTTCTGGCCGACGAGGTTGATGTCGGTGAGCTGGGGGATGCTGACGGAACCGAGGGTGCGCGCGGTCGCCTCGCGATGCGCCGTGACGGCGGTCTGCCAGCCGGCGGGATCGGGAAGCCATCCGCCGCCCAGCAGCTGCAGCATGTCGGCCCGTTCGGGCGCGGTGAGCACCGCCGGGTCGTCGAGGATGGTGGCGAAATCGGCGAGGGCTGCTTCGTCCTGGGGCAGCGCCGAGATGGCGGCGGTGCGCGCCTCGTCGGAGGAGGCATCGACGATCGACACGTCCGTCGCTTCGGCGGTGAGCAACGCCTCGAGACCGGTCGAGGCGGCCGCCGGGGCCGTCTCGACCGTCGACAGCGCGGTGGTGATGCCGAGCCGCGAACGACCGTCGCCACGGTCGAGAGTGACCAGCAGCGGGCGACCATCGCTCTCGCGTACGGCGAACGCGAGCTGCGCGGTCGCCTCGGTCAGTGCCGCTGCGCGCAGGGCGCTCTCATCGGTCATCGAGGCGCGCTGGAGGGCGGCGGAGATCGCAGAGTCGTAGACGAGGGCGGATGCCGCCTCGACGGTGGCCCGGGCGGGCACGGTGCCCGCGTTGGCTCCCTGGGCGGTGGTGTCGGAGGCGATGAGGGTGGCCGTGGCGACCTGGTCGGTGCTGAGCGCGCCGAGGGCCGAGACGACGTTCGCACCGGCGGTGCCGGTGAACGGCCAGTACACCCCGCCCCGGGCACCGTCGATGGTGAGCAGTTCCTCGAGGCTCGGGTACACAGGGTCGCCCGGCACCGTGGTCGGTGCAGGGCTGGGGGTGGCGCCCGGTGGGGTCGGTGTCGGTGTCGGTGTCGGCGTGGGGGTCGGAGTCGGTGTGGGCGTGGGGTTGGCGGCGGCATCCGGGATGAAATCCGCGGCGTTCAGGTAGGGCTGCAGCGTCGTCGGTGCAAGCGGAGCCGTCAGGCCGGAGTCGATCTGGGCCGAGACGTCGGCATCGCCGAACTGCAGCGCGAAGCGTTCGTTGGGCAGGCCCTCGAGGCGCGCCAGCCACGCCGTGGCACCCGCGGGCGCCGAAGTGCCCAACGCGCGGATCGCCGCCGCGATGGCGGGGTCGATCGCGAGGATCGCACCGGTGCCGTCGACCGCCTCGAGCTGGGCGGTGAGCTCACCGTCGGGCGCGGTGAGCGCGAGCAGCTCGTCGGAGGACAGCAGACCGTCACTCAGCGGCGGCGCCGTGATCGGAACGACGACCCCCACCGCGACGGGGGCGACCGTGTCGTCCGGGACGATCAGCACACTCGTGGCGACCAGCGCATCGGCGCCGATGGAGGCGGTGGCACGCAGCGGGTAGACCCCCGGCGTCCTGCCGGCCATCAGCGGATCCTCCGGGGGCACCATCATGCCCGTCGTGCCGCGTTCCCCCGCCTCGACCGGGTCGGTCTGGGCGGTGCCCAGCACGTCCAGTTCGCGGCCGCTGCCGTCGCCGGTCAGCCAGCCGGTGAGTGCGGCACGGTCCGGCAGGGCCGCGGCGCCCACTTCGAGCACGACCTCGGCGGCGGGCGCCTCGGCGTCGGTGTCATTGGTGAGGGACACCGACAGTGAGAGCACCTCGCCGGGACGGGCGATGCCGTTGCCCACCGGGGCGAGGGTGAGCTCCAGCGCGCCGGCGGGCGTCTCCGGGCTCGGTGCGGGGGCGGCGGAAACCGGGAGCGCGGGCGTCAACGTCAACAGGACGAGCACCGCGGTCAGCAGCGCAACGATCCACGGACGGCGTGGGGCGGCGGGGATGTCGGTCATGGTGGGCTTCTGCTCGGGGTGCGATTCATGACCGCACATCAGGCCGATTCTAGGCCGAGAGCCCTCCGAGCAACCCGAGTGCCCGGGCGATCCGCCGGATGCGGGTTGAATGGGACCATGCCGCTCTCCCCCGATCCCGCCCTGTGCCGGGCCCTCGCCGCCGACCTCCGCGACGCGGGCTTCACCGCCGATGCGCTGCGCACCGCGTGGGGTGGATCGGCGGATGCCGCGATCTCGCGCGGCCTGCGCGGTCCTGCCGAGCGGGCTCTCGCCTGCCGCACCGACGCCCTCGCCGTGCTGGCGCGGTTCTTCGTGCTCGGCCTGGTGCAGCCGGCGACGACGCTGACGGATGCGCTGCCGCGCACCACGGTCGCGGGGCTGGTCGCGCTCGATCTCGCCGCGGCCGAAGAGGGCGGCATCGTCGCGCCGCGAGCACTCATCCGGCCCCAGGAGTTCGTGGATGCCGCAGGCGACATGCAGTGGTGGATCGCGAGCGACCTCGACGAGGCGGCACTGGGCGGACCGTTGCCGGAGGGTCACGTCCTCGGGGTGGGTGGAGCGTCGCTGACCCTCGCCGGGCTGCAGCTGCCGGGGCACGTCGGCCGGGTGCTCGACGTCGGCACCGGGTGCGGCATCCAGGCCCTGCGCGCCCGTCGCGACGCCGACCATGTCGTCGCGACCGACATCTCCTCACGCGCCCTCTTCTTCACCGAACTCAATGCGGCGCTCAACGGCGTCGATGGCATCGAGGTGCGCCACGGCAGCCTGTTCGCACCGGTGGCCGGCGAGCGGTTCGACCGCGTCGTGTCGAACCCGCCGTTCGTCATCACCCCGCGCGCCGCGGGCGTCCCGGCCTACGAGTACCGCGACGGCGGGCTGGTGGGCGATGCGCTCGTGGCGCGGTTCGTCGGTGGAGTGGGCGGACATCTCGCACCGGGCGGGGTGGCGCAACTGCTGGGCAACTGGGAATATCGCGAGGGCCAGGACGGGCTCGATCGGGTGCGGCAGTGGGTCGCGGCATCGGATATTCCGTTGGACGCATGGGTCGTGGAGCGGGAGATGCTCGATCCGCTCGAGTACGCCGAGCTCTGGATCCGTGACGGGGGCACCACCCCCGGCTCCCCCGCCTTCGCCTCCCTCGTAGCGGCGTGGCTCGACGATTTCGCGGCCCGCGGGGTGACGGCGGTCGGCTTCGGCTACGTGCTGCTGCGCCGGCCGACGGCGGGCGCGCCGACGCTGGCGCGATACGAGCGCCTGGTCCAGGCGGTGCCCGCCCCGCTCGGCCCGCACCTGCAGGCTGCCCTCTCCGCACACGACCGCCTGCAGCCGCTCGATGACGCCGGGCTGGCGGCGTCGGTGCTCGTCGTCGCGGGCGACGTCACCGAGGCGCGCCACCACCTTCCGGGCGCGGAGGCGCCCAGCGTCGTCGAGCTGCGTCAGGGCGGCGGGTTCGGGCGCACGCTCGAGGTCGATCCGGCGTTGGCCGGCCTCGTGGGCGCGTGCGACGGGGACCTGCCCGTGGGCGTGCTCATCGATGCGATCGCCGAGCTGCTCGAGGTGGATGCCGGTGCGCTCCGCGAAGACCTTCTCCCTCGCGTACGTGAGTTGCTGTTCACAGGGTTCCTGGCCTTCGCCTGAGCACGGCACGGCGACGGACGCTGGGTAGGCTCGAACCCATGCTCAACATGGCCGAGGGTCTCGCCCGCGCCGCCGCACTGGCCGCGTCACCGGTGGTCAGCACCCTGGCGGCGGCGTTCGCGGATGCCGGTTTCGAGCTGGCCCTGGTGGGAGGACCGGTGCGTGACGCGCTGCTGGGCCGGACCACCAACGACCTCGACTTCACGACGAACGCGCGGCCCGACGACATCCTCCGCATCGTCAAGCCCGTCTCGAGCGCCCAGTGGGACATCGGCCGCGAGTTCGGCACGATCGGTGCGCGCGTGCGCGGCGAGCAGGTGGAGATCACCACCTACCGCGCCGACGAGTACGACGGCACGACCCGCAAGCCCGTGGTCGCGTTCGGCGACGACCTCGACGGTGATCTCGCCCGTCGGGACTTCACCGTCAACGCGATGGCGCTGCGGCTGCCCGGGCCGGCGCTGGTCGACCCGTCCGGCGGCGTGGAAGACCTGCTCGCCGGCATCCTGCGCACCCCCGTCGATCCCGGCATCAGCTTCGGCGACGACCCGCTGCGCATGCTGCGCGCGGCACGCTTCAGCGCGCAGCTCGGTTTCGACGTCGACCCGGCGACGGTCGCGGCCATGGTCGACCGCGCCGACACCCTGTCGATCGTGAGTCCGGAGCGCATCCAGGGCGAGCTGGTGAAGCTGCTGCAGGCCGACGACCCGGTGCGCGGCATCCGCCTGCTGGTCGAGACCGGCCTGATGGCGAGGTTCCTCCCCGAGGTGCCGGCGCTGCGTCTGGAGATCGACGAGCACCACCACCACAAGGACGTCTACGAGCACTCCCTGACGGTGCTGCGTCAGACCATCGAGCTCGAGCACGAGCGGCATCCGGATGCCGCGCCGGACGTGCCGCTGCGCCTCGCGGCCCTGCTGCACGACATCGGCAAGCCGGCCACGCGGCGGCTCGAAGACGGCGGCGGGGTGAGCTTCCACCACCACGACCTCAAGGGCGCGCGGCTGGCTCGCAAGCGGCTGCAGGCGCTGCGGTTCGACTCCGACACGATCGGCTCGGTCACCACGCTCATCGAGCTGCACCTGCGGTTCTTCGGGTACGCCGAGGGCGCCTGGAGCGACTCGGCCGTGCGGCGCTACGTGCGCGACGCCGGCGACGAGCTGGAGCGGCTGCACATCCTCACGCGCGCCGACGTGACGACGCGCAACAAGCGCAAGGCCGCGCGCCTGCGCTCGGCGTATGACGACATCGAGCGTCGCATCGACGAACTGGCCGAGCAGGAGCAGCTGCAGTCGATGCGCCCCGCGCTGGACGGCAACCGGATCCAGGAGATCCTCGGCATCCCGCCCGGGCCCGCCGTCGGCGAGGCGTACCGGTTCCTGCTCGACGTGCGCCTGGACGAGGGCGTCGTGGACGAGGCCGAGGCCGAGCGGCGCCTGCGCGCCTGGTGGTCCGCCCGCGGCTGAACCGCGCGCCGTCCCTCAGCGGAGAGGGGGGACGCGGATGTGGGCGGAGGGCTACACTGACCGCACGCTCCCCAGCGCCGATCGGAGCCGCCATGTCTTCATGGTCGACGGGTCGCGACGTCTCGCCCGAGAACGCCCGCCTTCTGATCGAGCGTGCCCCGAGGAGTTCGTCGCCCACGGAGATGCCGACGAACGCCGCCTCCACGACGTGCGGGCACTCGTACGCGAGTCGTGGCGCCGGTCGCTGGCGGGCCTCGTCGGCGCCGAGGACCTGCCGCCGCTGGACCTCTCGGCCGCTGAGCTCGAGGCCTACCGTCGCACGCATCCGCTCGCCGGTGTCATGGACATGGTGCGCGGGCTCCTGCTGCCCGGATCCGCCGACGATGCCGGTGTCGCGGTCGCGGTCGGCGATGCCGCCGGCCGGCTGCTGTGGGTCGAGGGTGATCATCGGGTGCGCACCCTCACCGGCGACATGGGGTTCGTCCCCGGGGCCAACTGGTCGGAGCGCACGGTCGGCACGTCGGCTCCCGGCACCGCGCTGGCGCTGGACCGGTCGGTGCAGATCCGGCAGGCCGAGCACTTCAACCGGCTCGTCCAGCCGTGGTCGTGCACCGCCGCGCCCGTGCACGACCCCGAGACGCGGCGACTGGTCGGTGTCATCGACGTCACCGGCGGGCGCGAGGCGGTCACCCCGCAGGCGCAGCTGCTGGTGGATGCCACAGCCCGCGCGATCGAAGGGGAACTGCTCGTGGCGCGGCTGCGGGCGCGCGCCGAGGCACCGGAATCCCGCCGACCGCGGTCACGTCTCCGCACCGCGCGCCCCGATCAGCCGACCCGCGCGACGCTGCGCGTGCTGGGTCGCGATCGCGCGCTGCTGGAGGTTGCCGGCGGCGGCGTCGAGACGGTCACCGAGCTGACCGCGCGGCACGCCGAGATCCTGCTCATGCTGGCCACGCATCGGCAGGGCCTGTCCGCCGAGCGCCTGGGTGAACTCGTCTACGGACAGATGGATGCAGCCCTCACTCTCCGCCCCGAGATGGTGCGGCTGCGCAAGGTGCTCGAGCGTGCGGCGCCGCAGCTCGTGCCGCAGTCGCGGCCGTACCGCCTGCCTGCTGAGCTCGAAACCGACGCGCACCACGTGCTGTCGCTGCTCGATCGCGGGGCGCATCGGGTGGCCCTTGCCGCCTACCGGGGATCGGTGCTGCCGGATTCCGTCGCGCCGGGGGTGGAGCAGTTCCGCGGGACGGTGGGCACCACCCTCAGGGAAGCACTCCTGGCCGAGGCATCCGTGGACGTGCTGCTCGCGTACGCCGACTCGGTGGATGCCACTGACACCGAGGTCCTCCGGCTGTGCCTGTCGCTGCTGCCCGCCCGCTCCCCCAAGCGAGCCCACATCCTCGCCGCCCTCGCCACCGAGTGAGCATTCGCACCCGCGAGTGAGTATTCCCGCTCGCGAGCGAGTATTCGACGGGCTGAGTGAGTATTCGGGCGAGGGCGGGCTTGACCTGCGAGCACTCACTCGGCACCGCGAATGCTCACTCGACGCCGCGAATGCTCACTCGGGCCCTGCAAGGGGATGCAACCTTCGGCGGCGTACGGTCGGCGGTGCGCGGCGATGGGGCCGCGCGTCGCGTCGAAGGAGACAACATGACCATCGTCGAAGAGAGCGTCTCGAGCGTGTACGCCGCACCCGGCCAGCGCGGTGCCGTCGCCGAGTACCGCCCCCGGTACGGCCACTACATCGGCGGCGAGTTCGTCGAGCCGGTCAAGGGCCAGTACTTCGAGAACATCACCCCGGTCACCGGCAAGCCGTTCTGCGAGGTCGGCCGCGGCACCGTCGAAGACATCGACCGCGCCGTCGACACCGCCTGGAAGGCGTTCGAGGGCTGGAAGAAGACGACGCCCGCCGAACGCGCCGTCATCCTCAACAAGATCGCGGACCGCATCGAGGCGAACCTCGAGAAGATCGCCGTCGCCGAGACGTGGGAGAACGGCAAGCCGGTGCGCGAGACGCTCGCCGCCGACATCCCCCTCGCGATCGACCACTTCCGTTACTTCGCCGGTGTGCTGCGTGCCCAGGAGGGCTCGCTCAGCCAGATCGACGAGGACACCGTCGCGTACCACTTTCACGAGCCGCTGGGCGTGGTCGGCCAGATCATCCCGTGGAACTTCCCGATCCTCATGGCCACCTGGAAGCTCGCCCCGGCGCTGGCGGCGGGCAACTGCGTCGTGCTCAAGCCGGCCGAGCAGACACCGGCATCCATCCTGTTCCTCTTCGACCTCATCGGAGACCTGCTGCCGGCGGGCGTGGTGAACATCGTCAACGGATTCGGCATCGAAGCCGGGGCTCCTCTGGCGCAGCACAAGCGCATCCGCAAAGTCGCGTTCACCGGCGAGACCACGACCGGCCGCCTCATCATGCAGTACGCCTCGCAGAACCTCATCCCGGTGACACTGGAACTCGGCGGCAAGTCGGCCAACGTGTTCTTCGAGGATGTCGCCCGCGAGAAGGACGCGTACTACGACAAGGCGCTCGAGGGCTTCACGTTCTTCGCGCTCAACCAGGGCGAGGTGTGCACGTGCCCGTCGCGGGCGCTCATCCAGCGGTCGGTGTACGACGGATTCCTCGCCGACGGCCTCGACCGGGTGGGCAAGATCGTGCAGGGGAACCCGCTCGACCCGGCGACGATGATCGGCGCGCAGGCATCCAACGACCAGCTCGAGAAGATCCTCAGCTACATCGACATCGGCATCAAGGGCGGCGCGAAGCTGCTCGCGGGCGGTGAGCGCGTCGACCTCGGCGGCGACCTGAGCGAGGGCTACTACGTCGCCCCGACGGTGTTCGAGGGCACGAACGACATGCGCATCTTCCAGGAGGAGATCTTCGGCCCGGTCGTCTCGGTGACGTCCTTCGACGACTTCGACGACGCCATCAGCATCGCCAACGACACCCTCTACGGCCTCGGCGCCGGCGTGTGGAGCCGCTCCGGCGACACCGCCTACCGGGCCGGACGTGCGCTGGAGGCCGGCCGGGTGTGGACGAACACCTACCACCAGTATCCCGCCCACGCGGCATTCGGCGGGTACAAGCAGTCGGGCATCGGGCGCGAGAACCACCTCAAGATGCTCGATCACTACCAGCAGACCAAGAACCTGCTGGTGTCGTATGCCGAAGGGGCCATGGGCTACTTCTGATCCATCACCACCGGGCGGAGGGGTCGTCGGGGGGCACCCCTCCGCCCGGTTCTCCAGGGAGGCCAGCATGGTCAGCATCGGAACGTATGAGCGGGTTCAGGTGACGGATGCCGCAGCCGCGCTGCTGCGTCAGCTCACCGAGCAGCACGGCCCGCTGATGTTCCATCAGTCCGGCGGCTGCTGCGACGGCAGTGCGCCGATGTGCTTCCCGGTGGGGATGTTCCTCACCGGTCCGAGCGACGTCAAGCTCGGCGAACTCGAGGTCGGCCTGGTGAGCCCGATCGAGGTGTTCATCTCCCAGGCGCAGTTCGAGTACTGGAAGTACACCCACATCACCATCGACGTGGTGCCGGGCCGCGGCGCGGGCTTCAGCGTCGAAGGGCCGACCGGCTACCGGTTCCTCATCCGCTCGCGCATGCTCAACGACGCCGAGCTGGAGTACTTCGGGCTGAAGCCGCAGGGGTGACCCGCGCCGCTAGAACGCGCGCAGCAGGCCCTGCAGGATCCACACCAGCACGATGCCGCTCACGGCGACGATCGTGACCCACGGGATGCCGCGGGCGAGCCGTCGCCCCTGGGGCGCGACACCGGGTGGCGGGCGCAGGAGCTGGGTGGGCGCCTGGAACGGCAGGGATGCCGCGACCGGCTGACCCGCGGCCGCCGCCGGGGGCGCGGTCGGGCCGGGCGCCGGCGCGGCAGCACCGACCGCCGCGCCGCGCAGCCGGTCGTCGCGCCAGCGCTCCCACTGGTCGAGCTTGCCCAGCACCGCCGCGACGGCGCCGAACAGCCACGCCCACGTGGCGGGGTCGGTCGTGGACAGCTCGCGCTTGGAGTAGAGGAACAGCCAGTCGTCCACGATCTCGACATCCAGCGCGGCGGCGTTGTCGATGAACCGGGCCATGACGTCGGGGGTGAACAGGTACAGCGCGTCGCGCTCGTAGCCGGCAGGGCAGTAGAGCGCGAAGTAGCGGTCGAAGTCGCCCTCCAGGCCCAGTCGCTGATCCTTGTCGAAGGTGAGCGGCAGGTTGGAGCCGAACAGGCTGTTGTTGCCGGTGGCATCCAGCACGATATGAGGCAGCGGGATGTCGAGCTTGACGGCGATGTAGCCCCACTTGTGGGTGGTGCGGTTCTTGCCGGAGCCCGTCGTGTACTGGTAATTGCCGAACTCGACGAAGCGGGGCTCCTCCCCCCGTACGAGGTCCGTGGCCTGCCGGGCGGAGCCGAGGCCGAAGATCATGCCCGGCAGCGGAGTGGCCGTCAGACGCGGCACGTACCGCATGCCGTTCGCCCGCGCGAACCGATCGAGGCGGAACCAGCGTCGCGCCTGCGCGCGCCGTCCGGACCGGATGAGCAGGATGCCGCCGACGACGGCGCCACCCAGCAGCACCAGCAGCACCACCGAGGCGAAGGCGACCTCCGCCACGTCCGGGCCGCCCGTGGTGAAGGTCACCACGGCGAACAGCGTCTGGAACGCAGCGGGGAGGATGAAGAGCGCGACCAGCCCCAGGACGATGACGCCCACGAGGGCCCCACCGGTGAGTCCGCCCGGCGCCCGGCCGGTGCGGCGCAGGTCCGCCGCGAGGCGGCCGGCCTCGGCGTCGTCCACCGGATCCAGGAGCGGGCGGGCGTCGAAGGGCACGGATGCCGCCGGCATCGTCATCGTTGAGTTCCCTGCACGCCCACACGCTACCGAACCCTCCCCCGCCCCGCCGCCGAGTGAGCATTCGTGCCGCCGAGTGAGTATTCGTGGCGTCGAGTGAGTACTCGCGCTCGTGCCCTCGGTGGACCGGCGCGGCATCCGGGCGCCAGTTCTTCGGAGAAAGCCACTCCTTCGGAGGGATGCGCGCCGTGGCATCCGAAGCGCCGCTGTTCTCCGAAGAAGTGGCGAAGACGCCGCGCGCCGCCGCCCGCGCGGCCCCGATCCGCGCGGTCGAGACGCTCAGCGGCATCCGCTAGACTGTCCAGGTTGTCCGTCCAGCGCCCCTGCGCGCGTACGGCCGGACACGTGCACACACCCTCCTGCTTCCGGGAAATGCCCGGGAGCCGTTCTAGTCCGAAGGAGGTGGGTCAGTGACGCACACGCACCAGTACGAACTCATGGTGATCCTCACCCCCGAAATCGACGAGCGTCTCGTCGCCCCCAACCTTGACAAGTTCCTCAAGGTCATCACCAATGATGGGGGCACGATTGACAACGTCGACATTTGGGGTCGCCGTCGTCTCGCTTACGAGATCCAGAAGAAGACCGAAGGCGTCTACGCCGTCGTCAACTTCACTGCCACGGCTGAGGCCACGCAGGAGCTCGACCGTCAGCTGAAGCTGAGCGAGCAGATCATGCGCACCAAGGTTCTGCGCGCCGAGGACGCGATCGCTATGGTCGCCTCCGAGAAGGAGCGTTCCGACGCGAAGGCTGCTCGCAAGGCTGCCGCGCCCGCGAAGGCCCCGAAGGCGTAACCACGATGGCTGGCGAGACCGTCATCACCGTTGTGGGAAACCTCACGGCAGACCCCGAACTGCGTTACACGCAGGGCGGACTGCCCGTCGCGAACTTCACGATCGCGTCGACGCCGCGCACCTTCGACCGTCAGGCGAACGAGTGGAAGGACGGCGAAGCGCTGTTCCTCCGCGCGTCCGTGTGGCGCGATTTCGCCGAGCACGTGGCCGGTTCGCTCACCAAGGGCATGCGGGTCATCGCCAGCGGTCGCCTGAAGCAGCGGTCCTACCAGGACCGCGAGGGGCAGAACCGCGTCTCGATCGAGCTCGAGGTCGATGAAATCGGCCCGTCGCTGCGTTACGCGACCGCACAGGTCACGCGCACCAGCGGCAGCGGCGGCAACAACAGCGGCGGCGGCGGGGGCGGACAGCAGTCCCGCCCGCAGCAGCAGCAGGTTGCCGACGAGCCGTGGGCGACGCCCGGTTCGGCAAGTCCCGACGCGTGGAGCGCCCCCGGCGCCTACGGCGACGACACACCCTTCTGATCCTCGGATCAACCAACACTCGTAAGGAAACACCATGGCTGGAAAGTCGAGCGGCGACCGCCGCAAGCCGCGGAAGGGCGCGAAGAACGCTGCCCCCGCGAAGGCGATCCGTGTCGGCGTCATTGACTACAAGGACGTCGCCACTCTCCGCAAGTTCATCTCGGAGCGCGGGAAGATCCGCGCCCGTCGTATCACCGGGGTCTCGGTGCAGGAGCAGCGTCTGATCGCCAAGGCGATCAAGAACGCACGCGAAATGGCGCTCCTGCCCTACGCCGGCGCTGGCCGGTAAGGGGTCCCGACATGGCAAAGCTGATTCTCACGAATGAGGTCGCCGGGCTCGGAAGCGCCGGCGACGTGATCGAGGTCAAGAACGGGTACGCCCGTAACTACCTCATCCCCCAGGGCTTCGCAGTGGCATGGAGCCGCGGTGGCGAGAAGCAGGTGGCGTCCATCCGCGCCGCTCGCGAATCGCGCGCGATCCACGACCACGAAGAGGCCGTGGCGCTGAAGAACTCGCTCGAGGGCACCAAGGTGCGCCTGGCTGTCAAGGCCGGCGCCGAGGGTCGCCTGTTCGGTTCGGTCAAGACCGGTGACGTCGCTGACGCGGTCAAGGCTGCCGGCCTCGGCGAGCTGGACAAGCGCAAGATCCACATCACCTCCCCGATCAAGTCGGTGGGCGAGCACGAGGCGACCATTCGCCTGCGTGACGACCTCACCGCCGTGATCACGCTGCAGGTGGTCGCCGCCAAGTAAGCGGTTCGACAGGACGGATGCCGTGGCCCCTCGGGTCCACGGCATCCGTCTTTTTTGGATGCACGAACCCGCCGTTTCTGCTACGCCTGCGGGCCGCAGGCTGTGCATAACGCAGATGTCATCCCCAACCTTCAACATCCACTTCAAGCACAATCCCATCCACAGGGTGTGAATTAAAAAAGCCCTGGTAGAAAGTAATAAATTGATCGTCGACTTGAGTGATCCCGGGCGTTTTCCACAGGTGTTGTACACAGGCAGGGCGGCGTTTCGCGCAATCTCTCCACAGAGTTATCCACAGGCTCGGTTGCGTGTGTCGGAGGCCGTGCATAGCGTGAGTTCGTCCCACCCCGACATCCCCAACCCGACGGAGGTACGCGCGCGTGTCGATCGCTGACATCTCCGACGAACGACTCGGTGGCCGCCGAGAGCACGAGCGCACCCCGCCGCACGACATCCTCGCCGAGCAGAGCGCCCTGGGCGGCATGCTGCTGTCGAAGGATGCCGTCGCCGACGTCATCGAGACGCTGCGCGGTGCCGACTTCTACGTGCCCAAGCACGAGCTGATCTTCGAAGCGATCCTCAGCCTCTACTCGCACGGTGAACCCACCGACGTCGTCGCCGTCACCGACGAGCTGATCAAGTCGGGTGAGCTGCAGCGCGCCGGCGGTGCCGACTACCTGCACTCGCTCACGTCGATCGTGCCCACCGCCGCCAACGCCGGCTACTACGCCTCCATCGTCTCCGAGCGGGCGCTGCTGCGCCGCCTCGTCGAGGCGGGCACCCGCATCGTGCAGATGGGGTACTCCGGTCAGGGCGAGGCCGTCGAGCTCGTCAACAACGCACAGGCCGAGATCTACGCCGTCACCGGCGCCGAGACCGCCGAAGACTACGTGCCGCTCGAGACCGCCGTGACCTCCGCCATCGACGAGATCGAGGCCGCCCGTGGCCGCGACGGGTCGATGACCGGCATCCCGACCGGCTTCGCCCAGCTCGACGAGCTCACCAACGGCCTGCACGGCGGTCAGATGATCGTCGTGGCCGCCCGTCCCGCCATGGGTAAGTCCACGCTCGCGCTGGACTTCGCCCGCGCCGCCGCGATCAAGCACAACATGCCCACGATCTTCTTCTCGCTCGAAATGGGGCGCAGCGAGATCGCCATGCGCCTCATGAGCGCCGAGGGCGCCGTGCCGCTGCAGAACATGCGCAAGGGCACCTTGGATTCCCGCGACTGGACCACCATCGCCGCGACCCGCGGCCGCATCAACGATGCGCCGCTGTACATCGACGACAGCCCCAACATGACGCTGGTCGAGATCCGCGCCAAGTGCCGTCGCCTGAAGCAGCGCGTGGGCCTGCGCATGGTGATCATCGACTACCTGCAGCTGATGACCAGCGGCAAGAAGGTCGAATCGCGCCAGCAGGAGGTCAGCGAGTTCTCGCGAGCCCTCAAGCTGCTCGCGAAGGAGCTGCAGGTGCCCGTGATCGCGCTGTCGCAGCTGAACCGTGGTTCGGAGCAGCGCACCGACAAGCGCCCCCAGGTCAGCGACCTGCGCGAGTCGGGCTCGATCGAGCAGGATGCCGACATGGTCATGCTGCTGCACCGCGACTCGGTGTACGACAAGGACACCCGTCCCGGTGAAGCCGACCTTATCGTCGCGAAGCACCGTAACGGCCCGACCGCGACGATCGAGATCGCCTTCCAGGGGCACTTCTCCCGCTTCACCGACATGGCGCCGGTGTAGCTCAGCACCGCGCGCAGGTTCTGTGGGGTTCCGCTCGGACCCGTCCATTTCGCCGACGAGGTGCCCGGTCCGTCCCCATCGGAGACCTCTGGGAGTGCCGCGCGCGCGTGTGAGAACCTGGCCGCATGCGTACGGCTCTCTCGGTGGACGGGCTCGCGAACGCACGCGACCTCGGCGGTATGGACCGCAACCACGGTTCGCTGACGCCGGAGGGCGTGTTCGTTCGGGCCGAGATGCTGGACCGTCTGGACGAGTCCGGGTGGACCTTCCTGCGAGCCCACGGGGTGCGCACCGTCATCGATCTGCGGCGGCCGGAGGAGACCACAGGGGCTGTGCCCGACGACATGGTCTTGCGGCGCGTAGATCTCGACGGTGATGAACGGAACTTCTGGTCGCCTTTCGAGGCGGATGGGCGGTGGGGAACCCCGCTGTACTACGCCGCACACCTGCAGCAGTTGCCGCATCGACTCGCCCAGGTCGTACAGGCGATCGCGTCAGCTCCCAGGGGAGCGGTGCTGTTCCACTGCGGAGCCGGCTGGGACCGAACAGGGCTCGTCGCCGCCTTCCTGCTGAAGTCGATCGGCGTCAGCGAGGATGCCGCAGTGGCCGACTACCTCGTCTCGTTCGCCAACGCTGACGCGATGGCCGCGCTGCATGGTCGGTCCTTCGACGTCGAGGAGCGTCACGCCGTGCTCGCCGCATTCGGCCACACGCCGGAGTCGGCCTTCCGCGGGATGTACCGGCAGCTCGATGTGGACGAGTGGTTCCGTCATGCACGAGTCGACGAGGACGCAGCCCGCGCGATCGTCACCTGGCGCGGACACGTCGACGCGAGCCCGGGTGGATCCGGGGAGGGCGATTAAGCCTCGGCGTCGTCGTCGTGGATGCGCAGGCTTCTCGGCGAGCCGAGGGGTGCGTTCTCGACCTCCGCCGCCGTCACGGGCGCGGTCCGCCGCGGCTCTAGACTCACGGACATGCACAGCTTCCTGCACGTCCTGCCGGTCCTCGCCGAGGTCACCTTCAACGACGACCCCGGGGCCGTCTTCGGCGGCGCCGCGGGAGGGTTCTTCGGCTACGTGCTGTTCGTCGCCGCCGTGTGGCCCTTCCTGAACAAGGCGGGTCAGCCCGGGTGGACGGCGCTCATTCCGTTCGTCGCCGCGTTCTTCATCGTGCGCGCCGCGGGGCTGTCGGCGTGGTGGACGCTGCTGTACATCGTCCCCATCGCGAACATCGTCCTCGCCATCGTCGTGGCGCTGCGGCTCGGGCGCGCGTTCGGGCACGGCGCGGTCTTCTCGGTCTTCCTCCTCTGGTTGCTCTCGCTGATCGGCTATTTCGTCATCAGCTACTCCAGCGACACCTACGACCCCGCGCGCATCTGAGCCCGGCTCCACCGCTCGCGGGCGACGAGCCGTGGGGCGGTGCGCCGCAGACCCGCCGTCGCGTCAGTCGAAGATCGCCACCGATTCCGACAGCCGAGTCACTTCTTCAGGGGTGAGCTCGAGGTCGGCGGCTTTCGCGGAGTCCGTGATGGATGCCGCACGCCGCGCGCCGGGGATCGGGATGACGTGCGGGTCGAGGGCGAGTTCCCACGCCAGCACGGCCTGCTGCGGGCTGACCCCGTGTGCATCGCCGACGTCACGGAAGGCCGAGAACCGGTCGCCGACGCTGCTGGCGCCTCCGCCGGTGCCGCCGAGAGGGCTCCACGGCAGGAAGGCGATGTCGTGAGCGGCGCAGAAGCGCAACTCGTCGATGCTTCCCGGATGCTTCGGTGAGAACTCGTTCTGCACGCTGGCGAGGTTTCCTTCGCCGAGCACGTCGAGAGCGATCTGGATCTCTTCGACACTCGCGTTCGAGATGCCGATCGCGCGGACGAGGCCGTCGTCCTGCAATGACTTCAGTCCCTTCATGATGTCGGCGTAGACACGGGTGCGGTCGGGACGGTGGTACTGGTACAGGTCGATCTGGTCGACGCCGAGGATCTCGAGGGACTTCTCGGCGGCCGAGCGCAGGTACGCCTCCGACCCGTCGCGTCCCTTGGCTCCGTCTTCTCCGAGCGTGATGCCGCCCTTGGTCGCGACGAAGATGTTCGAGGAATCCCCGTCCCAAGTGCGGAGCGCCTCGGCGACGATGCGCTCGTTGTGCCCCATCTCTTCGCCATCCGGGGCGTAGATGTCGGCCGTGTCGATGAGCGTCACGCCTGCGTCGAGGGCGGCGTGCACGGTTGCCACGGCATCCTCGAACGACGGATACCGCTTGTCGTTGTTCATGGACAGCGGCATGGCGCCCAGGCCGATCGCCGAGACCTGTCGTCCTGCCAGAGTGCGCTGCTTCATTGCTTCTCCTCGTCGCGTCTCTCCCAGACTGCCAGGCGTGCACCCGGGCAGGGGTGGGGCTGGACAGCCGGCGGGACGCCGTAGTAGCGCGGCAGGCGGGGAGGGTACGCGGTGTGCGGCGTCTTGGCGAGGGGGTTCGGTAGGTGCGCGCCCGCCCGGGAGTCTGGCCGGATCGAACCCATTGGAGGAAAACATGTACTTCCATGTTCAGCAGCTGATCAACGAGATCGACCAGGACGAGCCTGATCCCGATGCCGCCAACGCGCTGCAAGAGGGCCTCGGTGGCCAGTTCGGCGAAATGCGCACGATGATGCAGTACCTGTTCCAGAGCATCAACTTCCGCGGCCCCTCGGCCAAGCCCTACAAAGACCTCATCCAGGGCATCGGGACCGAGGAGATCAGCCACGTCGAGCTCATCGGCACCACGATCGCGCGGCTGCTCGACGGTTCGCCGCGCTACAAGGGCAAGCCGACCGACCCTGTGGACGCGCCCGGCGCGGGCGGGGCGACACCGCTGAAGATCGCGACGTCGGAGAGCAACATCCACCACTACCTCGTCGGCGCGCAGGGGGCCATGCCGGTGGATGCCGCCGGCAACCCGTGGATGGGAAGCTACGTCTACAACTCCGGCAACCTCGTGCTCGACCTGCTCTACAACCTGATGCTGGAGTCCACCGGACGCCTGCAGAAGTGCCGCCTGTACGAGATGACGTCCAACAAGACCGCCCGCAGCACGATCTCGTACCTGATCGTGCGAGACCAGGCCCACGAGAACGCCTACGCCAAGGCGCTGGAGACCCTGGGCGTGAACTGGCGCACCGCGCTGCCGATCCCGAAGACCAACGCGGAGAAGTTCCCCGAGGTCGCGCGGCTGCTGGAGCTCGGCCTGCAGAGCAAGCAGTACTCGTTCGACCTCAGCAACCTCTCCGAGGCGGGGAAGATCTTCCAGGGGCTGTCGCCGTCGAACGACGGCACGCAGCTGGATGCCAGTGAGCAGGCCCCGGCCGGCGTGCCGATGACGATCGCGGCGGAGCGGCCCGAGGAGTTCTCGCCCGGCGCCGACGACGACCTGCGGGCGCTGATCGAAGCCACAGCCGCGATGGAGATGGCCGACATCGAGCGCACGTTCGGCGAGATGTCCTGACATCGCCGGGAGGGGGCCGCGGCGACCGTCGTCGCCCCTTCCCGCTGAGCGGCCTCGGCGCGCACCGCCCTCGCCTTCCGACACGGCGGTCCCCCGCACCGCTGCGGCACGAGGCGATGTCGCCTGCCGCACTCACCCCGCGGCGTCCGCCTCCCCGGCCCGGCGTCGCGCATACGCCTCCACCTGCCCGGCGTGCAGGTCGCCGACCCACTCCCAGCCGGGTTCCGGTGCGTCGATGCGCGGATCCCGGAACTCCCCGCCGCCGCGAAGGGCCTCGATGTAGGCGCGGTCGCGTGTGAGCCGCTCCCGCAGCCCGGTCCCGTCTCCCGGCGATCCGTGCCCGGGGATGACGACGTCCACCTCGTCGGCGACGCCGGCCAGCACGTCCAGCCCGACGAGGTAGTCCGCCAGCGGATCCGCCGCGCCCTCGAGGTCGGGCATCGGCACGAAGACGTCCGACAGCATGTCTCCGGCGATCAGCACGCGGCATCCCTCGACCAGGAGAGCCGCGTGACCGGTCGCGTGCGCGGGATGCGCGAGCACCCGCACCGACGGGCCGTCCCACGGCAGGTGTGTGGCGTCCGCCGGCAGGGCGGTGAGCAGGCCGAACGGCTCGACGGGGACCTCGTCGACGATCTCCGGCGGCAGCGCTTCGCGCACGCGGTCGCGCCAGCCGGGCTGTGAGCGCAGGTCGCGCATGAACGACGCGGCGTCGGCGGTGGCCCAGCGCGGGGCGTCGCCGAGCTCGGGATGCCACAGCACGTGATCCCAGTCGGGGTGCGTCGCGAAGCCCGCGACGACCGGCAGACCGAGGTCCCGCAGGTCGTCGGCGAGGCACTGCATCTCGGCCCCGGTGATGCCGGGGTCCACCAGCAGCACACCCTCGGCGCCCTGCACGACGACGGTGTTGTTGCGCAGCAGGTCGCTCCGGTGCACGAACACCCCGTCGGCGACCGGGGTCAGCATGCGGGGCATCCCGTCGCGAGGGGTGGGGCGGTGACGGTCATGGGTCCTCCTTCGTGGTGCGGTTCAGTCCAGCGACAGCGCGATGATGGCGAGCGTGCAGATGCCGATGCCGGCGCCCTGCGAGGCGGTCAGTCGCTCCCGCAGCACGCCGGCGGCCAGCAGCACGGTGACGGCGGGGTAGAGCGAGGTGAGCACGGCGGCGATGCCCAGACTCGTCGCGCCGCTGGAGAGCACGAACGTGAGCGTGCCCGCAGCGCCCAGGAGCCCCGATGCACCACCCCAGGCGAGCACGTCGCGGGTGGGGCGCCAGGGCTGGCGCAGCAGGAGCGCGGCGCCGAGGGTGAGCACCGCCCCGGTGAGCTGGTTGGCGGCGAGGGGGAGCAAGCCGGCATCCGCCCGGATCTGAGCGAGGGCGATGAACAGCAGACCGAATCCGGCGCCGGCCACCGCGCCGTCGAGGAGGGCGGCCCACGAGCGCGGCGGCCGGTCGCGACCGGCTTCGCGGGACACGAGCCAGATCCCCGGGAGGGCGATGGCGATGCCCGCCCAGACCAGCCAGCTCGACCGCTCCCCCAGCGCGACGCCCACGAGCACCGGGAGCGTCGCCGCCCCTACGGCCGAGATCGGAGCGACGAGGCCCATCCTTCCGCGGGCCATGCCACGGAAGAGGAAGAGCCCGCCGGCAGCCGAGCCGACCCCCGCCAGCACGGCCCAGGCGAAGTCGGATGCCACGGGCTCCCCCCGCCGCAGCAACGCTGCGATGAACAGGGCCAGCATGCCCGCGACCTGCCCCACGAGCAGGATCTGCCAGGGTGAGGACCGCCGGGCGCCCACACCGCCGACGAAGTCGCTGGCGCCGTACGACACCGCCGATGCCAGCGCCAGCAGGATCCCGGGGTTCACGGCATCCAGCCTGGAGCCGGAGCGGTCGCGGCGGAAGGCCCGCGCGCGCGAGCCGCCGTGGCCGGCTGAGCGGTCAGCGGCCGTCGCGCCGGCGCAGCGCCTGCTCGAGCCAGAACTCCAGCATCCCGTCGTCGCGCACGGCGTCGCCGTCCACCCGGATCCATCCCTCGCCCATCGACCGGCCGGCGCCCATCTCGGCGCGGGCGGCCTCGGGGCGGGCCACGAGCGCGGCATCGTCGTCCACGGCGACGCGCACGAGCAGGCCGAGGTCCTTCTGCGCGGCGACGAGCATCGCCTCCTCGAACATCACCGCGATCGCCCCGAACATCGCCACCTCGCGCACGGCGCCCTCAGGGAGGCGCCGCTCGATGCGGTCGAGCAGTTCGCGCCTGGCATCCGGCTCCACCACGATCGTCAGCTCGCCGGGTCGTACATGAAGGCCCGCAGCTCCTGCGGGCACCGGCAGGCGGCCGCGATCTTCGCCGCCCACGCCTCGGCCTCGACCCGGGTGGGCACCTCCAGCACGGTGTACCCGCCCTCAATCCGGGCGGTCTGCGGGTAGGTCCCCTCGGTCACGGTGCCATCCGCGGCGACCCGCACCGGGGTGATGTCCTCGTCGATGCCGCCGCCGAACACCCACACGCCGGCATTCTTCGCTTCCTGCACCACGGCATGCGATGCCGCCGACACGGCCGCCATGTCGGCGGGGGTGGCATCCATCTCTCCGCTCGGGAACGAGATCAGGTATTTGGTCATGGCCCACTCCTTCGTCACGGCGGATGCCGGTCAGCGTAGGGCGCGGGCGTGACGACGTCGAGAGGGCGACGGCAGAGCACCCTGGCGCGGCTGACGCTGTCGTCGTAGCGTCGGACCCAGCCGCCCGCGCCCGGCCGGGCCGAACGAGGAGCACAGATGACCTGGGACGCCCAAGACCTCACCCGCGTCGGCGGAGCCGAAGAACTCCAGGTCTCCTCGCCCCGCAAGGACGGCAGCGACCGCCCGTTCGTGACCATCTGGACGGTGCGCGCCGGCGACGACCTCTACATCCGCTCCGCGTACGGCCCCGACAACCCCTGGTACCGCCGCGCGCGGCATGCCGGCATCGGGCGCATCCGCGCCGGCGGAGTGGACAAGGCGGTGACCTTCACGCCCATCGACGCGGCCGACACCGCGACGCAGGAGGCGGTGGATGCCGCCTATCACGCCAAGTACGACCGCTTCGGCCCGCAGATCGTGGGCACCGTCACGGGCGCGGCATCCCACGACACGACACTGCGCATCGACCCGCGCTGACCGCCGGTGGCCGCGCCTGCGGTGGATGCCGCGGCCGCGCCGGCCGGGACGAGGGGATCTGCCCGGATGCGGATGGTTCAGGCCCAGGGGTCCGCGTTTCGGCAGATCTCCGCATCTCGGGCGGGGGCCGGAGGGGCGGATGCCGCAGGCGGGCGAGCAGGCGGGCGAGCAGGCGGGCGCGCCGCCGGGTCAGCCCTCGTCGGGGAGGGCGCGCACGGCGTTGCGGTCGGCGATGAGGGTGTCGCGCACACGGCGGCGCAGCACCTTGCCGATGAGCGAGGTAGGAAGCTCCTCCCACACCCGGTAGGCGCTGGGGCGCTTGTACTCGGCGAGGTGCTCGCGCGCGGCGGCACGGGCGGCATCCTCGTCGAACGTGGCACCCGGCTCCAGCACGACGACCGCCGTCACGACCTCGGCACCGCCCCCGCGGGGGATGCCGACGACGGCCACCCCGGCGACGCCGGGGACCGCGCCGATGACCTTCTCCACCTCACTGGGGGCCACGTTGAACCCTCCCGTGATGATGATCTCCTTCTTGCGGTCCACGACCGTCACGAACCCGTCCTCGTCCTGCACGACGAGGTCACCGGTGCGCAGCCAGCCGCCCTCGAGCAGCGCCTGCGCGGTCTCTTCCGGCTTGTTCCAGTAACCCTGGAACACCTGCGGGCCCTTGATGAGCAGCTCGCCGGTCTCCCCCAGCTCCACCTCGCGGGTCGGCTCGTTCGGGTCGACGACGCGGATGTCGGTGGAGGGGAACGGGATGCCGATGGCCCCGATCTTGCGGGAGGAGTTGAACGGGTTCGCCAGGGCGACGGGGCTCGTCTCGGTGAGGCCGTAGCCCTCGTTGAGCATGCTGCCGGCCAGTTCCTCCCAGCGCTTCACGATCGCGGGGGTCAGCGTCATCGCACCGGAGATGGCGTACACGACGCCCGACAGGTCGAGCTTGCCGTCGCGGGCGACGCGGGCGAGCCGGTCGAACATCGGCGGCACGGCCGGGATGAACGTCGGCGGGTACTTCTCGGCCGCCTGCGAGACGAGCTCGGGGTCGAAGGTCGGGAAGAGCACCGCGTTCGAACCGGTCTCGACGGCGTAGATCACCGACAGCAGCACGCCGAACGAGTGGAACATCGGCAGCAGGCCGTAGATGCGGCCCTCGCCGTGCGCGAAGCGCGGCATCCACGCCGCGCCCTGGCGGGCGTTGGACCACAGGTTGCCGTGCGTGATGATGGCGCCCTTGGGGGTGCCGGTGGTGCCCGAGGTGTATTGCAGGCACGCGATGTCGGTGACGGAGGGCCGCGGAACCGAGGCAGGCAGCGGCGCCGCGCTTTCGAGGCGGGCGAACGGCACCGTGCCGGGCGCGGCGGCGGTGAGCTTCGCGCGCGAGGCCCGGGCCTTGGCCACCGGCAGGCGCAGCGCCAGGCGTGTGGTCCACGGCATGGCGCGGGTGATGTCGACCGAGACGACGGTGCGGATGCCGAGATCGGCGGGCAGCGACTGGATGACCGGCGCCACCTTGTCCCAGGCGATCACGTGCTGGGCGCCGTGGTCGCGGAACTGCACCTCCAGCTCGTCGCGGGTGTAGAGCGGATTGTGCTCGACGACGATCGCGCCCAGGCGCAGCACGGCGTAGAACGCCGCGAGGTGCTGCGGCGCGTTGGGCAGCACCAGGGCGACCCGGTCGCCGGCCTTCACGCCCAGCTCGGACAGGCCGCCCGCCACCCGAGCGACCCGATCGGCGAGTTCGCGGTAGGTCTGCGAGTTGCCGAAGAAGGTGACGGCGGGGCGGTCGGCGTACTGCGCGGCGCGTTCGTCGAGCAGATCGACGAGCGAACCCGTCGCCGGCTCGATGTCCACGGGGGTCCCCTCGGCGTAGAAACGGTTCCAGGCCCGGGATTCATTGAGCTGCACTCATCAAGATTACGGCGCTGCGAGGCCTGTGCGTTGCCATGATGGGGTCATGGCTACCCACACCTCGGCCCGCCGGAACCGTCCGGCGTCCGCCGAGCCGACCGCCCGTCTTGGTGAGGGCGGGTAGACATGGGCACCATCGGAGGCGAAGACGCAGCGGCGCAGCGACGCCGCGACGAGGGTGCACTCTCGGCGTTCGTCGCCGGGCTCGATGCCCAGTTCGCCCGCGTCGAGAAGTTCAAGGACACCGCCGACCCTGCCGCTGAGCGGCGAGCCGGCCGCCTCGTGACGGACTTCCTGCGGCCTCGGCTGCCGCAGCTGCGTGCCGCCGCCGGCCTCCCGGCCGGTCACGGCAGCCGGGCGCGAGGGCGGCAGCTGGCCCGCGAGGCGCGCATCCGGGCGGTCGAGAACGACCTCCCGGTGTTCTGCTACTGGAACTCCGGCGCCGACAACGCCCCCGAGGTCGCCCGCGCCTGCATGGCGCAGCTGCGCGAGCTGCATCCGGAAGCCCACATGCTCGACGCCGGCAGCGTGCGCGAGTTCATCGACATCCCCGCCCGCATCGCGTCGGTACTCGAGCACGACCGGCCCGCGCACTTCGCCGATTACGTGCGTGTCGCGCTGCTGGAGAAGCACGGCGGCATCTGGGTGGACGCGACCTGCTGGGTCCCGGAGCCGCTCGAACTCGCCGTGCTCCCCTACCTCGAGGCCGGCGTGGTCTATCCGCGCTGGACCTCGGGCCAGATCGGCAACTGGTTCATCGCCGCGGCGTCGGACTCGCTCGTCATCACGCTGCAGCGCATCGCCTTGGAGATGTGGTGGACCGAACGGTCCGACCTGCCCGACTACTTCCTGTACCACCGCATCTTCGAAACGCTCCACACCCTCGTCCCGGAGTTCCGCGGGCAGTGGGCTGAAGCCACGACACTGTCGAGCGCGGCGAGCCATCTGCTGCAGCTCAGCATGATGCAGCCCTGGTTCCCCGGGTTCGGGGACATCATGGACAAGCTGTCGATCGTGCAGAAGCTCAGCTACAAGTACGACCCGGCCAGCGTCCCCGACGGCTCGATCCTGCGGCACCTGCTGGACACGCGCTCGCTCTGATCGCCCCGCCCAGCGTCACGCCCCGGTGCGGCCGGTGAAGTGGTCCATCGACGAGTACACGTGGAAGACGCGGCCGCCCACGACATCCCAGACGCGGGTGGGCAGGATGCCGCGCAGTGCCATCGCAAGCTTGACCGTCCAGGGCCGCAGCACCATCGGGGTGCCCCGCAGCATCCCCTGCCATGCCGCGTGCGTCGCGTCGCGCGGCGTCATGATGGGGGTCAGCAGCGGCCCGCGGGCACCGGCGAACATGCCGGTGGAGATGTAGCTCGGGCAGAAAGTGGTCACCGCGACATGGCGGTGGCCGCTGCGCGCCAGCTCGAGCCGCATCGAGTCGCTCCAGCCGATCATCGCCCACTTGGATGCCGCGTAGACGCTCATGTTGGGGTTGGCCAGCGTCCCGGCGGCCGAGGCGATGTTGAGGATGCGCTTGGGGCGGGAGGTGTCGGCGATCATGGCCGGCAGCACCTCTCGGGTCAGCCACATCGCCGCGAGCGTGTTGACCTGGATGGTGGCCTCGATGTCGCGGTGCGGGTCGTTCTCCCAGAACACCCCGGCCCGCACGATGCCGGCATTGTTGACCAGCACGTCCGGCATCCCCATGTCTTCGCGCACGCGCTGGAGTGCCGCGACGATCTCGGCCTGCTGGGAGACGTCGACGCGGTAGGCGCGCACGTCGACGCCCGAGCGCCCGAGATCTGCCGCCAGGGCGGTTGCCGCAGCCTCGTCGACGTCCCACAGCGCGATGGCCCGGGCGCCGCCGGCGATCGCCCGGCGTGCGAACAGCTCGCCCATCCCGCGCGCTCCGCCGGTGATCAGCACCGTCGCGCCTCGTACCGCCGCGTCGTTCGTCGTCATGTGGGTTCCTTCCCCGCTTCGTCGTCGGGTGCGGCGCGCCACACGCCCTCGGCCGACCGCGCGATCAGCTCTCGTGCCTGCTCATGATCGATTTTGGCCGACAGCACCTGGTCGAGGGCGAGCTTCATGAGCGCATGGAGCGCGTCGATCAGCCACTCCGCCGGCAGGTCGGTGCGGAAGACCCCCGTCCGCTGTCCGCGCAGCAGCAGCGCCCGCGCCCGCTCGGCGGGTTTGTCGTGGAGCGTGCGGATCTGCGCGGCGGACAGCGACTCCCGTGCGGCGGCCCAGATGTTGCTGCTGACCGCCGACAGCTCCCACCCCGCCGCCACGAGGCGGTGCAGCGCCTGAACCGGGTCGCCGTCGAGGTCGACCCCCGACATCACGGCGTCGCCGCGGTCGATCACCCGCGCCAGCGCCGCCGACACCAGCGCCGTCCGCGAGGAGAAGTGGGCGTAGGCGGTGACCCGCCCCACACCCGCCTCGGCGGCGATCTGCTGCATCGTGGCATCCGGATTGCGGCTGAGGCAGACCACGGCTGCGTCGAGCACGCGATCGATGTTGCGCCGCGCGTCGGCCCTCAGTGCCTGCGGGTTGCTCATCAGCCCTCTTTCCGTACGGCCATGTACGGGTTATCGTACCGTTCTAAACCGTACACACGTGTTCGACTAATTGGAGGATGACATGACATCGCCCACTCACCGCGCGTCCATGCAGGCCGCGCACCCCCGCAGGTGGGGCATTCTGTGGCTGCTCGCCGTCGCCCAGCTCATGCTCATCCTCGACATCACCGTGGTCACCATCGCCCTGCCGCAGATGGGCGCCGACCTCGGGCTCGACCGTGAGGCGCTCACGTGGATCATCAGCGCCTACACGCTCACCTTCGGCGGTCTGCTGCTGCTCGGCGGGCGCCTGGCCGACGTCGTCGGGGCGCGCACCATCGTGCTCACCGGCCTCGCCGTGTTCACCCTGGCCTCGCTCGCGGTCGGCTTCGCGCCCGATGCGACGCTCGCCATCGCCGGGCGGGTCGGTCAGGGGGTCGGGGCGGCGCTGCTGTCCCCGAGCGCCCTGTCGTGGGTCGTGACGCTGTTCGAGGGCAAGGAGCGTGCCCGAGCACTGGGGGTGTGGTCGGCGCTCGGCGGCGGCGGCGCGGCACTGGGGGTGCTCGTCGGCGGTCTGGTCACCGCCTTCTTCGGCTGGCGGTGGGCGTTCTTCCTCAACGTCCCGATCGGGGCGGTGCTGTTCGTCGCGCTGGCGGTGCTGCTCCCCCATCGTGTGGGTGCGCCCGCCTCGCGCCGCATCGACGTGCTCGGGGCGCTGCTGGTGACCGCCGGCACCGGTGCGCTCATGTGGACGATCATCAGTGCGGCCGACCCTGTCGCGTGGAGCGTCGGGCTGATCGTGGCGTTCGCCCTGTACGCCGCGTTCGCGCTGCGTCAGCGGACGGCGGCGGTCCCCCTCATGGATCTGCGACTGCTCACCCGTCGGCCGGTTGTGGCGGGTGTCTTCCTCATCTTCATGGCCACCGCGCTCATGATCACGGTCTTCCTGCTCGGCTCGTTCTTCTTCCAGCAGCACCTCGGCTTCGGGCCGTTGCTGACGGGGCTGCTGTTCCTGCCGGTGGCGGTGGCCACCATGATCGGGGCCAACCTCGCCGGGCGCCTCGCCGCCCGCCTGGGCCTGGCTCCCCTGGCCGCCGCCGGCCTCGTCGCCGCAGCGCTCGGGCTCGGCATCGCCGTGATCTGGCTCGATCCGGTGGCCGTGACGATCGGCATCGCGTTGGCTGCGGCCGGCACCGGGGTGCTGTTCGTCGCGGCGTCGGCGACGGCGCTGGGCAGTGTCGCGCCCGAAGAGGCGGGCGTGGCATCCGGGGTGCTCAGCACGTTCCACGAGTTCGGTGCGTCGACGGGCGCCGCCGTGATGTCCAGCGTCGCCGCCGCCAGCCTGCTCGGCACCAGTCATGACGGCTACATCGCGGCGCTGCTGGTCGCGGCAGCTGCGGCGCTCGTGGCCGCGGTGCTCGCCGCGGTCATCATCCCGCGCGCGACGCCGGATGCCGCGACCGCGTGAGAAACGGATGACCGCATGGCCCCGACATCGCCGGGGACCACGCGGTCACGCCGCGGCGCGGGTCACCAGGTGGAGTCGCCCCGGATGACGGCGTCCGAGCCGCCGTCGATGAAGATCATCTGGCCGCAGAGGTGGGCGTTCTCTTCGCTGGCGAGCCAGGCGATGAGGTAGGCCACGTCGATGGCGTCGAAGATGCCGTTGAGCGGCATCGGCACCTGGGTGAGCAGGGCCGCCTTCGCTTCTTCGGTCGCGGTCAGGTCGCTCGTCATGGGGGTGGCGACGATGCCGGGCGCGACGCCGTTGAGTGCGATCCCGGCGCCGGCCCATTCGGGTGTCGCCGCCTGGCGCCGCAGCCATCGGGCCAGCGCCCGCTTGGACGTGCCGTAGATGAGCGACGCCTCCTGCGGGGTGCCGGCGGCCAGTTCGGCAGCCCGGGCCAGCGCGCCCTCCTCGTCGCCGTCGAGGAACGCGGCCAGCAGCGCCTCGTCCGGCGGGAACAGCGACGCCATCGAGGCCGTCGCCACGGCGCGTGGGGAGGCCGATGCCGCCAGCAGCGGCCGGAGCCCCTCGAGGGTCGCGACGGCGCCGAAGTAGTTCACGGCGGCGGTCGCGACCGTCGGCGAGGACAGCCCGGCATTGGCGACGACGACGTCGACGACCCCACCCGAGCGTTCACCGACTTCCTTCACGAGCGTTTCGCGGCCGGCGGCGGTGGTGAGGTCGACGTTGACGTCGGCGCCGGCGATGTCGACGCCGATCACGCGGTAGCCGCGTTCGGTGAGGAGTTCGGATGTGGCCTTGCCGATTCCGCTGGCGGAGCCGGTGATGACCGCTGTGCGGGCCATGGCTGTCTGCCTTTCGCTGCGAGGTCCGCTCCGGCGGAGAGGCTCCTCACGCTCATCCTTCCACGTGGTCAGACCATAGGGAAGGGGCAGTTCATGCCGCAATCCGGCCGGTTGCCGGTCGGTGTCTCAGAGCGTCAGCATCACCTTCGTGGCGCGCCTGGCGTCCATCGCGCGATAGCCCTCGGCGGCGTCCTCGAGTGGCAGCGTCAGGTCGAACACGCGGCCCGGATCGATCGAGCGATCCCAGATGCGTGCGATGAGGTCGGGGAGGAACCGGCGCACGGGCGCCGGGCCGCCGTGCAGATGCACGAGCGCGAAGAACAGTTCGCGCCCGGGCAGGGCGACATCGTGCGAGACGCCGACGAAACCGATGTGCCCGCCGGGCCGCGTGGAGCGGATGGCCTGCATCATCGACTCCTGGGTCCCCACCGCCTCGATCGCGCAGTGCGCGCCCAATCCGCCGGTGAGCTCCTTGACGCGTGCCACCCCCGCTTCGCCGCGCTCCTCGACGATGTCGGTCGCGCCGAACTCACGTGCCAGTGCCTGGCGGTCGGCGTGGCGGCTTATCGCGATGATGCGCTCGGCTCCGAGTTCGCGCGCGGCGAGTACCGCCATCAGCCCGACAGCGCCGTCGCCCACAACGACGACCGTCTTGCCCGGGCCCACGTCGGCCGCCACCGCGGCGAACCAGCCGGTGCCGAGCACGTCGGAGGCTGCCAGCAGCGACGGGATGAGGTCGGGATCGGGCTGGCCGGGCGTGGCCACGAGGGTGCCGTCGGCGAGCGGGATGCGGGCGAACTCGGCCTGCGTGCCGATGCGCCCCATCGGCACGGCGTGCACGCACCGGGACTGATAACCGGCACGGCATATGTCGCACGTGTTGTCGGACGCGAAGAACGATCCGACGACGAAATCGCCGACCGCGACGGTGCGCACCTCCTCGCCGATCTCGGTCACGACACCGACGTACTCGTGCCCCATCGGGGTGTGGTCCACGCGGTCCGCGCCGCGATACGGCCAGAGATCCGAGCCGCAGATGCAGCTCGCCGCGAGGCGGATGATGGCGTCGGTCGGTTCGACGATCGTGGGGTTCTCCCGCTCCTCGACGCGAACGTCGCCGGGGGCGTGCATGATGACGGCGCGCATGCGCTCTCCTGGGGTGTGAGGTGGTGGTGGGTGGTCAGCGTTGCGGTACGACGGTGAGCACGCGGCGGACGAACAGCGAGTACTCGGACATATACGTGCGAAGGAATTCAGCCGTTCCGTCGTCGGTGACGTCACCGTCGGGCGTGAACAGGCCGGGCGTCATGTGGATGTAGGCCTCGACCGAGTTGAACATGGGGGAGTTGCAGAAGGCCATCATGCCCTTGAGGCTCTGCTGTGCGACAGCCGTCCCGATGGCGCCGATCGACCCGCCGATGACCCCCGACGGCTTGCCGGCGAACGAGTTGGTCCCCCACGGGCGGCTGGCCCAGTCGATGGCGTTCTTCAGCCCGCCGGGCACCGACCTGTTGTACTCGGGGGTCACGAACAGCACGGCATCCACATCGGCGATGGCCTGTTTCAGCGCCCGCCCCGCAGGCGGGTAGTCGGCGTCGTAGTCGTAGCTGTACAGCGGCAGGTCGCCGATGCCGATCTCGCGGAACTCCAGCTCCGGCGGGGCGAGGGCGATGAGCGCCTTGGAGAGCGTGCGGTTGATGGACTCCTTCGCCAGACTGCCGACGAAGTAGCCGACGGTGTACGGCGGCTCGTGATGGATGATCTCGGTCATGACGTCTCCTGTCGTCCGGCGCCGATGCGCCCTGCTCAGTCTCATCGTGCGGCGGCGCCGACGGCAGGCCTTGTCGAGGCGACGAGGCAGTGGTAGCCGACACGCGCAGCCTCGATTCGAATCGATTCGATCCGTTGGATAGGATGGCCCGTCGGCATTCGCGGATGTCGCCGGATCCCCCTGTCTCGAACGTCGAAAGCCGCCGGTATGTCCACCTCCCTGACCACAGGCAGCCCCTGGCGCGTCATCCTCGTCTTCTCGGTCCCGCTGCTGCTGGGCAACGTCGTGCAGCAGCTGTATCAGCTCGCCGACGCGGTCGTCGTGGGACGCCAGCTCGGTGTCGAGGCACTGGCGGCGGTGGGTGCGACGGGAAGCATGTTCTTCTTCCTGCTGGGGTTCGTGTGGGGTCTCACGAGCGGGTTCGCCATTCCGACCGCGCAGGCCTACGGTGCCCGTGACGCGAAGGGCGTGCGGCGCTCGGTGGCGGCGGGGACGATCCTCACCGCCGTGGCCACCGTGATCCTGACGATCGTCGGGCCCCTGCTGTCGCAGCCGATGCTCGAGCTGCTGCGGACGCCCCCCGAGCTCATGGCGCAGGCCACCGTCTTCGCGCAGGTGAGCTTCCTCGGCTCCGGCGCCATGCTCTTCTTCAACTACCTCGCCGCGATCATCCGCGCCATCGGCGACTCGCGCACGCCGCTGATCTTCCTCACCGTCTCGTGCGTGCTGAACGTGGGCCTCGTCGTGCTCATGGTCGGCCCGCTCGCGTGGGGCGTGGGCGGCGCGGCGCTGGCCACCGTCATCGCGCAGGGCGTCTCGGTCGTGATGTGCCTGGAGTTCGTCCGCCGGCGCGTCCCCGCGCTGCAGATGCGCCGCACGGACTGGCGGGTGACCCGCGCCGACATCGCCGAGCACCTGCGACTGGGTCTGCCGATGGGCTTCCAGGCCTCGATCATCGCGATCGGCGCGCTGGCGGTGCAGGTGCGGCTGAACGAACTGGGCGCCGACGCGGTCGCCGCGTACACCACGGCATCCCGCGTCGACGGCCTCGCCGTCGCCATGCTGCAGTCGCTCGGCCTCGCCGTGTCGATGTTCGTCGCGCAGAACCTCGGCGGGCGCCGCCCCGACCGCATCCGCCGCGGGGTCGTGCAGGCCACCTGGATGTCCATCGCCGCCTCGCTCGTGCTCGGCGCCCTGCTGGTCGCGTTCGGGAGCCACATGGTGCGCCTGTTCGTGGGGGAGGGGTCGGATGCCGTGGTCGACCTCGCCGCGCTCATGCTCGTCATCAACGGCGTCGCCTACAGCCTGCTGGGCGTGCTCTTCGTGCTGCGTGGCGCCCTGCAGGGCCTCGGCCACACCCTCATCCCGACCGTCACCGGCGTCGTCGAACTCGTCATGCGGGTCGGCGCGGCGGTGATCCTGGGTGGTCTCATCGGGTTCGCCGGCGTCGCCTGGAGCAATCCGCTGGCCTGGTTCGGCGCCATCGTGCTGCTCGTGCCGGCGTACATCCGAGAGCACCGGCGCCTCGCGACCCTCCCGGTCGAGCCGACGACGGTCACCCCGACCGTGCCGATCCCGGTCGTCGGTCCCGTCGACGGTTCGATGATCGTCGACGCCGTGGTCACGCAGCCGGTGCCGGTGATCGCTGCGCCGACGCGGTCACGGCGACTGCAGCACCGGCTGCGCGAGCGAGGCACGCGCCGGCGGGACCGCGCCGGCCGCTGAGGCGACGCCGCGGGAGCCGTGGCAGGGCGGCATCCGCCGTGCGATCATCGGTGCGTGCCCTCCCGGACGCCGCAGGACCTGCAGACCCTCGTCCTCCTCCGGCGTGTGCGCGATCGCATGGACCGCGAATACGCCCAGCCGCTGGACGTGACCTCCCTTGCGCGCGACGTCAACCTGTCGGCGGGGCACCTCAGCCGGCAGTTCAAGCTCGCCTACGGTGAGTCGCCGTACTCCTACCTCATGACCCGGCGCATCGAACGGGCGATGACGCTGCTGCGCATCGGCGATCTGAGCGTGACCGAGGTGTGCTTCGCCGTCGGATCGTCGTCGCTCGGAACGTTCAGCACGCGCTTCACCGAGCTCGTCGGGGTGCCGCCGAGCGTCTACCGCGCGCAGGGCGCACCCTTCCGGCCCGGCATGCTGCCGTGCATCGCGAAGCACCTCACCAAACCGGTCAGGAATCGAGAAGCGCACCCGGATGCCGCGCTCGTAACGTGACGGCATGGAGATCACGATTCAATCGAGCTTCCTCCCGCACACCGACCCGGAGGCCTCCCTGGCCTTCTACCGCGATGTCCTCGGTTTCGAGGTGCGTCTGGACGTCGGGTACGAGGACATGCGGTGGATCACGGTGGGCCCTCCCGGCCAGCCGGACACCGCGATCGTGCTACACCCGCCGGGGGTCGGCAACGATCTCACCGAGGACGAGCAGCAGATGCTGCGCGAGATCATCGCGAAGGGCAGCTACTTCGGCGTGAACCTCGCCACCGATGACCTGGACGGCGCGTTCGCCGACATCCAGGCCCGCGGTGCCGACATCGTGCAGGAGCCCATCGACCAGGACTACGGCGTGCGGGATGCGGCGTTCCGCGATCCCGCAGGCAACCTCATCCGCATCCAGCAGAACCGAAAGGAATGATCATGGCCGACACCCGCACCGCCGCCGCCGACGGTACGTTCAGTGCCGACGAGCGAGCGGCGATGAAACAGCGCGCCACCGAGCTGAAGGCGCAGAGCGCATCCGGCAAGGGAGCCGCGAAGCGGCAGAAGGAGGCGCAGGCGTGCCTCGACGCGATCGCGGCGCTGCCCGAACCCGACAAAACCATCGCCGAACGCTTCCACGTCGCCGTCACCGAGACGGCCCCGCACCTGGAGCCGAAGACCTGGTACGGCTTCCCCTCCTACGCCCTGGACGGCAAGGTGCTGACCTTCCTCCAGCCGGCATCCAAGTTCGACACCCGCTACGCGAGCATCGGCTTCAACGAGGTGGCCGCCCTCGACGACGGCGACTTCTGGCCGACGTCGTTCGCGGTCACGGAGTTCACCGACGCCGTGGACGAGGCGGTGCGACAACTGGTCGCGCGCGCCGTCGCCTGACGGCGCGCCCCTCGGGCCCGGCCCCCCGCACCCGCGCCGGGCCTTGCGCGTGCGGGGGGCCGGGCGGATGCTGGGCGGTGACGCCATCGAGGAGGAGGCATCCGTGCAGAAGATCGTTCCGAACATCTGGTTCAACCGAAACGCTGCGGAGGCTGCGGCGTTCTACACCGCGGCGTTCCCCGGGTCGACCTCGACGGTCACCGCGCGCTATCCCGACGAGGGCCTGCCGGGGTTCCAAAGCGAGTTCGCCGGGGCCGAGCTCACCGTGGACGTCGAGATCGACGGCTACCGGCTGTCGCTCATCAACGCCGGGCCCGAGTTCACGCCGAACCCGTCGGTGTCGTTCATGCTCAATTTCGACCCGCTGCTGTTCCGCGGCGATGCGGACGCCGCCCGGGCGCGGCTCGACGAGCTCTGGGGGAGCCTCACCCAGGGCGGCACCGTGATGATGGAGCTGGGGGACTACCCGTACAGCCCGCGCTACGGGTGGGTGCAGGACCGCTACGGGGTGAGCTGGCAGCTCATGCTGAGCGACTCCGACGGCGATCCGCGCCCGTTCCTCATGCCGAGCCTGCTGTTCGGCGGCGCCGCGCAGAACCGTGCCCGCGAGGCCGTCGAGCTGTACACGTCGCTGTTCGAACGCTCGCGCGTCGGGACGATGGTCGAGTACACCGAGCAGACGGGGCCCGCGACGCCCGGCGCGGTGATGTTCAGCGACTTCCAGCTGGAGGGGCAGTGGTTCACCGCGATGGATTCCGGCGTCCCGCAGGAGGACTCGTTCACGTGCGGGGTGTCGCTGGAGGTACGGTGCCGCGATCAGGCCGAGATCGACCGGCTGTGGGATGCCCTGTCCGCGGTGCCCGAGGCGGAGCAGTGCGGCTGGCTCGCCGACCGGTTCGGGCTGAGCTGGCAGATCGTCCCCGAGAACATGGGGGAGCTCATGCGGCATCCCGGCGCCTACGCCCGCATGCTCGAGATGCACAAGCTCGTCATCGCCGAGCTGTGATCGCCGTCGGTGGCGGTGTGCGGCCGCCCCGCGACAGCCCGGCCGCCGGGCGGGGACGACCTAGACTGGAAGGGTCCCGCCTTCCGACCTGACGAGTTCACTGTGACTGACACCCCCGCCCGCACGTTCGACGTGCGCCACCTCCAATTGGCGCGCGCCCTCTTCGCGCTCGCCGCGGGGATCATGATCACCTTCTCGGGCGATCACTCCGCCCCCGTCGGGCTCGCCGTCTTCGGCGGCTTCGCCGTCGCGACGGCGCTCGTGCTGCTGCTGTCGGCGTGGCTCGTCTTCCCGGCGGGCAGCCGGTGGCCGTCGGTGCTGCTCGGCATCCTCACGCTCATCGCCGGCATGCTCGCCGGCGCACCGGGACTGCGCACCACCACGATGTTCTTCGTGCTCGTCATCGTCTGGGCGCTGACGACCGGCATCACCGAGACCGCCGCGGGCATCGCCGCCCGCCGCCGCGCCCGCGCGCAGGGCCTCGTCGACGGCGACGCGCGCGACGCGATGGTCGTCGGCGTCATCACGGTGATCCTCGGGCTCGCACTGCTGGCGGTTCCCGCCGGCTACCAGCTGGACTACTTCGTCGACGAAGCCGGTCAGTGGTTCACGCTCACCGGCACGACGATCGCGGTCGGGGTCTTCGGCGGCTACGCCGCGGTCATCGGCGTGTACCTCGGCATCGCCGGGTTCTCGCCGCGGCGTGCAGACATCGACACCGCTGACCCGGTCGTCACCGAAACCGGAGGCCAGTCGTGACCGAACCCACCCGTCCCACCCGCCGCGAGCTGCTCAAGCCCGTCCAGCTGCTGGGCCTCGCCTTCGCCGCCGCCGCCTTCGGTGGTCTCGTCACCCTGTTCTCGATGGGCGCGCTGCAGGAGGGTCCGGCCGATCAGCTGCAGCGGGCGGTCGTGGTCGCCCTCATCGTGGCCGGCATCTCGTTCATCGTCACGCTCGTGGGGCTCGCGCTGCTCATCCTCGTCGTCGACCCCGCCCAGGTCTCCAAGCCCATCGACCGCCCGGTCATGCGCACCGACGGCGACGACGACACCGCTCCCGGCACCGACGACCGCCGCTAGCGCGCCGCGCCTCTCACACCGACCGATCGCTGAGACGACAACCGGCGGCCGAAACCATGGGTGATACCCACTGTCTCGGCCGCCCGTTGTTGTCTCACCGGGGAAGGCGGATGCCACCGGCCACGCGGGCGCGGACCCGTTACGGCAGGCCGTCCACCAGGCGTGCGGCGAGGCCGGTGTAGCCGGCGGGCGTGAGCGCGAGCAGGCGCTGCTTGGCGGCGTCGCCGATGTCGAGACCCTCGACGAACTCCGCCAGCTGCGATGCCCCCACCCGGCGGCCGCGCGTGAGGTCCTTCAGCAGCGCGTACGGGTCGGTGATGCTCGACCGGCCGGCAGCGATCTCGGCGCGCACGACGGTCTGGATCGCCTCGGCCAGGACCTCCCAGTTGGCGTCGAGGTCGGCCAGCAGCACGTCGCGCGACAGCGAGATCTCGCCCAGGCCCCGCTCGAGGTTGTCCAGGGCCAGCAGCGAGTGGCCGAACGCGACGCCGATGTTGCGCTGCGTCGTGGAGTCGGTGAGGTCGCGCTGCTGCCGTGAGGTGACGAGCGTCTGGGCGAGGGTCTGGAACAGACCGCCCGCGATCTCGAGGTTCGCCTCGGCGTTCTCGAAGCGGATGGGGTTGATCTTGTGCGGCATGGTCGAGGACCCCGTCGCCCCCGCCACCGGGATCTGCGCGAAGAACCCCATCGAGATGTACGTCCACACATCGGTGGCGAGGTTGTGCAGGATGCCGCCGGCGTGACGTGCCCGGTCGTACAGCTCCACCTGCCAGTCGTGCGACTCGATCTGCGTGGTCAGCGGGTTGAACCCGATGCCGAGCCCCTCGATGAAGGCGCGCGACAGCTTGGGCCAGTCGACGTCGGGCTCGGCCACGACGTGCGCCGACCAGGTGCCGGTGGCGCCGGAGAACTTCGCCAGGTACTCGCCGCCGGCGATCTGCGCCGCAACGCGCTCGAGGCGCCACGCGAACACCGCGAGCTCCTTGCCCATCGTCGAGGGCGTGGCCGGCTGGCCGTGCGTGCGGGAGAGCATCGCGGCATCCTTGTGCTCCAGCGCCAGCGCGCGCAGCTTCGCGATCACGCTGTGCAGCTTCGGCAGCCACACCCGCTCGACGGCGCGGCGCACCGTCAGCGCGTACGACGCGGAGTTGATGTCCTCGCTCGTGCAGGCGAAGTGGGCGAGCTCGGCGATGCGGTCCAGCCCCAGCGTCGACAGGCGGTCGCGCACAAGGTACTCGACGGCCTTCACATCGTGGCGGGTGACGGCTTCCTTCTCGGCCAGCCAGTCGATCTCCGCCTGACCGAAGTCGAGGTAGAGGGCGCGCAGGGCCGCCTTGTCGGGGTCGGACAGCGCGGACGTGCCGAACAGCGACCGGTCGGTGAGGGCGAGGATCCACTCGACCTCGACCTCCACGCGTGCACGGTTGAGGCCGGCCTCGGAGAGGTAGTCGGACAGGCCCGCGACGGCGGCACGGTACCGGCCGTCGAGCGGGCTCAGCGGCTGAGGGGGGAGGGACGTGGGCACGGGACTCCGATCGCTGACGCGGGGGACAGATCGCTCAGCGAGGCTGACGGACTGCGGGTTCGAGCTGCCGGAACAGCGCCCGGCACGCGCTCTCGATCATACCGAGCACCTCATCGAACATCTCGGGCCCGGCGTAGTAGGGGTCGGGCACGTCCAGCTGGTCGCCGGCGTCGGCGTCGAAGGTGCGCAGCAGCGCGACCTTGTCGGCATCGCCGGGCGTGTGCGCCCACTCCAGCAGGATGCGTTCATGACTGCGATCCAACGCGACGACGAGGTCCGCGTCGCGGAAGTCCTGCTGCGTGAACTGCCGCGCCCGGTGGCGCTCGCCGTCGTAGCCATGCCGGGCCAGCGCGCCGAGGGTACGCGTATCGGCGCGTTCGCCCACGTGCCAGTCACCGGTTGCTGCGCTCCACGATGAGACGCGATGGTCGAGTCCCGCTTGTCGTGTGAACGAGCGGAACACGATGTCGGCCATGGGTGAACGACAGATGTTTCCGGTGCAGACGAAGACGACGCGGAACGGGTCCACGGCGACGGTCACCCCTCCATCATGGCGGCAGTGGCGCGCCCTGCACAGGCCCGAACATCCGTTGATAACCCCCAATCCGCGTCTCGGGGCGGTGGGGTGCGTCGGAGGCGGGGCAGAGTCAGGGGGTGACCGGCAGTCTCGAGATCCAGGTGGCGCGCATCGATGCCGCCAGGGCGGCGCTCGCCTCGGCGCAGGACGACCTCGCCGCGATCCGGGCGCGGGCCGGCGCCCTCGCGCACGCCACGGCATGGCAGTCGCCGGCGGCGGCGGCGTTCCAGGACGCGGTGGACGCGTGGCAGCAGGGCATCTCGCTGGCCGACTGGCGCATCGACCGCCTGCGCGACGACCTGCGGTCCACGCGCGACCGGCTCCTGGCGCAGGCGGGCCCCGGGTCGTGAGCGACCTCGAGATCCGCAGCGGGGGCGCGATCGCCGTCGACACCGCGTCGTTGGATGCCGCAGCGGGCGGGTTCGACCTTGTCGCCGCCGACCTCGACGATGCGGCGGCGCACGTGGCGGCGATCGCCGCCGATCTCAGCGCCGTCGCCTCAGCCGACCACGATGCGGTGGGGTGGCTGGCTGCCGACGCCACCGGCTTCGCCGACCGCGCGCGCCTGCTCGCCGGGCGGCTGCGGGAGGCGTCGGCCGTGTACGGGATCGTCGAGCTGCGCGCCCAGCTGCTGGCGGCGCAAGCCCAGGGCGACGAGACCGAGATCATGCGCGCGCGGGTGGCGCTGATGCTCGCGAGCACCACCGACCCCGAGGCGGCGCGCGCCGCCGACGCCGCGCTGGCCGTGTGGCGCACCGGCGCCGGCGCCGAGTTCGCCGCGCAGGCGCTCGCGCTCGCGCAGCATGCGGGGCCGTGGGCGCTCGGCGCGACGGCGGTCGGCCTGCCGCTGCTGCGACAGGCCGTGCGCGCCCACGGCGGCGGGACGATCGGAGCGGGAGAGCGTCTCACGGCATCCGCTGGTGCCGGCATGGCCGAGCAGCTGCGCCGGTACGAACGAGCCTCCGCGCCGGCAACGCTCGCCTCGGCGGCGTCGCGCATGCCCGGCGCGGGGGAGTCGCGGGTGCGGGTGGAGCGGTACGAGATGCCCGACGGCACCCGGCAGTTCGCGGTGTACATCGCCGGCACGCAGAGCATCGCGACCCGAGGGGGCGACGACCCCTTCGACATGCAGTCCAGCATCGAGCTCTACGGCGGACGGTCGGGGGCCTCGTACGACGCGGTCGTCGCCGCGTTGCGGGCGGCGGGAGCGGGCGACGGCGACGCCGTGCACGCGTTCGGGCACTCGCAGGGCGGCATGATCGCGGCGCGGCTCGCGACCGAGGGCGGGTTCGACACCCGCACCGTGGTCACCTTCGGCTCCCCGGTGGCCGCCGCAGTGGGCCCCGGCACCCTGAGCGTCGCCGTGCGGCACACCGACGACCCCGTCGTCGCGCTCTCCGCGGGCGGGCTCCCCGCCCCCACCGGCGCCCCGGGGAGCTTCATCGCCGAGCGCGTCGCCGACCCGCCGGCGAACGTCGGCGACCTGGCGCTGCCCAGCCACCAGATGACGGCCTACGTCGAGACGGCGGCGATGCTCGACGCCACCGACGATCCCCGCATGGACGCGGTGCGGGGCGTGCTGGGGGAGCTGGCCACGGCGGCATCCGTCGAGGCGACCGTATGGAGCGCGGCCCGGCCGGTCGAGCGGGTCAGTCGCGGCGGCGCTGCGGGCGCAGGATGATGCCGAAGATCCAGTTGATCAGCGAGATGACGATGGCGGCCACGACACCCCACCAGAACCCCTCGACGCGCAGGCCCCAGTGCCAGAAGGAGGTGATCCACGCCGTCAGCCACAGCAGGAAGCCGTTGATGACGAAGGAGATGAGGCCGAGCGTCAGGATGTACAGCGGGATCGCCACGATCCGCACGACCGTGCCGATGATGGTGTTCACCACCGCGAAGATCGCGGCGACGGCGAGCAGCGTCAGCACCAGCTGCAGCGTCTCTCCGGGCGGGAACGCGATGACGCTCACCCCCAGGACGGGCATGAGCGTGACGATCCAGATGGCGAACGCGTTGACGACGACGCGGATGAGGAAGCGCATCCCTGCAGTGTGCCACGCGCCCTCGGCGGCCGGCCAGGCGCGGCCGCGTGACGCGCCGTGCCCGCGACGCTTGTAGGCTCCTCTCGTGACCGAGGCCCCCTCTCCCGCGCCCGTCCGCATCCGTCCCGAGATCGCCGCGCTCCCGCCGTACCGGCAGGGCAAGCAGGCCGGGGCCGACGCGTTCAAGCTCTCCAGCAACGAGAACCCGTTCGAGCCGCTGCCGAGCGTCGTCGAGGCACTGCAGTCCGCCACGGCCGTCAACCGCTACCCCGACGCGTCCGCCTCGCGGCTGCGCGCCCGGCTCGCGGCGCGGTTCGGGGTGAGCGTGGATGCCGTGCACGTCGCGGCCGGCAGCGTGTCGATCCTGCAGCAGCTGGCGCTGGCGGCGGCCGGTCCCGGCGACGAGCTGATGTACGCGTGGCGCTCGTTCGAGGCCTACCCGGGCCTGGCCGCGGTCGCCGGGGCGACGGCGATCGCCGTGCCCCTCGCCCCCGACGGCACGCACGACCTCGACGCGATGGCCGCGGCGGTCACCGACCAGACCCGGCTGATCCTGGTCTGCAGCCCCAACAACCCCACCGGCCCGATCGTGACGCAGGCCGACTTCGACGCCTTCCTCGCGCGGGTGCCCGGTGACTGCCTGGTCGTGCTCGACGAGGCCTACGCCGAATTCGTCACCGACCCGGCGGCCGTCGACGGCGCCCGGGTGCTGGCCGCAGGGCACCAGAACGTCGTGGTGCTGCGCACCTTCTCGAAGGCGTACGGACTGGCGGGACTGCGCATCGGGTACGGCGTGGGACACCCGCGGGTCCTGGACGCCGCCCGCACCACCGGCATCCCGCTGTCGGTCACCGCCGCAGCCGAGGAGGCCGCGCTGGCGAGCCTGGATGCCGAAGACGAGCTCATCGCCCGGGTCGCCGTCATCACCGACCGTCGCGACCGCCTCGCGGCGGGCCTGCGCGCCCAGGGCTGGAACGTGCCCGACGCGCAGGGGAACTTCGTGTGGCTCCCGACCGAGGAGCTCACGCTCGACGTCGCGCCCCGATTCGAGGACGCCGGCCTCATCGTGCGCCCGTTCGCCGGCGACGGTGTGCGGATCTCGGTGGGTGAGGAGGAGTCGATCGCCACGGTGCTGGAGGTCGCGGCTTCGGCCCTCTCGCTCGTGCCCGAGGGGCACGCCGCACGCGCGAACTGACCGCGTCGCTGTGGGGCGGATACGGCGAATCGCCGGATCCGTTGTGGAATCCCTTGCGGTCGGTGCGGGCGGTGCACGTTAGCGTAGGAGCATGACCCTGCCCGACGATCCCGCCCTCGTGCGCGTCCTTGCGGCCGACGGGTCGTTCGCGCCGTCACCGGCCGCGGAGCCGTATCTCGAGGTGATCGACGCGCTCGCCGACGCCGACCTCGAGCGGTTCTACCGCGATATGGCCGTCAGCCGCGCCTTCGACCGGCAGGCCACCAACCTGCAGCGGCAGGGCCAGCTGGCACTGTGGCCACCGTCGTTCGGGCAGGAGGCCGCGCAGGTCGGCTCGGCACGGGCCGCGCGGGGGCAGGACCACATCTTCCCGTCGTACCGCGAGCACGTCGTCTGCACGATCCGCGGCGTCGACCCCGTCGACATCATCCGCATGATGCGCGGCCTCACCCACGGCGGGTGGGACCCGGCGGACCCGGCCAACGGCAACACCCGGCCCTACACCCTCGTCCTCGGCTCCCACACCCTGCACGCGACCGGTTTCGGCATGGGGCTCGTCTTCGACGGCCGCACCGCCACGGGCGACGCCGCCGTCGACGAGGCCGTCATGGTCTACTACGGCGACGGCGCGTCCAGCCAGGGCGACGTGCACGAGGCGATGGTGTTCGCGGCGAGCTACCGGGTGCCGCAGGTGTTCTTCCTCCAGAACAACCAGTGGGCCATCTCCGTCCCCGTCGCGACCCAGTCGCGCACGCCGCTGCACCTGCGCGCCGCCGGCTACATGCCCTCGGTGCTCGTCGACGGCAACGACGTGCTCGCCAGCTACGCCGTCACCAAGGTCGCCCTCGACGAGGCGCGTTCCGGCGCCGGCCCCCGCGCGATCGAGGCGATGACCTACCGCATGGGCGCGCACACCACGAGCGACGACCCCACCAAGTACCGCACCTCGGACGAGGAGGAGGGCTGGTCGGCACGCGACCCGCTCGTGCGCATGCGCGCCTTCCTCACCGCCCGCGGGGCGAGTGAGGCGCTGTTCGCCGACGTGGATGCCGAGGCAGAGGCGCTCGCCGACGACGTGCGCACCCGCACCAATGCGCTGGGGACGATCCCGGCCGAGTCGATGTTCGCGCACGTCTACAGCGACCCGCATCCGCTCGTGACCGAGCAGCGCGCGTGGCTCGCGGCGTACGAGGCATCCTTCGAGGAGGGGGCGTCATGACCGCGACGACCACCATGCCGCTCGGCCGCGCCCTCAACGCGGGGCTCCGCGCCGCGCTCGCCGCCGACGACCACGTGCTGCTCATGGGCGAGGACATCGGGCGACTGGGCGGGGTGTTCCGCGTCACCGAAGGCCTGCAGGCCGAGTTCGGCGACCGTCGCGTGCTCGACACGCCGCTGGCGGAGTCGGGCATCGTCGGCACCGCGATCGGGCTCGCGATGGCGGGCTTCCGTCCCGTCATCGAGATCCAGTTCGACGGCTTCGTCTTCCCTGCCTTCGACCAGATCACCACGCAGCTGGCCAAGCTCACCAACAGGTACGAGGGCGCGCTGCAGATGCCGGTCGTGATCCGCATCCCCTACGGCGGGCACATCGGCGCGGTCGAGCACCATCAGGAGAGCCCCGAGGCCTACTTCGCCCACACGCCGGGCCTGCGGGTCGTGGCGCCGTCGACGGCGAACGACGCGTACTGGATGATCCAGGATGCCATCGCCTCGCCCGACCCGGTGATCTTCCTCGAGCCCAAGGCGAAGTACTGGGCCAAGGGCGAGGTCGACATGTCGGCCCGCGCCGTGCCGCTGCACTCCTCGCGGGTCGTGCGCCGCGGCACCGATGTGACCCTCGTCGGTCACGGGGCGATGGTCACGGCGCTGCTGCAGGCCGCCGCCATCGCCGAGGGCGAGGGCACGTCGTGCGAGGTCATCGACCTGCGCTCCCTCTCGCCCGTCGACTACGGGCCCATCCTCGATTCGGTGCGCCGCACCGGCCGCATGGTCTACGCCCAGGAGGCGCCCGGCTTCGCCTCGGTGGGGTCGGAGGTGGCCGCCACCGTCATGGAGCGCGCCTTCTACGCCCTCGAAGCTCCCGTGCTGCGCGTGTCCGGGTTCGATGTGCCGTTCCCGCCCGCGAAGCTCGAGGGCGTCTATCTTCCCGATGCCGACCGCATCCTCGAGGCCGTCGATCGCGTTCTCGCCCATTGAGGCCGATCGGGCCGCAGCGAAAGGACCACGCATGAGCACGCAGACCTTCGTCCTGCCCGACGTCGGTGAAGGACTCACCGAGGCCGAGATCGTGCAGTGGCGCGTCGCCGCGGGCGATGTCGTCGCCGTGAACGACGTGATCGTCGAGATCGAGACCGCCAAATCGCTCGTCGAGCTGCCCTCGCCCTTCGCCGGCACGGTCGGCGAGCTGCTCGCCGCCGAGGGCGCCACGGTCGCCGTCGGCGCGCCCATCATCACGATCGAAGCCGCCGGTGCGGCAGCGCCGCCGACGCCCGCGGTCGTCGGTCATTCCGAGCACGGCGAGCCTGCGGCATCCGACGAGGGCGGGGGAGCGGTGCTCGTGGGCTACGGCACGGGCGGCGCCGTCGCGTCGCGCCGCCGCCCGGCACGGGCGCAGAGTCCGCAGCAGCAGGTGCGCGCCTCGGTGGGTGTCGTGGCGAAGCCCCCCATCCGCAAGCTCGCCCGCGACCTGGGCGTCGACCTCGCGACCGTCACCCCGACGGGGCCGTCGGGAGAGGTCACCCGCGAGGACGTGCTGGCGCGGGCGTCGCAGGCGAGCGTGTTCCGCAACCTGCAGACCCCCGACCTCCCGGAGGTGCGCGAGCAGACGATCCCGGTCGCCCCGCCCGCGCCGCCTGCCGCCACCGACGACGGGCGCGAGGAGACGATCCCCGTCAAGGGCGTGCGCAAGGCCACCGCCTCGGCGATGGTGCGCTCGGCCTACACCGCACCGCACGTGTCGGTGTGGACCGACGTCGACGCGAGCCGCACGATGGAGCTCGTCAAGCGGCTGAAGGCCTCACCGGACTTCGCCGACATCAAGGTGTCGCCGCTGCTGATCATGGCCCGCGCCGTCATCTGGGCGGTGCGGCGCACCCCGATGATCAACGCGGCGTGGATCGACACCGACGACGGCGCCGAGATCCGCGTGCGCAACTACGTGAACCTGGGGATCGCCGCGGCCACGCCCCGCGGCCTCCTCGTGCCGAACATCAAGGACGCGCAGGACCTCAACATGCGCGACCTCGCGCGGGCGCTCGAGCGGCTGACCCTCACTGCCCGCGAGGGGCGCACCGCCCCCGCCGACCAGCAGGGCGGCACGATCACGATCACCAACATCGGCGTCTTCGGCATGGATGCCGGCACCCCCACGATCAACCCGGGGGAGTCCGGCATCGTCGCGATGGGCGCGATCCGGCAGAAGCCGTGGGTCGTCGAGGGCGAGGTGCGGCCCCGCTGGGTCACCACGGTGTCGGGTTCGTTCGACCACCGCGTGATCGACGGCGACGCGATGAGCCGGTTCATCGCCGACGTGGCATCCGTGCTCGAGGAGCCCGCACTGCTGCTGGACTGAGTCGCGTCGGGGCGCCCGGGCGTGTCGCGACGGTAGGAGATGGGGCGGCGGGAGGAGATCCCGCGGGGATCGGTCCTACGCTCGGCCCATTTCCTACGCTCGTCGCGCGGGGGCCGCGCCGCGGCGGCGGATGCCGCGATGCCGCGGCGCGGCGGCGCGGGACCGACCGGGTCAGGTGGTCGGTTCGTCGGCCTGGGCGGCCTCGTGACGCCGGGCCAGGGCCCGTAGCAGCGCGGATTCGTCGTCGGCGCCGGGGTGCGCGGCGGAGACGTTCTCGGTCGCCACGGCGGCGAGGATCTCGGCCCGTTGGATGCGGGTCTCCCGCGGCGCCTGGATGCCGATGCGCACGCTGTCGCCCTTGACATCGAGGACGGTCACCTCGATGTCGTCGCCGATGAGCAATCGCTCACCGACTTTTCTCGTCAACACCAGCATTCGTTCACACTACTTCCCGTCAGGCCGCGCTGATCGCGTGGGCGTCGCCGGCGATGTCGCGCACGACGCCGACGGTGTCGATCACGAGACCCCCGGCGGTCGCTTCGTTGTAGGACAGCACCGGCAGTCCGTCGGCCTGCGCCGAGACGAGGCGGCGCACCGCGGCGCGCAGCGACGGTGCGCACACCAGCACCGGTTCCGGTCCGGGGCCGGCGGTGGCCACGGCCGCCCGGGTCGACTCGATGACCGCCTCCAGGCGGTGCGGGTCGAACGCGATCTGCGCGCCCTCTTCGCTCGGCCGCAGCGACTCGAGCATCGACTGCTCCAGCAGCGGATTGACCATCACGATCCGCAGGCGCCCGTCCTCGGCGAAACGCGCCGCGATGGCGGGGCCGAGCGCCGCGCGCGCCGCCTCGATGAGCCCCTCGGGCTCGGTGGAGGTCTTCGCGCGCAGGGCGAGGGCCTCGTAGATGCGCGCGAGGTCGTTGATGGCCACGCGCTCGGACAGCAGCCCCTGCAGCACCCGCTGGATCTCGGCGAGCGAGAGCAGCGCGGGGGTCAGCTCCTCCACTGCGGCGGGGCTCACCTGTCGCAGGCCGTCGGTGAGCTGGCGCACGTCTTCACGGCTGAGGAGCCTTGCCGCATGCGTCTGGATGATGTTGGACAGGTGCGTGATGATGACGCTCGCCCGGTCGATGACGGTCGCGCCGGCGAGTTCGGCGCTGTGGCGCATCTCCATCGGCACCCACTTGCCCTCGATGCCGAACACCGGTTCGGAGAACGAGGTGCCCGGCAGTTCGTCCAACCCCTGGCCGAGGGCGAGCAGCGCGCCACGCGGGGCGACGCCCCGGCCCGCCTCGACGCCGGCGACGCGGATGACGTACGTCGTCGGGGCCAGTTCGATGCTGTCGCGCGTGCGCACCGGCGGGACGACCAGGCCCAGGTCCGACGCGGTCTTGCGGCGCAGCGACTTCACCCGTGCAAGCAGGTCGTCGGGGCCGCCGGTGACGAGGTCGACGATGTCGGGTGCGAGCAGGATCTCGAGGGAATGCACCCGCATGCGCTCGATGAGCTCCTCCGTGGCATCCGGAGCCGGCCCGGCCGCCGCCGGGACGTCCAGCGCGTCGGCCTCGCGGGCCTGGTTCGCCTTGATGCGCTGGGCGACGAGCAGCAGGAAGCCGCCGACCGCCAGGAACGGCAGCATCGGCATGCCGGGGATGAACGACATCGCCGCGGCGCCGCCGGCGGCGATGAGCAGGGCGTTGCGTGACTGGCTCAGCTGCGCGGTGGCCTCCGCGCCCATCTCGGCCTCGGCGTTGGAGCGGGTCACGATCATGCCGGTGGCGACGGCCATCAGCAGGGCGGGGATCTGGGTGACCAGGCCGTCGCCGATCGTGAGGATCGCGTAGGTGTCGACCGCTTCGCCGACCTCCATGCCGTGGCTGATCACGCCGATGGCGATGCCGCCGACGAGGTTGATGACGATGATGACCAGACCCGCGATCGCGTCGCCCTTGACGAACTTCGACGCACCGTCCATGGCGCCGTAGAAGTCCGCTTCGGCGGCGACCTCGGCGCGGCGGTTGCGTGCCTCCGTGTCGGTGATGAGACCGGCGTTGAGGTCGGCGTCGATCGCCATCTGCTTGCCGGGCATGGCATCGAGGGTGAAGCGCGCGCCCACCTCAGCGACGCGCTCGGCGCCCTTGGTGACCACGACGAACTGGATGACGACGAGGATCAGGAACACGACGATGCCGATCACCAGCGACCCGCCGACGGCGATGGCTCCGAATGCGTCGATGACCTGGCCGGCGTGCGCTTCACCGAGCACGAGCTTGGTGGAGGCGACGTTCAGCCCCAGCCGGAACAGCGTCGCCACCAGCAGCAGCGAGGGGAAGACCGAGAAGTCCAGCGGTTTCCTCACGAACATGGTCGTCAGCAGCACCAGCAGCGCGAACAGGATGTTCACGATGATGAGCACGTCCAGGAGGGGCGGGGGGATGGGGACCACCAGCAGCATGATGATGCCGACGACGCCGATGGGCACCGCGGATTTGAGCAGGACGTTCTTCACTGGGCTCTCCTGGGTGGGAGGGTGTGGACACCGCGGGCGGCGCCGCGACGTTTGAGGTTGTCGATGAAGACGAGGACCCGGGCGACGGCCGTGTACAGCTCGGCCGGGATCTCCTGGCCGAGCTCGCACGCGCCGTGCAGGGTGCGGGCCAGGGGGATGTCGCGGACGAGGGGGACGCCGGCCTCCGCCGCGCGGTCGCGGATGCGCTCGGCGATGGCGCCGCTGCCCTTCGCGACGACGCGAGGAGCGGACTTGCCAGGCTCGTAGCGCAGCGCGACCGCGATGTGGGTGGGGTTCACCAGCACGACGTCGGCGTCGGCGACGGCCGCGAACATGCGGTTGCGGCTCATCGCCATCTGCCGTGCGCGGCGCTGACTGCGGATGAGCGGGTCGCCCTCGGTCTTCTTGTGCTCGTCGGTGGCTTCCTTCTTGGTCATGCGCGTGTGCTTGCGGTTGCGCTTGATCACCACGAGCACATCGACCGCCGCCAGCACGATGCCCACCGCGACCGCGGTCATCAGCAGCGACGCCGTGCCGGTGGCGGCGACGTCGAGCAGGTAGACGACGGAGTGGGCGCCGCTGGCGGTGAGCACCGGGACGAGTCCGGCGATGATGACGTACAGCGCCAGGCCGATCGCCGCCGTCTTCAGCAGGGCCTTGATGCCCTCCCACAGGGCCTGCATGCCGAACAGCCGCTTCACGCCGGCGATGACGTTGAACTGCTCGAAGCGGGTGGGCACCCCGCGCAGATGCACGCCGCCCTGGGCGACCGCCCCGATGAGGGTCACGATGGCCACCACCGCGAGCATGGGCCCCAGCGTCCCCGCGATCGACCCGAGGGCCGATTCGAGGGCGGCCACGGCGTTCTGCGGCTGCGGGTCGAGGATGACGGTGGTGACGGCGACGAACTGCGTGGAGCCGGCGGCGGCCCCGGCCGCGACGGCATTGGCCATCATCGCGGCGGCCGCGGCGATGCCGAGCCATGCCGTGAAGTCCTGGCTGCGCGTGAGGCGTCCCTTGCGGCGGGCCTCCTTCAGTCGCCTGTCGGTGGCCTTCTCGGAGCGCTCCCCGGAGTCGCCCCCCTCGCTCATCGCGTCCCTCCCGTGAGCAGGCCGAAGACGTCTTCGGCGAGGGCGCTGACGATGGCGGGGAGGGCCAGCACGACGGTGCCGGCCAGGAGGAAGGTGAGGAGGATCTTGACGGGGAAGCCCATCGCGAAGGCGTTCAAGGCGGGCGCGACGCGGGTGATGAGGCCCAGGCCGATGTCGGCGAGGAACAGCACGAGCACGAGGGGACCTGCGATCTGCACGGCGGCGAGCATCATCTGCGACGTGGTGTCGATCAGCAGCTCGACCGGGCGGGTGAGGTCCAGCATCCCGTCGACCGGGACGGCGTCGAAGCTGCGCACGACCCCGGCGAGGATGAGCTGGTAGCCGTTGGAGGCGAACAGCAGCGCCAGCGCGATCATCTGGAACAGGCGGGTGAACTGGGCGCCGTTGACCTGCATCTGGGGGTCGAATGCCTGCGCGAGCTGGAAGCCGCCGAACACGTCGATCAGGCTGCCGGCCGATTGCACGGCGGAGAAGCACACCATCACGAGCATGCCCAGCAGCGCCCCGGTGATCACCTGGATGGCCAGCGCCGCGAAGAAGGGCCCGGTGTCGAGGCTCTCGTAGCTCGCGGACACCGTGCTGCTCACGGCGAGGGCGACCCCGACGCCCAGCATGGCCTTGATGCGGGCAGGGAACGCGCGGAACGAGAACGGCGGCGCGATGACGAGGAACGCCGTCGTCCTCACCGCGGCCAGTGCGGTCGCCTCGAGCCAGGCGAAGTCGATGGGGATGTACATGTCATCCGCCGGAGAGCAGCTGGGGGATGCGCGCGAACATCTCGTGGGTGAACGCGATCGCCTCCGCGATCATCCAGTTGCCGCAGACGATGAGGGCGATGGCCACCGCGATCGCCTTCGGCACGAACGACAGCGTCACCTCCTGGATCTGGGTGATCGACTGCAGGAGCGAGATGGCGAAGCCGACCACGAGCGCCGTGATCAGCAGCGGGGCGGCGAGCTTGGCCGCGAGCATGAGGCCCTGCATGCCGATGTCGAGGACGGCTTCGGGGGTCATCCGCCGCCCCCGTAGCTCTCCACGAGCGTGCGCAGGATCAGCCCCCACCCGTCGACGAGGATGAACAGCAGGATCTTGAACGGCAGTGAGATCATCACCGGCGGCAGCATCATCATGCCCATCGACATGAGCGCGGCCGCCACGACGAGGTCGATGATGAGGAACGGCACGAAGATGACGAAGCCGATGATGAACGCGGCGCGCAGCTCGGAGATCATGAACGCCGGGATGAGCGTCTGCAGCGGCACGTCCGCCGCCGCCTCGGGGTTGTCGAACCCGGCGAAGCGCGTCATGAGCGCCAGGTCCTCCTCGCGCGTGTACGCGAGCATCCAGGTGCGCAGCGGGTCCGAGCCGAGCGCGACGGCATCCGTGAAGGTCAGCGTGCCCTCGACATAGGGCTGCACAGCGACGGTGTTGATGTCGGTGAGGACCGGCCACATGATGAACAGCGACAGGAACAGCGCGAGGCCGGACAGCACCTGGTTGGGCGGGATCGTCGGCAGCGACAGGGCGTTGCGGGTCATCGCGAGCACCACGAAGATCTTCGTGAACGACGACATCATCACCAGCAGCGCCGGCGCCACCGACAGCACAGTGATGCCCAGGAGCGTCAGGATCGACGCCGAGGGGGTGCCGTCGATGCCGTTGATGTCCACGCTCACCCCGCCGGTGGGCGGGGGAGTCGGCGCCACGACATCGGCGTAGGCCGGTGCGGCGCCCACGACCTGGAGCGCGATCGCCGCGACGAACGCCAGTGCGACGAGCGTGAGCAGTCGCACCGGGAACCGCCGCGCGGCCTTCACGCTCCCAGCGCCCGACGCAGGACCTCCGCGGCGCCGCGTGCGGGGGTGGTGGGGCGGCCGAAGGCCCGGGTCGTCGCGGTGCCGCGGGGGAGCGTCCGCCGCAGCGGCAGCGGGACCGGCGGGGAGAGTTCGTCGCCGGCGGTGCCGGCATCGCTCGTCTGCGTGGCGGGGGTCTCCACCGGTGCGGGCTGCGTCCGGTCGGCGGCGGGCAGCGGCAGCCGGTCGACGACGGACACCCCGCCCTCGGTGACACCGAGCAGGTAGCGGGCACCCTCCATGTCGACCACGACGATCTGCGCCTTGGGGCCCACGCCCTGCTTCGCGACGACGCGGATGGGCTCCTGCCTGCGGGGCCCCCCGGTCCGGCGGGACAGCCGGCGCTGGATCAGCCAGAGCGCGCTGAGCACCGCCGCCAGGGAGACGACGACGCGCAGGGCAAGGAGCAGATCGTCCAGCTCACGCCTCCGCGTTCTCGATGATCCGCGTGATGCGCACGGCGTAGTCCTGGTCGACGACCACGATCTCGCCGTGGGCGATGAGGCGCCCGTTGAGCTTCACGTCGGCGGGGGCGCCGGCCGAGCGGTCGAGCTCGACGATGCGGCCCGGTTCCAGGTCGAGGACGTCGCGGACGGTCATGCGGGTGCGGCCCACCTCGACCGTGAGGTCCATCTCGACGCCGGCGATGCGCTGCAGGCGGCGGGGAGAGGCCGACCGGGTCTGCGAGATGCGCACCGCGAGGCGGCCGATCGTGCGCTCGTTCTCGTCGACGAGGTCGAACACCTGTGCCGCCGGGTGGGAGAACAGCGCCGAGGCGTCGCCGATGACGGGCTCGCCCAGCACGGACGGGCCGAACGCCGTCGCCGCAGCGTCGAGGGAGTCGTGCAGCCGCTCGGTGAGCGGGGCGCCGGACAGGCCGTCGACCAGGGCGCTCTCGTCGAGCATCATGACCGCCAGCGCCGCGCTGGTGTCGCCCACGGAGGACACCATGACGGCATCCCCGGTCTCGCTCGAACCGCTCGACGGCCGCGCGGTCGTGGGGCCGGTGGTGGGCAGGCGGTCGGCGAAGGCGGCGGCTGCCGCGAACTCGTGGGCGGTGGTGCTGGTCATTTCTGCTCCTCGACGAGGGAGTGGGACAGATCGGATGAAGTGACGACGCACGCGAGGCGGGCGCCGTTGGCCCCGACGGCGGCGGACGCGACGACGTTGTCGCCCACGGCGAGGTCGAGAGGGCGGTCCTGGCCGTGGGGCAGCGGGATGACATCGCCCACCGACAGGGTCAGCACCTCGCTCGGGCGCATGCTGCGGGGCGTGAGGCGCAGGGTGAGTTCGACGGGGGTCTCCTCGACGTGCCAGCGCACGATCCCGGGGTCGCTGACCGCGTGCGGGGCGGATGCCGTGCGCGAGAGCCGCTCCAGGAGGGAAGCTGCGGGCAGGGCGATGGTCGCCGTTTCGGTGCGGTCGGCGAACTTCATCGAGAACCGGGCGACGACGACCAGTTCCTGCGCCGCGGCGATCTGGGCGAACGCGGAGTTGTACTGCACGGCGTTCACGGTCAGCTCCTGGGGGAGCAGCGCCCCCAGCGATCCGCGCAGGTGGGCGAGCGTCTCATCCATGAGCGCCCTCAGCAGCGCCTGCTCGACGGCGGTGAGCGAGCGGGTGTCCAGCCGTCCCGGCACGTCGCCGCCCAGCATCTTCACGATCCACGAGAGGGCGGTGTCCAGCGGGAACTCCACGATGATGCGGTCGTCGGAGTCTTCGGCGGCGCAGATGACGAGGGTCGTCGTCAGCGGCACGGTGGCGACGTACTCGTCGTAGGTCTCCAGGTTGACCCGCTCGACGGCGATGTGGGCGCGCAGACGGGTCTTCGAAGTCAGCTGGATCGCCCACTGCCGGGCGAACGCGTCGAACGCCCCCGCGAGAGCGCGGGTGTGCTCACGCGAGAGAGCGGCGGGGCGACCGAAGTCGTAGCGCTCCGGACCTGTGGTCGGGTGCGCGCGGTCGTCGATCTGCACGGATGGGACTATCGGACGGCCGACGCCGTGCGTAAGGGGCGGCTCAGCCCGACGCGTCCACGCCCGACATCTGCGGCAGGAGGGCGCGCACCTCTTCGTCGGCGTCGGACAGCACGACGATGTCGACGCGGCGGTTGTTGGCCAGTGCCTGCTCGCTGTCGCCCTCCGCGATGGGGCGCGAGGAGCCGTAGCCGACGGAGGTGACGCGCTCGCCCCCGACCGAGCGGGCGTCGACGAGGTACCCCATCACGCCGGTCGCCCGCGCGGTGGACAGCTGCCAGTTGTCGGCGAACGGGGCGAACGGCGGCCGATGGTCGGCGTGGCCCTCCACCGAGATGCGGTGCTCGTCGGCGGCGAGCACGCCGCCGACGGCATCCAGCACGGCGCGTGCTTTGTCGCTGAGTTCGTCGCTGTTGGTCGCGAAGTACGTCTCGGCGCTGACCAGGCCGATCGTCAACCCGCGGTCGTCGATCGTGAAGGTGGCCGCGTCGCCGAGCCCCTGGGTGTCGAGCGCTCCCTGCAGGCGCGCCCGCAGGTCATCGAGCCCGGCGTACTCCAGTTCCGCCGCCGTCGGCTGCGGGTCGGCCGCGGGGAGCGCGATGTCGAGGAAGCCCTCGCCGGCTTCGTCGAGGAGCTCGGGCGGGACGATCACGCCTTCGGAGACGTCGACCCCCGCGGAGGCTTCGCTGCCGAACCCGGTCGCCAGCGACGCCCGCAGCGCCTCGAACTTCTGCTCGTCGACGGTGGACATCGCGAACAGGACGATGAACATGCACATCAGCACCGTCACCATGTCGAGGTACGACGCCATCCAGCGCTCGTCGGGGCCTTGGTGGCCGTGATCGGGGATGCGTCGTGCGCGCCGGACGCTCATGCCCGCTCGTCCGCGCGCTGCGGGGACTTCTCTTTGCGCTTGCCGCCCTTGGCGACCGACTCGGGGGCCAGCGCCCGCAGGCGCTCCTCGACGAGGTGCGGCGGACTGCCCGACTGCACGGCGAGCATGCCCTCGGTGAGCAGCGTCATCCGGTCGACCTCGATCTCGGCGAGGCGCTGCAGACGGGAGCCGATGGGGAGCCAGATGAAGTTCGCCGAGAGCAGGCCCCAGAGGGTGGCGACGAACGCGGCCGCGATGAGCGGGCCGAGCGTGTCGGGCTGGTCGAGCTTCTCGAGCACGTGGGTGAGGGAGACGACGGTGCCGACGATGCCGACGGTCGGCGCGTAACCGCCGAGCGTGCTGTAGAAGCGTGCGGCGGTGCGGCGCTGGGACGCCGTGGTGGCCACCTGGTCCTCCATGAGGACACGCAGGTCATCGGCATCCGTGCCGTCGGCGATGTTCTGCAGCGCCTGCCGCAGGAAGGGGTCCTTCTCGTCGGCGACGGCGCTCTCCAGGGCCAGCAGGCCCTGCATGCGCGCGATCTCGGCGTAGTGGACGACCTTGTCGATGAGGTCTTTCGTCGACCCGCCGAGCCCGCGGAAGGCTCGGGGGAGGGCGCGCAGCGCGCCGGCGGCGTCGCTGAGCGTGCCGCCGGCGATGCCGATGGCGATGGTCGCGCCGAAGACGAGCACCATGGGCGCGGGCAGCAGGAGGGCGCTGACGTGGGCGCCTTCGAGGCTGATCATCGCGTAGAGCCCGCCGAAGGCGAGCAGGATGCCGATGAGCAGTGACGGGTCCATCAGCTCTCACCTTCCGTGACGCGTCGGCCGGCCGCCGTGGCGATCACCCGGGCGCGGTAGTCCACGATGCTGTCGATCACGGCGTCCATCGACTCGACGACGACGAAGGTGGCGCCGTCCACCATCACGAGGGTGGTGTCGGGGGTGACCTGGATGCGCTCGATGAGGTCGGGATTCACGGCGAAGGGCACACGGTTCAGGCGCGTGAGGACGATCATGCGCTCTCTTCCTTCTGAATCCGCCGGGCGCCGCGCGCGTACGCAGAACCCGCCGGTCGTGCCTGGCTGTGGATACGACTGTCGGCCGACGGCGCGCATCGGTTAGGGGCGCGCCGTCGGCCGGCCGGGATCACCGCTTGAGGTTGGTCAGCTCCTGCAGCACCTCGTCGCTCGTGGTGATGATGCGCGCGTTGGCCTGGAAGCCGCGCTGGGCGACGATGAGGTTGGTGAACTCCTGCGACAGGTCGACGTTCGACATCTCCAGGGCGCCGCTGACGAGCGAGCCCATGCCGTCGGCCCCGGCGGCGCCGACGGCGGCCTCACCGGAGTTCGCGCCCGCGCGGTACTGCGACGAGCCGGCCTTCTCGAGGCCTTCCGGGTTGTCGAAGGAGGCCAGTGCCACCTGGGCGAGCACCTGCGAGGCGCCGTTGCTGAACGCGCCGATGAGGCTGCCGTCGCCGGAGATCGTGTACGACACGAGGGTTCCCGGTGCGCGTCCGTTCTGCTCGCCGATCGCGACGGTGCGCAGGTCCGCGAAGCCGGTGACGGACGAGAGGTCGACGGTGACGCCGCCGGAGACGATGGATGCAGCGCCCGGGAGCTTGCCGTCGGTGAACGCCAGCGCCGTCGTCGCGGTGCCGTCGGTGACGTCCCAGCCGGCAGCGGTGCGGGTGAACGTGAGGGTGAGCTGGCTGGCGGTGCCGACCCCGTCGTAGACGGTGATGTCACGCACGAGCGACTCGCCCACGGCGGCATCCGACGGCAGGTTGCCCTTGACGCTCGCGGTGCTCGTCGGCTGCGCGGGGGCGGTGGCGGCGATGGGGAGCGAGATGTCCGACGTGGGACCGCCGGTCGCGAGCTGACCGTCCACGGCCGTCCACCCCTGCACGAGGGAGCCGTCGCTGGTGACCATGCGCCCGGCCGCATCGAACGAGAACGCGCCGTTGCGGGTGTAGAGGCTCTCGGCGCCGTTGCGCACGACGAAGAATCCGTCACCGGCGATCATGAGGTCGGTGGGCACGCCGGTGGCCTGCGGGGAGCCGGCGGTGAAGTTGGTGCGGATGCCGGAGACCTGCACGCCCAGGCCCACCTGGGCCGGGTTGGTGCCGCCGGCGCCGGCCTGGGCGGCGCGGGAGTTCTGCACGATCTGGGAGAGCGTGTCCTGGAACTGCACGGAACCGGCCTTGAAGCCGATCGTGTTGACGTTGGCGATGTTGTTGCCCGTCACATCGAGCATGGTCTGGTGCGAGCGGAGGCCGGAGATGCCGGCGTAGAGCGAACGGAGCATGAGAAGCCCTTCTGGTGCGGGTCAGGAAGCGGGGGGAGTGGTGACGCCGGAGACGGCGTCTAGCGGGACGGTCTTGTCGCCGATGGTGACGGAGGGGACGCCCTGTTCGAACGAGACCTTGGAGACGAGTCCCGATTTGGTGGTGCCGTCGGCGTCGAGGTAGGAGGCGTGCTGGCCCACGAGCCCCGCGGCGGCCTGGCGCATGCTGAGCGCGAAGTTCTCGTTGAACGTGTCGGTGAGCGCGGTGAGCTGCTCCATCATCGCGAGCTGGGTGGTCTGCGCCATCATCTCGTTGGTGTCCATGGGCGAACTCGGGTCCTGGTTCTTCATCTGGGCGACCAGGAGGGTGAGGAACACCTCGGCATCCATCGTCTGCTTCGGCGGCGGAGCGGTGAGGGTCTGCGGCGCGGAGGAGGCGCCCGAGACGGAATCGACGGGGGGCATGGTGCTCCTTCGGGTCAGGCGAACAGGTCGATGCCCGCGCCGACGGCGGCGGGGGCGGGTGCGGGGAGGGGTGCGGGGGTGTCGGCGGCGGTGTCGCGCTCGCCGCGGGACCCGGTGCCGGAGCTCCAGGCGCCGGACTGCCCCGAGGAACCGGAGGAGGACCCGAAGCCGCCCGGCCATGCGGGGCCCGACGGGTTCTGGTTCTGGCCGTTGCCGGTGGCCGACGTGTCACCGGCGGCGAGCACGATCGACGAGCTCGCGGCGAGTCCGGCGAGGTCGCGGCGGAGGTCGACGAGCAGCGCACGCAGCGCCTCGCGACCGGTCTCGGTGGGGGCGGCGAGCTCGATGACGATGGATGCCCCGGTGATCTGCGCCTTCACGGTGACCGGTCCGAGGTTCTCGGGCGACACCGTGAGGGTGAGGGTGTGCTCGCCCTCGCCGGCGCTGGCCAGCGACAGCACGGGGGCGGACACCTGCTGCGCGAACGGGGTGCGTGCCGCCGGGGCGGCCGCGGCCGGCTGCGGCGCGGCCGCGACCGGCTCGGCGGGAGCAGGCCCCGCCGATGACGCGCTCGCCGCCGCCACGGCCGCTGCGGCATCCGCCGCGCCGCGCTCGGATCCGGGGGCGGCCGACGGCATCGCGCGGGCGGCGGCGAACATCGTCGCGGGGGCACCGGACGCTGCGGCGGCGAACAGGGTCGCGGCGGCCGGAGTGCCGCCGACCGGGGCGGCGCTCAGCGCGGTGGCGGGGGAGGCGGTGGGGGTCAAGCCGGCGAGCATCGAGGCGGCGCGGGCGCCGGCGGCGGCGGACACGGGCGCGGCGGAGGCCATGACGGGAGCGGCTGCCGCGGCGAACATCGACGCCGCGCTGACGGCGGGCGCCGCCGCGGCGGCGATCTCGGCCCGTGAGGGCACGACGCGCCGGATGGTCTGGATGTCGGCGTCGGTGAGGTAGTTGTTGCGCAGTTCGACGTTCTTACCGGGGCTGGGGGCGTGGATGATCTTGCCGTCGCCGGCATAGATCACGATGTGCTTCTCGCCGTTGGTGACCAGCAGATCGCCGGGGCGCGCCTCGGCGAGGGACCCGACCTCGACCCCGATGTCGGCCTGGTCCTGCACGACGCGGGGGGCGTCGATGCCGAGATCGGCGAGCACCCGCTGCACGAGGCCGGAGCAGTCCATGCCGCTCATGTCCTCGCCGCCGAAGACGTAGGGGACGCCGAGGTAGTTCTTCGCCTGCGCGACGACGTCCTCGCCGCTGACGGAGCCGCCCGTCAGCGCGGCGGCGCCGATGACGTCCTGCACGGCGGTGGCGAACGCGCCCGCGCTCGTGCCCGAGGTCGCGCCGGCGTTCGCGGTGCCGCCGACCGGCTCTGCGGCGAGCGAGCGGATGCGGTTCTGGATCTCATCCACGCGCGCGAGGACGTTGACGATGCTCACGATGCCTCCTCGGTGCGGGATCTGACCCCGATCTCGTCCAGCTCGGTCTGTTCCGCATGCAACTCGCGCGCCAGCTCCCGCCGCGCGTGGGCTTCGGCGAGCAGGGCGAGGCCGCGCTCGTCGATGCGGGTGGCGGTGTGCCGTTCGCGCGCCTCCGCCACGGCGGCCTCCTGCATCTCCGCGAGGGTGCGCAGGTCCGCCAGCATGCTGCGCGAGGCGACACGGCTCGCGGCGAGGGCCGAGAGCGTGCGCACGTCCACGGCCTCATCGGCCGACGTCGACAGCGCGGCACGCAGCTGTCGCTCGCGCGCCTCGGTGCGCACGTGCTCCATCGACGCGCGCGACAGGTGCTCGGCGGCGGCACGCTCTTGGATGCCGCGCACGCGCAGCAGCCCGGCGAGGCGGAAGGGACGGCTCATGAGAGGTCTCCGAAGTCCATGACGAGGGCGCGCAGCCGCTGCCACGAGCTTTCCGCGGGGGCGTGTTCGTCCAGCGACTGTGTGAGGAACTGCTCGATCGTGCGTTCGTGGGTGAGCGCGGCATCCACGCGCAGGTCGGCCCCGGCCTGGTACGCGCCGATGCCGATGAGGTCGTGCGCCCCGCGCCGTGCCGACAGCACTGTGCGCAGCACCGTGGCGAGCTGCTGCTGCTCGGGGGTGGCGACCTTGCCGGCCAGGCGCGACACCGAGGCGAGCACGTCGATGGCCGGGTGGTGCCCGGTGAGGGCGAGCGAGCGGTCCAGCACGATGTGGCCGTCGAGGATCGAGCGCACGGTGTCGGCGACGGGTTCGTTGTGGTCGTCGCCGTCGACGAGCACGGTGTAGACGCCCGTGATGGAACCCTGCCGGTCGTTTCCGGCGCGTTCGAGGAGGTTCGCCAGCACGGGGAAGGTCGAGGGCGGGTAGCCGCGCGTGGCCGGCGGTTCGCCCGCGGCCAGCCCGATCTCCCGCTGGGCCATCGCCACACGGGTGAGGGAGTCCATCATGAGCATCACGTGCCCGCCGCCGTCGCGGAACGCCTCGGCGATGCGGGTGGCGGTGAAGGCGGCCCGCAGGCGTGCCATTGCCGGCTCGTCGGACGTGGAGACGACGACGACCGAGCGGGCGAGACCCTCGGGGCCCAGGTCGTCCTCGATGAATTCCCGCACCTCCCTGCCGCGCTCGCCGACGAGGGCGATGACGTTGAGGTCGGCCGCGGAGCCGCGGGCGATCATCGACAGCAGCGACGACTTGCCGACCCCCGACCCGGCGAACAGACCCATGCGCTGTCCGCGGCCGATGGGCGTGAGGGTGTCGATCGCGCGCACCCCCGACGAGAGGGGGACGTCGATGCGGGCGCGGTCCATCACCGGCGGGGTGTCATGACCGAGCGCCACCCGGGGCGCCTCGATCGGGCCGCGGTCGTCGATGGGGCGGCCGAGGCCGTCGATGATGCGCCCGAGCACGCCGCGTCCCACCGGCACGCTGAGCCCGCCCGCCAGCGGGGTGGCGCGGTCGCCGACGCGCAGCCCCGTCGTCGCCGACAGTGGCATGCACCGCAGCGCGCCGCGCTCGGCGGCGACGACCTCGGCATCCACCCGACCGCCGATCGTGATGAGGTCGCCCACGGCGGCGCCGATGCCGCGCACCTCGACACCCAGCCCGAAGATGCGCGACACGCTGCCGGAGCGTTCCGGGCGCGCGGCGTCGAGCACGGCGGACCAGCGGCTCATCAGCCCACCTCCGCCAGTGCCGCCCGCGCACGGCGGAGGGCGGCGTCGACGCGGAGGTCCACCTCGCCGTCGGGAACGCGCACCACGGCGTCGCCGGGGGAGAGCTCGCCCGAGGACTCGATGCGGATGGCGCCGGGGCGCTCGCCGAGGCCGTCGAGGGTGGCGAGGTCTGCGGGGCTCAGCACGATGACGGCGTCGGTGGTGTCCACGACGCGCTCCGCGCGGGCGTGCGCGGTGAGTGCTGCGCGCACGGGGTCGGCCAGCTCCCGGTCGAGGATCGTCTCGGCGAGTTCGACCGCGAGGGCCAGCACCCGCTCCTCGGCGACGTGCGCCAGTGCGGCGGTGCGTTCGGCGAGGGCCGTCACCGCACGGTCGAGCACATCCAGGGCGGCTGTCGTCGCCGCGACCGCATCGGCGGCGGCGATGCGGCGCTGCTGCGCCGCCCGCTCGGCTTCGCGCTCGGCCTCTTCGCGGGCGAGGCGCATGCCCTCGGCGTATCCCATTGCGTGGCCGCGACGGGCGGCGCGCTCGCGCTCGGCGTGCTCGGCGGGTCCGGACAGGCGCGGGATCTCGATCCGGGTGAAGACGTCAAGAGACATACTCCTCCTCGTCTCCCCGCTGCACGCGGATGTCGCCGACGGCTTCGAGCGCGCGGATGGTGCGGACGATCTCGGCCCTGGCCTCCTCCACCTGGGAGATGCGCACGGCGCCGATGGCCTGCGACTCCTCGTCGAGGGTGTCGCGGTTGCGCTCGGACATGTTGCGGCGGATGACCGCTGCCACCGCGGGCGGTGCGCCCTTGAGCGCGAGTGCGAGGACGCGGATCTCGATGCCGCGCAGCACCCGCTGGGCGTCTCGGTCCTCCAGCACCACGAGGTCGGCGAACGTGAACATGCGCGAGCGGATGTCCTCGGCCAGCACGCTGTCGCGCGCCTCCAGGTTCGCCAGCAGCGCCTTCTCGACCGTGGCCTCGGACCGGTTGATGATGTCCACCAGCGGCTGAACGCCGCCGAGGGTCTCGGGGGCGTCGCGGGTGGCGAACGCGCCGGAGCGGGTGCGCAGCGTCTCGGCGACGATCGCCACGGCATCCTGCGAGGCCGTGCCCATCGTCGCGATCGCGTGCGCGACGTCGGTGCGCACCGGGTCGGACAATTCCGCCAGCACCGCCGCGGCGCGATCGACGGGCAGATGCGCGATGACCAGGGCGATGGTCTGCGGCAGTTCGCCGTCGACGACGCTGGCGATCTGGGCGGGTTCGACGGAGATGAGGAAGTCGAAGGAGGACCCGGTCATCGCGGAGGACACCTTGGTGAGCACGCCCGCGGCCCGTTCGGAGCCGAACGATGCCTCCAGCAGCCCCGCGGCGATGTCGCGACCGCCCCGCGCAGGCGGCAGATGGCCCTGCAGCATGCGGTGGAAGTCCGACAGCGCGCGGGTCGTCGTCTCGGCGTCGAGGTGACGCAGCCGGATGATCTCGGCCGCCACTCCCTCCGCCTCGTCCTCGGTGAGGTGCTTCATCACCTCGACCGCGAGGGCGCGATCGAGGTTCATCATGACCACGGCGGCGGTCTGCGTTCCGGTGAGGGTGCTCATGCGTCCTGGCTCTCCCGGATGAGGCCGCGCAGCAGATCGGCGGTGCGGCTGGGATCGCGGCGGGCGAACTCGGCGAGCTCGGCCCGGCGGCGGTCGAGCGTGACCTGGGCCGGCTCCGGCTCGGGGTCCGGCTCGTAGTCGACGGGCAGCGGGATGGTCGGCGACTGCTCGAGCTGCGCCGTTGGGCCGCCCTGCACGAGCGCGGCGAACGGGTCGGCGGGGGCATCCACCTGCACGAGGTCCAGCGGGGTCGCAGCGGCAGCCGCGGCGCGGCGGCGCATGACGACGATGCCGGCCACGGTCGCGAGGATCAGCACGAGGGCGACGCCGCCGGCGCTGAGCGCGGTGCGGAACAGCTCGGCCTGGCGGTCGGCGGCATCCGCCTCGCGCGCGGCGTCGAGGGCCGCCTGGGCCGCGGTGGCGCCGGCATCGCTGAAGGTGACGAGCTCCACCGTCACGGCGTCGCCGCGCTGGCGGTCGATGCCCGCGGCGGAGGCGACGAGCGCTTCGAGCTGGTCGACGTCGATGTCCTCGGCCGCGGTGCGGTCCACGGCGACGGCGATCGCCTGCCGCGACAGGGCGCCGGCGGGGGTGGACGTGCTTTCGACGGTCTTGTTGATGACGCTGTTGCGGGTGGTCTCGGTGGATTCGTACGTGCCGTTGCCGCCCGCGATGCCCGCGCCGATCTCAGCCCCGAGCACCCCGGTGCCCGCGCCCGGGCCGGTGTAGGTCTCGGTGCTGGACTGCTCGCTGGTGGCGGATTCACCCTCGATGGGCGTGTAGGTCTCGTCGATGCGTTCGCTGGTGGCCTGCTCCATCTCGGCGGCGACGGTGACGGTCGCCATGCCCGCGCCCACGACGGTGTCGAGCATCTGCTGCACGCTCGCGGCGATGCGCGCCTCGTAGGCGCCGGCCTGCTGCGCGAGGCCGCCGGTCGACCCGGTGCCGACGGCGGAGAGGGTCTGGCCGCCCTGGTCGACGACCGCGACGTTCTCGGGCTTCATGCCGCTGACGGCCGCAGATGTCAGGTGGACGATGGCCTCGACCTGCGCGGTGGAGAGGGTGGAGCGGTTGTCCGTCTCGATGAACACCGAGGCGGTGGGCTCCAGCTTCTCGGAGACGAACACGCTCTCCTCGGGGATCGCCAGCTGCACGGATGCCGTCGTGACGCCTTCCAGCGCGCCGATGGTGCGGGCGAGCTCGCCCTCGATCGCGCGCTTGTAGGTGACCGACTGCTGGAACTCGGAGCTGGTGACCCCCATGGTGTCCAGCAGCGAGTAGCCGTCGGAGCCGGAGCCGGGCAGGCCTGCGACGGCGGCCGCGAGCCGCTGCTCGTACACGTCGCCCTCGGGGACGAGCACCGTCGAGCCGCCGTCGGCGAGCTCGTAGCTCACCGACGAGGCCTTCAGCTGCTCGACGACCGCGCTGGCGTCCTGCGCGCTCAGCCCGCTGAACAGCGGAGTGAGGGTGGGGCGGGAGAGCCAGGTCACGATCGCGAAGACCCCCATCACGAGCACGGCGATGCCGATGATCGCGATGGTCCGCTGCGCGAGCGTGAACGACGCCACCGCCCGCTGCAGGCGGGCGAAGACGGACGAGACGGCAGCGGGCATCAGGCCTGCATCCGCATGATCTCATTGAACGCGTCGACGCCCTTGTTGCGCACGGCCGCGACCAGTTCGAGCGTCACCGACGCGCGGGTGGACGCGATCATCGCCGAGTGGATGTCGTCGAGGTCGCCCGTGACGGCGGCGACGGCGAGCTCGTTCGAGGTCGACTGCAGGGACCGCAGCTCGTCGACGGCACCCGTGATGCTCTGGGCGAACGTGGTGTCGTCGCCCGCCCCGCGGGTCGGCGCGACGGGCAGGGAGATGGAGGGGGCGATCGCGTCGATCGCGGAGATCGGGGGCATCAGTTTCGTCCGATCTGGAGGGCGGCCTCGTAGGCGGTCTTGGCGCGGTCGACGACGGCGGCATTGGCCTGGTAGCCGCGCTGCGCCATGATCAGGTGCCCCATCTGCTCCCCGAGATCGATGTCGGGGTAGCGGACGTACCCCTCGGCATCGGCGAGCGGATGCGTGGGCTCGTAGACCAGTCGCCCCTCGGGGTCGCCGAACTGGGCACCGGCCACCCGCACGCCGCCGGCGGCGTCGTCGGACTGCACGGCCACGTAGCGCTGCTGGAACGCGGCGTCGTCGGTGGAGGCCGCCGTGTTGATGTTGGCGATGTTGTCGCTGAGCGCGTCCAGCCAGGTGCGGTGCGCGGTCAGGCCGGAGCCGGCGATGCCGATGGCGTCGAAGGTCATGATGTCCTCAGGGCGGTCTGGACCGACTTGAACGACCCGCCGACCGCCTGGGAGGCGAACTGGAAGCGCAGGACCGTGTCGATGTTCGAGAGCGTCTCGGTGTCGAGGTTGACGTTGTTGCCGTTGAGTCGGGTGGGGGCGAGGGATTCGGTGACGGTGGGCGCGACGGCGCCGTCACCGCGCTCGACAGAGGCTGCCAGGGCGTCCTCGAACGCGACGACCTTCGCGAGGTAGCCGGACGTGTTGACGTTGGCGATGTTGTCCGCGATGGCCCGCTGGCGCTGGGAGAGCCCGGTGAGGGCGCTGGTGAGCGCAACGGTGGTCACTGATTCGAGCACGAAAGCCGTTCCCGTCGACGGTTGCCGTGGCCGATCCCTGGCCGAAGGAGATGAGCGATCCGTGCTCAGGGAGATCTATCGGCCGCGGCGCGCGGTGCGTTAGCCGTCGAGGTCGAGATACGCGGCGGTGTCCGTGCGCAGCGCCGGCACCATGCCCACCGCGTCCAGGTGCGCGCGGGTGGCGATCATCTCCACCTGGAGGCGCGCCATGCGCTGCTCCTGGCGCGCGACGATGAGGCGCGCCCGATCGACCAGATGCTCCGGCAGCGGCGTGTCGATGATCACCGGCTCCCACGGCTCCCAGGCGTCCAGAGGGCTCTCGAGGTCGTGCTCGAAGCGTGCGAGCAGGTCGAGCCAGGTCTCCAGATCGCTCATGCGCGCTGGGCCACGGGCGCCGCTGCCGCTTCGTGCCAGGCGTCGCGCAGCGGCGCGATGAGCTCGCGGCATTCCCGCGTGCGCTCGGCATCCCGCCCGATGTTCGCGCCGACGAGCGTGCGGGTGAGGTAGGAGTACACGGCCTGCAGTTCGACGCTGCCCGACCAGTCGGGTGACAGCGAACCTGCCAGTGCCGCGATGATGGTCTGGGCATGCTGCAGTTCGGTGTTGGCCGTCTCCCAGTCGCCCGCGCGCTGAGCGCTCTCGCCGCGATCGACGTCGAGCAGGAGGCGGTCGTAGAGCATCGTGACCAGGCGTTCCGGGCTCGCCGAGAGCACCGCTTCGTCCCGGTAGCGCTGCTGCGCCCTCAGCGCGGCATTCACTTCGAGCTCGAGGGGTTGAGGGCGGCCAGCTGCGACGTCAGGTAGGAGGACTGCGACTGGAGACGGGAGAGCATCGTCTCCAGCGACGCATACGTGCGTTCGAGCGTGGAACGCCGCATCTCCAGGCGCACGTCCCAGCGTTCCAACTGGTCGGCGATGCGGTTCACCTCGCTCTCCTGGCCGGTGATGCGGGCGGTGACGAGGCCGTCGTACTTGTCGGAGTACTGCTCGGCGGTCTCCTGCACGCGCGCCGCGACACCGGCGAAGACCGCTTCGACGGATGCCTCGTCGGCCTCGAGTGCGGCGGTGAACTTCTTCTCGTCGAAGCTCAGCACGCCGTAGCGGTCGATCGAGATGCCGATCGTCGAGGGGGAGACGCCGTCGACGGGGTACTGCACGGCGTTGCTCAGCGCGAGCTGCAGCCCGCGCACCGTGCTGTCGCCGGTGAAGACGCCCAGCGTCGTGGTGCCGCCGGGAGTGGTCGGGGCCGTCGTCTTGGAGCCGTTCGCGATGCCGGTGAGCACCGCCTTGATCTGTGAGACGAAGTCGCCGGCGGCCTTGGCGCGCGCGGCAGGATCGGCGGAGACCGAGATCGTCACCGGTTCGGTCGACGCTTTCGAGACGGTGATGTCCACGCCGGGGAAGAGGTCGGCGAACGTGTTGTCGTCGGAGGTGACGGTCAGCTCGGCGGGCGTGCCGGCCCATAGGCGCACCTGCGCGTCCTGGCCCTGCGTGATGACCGCCGCCCCGGTCTCGGCGGCGAGGTCCGTCGCCGTGCCGGCGGTGACGGCCGCGGCATCCCCGCTGTAGACCCGGAAGGTCCCCTGCGCGCCGCTCTGCGTCGCGGTGATCTGCAGTCGGAAGAGGGGCTGCCCGGCCGCATCGGTGCCGGCCGACACGGCAGAGGCGACGATGCCGGCCCCCGCGGCGGTGAGGGCCCGGGCGACGTCGGCCGGCGCCGACGACGACGGATTCACCTCGATGAGGTCGCCCGCCGCGTTCTGGATCGTGAGGACGAGGGGCTGGTCGGTGAAGGCGGCGGTGGCACGCGTGACGACCGTGTGCGCCGTGGCGGTGCGGTCGACGATGATGTCGCTGGACACCGCGGCCGAGCCGGCGCTGGCGGTGACCGTGACGGAGGGGTCGGAGCTGCTGGTGCGCACCTGCGCGACGGCGCCCACGCCGGTGGCGTCCTTGGCGGCGGTGAACAGCCCCTGCAGCGCCGTGTTGAGGGAGCGCAGCTGGGTGATGATCACCTGCCGGTCGTCGGATTTCGCCTTCAGCAGCGTGCGCGGGATCGCCTCGACGTCCATCAGCGCATCGATGATCGCCTTGGTGTCGAGACCGGAGGCGAGTCCGTCGATCTGGAGACCCATGTGCGCGCCCTTCCTGTCGTCGTGCGGCTCGTCGGGAGTTCCCGAGGTGTCCGGAATCTCCTATCGGCAGCTCGACGGCGGGCGTTAGCTGGCGGCGGCCTTCGCGGCGTGGAGGGCGCCGTGGCGGGGCGGCGTCGCCGTGACGATGCGTGAGAAGTACGCTTCGCGTGCCGAGTCGGACACCCGCGAGATGGGGGCGGCGCCGGTGTCGAGGTAGAAGCGTTCGAGCGCGTCGCGCAACAGGCGCACGGCCTCCGCGCGCTGCTGCGAGATCGCGGAGTGCGAGACGCCGAGTTCCTCGGCGAGGTCCTTCACGGGGCGCTCGTCGATGTAGACCGCCTGCACGATGGCGCGCATCCGCTCGGGGAGGGCCGCCACGGCGCGGGTGAGGACCTCTCGCCGTTCCTGCAGTGCGGCGGATTCCGCCGGGAGGGCGATGGCGGCCGGAACGTCGAGCACGGCGGCGTCGTCGAGGCTCGTGACGGTTCTGGCGGCGTCGTTGAGCGACTCCACGACGGCGTCCCGCGGCAGTCCCATGGTCGTGGCGATCTCATCGGCGGTCGCGGTGCGTCCGAGGGCCGCGGTGAGGGTCTCCCGCACGGCCGTGATCTCCTTGATGCGCTTGCGGATGCCGCGGCTCGCCCAGTCCATGGAGCGCATCTCGTCGGCGAACGCGCCGAGGATGCGCCGGCGGGCGTACGCTCCGAAGGGGACGCCGAGTGTCGGGTCGAACGCCTCCGCCGCCGTGACGAGGGCGAGAGCGCCGGCCGAGGCGAGTTCCTCGCGAGGGACGTGCGTCGCTCGGGCGTGCACGTCGCGGGCGAGGTAGCCCACGAGGGGGAGATTCTCCTCGATGAGGCGATTGCGCTCCGCGCGGCCCGGGGTGTGCAAGGTCGGTCTCTCTTTCGATCTCTACGGCCATTCGGTCTTCCGAACGGTGAAGTGCACCGCAGAAGCGGGGAATCTCAGGTCCGCACGGTATGAATATGAGAAACCTCTCATGAAATCGGTCATAACACTATGTGCAATTCGGCCGATAGAAGAGAACAGCGGCTCTGGGACCGGTCGCTACTGGGGAAAGTCGCCGAAACGGCGAGAAAAATCATCGATCTGGGGAGATAGAGATAAATGGGAGCCAACGAGTTGTCCATGCAGCTGTGGCGGGAGCGGGAACTGCTGGAGTTCCTGCTCTTCAAGCTCGAGGAGCAGCGACTGCTCCTCGGAGCGGGCAGTATGCGATGGATTCACTACGCGACGCGCGAGGTCGAGCAGGTCCTCGAGCAGTTGCGCACCTCCGGACTCGGCCGTGATGTCGAGGTGGCCGCCGTGGCGGCCGACTGGGGTGTGCCCGAGGCGACGACGCTGTCGGAACTGATCGCGGCCGCACCGACGGATGCATGGCGCGAGGTCTTCACCGAGCATCGCGCCGCGCTGACCACTCGCATGTCGGAGGTGGCGCAGCTGAGGGATTCCAGCGAGGCGTACCTGCGCGCGGCGGTGCGTGCGGTGGAGGAGACCCTCGCGGGCCTTGCCGCCAGCACGGGCGAATACACGACGCAGGGCGAGCGGGCGCGGGAGGACACCGCCCGTCTCGTCGACACCGAGATGTGAGAAGAAGGACACGATGTCGACATTCAGCGGATTGGGCGCAGCTTCCAGCGCCCTCGCGGCCGCGCGCCGTGGCATGGACCTGGTGGGCCAGAACATCGCCAACCAGACGACCCAGGGCTACACGCGCCAGCGTCTTGAGACCTCCGCCGTCGGCGCCGTGCCGGTGATGGGCCGATTCGCCATGGGCGCGCAGCCCGGGCACGGCGTGTCGGTCGACGGCATCTCGCGCCTGGGCGATGCCGTGCTCGACACCCGCGTGCGGGACACGCTGGCCTCGAGTGGGTACTGGTCGACGAAGGCGAGCGCCGCCGCGGCTGCCGAGGCAGCGCTGGCGGAGCCGACGAAGAACGGGCTCGCCGATCGGCTGTCGGGCTTCTGGGCCGCATGGCAGGACGTCTCGAACACCCCTGACTCGACCGCGGCGGCGGCGGTGGTGCTCACCGGCGCCGCCACGCTGGTCGCGCAGATCGCCGACGGCTATCGCTCGGTCTCATCGCAGTGGTCCAGTGCCCGGTCCTCGGCCGACAGCATGGTGACGCAGCTCAACTCCGCGGCCGACCAGATCGCCGAGCTCAACGGTGCGATCCGCGTGGCCAAAGCATCGGGCGGCGCGCCCAACGATCTCGTCGACCGGCGCAATCTGCTCGCCCAGACCGTCGCGCGTCTGTCCGGTGCGGCCGGCACGCTGGAGGCGGACGGCACGATGACGCTGCGCATCGACGGCAACGCCCTCGTCTCCGGCGCGTCGGCGCGACACCTCACCATCGCCGGCCCTGCCTCGATCGAAGCGGGAACGGCCACCACACTCGCGTGGCAGAACGGACCGGCGGTCGCCATGGCCAGCGGTGAACTCGGTGGCGTGCTGTCGGTGCTCGCTCCCGCCGACGAGGGCGGCGTGCTCGCCGGCCTCGCCGCGTCGCACAACGCCCTGGCGACAGCACTGGCGACCGCCGTCAACGCCCAGCACCGGGCCGGCGTCACCGCCTCGGGAACGCCCGGCGGCGACTTCTTCGCCGTCGCGCCCGGCGGCCCCGCCGCCCTCGGTCTCAGCGTCGTGCCGACCGGGCGCGACGGCCTCGCGCTGGCGGCGCCGGGGGCCGGTGCGCTGGACAGCAGCAATGCCGACGCCCTCGCCGGCATCGGCGACCGCGCCGATGGTCCGACCGCGCTGTGGGCCGACGTCGTCTCCCGGTTCGCCGTGGCGACGGCGGCCGACCTCGGCCGTGCGACCCGCGCGGAGTCGGGTGCGATCGCCGCCGTCGCCGCCCAGCAGTCGGTCGCGGGCGTCGACAACGACGAGGAGACGCTCAACCTCCTCACCTATCAGACCGCCTACCAGGCGGCCGCCCGCGTGGTCACCGCCGTCGACGAAGCGCTGGACACCCTCATCAACCGCACCGGCGTCGTCGGTCGCTGACCCTCAGGAGCAGCATGATCTCTCGTGTGACGTCGCAGTCGTTGACGCAGACCGCTCTGCACAATCTGCAGACCGGCCTGACCGACCTTGCGCGGCTGCAGGCGCAGGCCACCTCGCAGCGCGCGTTCGCCGCCCCCTCCGACGACCCCGCCGCGGCTTCGGCCGCTGCGGATCTGCACGCCGCCCAGGCGCGCACGGCGCAGTACGGGCGCAACATCACCGACGGCCTGGCGTGGGTGACGACCGTGGACACCGCGATCTCGGCTTCCACGTCGCTCCTGGGACGCATCCGCGACCTCACCGTCCAGGGCGCCAACTCGGGGGCCCTGGACCCCACGGCGCGCGAGGCCATCGCGGTCGAGCTCGAAGGGCTCGGCAAGGAGCTGCTCGCTCAGGCCAACACGAGCCTGCTGGGTCGCTCCGTCTTCGCCGGCACCTCCGACACCGCCGCCTTCGCCGCGGACTACTCCTTCAGCGGCTCGCCCGGAGCCGAGGTGCACCGCAGGCTCTCCGAGGGTCAGACCGTGCGGGTGGATGCCGACGGCGCCGCCGTCTTCGGCGTGGGTGCCGGCTCCGTGTTCGCTCTGGTCGACTCGATCGTGGGCGACCTGCGCGCGGGGGTCAACGCCGGTCCCCGCATCGGCGAGATCGACACCCACCTGAACAACATGCTCGGCGTGCAGGGCTCCGTGGGCGCCCGCCAGGCGACGATCGAGCGCGCGAAGGAGGCGACCCTGGACGCCACCGTGTCGCTCGAAGCGCGCCGGGCCGCCGTGGAGGACGTCGACTCGGTGGAGGTGCTCGTGAAGCTCCGAGCCCAGGAGCTGGTGTACCAGTCCGCGCTCGCCGTGACCGGCCGCGTGCTGCAGCCGACCCTGATGGAGTTCCTCTCATGAGCGCTGCGCTGCAGTTCGTCTCCCCGCCTCCCGGGCTCGACCCGCACACCTCGTTCGTGCTCGAGCCGGTCTCGGATTCGGACGGCCTGTTCTCGCTGCGTGCCGTCGACGACGCCGAGGTGCGGCTGTTCCTCGTCGACCCGGGTGGCATCGTGCCCGACTACGAGCCGGTGCTCTCGGACGATCAGGCCGCGCAGCTGGGCCTGGAATCGGCCGACGAGGCGCAGCTGTTCGTCGTCGCGCGGGTCACCGAGCACGGCGTCGGGGTCAACCTGCTGGCGCCCGTGGTGATGAACCGGCGCACCGGCGGGGCGGCGCAGGTGATCCTCGAGGGTCAGGATCTGCCCGTGCGGGCGATCCTGGGCTAAGACGACGCGGACTCGGCAGGCCGAGGCCTGGCCGGGGCCCCCTACGCGGCGACCAGTTCGCGCTGCCGCTCCGCGGTGAGCGGGTGGGTCACCGCGCTCATCGCGGTGACGTAGCGCGACAGGTGACCGGTGCGGATGCCGGTGGCAGTCGGCTTGTTCTCGTAGACGCCTGCCGCCCAGTTGCCTTCGACCAGCACGGGTCCCTCGGGGCCCACCGCGATGTCCCACCCGACGTACCGCACCTGCGGGACGACGCGCGCGAGGCGGTCGACGAACGCGATGACCTCGTCGAAAAGGGGGAGCTGGAAGTCGGCGATGCGGATGCCGCTGTCGGGGTGCGTCTCGTACACCTCGCCGCGGGAGTCGTAGCCGGCTCCGGTGGCGCGCCCGGCGTCGTCGAGCATGACGTAGAAGCCGCCGAACGCGTTCTGGTCGCTCACCGCGCCGCGGCCGAACTTCTGCGCCATCGTGAGGATGTGGGTGGTCTCGCCGTCGAAGAAGGCCGTCACGCGCGTCGTGTTGACCGTGCCGGCGCACACCGCCGCGAGGTCGTCGTGCTGACGGATGAGCTCCTCGACGAGGGTCTCGCCGCGCTCGAGCAGGCCGCGGTGGAACGCCCCCCAGTCGCCGATGTCCGCGGCGTGGTAGCGGCGCACGCCCCTGCCCTGGTGACTGAGCGGCTCCTTGGTGACGATCGTGCCGTGGCTCTGCGTGAAGACGCGCAGGCTCTCGGCATTGTCTTGGTCGACGACCATCCAACCGCGGTGCAGGTGCTCGGCGAATGCGCGGTTGAAGGCGACCTTGTCGTGGAAGACGTGACGGTAGGCCGGGTCATCGAAGATGAGCGAGAACTGCGTGGCCACCGGATTGGTGATGTAGGTGGCGCGTTCGGCCGGGGTGAGGATCGCGAAGTCGTAGTCGATGTAGTCCTGGAACCCCACGCCGTGGAAGCAGGCCTGCCACAGCATGTCGACGATGATCGCGGGCGCCCACCGGCCGTGGCGGGCGGCGGCGGCGCGCGCGCGGCGCAGCAGGGATAGGACGTCGACGCGCCGCGCACGTCCTGCGAGGTAGCGCAGGCGGGGGGTGAGGTGCGTGAGGGACGTCATCTGTGCTCCTGGTTGTGATGTGTCGGCGTCCCCCCGGACGAGGAAGAGCCCCGAGCCACTCGGCGCGGGGCTCCTCCCTGTCGAGTGGGATCAGCGCAGCAGCTGCAGCACGCCCTGACCCGACTGGTTGGCCTGCGCGAGCATGGCGGTGCCCGCCTGCGACAGGATGTTCGACGCGGTGTACTTGACCATCTCCGACGCCATGTCGGTGTCGGTGATGCGGCTCTTGGCGGCCGACAGGTTCTCGGCCGAGACGGCGAGGCTGTTGATGGTCGACTCGAACCGGTTCTGGAGCGCACCGTAGCTGGCGCGAGCGGTGGAGACCGCCGTGATCTGGGTGTCGATCGCGGTGATGGTCGCCGCTGCGTTGGCGGCGGTGTCCACGGTCAGTGCACCGACCGTGGCGCCCAGCGTCCCGAAGTCCGTCAGGTTGATCGAGATCTGGTCTTCGGCGGCAATCGCGCCCGCGCCGACCTGGAAGGTCAGGGTGTTGGCCGCGCCCGTGAGCAGCTTGATGCCGTTGAAGTTCGTGCTGGCAGCGACACGGGTCAGCTCGCTGGCCAGGTCGTTGATCTCGGTCTTGATCGCGCCGCGGGATGCGGTGTTGTTCGAGTCGTTACCGGCCTGAACAGCGAGGTCACGCACGCGCTGGAGGATGGAGTGCACCTCCGTCAGGGCGCCTTCTGCGGTCTGGATGACCGAGATGCCGTCCTGGGCGTTGCGCTGGGCGACGTTGAGGCCGTTGACCTGGGACTTCAGTCCCTCGGAGATCGCGAGGCCGGCGGCGTCGTCTGCAGCGCGGTTGATGCGCAGGCCGCTCGAGAGCTTCTCCAGCGACTTGGACAGGTCGTTCTGCGTGGCCGACAGGTTGCGGTACGCGTTCAGTGCCGACACGTTGGTGGCGATCTGCATTCCCATGATGTTCCTCCGTGAGTTGGGGTGAAGCTGGAGCCCGTCCTGGGCTCCGAAGTCCGTCCGTGGACCTCTGAATCTTCCTATCGGCAGGCCCGAGCCGCGCGTTAGGCGTCACGGAAGAAGGAATTGTGACGGAGCTAGGACGTTCCCTGTGGCATCCGTCCTGCGCTCGCCCCATCTCCTACGCCCGTCACCGCGCAGGGTGAGAACGATTATCAATAGCGGCTACACTGGACCCATGACACGCAAGAGCCTCATCGTCGTCGCGCTCGCCGCGGCATCCGTCCTCGCGCTCGCCGGATGCGCCGGCGGGGCCACCGCGCCCGACGACGACACCCTGCAGGTGGTCGCCTCGACGAGCGTCTACGGCCAGATCGCCGAGGAGATCGGCGGCGACGCCGTGTCGGTCACCTCGATCGTCTCGTCGCTGTCGCAGGACCCGCACTCCTACGAGGCGAGCGCGCGCGACCAGCTGGCGGTGCAGCGCGCCGACCTCATCATCGAGAACGGTGGCGGCTACGACTCCTTCCTCGACGCACTGATCGAGGCGAGCGGGTCGGCGGCGCCGGTGATCACGGCCGCGGAGTTCTCGCACGACTGGCCCGAGAACGCCGGGCATGACGAGGCGGAGGCGACGGGTGACCACGATCACGACCACGTCGGCCACGAGCACGTCGAGGGCTTCAACGAGCACGTCTGGTACGACCCGCACGCCATGACCCACCTCGCCGAGGCCATCGCGGCCGATCTGACCGAGCTGCGACCGGAGGATGCCGCGCAGTTCGAGGCGAACCTCGCCGAGTTCGAGTCCGGAATCGCCGGCCTGGAGTCCGAACTGACCGCCATCGCCGCCGCGCACGCCGGTGAGGGGGCGTTCGTGACCGAACCCGTGCCGGTGTACCTCGTCGCCGCGGCCGGGCTCGTCGACCGCACCCCGGCCGCCTTCAGCGAAGCCGTCGAGGAGGGGCAGGACGTCGCGCCGGCCACCCTGCTGGAGGCGCTGGCGATCATCGACTCCGGTGAGGTCGCGGTGCTCATCGCCAACGCCCAGACCGGCGGAGCCGAGACGACCCAGACCATCGATGCCGCCGAGGCCGCGGGGGTTCCCGTGGTCGAGTTCACCGAGACGCTGCCCGACGGCACGACGTACATTGAGTGGATGCAGGACAACATCCACGCCCTCGCTGCGGCGCTGGACTCGTGAGCGCCCCCACCGCCACCGGCGCCGCGCCGCTGCGTATCACCGGGGCGGCGCTGCGCCGGGACGACCGCGAGCTGTGGGCGGGTCTGGACCTCGAGGTGCAGCCGGGTGAGCTGCTGGCCGTGCTCGGCCCGAGCGGATCGGGTAAGACGACGCTGCTGCGCGCGATCCTGGGCCTGGAGTCCCTCAGCGCCGGCCGTATCGAGGCGCTCGGTCGGCCCGTGCACGGCCGGGGCAACCGGGCGATCGGCTACATCCCACAGCAGCGGCCGCTCCCGCCCGAGACGGCGCTGCGCGGACGTGACCTCGTCGCCCTCGGCATCGACGGCCACCGGTTCGGCTTCCCGATCCCGCGCCGCGGTGACCGCGCCCGGGTGGAGGAGCTCGTCGACGCGGTCGGCGCCCGCGCGTTCGCCGATCGCCCGGTCGGCTTGCTCTCCGGCGGCGAGCAGCAGCGTCTGCGCATCGGGCAGGCGCTCGCCGACGACCCGCGGCTGCTCCTGTGCGACGAGCCGCTGACGAGCCTCGACCTCGCCAATCAGCAGGACGTCGTCGCCCTCATCGACGGGTACCGCAAGCGCACGGATGCCGCGGTGCTGCTGGTCACCCACGACATCAACCCGGTGCTCGGTGCGGTCGACCGTATCCTCTACATCGCCGGCGGCCGCTTCACCCTCGGCACCCCCGACCAGGTGCTCACCTCCCAGGTGCTCAGCGGCCTCTACGGCGCCCCTGTCTCGGTGCTGCGCGCGGGCGGGCGGCTCGTCGTCGTCGGCGCCCCCGACGCCGAGGTCTCCCACCACCATCACCACGACGAGGCATCCGCATGAACTGGGCCGACATCGGCGACGCGCTGTTCGGCGGCGTCGCCGACTACGGGGCGATCCTCGCCCTCGTGCAGAACTCCGTGTGGGCCGGCGCCGTGCTCGGCCTCGTCGGCGGCCTCATCGGCGTGTTCGTCATGCAGCGCGACATGGCCTTCGCCGTGCACGGCATCAGCGAGCTGTCGTTCGCCGGCGCCGCCGCGGCGCTGCTGATCGGCGTCGACGTCGTCACCGGCTCCATCGTCGGCTCGGTCGTCGCCGCCGCGATCATCGGGGGCCTCGGTGCCCGTGCCCGCGACCGCAACTCGATCATCGGCGTGCTCATGCCGTTCGGGCTGGGCCTGGGCATTCTCTTCCTCTCCCTGTACGACGGCCGCAGCGCCAACCGGTTCAGCCTGCTCACCGGCCAAATCGTCTCGGTGCAGTCCGGCCAGCTCGGCTGGCTCATCGCCATCGGCGCATTCGTGCTGCTGGGGCTGCTGTTCATCTGGCGTCCGCTGCGCTTCGACTCGCTCGACCCGCAGGCCGCCGCCGCCCGGGGCGTCCCCACGACCGCGGTCTCGCTCGCGTTCATGCTGCTGCTGGGCCTCATCGTCGCCGTCGCGGTGCACATCATCGGCGCGCTGCTGGTGATGGCGTTGCTGGTGACCCCGGCCGCCGCGGCCATGAAGGTCGCTTCCGGTCCGGTGTCGGTGCCGCTGCTGGCGGCCGTGTTCGGCGTGGCATCCGCCGTCGGCGGCATCCTGCTGGCGGTCATGGGAACCCTGCCGGTGAGCCCTTACATCACGACGATCTCGTTCGTGATCTACCTGGTCTGCCGGGTCGTCGGCAGCCGCCGCGGCAGGGTGGTGCGGGCAGTGACGGCCAGATGAGCCGGGATTTCCCTGCTCTCAGCCGGCTCTGCACAGCGCCCGCCTAGAATCGGAGCCATGGTCCAGCGAAACACGTGGCAGCGCGAGCGGGTGCGAGACGCCCTCGCCGACGCCTCCGGCTTCGTGAGCGCGCAGACCCTCCACGCGACACTGCGCGACGAGAACACCGGCATCGGGCTGGCGACGGTCTACCGGGCGCTCGCGGGCCTGGCCGCCGCCGGTGATGCCGACCAGCTGCAGAGCCCCGAGGGCGAGGCGCTGTACCGCGCCTGCACCAGCGGCGGGCACCATCACCACCTCATCTGCCGCAACTGCGGGCGCACGGTGGAGATCGCCGCGACCGATGTCGAGCAGTGGGCGCACCGCACCGCGGCGCAGCACGGCTTCACGCAGGCCGAGCACATCGTCGACATCTTCGGTGTGTGCGCGGCCTGCAGCGCGCTCCAGGCCGAGACGCCGGTTGCCGTCGCGAAGGAACCGCTCGCGTGACGAGTGCCCAGACGCGCCAGCCGCGCACCGCGCGACCGGCACCGGCGCGCAGCACGCGCCTGCTGGTGGCGCTCGGCATCGGCACGCTCGTGGTCGCCGCCCTCCTCGTCGTCGCCGCGCTCACCCCGGCCGCCACGCCGCTGCCCGCCCGCGCGCAGGACGGGCTGACCCTCGCCCTCAGCGTGCTGATCGAATCGCTCCCGTTCGTCGTGCTGGGCGTGGTGCTCTCGATCGTCATCCAGGTGTGGCTGCCGCCCGGCGTCATCGAACGGTGGATGCCGCGGCGCGCATGGGCCCGGCGGGCCGTGCTGTCGTTGCTCGGCATGCTCGTGCCGGTCTGCGAGTGCGGCAACGTGCCGTTCGCGCGCGGACTCATGATGCGCGGGTTCAGCGTGCCCGAGACGCTCACGTTCCTCATCGCCGCGCCCATCGTCAACCCGATCGTCATCATCACCACCCACCAGGCGTTCGGCTTCGACGACGGCATCCTCATCGCCCGTCTCGTCGGCGGCTACCTCGTCGCCAACCTCATCGGGTGGCTGTACAGCCTGCATCCCGACCCCGACGGCCTGGTCACCTACCGGTTCCGCGACACATGCGAACTGGTGGCCCTGGACACCCACGGCCGCGGGCGCCGCAGCCTTGCGCAGTTCGTCGTCGAGCTGCGCGCCGTCATGCCCGCCCTCGTCATCGGGTCGGCCCTGGCGGGAGCCGTGCACGTGCTCGTGCCCCGCGAGGCTCTCGTGGCGATCGGCTCGAACCCGGCGCTGTCGATCGCGGTCATGATCGCGCTCGCGATGATCGTGTCGATCTGCTCCAACGTCGACGCGTTCTTCGCGCTCTCGTTCGCCTCGACCTTCACGCCCGGCTCGATCGTGGCCTTCCTGGTGGTCGGGCCCATCGTCGACGTCAAGATGCTGGCGCTGCTGCGCACGACCTTCCGCACCCCCGTGCTGGTCGGGATGACCGTCGTGGTGGTGCTGTTCGCCTTCGCGCTCGGAACGGCGGTGAACCTCTTTGTCTAGTGACACCCTCACCCGGGAGCAGCACCCGCAGCGGGTGCACTCCGACCACCTGACCCGCGGACAGGCGCTCGCGACCCGCTGGCTGGGCGTGGGGCTGGCCGCCGTCGTCGCGGCGGTGACCCTGGTGCTGTGCGTCACCGGGCGGATCGGGCTGTACATCAACCCCGACACGGCGTGGTTCGCCGCATCGTTCGCGGTGGTCGCCCTCCTCGGCACGATCGCGAGCTTCGCGCTGCCCCTGGGCGCCGAGGCCGATCACGGGCACGACCACGGCGAGGCGCCTGCGTCGAGCCCGGCGACGGTGACGGATGCCGCCGGCACCCGCGCGCGCACCCGGGCCGACCGTCGTCGACAGGACGTGCGCGCCGAACACGACGCCACCGTAGACCGGGACGCGGTCGTCGCGGCCGGGTTCGGTCGCTCCGCCGCCACGGCGGCGACCGTCATCGGCGGGGTGCTGGCGACGGGCGTCGTCGGGGCGATGCTGGTGCTGCCGCCGGCCTCGCTCTCGGCGGAGCTGGCGATGTCGCGCGACTCCGGCACGCCGCCGCTGTTCCAGGGCGCGGATGCCGTGGCCCTCGCCACGACCGGCGACACGGGGAGCTTCGGGGTGGGGGAGTGGGCGACGGTGTTCGCCACCGCCACCAATCCCGACGCGTTCGAGGGCGACCACGTCACCCTCACCGGGTTCGTCACTCCGGGGGACCAGGGCTTCGACCTCAGCAGGCTCGTCATCACCCACTGCGTGATCGACGCCCAGCCGGCGGGAGTGCCCGTGCAGGTGGGGGATGCCCCCGAGACGGGGCAGTGGGTGACCGTCAGCGGCACGGTGCGCCAGGCCGACGACGGATCGCTCGTGATCGCGGCGACCGAAGTGACCCCCATCGACGAGCCGCAAGACCCGTATGAGTACTGACGTCACGCGCCGGGGCACGCGCCGCGGCGGCGATCGTCGCGGTGCCCGCCGGCGCCGCGTCTTCGCCACCGCGTTCGCCGTCGTCGCCGGCATCCTGCTCCTGGCGGGCCTCGGCGGCGCCGCCATCGCGAGCCTGCAGGGTCCCCGTGTCACCGACGTGCAGTTCGACCCGGAGGCCGCCATCGCGGCGTCCGGATCGCGGCTGATCCTCACCACCACCCGCGCACTGCAGGAGGTCGCGCCGGAGCAGGTCACCGTCAGCCCGGCGACCCCCTTCACCGTGGACACGTCGGGGCGCAGCGTCGGCGTGCGCTTCACGCTGCCGCTGTACGACGACACCGAGTACACCGTGCGGGTCGACGGGCTGCAGGCGGTCGGGGGAGGCCCGGTCGCGGACGCCGTCGAAACGCTGCAGACCCCGCCGCTGGAGCTGTTCATCCTGCGTCGCTCCGCCGACGGCGACACGGTCTTCCGCACCGACCTGACCGGCGAGAACGCCGTGCCGGTGTACGAGCATCCGCACATCGAGGACTTCCGCGCCACCTCGAGCCGCCTCGTCATCTCGGTGCTCGACGACGACGAACAGACGTCCCTGGTCGTGACCGACCTCGACGGCGCCGCCGCGACGCAGCTCCGGCTCCCGGGCGACGGACGCGTGACGAACCTGCAGAGCGCCGACCGGGGCGACCTGATCGGGTACACCTACACGGCGGACGACGTCGGCATCGGCGGCGGCGCCGAGAGCGTGCTGTACACCGCGTCGCTGCGGGACCCGGAGGCAGAACCGGTCGCTGTGGCGATCGCCGGCGACGAGCAGCGGGTGGCCGACTGGCGCTTCGTCCCCGACACCGACGCGCTGCTCGTGCTCACCTTCGACAGTCGTCTGCTGCTGTCGGCGTCGACGGGAGCCGGAGCGGTCGAGCTCGGCACCGCGATCGCGATCGACGGCATCGCGCGGGGGACACCGGTGGCCGCCATCGAGCGCGTCGACGGCCTGGTGCTGGTGAACCTCGTCGACGCCGCCGAGAGCCCCCTGCCCCTCGCGGCGGCCGACGTGCGGCCGAATCTCGTGCTGCCGCTGCCCGAGGATGCCGGCACGCTGCAGACCGTCACCCGGTTCGACGGCCTGACCCCCGTGGCCACCTCGGTGGAGGTCGTCGCCCCCGACGGCACGGCCAGAGCCGTCTTCGAGACCGGCGGCGCCGACGCCGTGCTGCAGACGTGCGTCTCGCCCAGCGGCCGATACGCGGCGGTGCTCGTGGCGCCGAACGTGGTGTCCAACCCCTACGACATGTACGACGTGCCGCTGCCGCAGACCCTCGAGACCCACATCGTCACCCTCGCCGACGGGGAGCTCGTCGTGCCCCTGACCGGCTTCGACGTCTCGTGGTGCCAGGTGCCCCCGCAATGACGGTCCTGCGCCCCGCAACCCGCGACGATCTCGCGGCGCTGCCGCTCGAGGTCGCGCCGCGCCTGCTCGGCGGGGTGCTGCGGGTGAGCGCGGCGGGGGAGACGGTCGCGGTGCGGCTGACCGAGGTCGAGGCCTACCACGGCCGTGGCACGGGCGCTCTGCCCGACCCCGGCTCGCACGCGCGCATGGGCCCCACACCCCGCAACGCCACGATGTGGGGCGAGCCCGGGCACCTCTACGTGTACCTGAGTCACGGCATCCACTCGTGCGTCAACGTGGTCTGCGGGCCCGACGGGGTGGCCGGCGGTGTGCTGCTGCGGGCCGGTGAGGTGATCGAGGGCCTCGATGCCGCGCGCCGCCGCCGTCCCGCCGCGCGGGTGGACCGCGACCTCGCCCGGGGTCCCGGGCGTCTGGGCGATGCGGTGGGCCTGCGGCATCCGCTCCACGACGGCATCGACGCGGTCACCGGAGTGCCGCTGCACGGCGCCGTCGCCCACCTGCTGCTGCCCGTCGACCCGCTGCCCGCAACCGCGACCGGCCCGCGCGTCGGGGTCGCCGGCGAGGCCGGCACGGCGGCGTTCCCCTGGCGGTTCTGGATTGCCGGCGACCCGACGGTCTCGGCCTTCCGCTGGGGTCGGGGCGCCGGGCCGGTGCGCTGAGGGGAGGAGATGTGACGGAGGGAGGAGATCTGCCCCGGCATCCGTCCTCCGCTCGCCCCATCTCCTACGCCCGTGGCGGTGACGGCCGGTGGATGCCGCGAGTCAAGGCGACACGCCCGCCCGTGCTAGACTGACTCTTCGTCTGCGCGCACTCCAGCACGCAGTTCGCGCCCTGCCACCGATCCCGGTGAACGGGGTGCAGACAAGGGATCTTGGGTGGCACCGTCCGGTGTCACGGTACTAAGGAGACATCACTATGGCAGCAGTGTGCCAGGTGACTGGAGCTGTTCCCGGCTTCGGTCACAACATCTCGCACTCGCACCGCCGGACGAAGCGCCGCTTCGACCCGAACGTGCAGAAGAAGACGTACTTCGTGCCCTCGCTCGGCCGCAAGATCACCCTGAACGTGTCCGCTAAGGGCATCAAGGTGATCGACGCTCGTGGCATCGAGTCGGTTGTGAAGGACATGATCGCGAAGGGTGTGAAGCTCTGATGGCCAAGAAGGCTCAGGACGTCCGTCCGATCATCAAGCTGCGTTCGACTGCCGGCACGGGGTACACCTACGTGACGCGCAAGAACCGCCGCAACAACCCCGACCGCATCGTGCTGAAGAAGTACGACCCGGTGATCCGCAAGCACGTCGAATTCCGAGAGGAGCGTTGATCCATGGCTAAGAAGAGCAAGATCGCGCGCAACGAGCAGCGCAAGGTGGTCGTGGACCGCTACGCCGCCAAGCGCGCCGAGCTGAAGAAGGCGCTCGTGTCGCCGGAGTCCACCGACGAGCAGCGTGAAGCCGCTCGCCTCGGCCTGCAGAAGCTGCCGCGCAACGCGTCGCCGGTGCGTGTGCGCTCGCGCGACGTCATCGACGGTCGCCCCCGCGGAAACCTCACAAAGTTCGGCATCTCCCGTGTGCGCTTCCGCGACATGGCACACCGTGGCGAGCTGCCCGGGGTGACCAAGTCGTCCTGGTGACACTCGGTCGCTGATCGTTTCGAAAGGCCCGGTACTGCTCGCAGTGCCGGGCCTTTCGGCATGCTCTGGGACGCCTCAGCAGCCACATCCGTCACCAATAGCCTGCGACACGCCGGTGAATGTGGCCCTGGATGGCCTCAAATCCGCGTGATTCCGCGGATCGTGGGTATATTCGGGCTCGGTCGAACTGACCAGCCCGGGGGCAGCAGCCTCCGGTCCGAAGTACAAGAAGGCGGCACTCACCGCCTTGGAGGACAACCCCATGGCTGACAAGTCCATCACCAAGACCGAGCTCGTCGCGAGCATCGCCAGCGCCACCGGTCAGAGCCAGGCCGCCGTCTCCGGCGTGCTCGACGCCCTCTTCTCGACCGTCGCCGAGGCCGTCGCCAAGGGCAGCAAGGTCTCGATCCCGGGCTGGATCGCCTTCGAGCAGGTCGCGACCTCCGCTCGCACCGGCCGCAACCCCCAGACCGGCGAAGAGATCAAGATCGCCGCGGGCAAGCGCGTCAAGGTCACCGCCGGCTCGAAGCTGAAGGCTGCGGTCAAGTAACCACTGCGTGACGAGGGGGGGGATGCCACTGCTGGCATCCCCCTTTCGCGTGTCCGGGCCGCGGCATCCGCCCGCAGCGGGCCGCCGTAGGCTTGTGTGGTGAACTCCCGAGCTCTGCGTCTTGCCGGTCCGGCGATCCTCGTGGTCGCCGCGATCGTGGTGATGCTGTGGGCTCTGGCCGTGGCCGGCGGCGCCGCGCCGCTGCGCCTGGGCGACCCCGGCCCCGTGGTGCGCTGGGGCCTGCCGATGGCCAAGCTCACCGTCAACCTCGCCGCCGCCGTGATGGTCGGCTCCCTCGTGCTGGCGCTGTACGCCCTGCGTGCCGGGTCCCGCGCGTTCGATGTGGCATTGGATGCCGCCTCCATCGGCGCGGCCGTGTTCACCGTGTCCGCGGGCGTCACGGGGTTCTTCACGGTGCTCAACGCCCTCGGCTCCACCCCCAGCGCCGACGCGCAGTTCGGGCAGCAGCTCGGCCGCTTCCTCATCGAGCAGGAATTGGGGCGGGCGTGGCTGATCACCACCATCGCCGGCGCCGTGCTGACGGTCCTGACCTTCGCGGTGCGCTCGTGGACCACGACGCTGATGGTCGCGATCCTCGCGATCGCGGCGCTCGTGCCGATGGCCACGCAAGGTCACTCCGGCGACGACGCCAACCACAGCGCCGCCGTCATGGCGGTCGCCCTCCACATCGTCGCCGCCGCCGTCTGGCTCGGCGGGCTCGTGCTGCTGGTGGTCGTGCGCCCCGTGCTCTCCCGGGCCGAGATGACCGACGTGCTGCGCCGCTACTCCTCGCTCGCCCTCGTCTCCTTCGTCGTCGTCGCGATCTCGGGCACCGCCCGCGCGGTCGCCGGCGGCATCACGCTCGAGCTGCTCACCTCGCCCTACGGCATCGTGCTGCTGGTGAAGATCGGAGCCCTCGTCGCGCTCGGGATCCTCGGCGCCTGGTACCGGGTGCGCCTCATCGACCGCATCGACGACGACGCGGCATCCCGCCGGTTCTGGGGCCTCATCGCGCTCGAGCTCGCCTTCATGGGCATCGCCAGCGGCGCCGCGGCGGCACTGGCGCGCACGCCCCCGCCGGTGGACACCTCACTGTCGGCGCTGACCCCGGCGCAGATCCTCACGGGCGCGCCGCTGCCGCCGGAGTTCACCGTCGAGCGGTGGCTCACCGCGTGGGACATCGACCTGCTGTGGGCCTTCGCGGTCGGCTTCGGCGCGTTCTTCTACCTCGCCGGCGTCATCCGCCTGCACCGGCGCGGCGACCGGTGGCCGATCTACCGCACCGTGCTGTGGCTCGTGGGACTCGCGCTGCTGCTGTGGGTCACGGGCGGCCCCATCAACGTCTACCAGGACTACCTGTTCAGCGTGCACATGGTCGGGCACATGCTGCTGTCGATGGCCATTCCGCTGTGCCTGGTCGCGGGGGCGCCGGTCACCCTCGCCATGCGGGCGATCCGCAAGCGCGACGACGGCACGCGCGGCGGCCGCGAGTGGATCCTGTGGGCTGTGCACAGCCCGTTCTCCCGGGTGGTCACCCACCCGCTGTTCGCCGCGGCGATGTTCATCGGGTCGCTGTGGGTGTTCTACTACACCGACCTGTTCCGCTGGTCGCTGTACGACCACATCGGCCACGAGTGGATGGTCGCGCACTTCCTCATCGCGGGGTACCTGTTCACCCTGTCGCTCGTGGGCGCCGACCCGGTGCCCTACCGGTACCCCTACCCGTTCCGGCTCGTGACCCTCATCGCGGTCATGGCGATGCACGCGTTCTTCGGCATCGCGATCATGATGCAGTCCGGCCTCATGGTGGCGGAGTGGTTCGGGGCCATGGGGCGCACGTGGGGTCCGACACCGCTGGAGGACCAGTACGCCGGCGGCGGTGTCGCCTGGTCGGTGGGGGAGATCCCGACCCTCATCCTCGCGCTCGTCGTGGCGATCCAGTGGAGCCGCAGCGACGAGCGGATGCAGCGCCGCCGCGACCGTCAGGCCGACCGCACCGGCGAGGCGGAACTCAACGAGTACAACGAGCGCCTCGCGCAGCTGGCCGAGCGCGACGCGCGCCGCGAACGCGCCGGGCGCTGACGCCGCGGCATCCCGTCGTCCGCGGCCGGGCTACTCCGCGCCGGAGACGACGATCGACGCGGTGCCGTCGGGGAGCACCGAGATGCTGCCGGTGAACCGGAAGGGCACATCCTCGGAGACGGCGCGCACCGAGCCGTCGAAGAGCGACTTGATGCCGACCTCGATGTGGGCGACCGCTTCGGTCGTGGGGATCTTCCAGCCGGCGCCGTCGGGCTCGAGTGTGACGACGGGGCTCTGCGCGATCGACCACACCGGCAGCGCGTCGAGGCGGTTGCGCACCGTGAAGCCGAAGGGGCAGCCGGCGGGCTGGAGGACCTGCTGGGTGGCGCACTCGGCCAGGAACTGATCGACGCGCTCCTGCACGACCCCGATGAACTCCTCGGTCGGCTGCGCCTGCAGTTCGATGGGGATGCCGGTCTGCGGAGCGTCCGACAGCACCGCGACCCCCGGGGTCGCCGACATGGCGGTGTCCACCGACACCGAGTACACGCCGGGGGAGAACACCAGAAGCGGCACCGGCGCCGCCGGGTCGGTCTCCGCGCCCGCGGAGGACACCTGACGCTTGTCCAGCTCGAACCCGTTGACGGTGAACTGCATCGAGCCGTGCACCGTGAGGTCGACGACGGCGAGGGGGGACTGCGCGAATCGCCAGGCGGGCGCGACCCCGATCCAGCCGTTGCGCTCCACACGGAACGTCGTGGTGCCCGGGTACGCGCCGGCCTGGTACGACACCGTGACCTTCGCCACGTCGTCCTGCATCTCCTCGGACACGACGGCGATGTCGGTGAGCTGGGCCAGTGCCGCCTGGCGGAGCAGAGCGTCGGATGCCGTCGACGGCAGGCCCGCGTCCTCGAGGTCGGCGGAGCTCACCGCGACGCCCGGCACGTCCAGGGCGTCGGCGGCGCGTCCCTCGCCGAGCATCGTGAGATACCGGCTGACGAAGGCGCTGGGGCTGTAGAACTGCGCGTACAGCGCGCCGGCGGTGGCGCCGAGGGCGCCCAGCAGCAGCACGCCGACGACGGCGAGGAGGGTGATCTCCAGCGCGAGGCGCTGCCGGGTGCGGCGTCGACGGGCTCGCGGCGCTTCGCGCGGGGCGCTCGTGGCGGGCGCGTCGGCACGCGCGCGCTCGCCGACGGGCTCGGCCACCCCCTGCTCCATGCACTCAGTCTAGGAAGTCCCGTGGCATTCGGCTCGGGGCATCCTCCCAGGTGGGGGCGCACATCCCCCGCGCGGCGAGGGCCCCGCCGGTGTGCGAGCATGAATCGGTGAGCACGCCGCCCCTTTCCGACGAACAGGAAGAGGTGTTCCGTCTCATCGAGGACACGAACGAGCACGTGTTCGTCACGGGGCGCGCCGGCACCGGCAAGTCCACCCTGCTGCGCCACCTCGCGTGGAACACCGACAAGCAGATCGCGGTGTGCGCGCCCACCGGGGTCGCCGCCCTGAACGTCGAGGGCCAGACGATCCACTCGCTGTTCCGGCTGCCGATCGGCCTCATCGCCGGCAGCGACCTCGACCAGCCCGACCAGACCCGTCGCATCCTCAATGCCCTCGACACCCTCGTCATCGACGAGGTGTCGATGGTCAACGCCGACCTCATGGATGCCATGGACCGCTCGCTGCGGCAGGCGCGCGGCCGGCGCAGCGAACCCTTCGGCGGTGCGCAGGTGGTCATGTTCGGCGACCCGTACCAGCTGGCCCCAGTGCCGCCGCGCGGCGACGAGATGCGCTACATCCGCGACCATTACCGGTCGTTCTGGTTCTTCGACGCGCATGTGTGGGCTGGTGAGTCGGGCGAGGGGGCCGACAGCGGCCTCATCGACCTCGGTCGCCACGGCGCGAAGCTCAACATCCGGGAGCTGCGCGACATCCACCGGCAGCCCGACCCGACGTTCAAGATCCTCCTCAACGCCGTGCGCCACGGTGTCGTGACCGCGGACATGGCCGAGGTGCTCAACACCGCCGGTGCCCGGCGCCCACCGGAGCCCAGCGGCGACGAGCCGCCCATCATCACGCTGGCCACCCGCAACGACATCGTCAACCGCATCAACCAGCGTCATCTCGACGCGCTGCCGGGCGCCGTCCAGACGGCGCGCGCAGAGGTGAGCGGAGACTTCGGTCGAGGCGACGCCTCGCTGCCCGCGGAGCGCGAACTGCAGCTGAAGGTGGGCGCGCAGGTGATGTTCCTCCGCAACGACGTGGGCGGGTTCGGCGAGCCGCCGCGCTGGGTCAACGGCACCATCGGCACCGTCACGCGCATTGCGGGGTCGACGGTGCGGGTCGACGTGGACGGCGAGGAGCACGACGTCGAGCCCACCGTGTGGGAGAGGTTCCGATACGCCTACGACGCGGCATCCAAGTCGCTCTCACGCGACATCGTGGCGGAGTTCACGCAGTTCCCGCTGCGGCTGGCGTGGGCCGTGACGATCCACAAGTCCCAGGGCAAGACGTATGAGCGGGCGATCGTCGACCTCGGCTCGGGGGCGTTCGCGCCGGGACAGACCTACGTCGCGCTCTCGCGGCTCACGAGCCTCGACGGTCTCTACCTCACCCGCCCGCTGCGTCCCAGCGACATCCGCGTCGACCCCGACGTGCGCCGCTTCATGCGCCCCCGCGCCTGACCGCCCCGCCCCCGGAAACCGTGAGACCACAGCTGGGCGCCGAGACAATGGTCGTTACCCACTGTTTCGGCCGCCGACTGTCGTCTCAGCGATCGTTGGCGCGACGCGGCGCGGCGCGGCGGCGCGAGCGCGCGGGGGTCAGGCGACGCGGACGTCGGCCTTTGCGCGGGCGAGGTCCTCGAACAGCTCGGTGTTGAAGCGGTAGGCCAGCAGCACCTCGTCGATGACCCGCTCCTTCTCGGCGTCGTCCCAGGGCGCGGCATCCAGCTGCTCGCGGTAGACGTCCTTGAAGGCCTTCGGGTCGGCGATGTCGGCGAACAGGTAGAAGCCGATGCCGTTGGTCTCGAATCCGAAGCGGCGGGCCATGAGCCGGCCGATGAACAGGCCGCCCGACAGGTCGCCGAGGTAGCGGGTGTAGTGGTGCGCGACGAAGCCGCCGGCCCACGTCGCGCCGACGGCGTTGATGCGGTCGACGTAGCGCTGGGTGGTCGGCAGCGGCGTCACCGTCTCGCGCCAGTCGTGGCCCACGAGGAACTCCAGGTCGGCTTCGAGGGCCGGCAGGCGCGTGAGGCGGTCGGTGATGAACACTGACGCCACCGGGTCGCTCTTCATGCGCTCGGCCACGCGCTCCAGGGCCTCGTAGATGAACCAGTGCTGCACGACCAGCGCGATGTAGTCCTCGCGGGTGCCGTCGCCCTTGATGAGGTCGGCCATGAAACCGGCGCTCTCGCTGCCGGAGTGGGCGCTGGTGGAGCGCTCGCGCAGGGCCGCGGAGAAGGGGATGGGTTCGGGCATGCGGTCATGCTAGCGCAATGAGGCTCAGCTAACCTGAAGCTATTTCGGTGCCCGTGATCGCGGCCGGATCCTGCTCAGTCGTGCGGGCGCGCGTCGACGCCCAACATGGCGCAGGCGGCGTCGTAGAGGGCCACGATCTCGCGCCGCACGTCGCGTCGCTCGGTGATGGAGCCGCCGGGCCAGGGCACCCGCACCGTCTCACGCGACCCGTCACCGCGCACCGCAAGCCACTCGCCGCCCTCACCGTCGAACCCCGTCATGACGGCATCCGTCGCGTCGGCTGCACCGAAGGCGCGCGCGATCAGCAGGTTGTCGGCGGCGTGATCGTGGTTCATATGGCCCAGCACGCCGGACACGGCGGCGTCGTCGAAGGTGTGCGGCATGCCCCCAGGTTAGGTGAGGCGTGCGGGGCAGGCTGCTCGGGTGTGTTTGAATCGATGGAGGACCTTTCGGGGGTGGAGATGCCGCAGTACAACCGCGCACGGCGCACCGCATCGGTGATCGCCGGTGCCGTCGGCATCGCGCTCGCGCTCGCCGCGTGTTCCACAGGCGGAGTGTCTGCCGTGCCAGACGTCCCCGAGCAGGTGGATGCCGCGCTTCCGGGGGAGACCCAGCAGCAGCTGCAGGCGGCAGTCGAACGCGCCATGGCCGCCACCGGCTCGACCGGAGCGATCGTGGGCGTCTGGGCGCCGTGGAGCGGCACCTGGGTCGCCGGACTCGGCACCACGACGGTCGGCGGCGAGGCTGTGAGCACCGACATGCGCTTCCGTGTCGGCAACGTGACGCGGGCGATGACCTGCGACGTGCTCGACGGCGCCGCGGAGCGCGGGCTCGTGTCACATGACGACTCGCTCACCGACTGGATCACCGGCATGGCCGGGTACGAGGACATCACGCTGGGCCAGCTCTGCGACTCCACGAGCGGGATCGCGGCGTTCGGCGGTGTCGTGAGCCCCCGGATGCTCGTCACCCCGCAGCGCGTGTGGAGCCCCAAGGAACTCGCCTCGTACGGCATGGGCGCCGGACGCACCGGTGGGCCGGGAGCGGCGTACTCCGACTCCGACACCGGCTACGTGCTGCTGGGCCTCGCCCTCGAGCGCGCGACGGGCATGGATGCCGCGGAGATGTACGAGACTTTCGTCACCGAGCCGCTCGGTCTGGACGACACACTGCTGCCGGCGCCGACCACCGACCTCACCGAGGCCGGCAGTCCGGTGCTCCACGGCTACTACTCGCCCCCGACGCCGGAGGGGCCGCTCAACTGCGCCGAGCCCACCGACATCACTTCGCTCTCCTCGAGCGCCGGCTTCACGGCATCCGGGGTCGTGTCCGACATCGACGACCTGGGCGTGTACCTGCAGGCCCTCGCCACCGGTGCGCTCCCCGGCGCGAGCGATGACCGCTTCGCCGCTCCGCTGCCGGTGGCTGCGGACCTGCCTGCCTGGTACACCACCGACGGCGGCGCCTACCAGGCGGGATCGCTGATCGGACAGTTCGGCTCGGTCCCCGGCTACATCACCGCCGGCTTCGCCGACCCCGCGACCGGGATGACCGTTGCGGTCGTGCTCAACAACTCTTCGGCGAACGCCGGCGTCGGCGCCTACCTCGCGTGGGAGCTCGCCGCGATCACCTCCAAGGCTCCTGCCGCATCGGGCCAGACCGCGCCGAGCGCGGGCCTGCCGTGGACGCCCGAGCAGTACGCCGAGTCGATCGTCGCGAACGCCGTCTGCCCCCTGCCCGAGGGCTGATCCGGCCTGCTGCGTCCCTTCCGCGGGTTGGGGGGGGCGGTCGTCCTTTCCTCTCGTTGAGTCGTCGCATCCGTCCCGCTGCGCATCGAAAAAGGTGCGTTCGCGACGACCGAGCCGCGGATGCCGCGTCGCGGTGCCCCGGCCCGATACTCACTCGGCGCGACGAATACTCACTCGGCGCGACGAATGCTCACTCGGGAGCGCGGGGTGGGTTGTCAAGGGGTTGGGCCGGGTCGTGGGGCTCCCACAGGGTGGAAGGAGGCCCACGGAAGGAGAACCATGACCACGCAGGATCCCCGCGACAAGCACCACGACGGCGAGTTCCCCGCGCAGAGCCAGGAGCAGCCGGGGCTCACCACCGAGACGACGCCCACCCCTGACCACGGTGAACAGTCGTACCGCGGCAGCGGCAGGCTCGAGGGACGTCGCGCACTCATCACCGGCGGCGACTCCGGCATCGGCCGTGCCGTCGCGATCGCTTTCGCGCGCGAGGGCGCCGACGTCGCCATCGCCTATCTTCCGCAGGAGCAGGAGGATGCCGATGCCACCGTCGCGCTGATCGAGGCGGCCGGCCGCCGTGCGGTCGCCCTGCCCGGTGACATCCGCGACGAGGACTTCGCCACGCGCATCGTCGCCGACACGGTCTCGCAGCTGGGAGGACTCGACGTCGTCGTGCTCAACGCGGCGTACCAGAAGGACCGCGACGGCATCGAGAACCTGCCCACCGACGGGTTCGACCGCGTCTTCCGTACGAACCTCTACGGCATGCTCTGGACCGCGCGCGCCGCAGTGCCGCACCTGCAGCCGGGGGCGTCGATCATCGTCACCTCATCGGTGCAGGCGTTCAACCCGTCGCCCGGACTCATCGACTACGCCATGACCAAGGCCGCGCAGGTCGCCTTCGTGCGGGCGCTCGCCGAGGAGCTCGGGCCCCGCGGCATCCGCGTCAACGCCGTCGCGCCCGGTCCCATCTGGACCCCGCTCATCCCGGCGACCGGGTGGGGAGAAGGGCACGTGTCGGAGTTCGGGCAGGACACCCCGCTCGGCCGCGCCGGGCAGCCGGCCGAACTCGCGGGTGCGTACGTGTACCTCGCCTCCGAGGCGGGGTCGTACACGTCGGGCGCCGTGCTGCCGGTCACGGGCGGCAAGCACCTGTAACGAACGGACGGGCCGGGGACCCATCGGGCGAGCAGTCCGATGGGCCCCCGGTGTCCCGCCGACGCCGGGGGGAGGCGTGGCGGTCCGGGAAACGGCCGGCGCGGGGGCGCGGTGACCGTCGGCGTGCGAGCCGTGCGCGGGAGCCGGTTCGATCAGCCCCGACGCAGTTCGATGAGCTCCTTCTTGCGTTCCTCGAGCTCTTCGTTCAGCGCCTCGAGGTCATCGGCGAGCACCGCGCGGGCGTCCTTGAGCAGGTCGGGGTCGAGGTCGAGCCCTCGAATGTGGGGCACCTCGTCGCCCCAGCTCGCGGGGATGTCGCACAGAGTGAGTTTCTCGACGGTCGGGTTGTGGAGGAGGACGTTCGCCCGCGCGGATTCCTTCCACGAACAGCGGAACTCCACGCCGCCGACGACCGGGGCCTCCTGCGCATCCACGTGCCCGGCGAACGTCTTCGACTCGGCACCGAACATCGAGGCGTCGACCGGAATCTTGATCGAGGTCCCGCTGAGGCGGTACCACGAGTTGCCCTCGCCGAAGAAGTACAGCTCACCCGTGTACACGTCCCAGGCCTCGTACTGCACCATTCTTCCCACGGCGCCGAACGGGATCCTCGGGTAACTCGTCAACGTGTATTCCAGCCCCTTGGTGAGGTCATATCCGTAGCTCGTCTCGGAGCTCAACTCGATTCCTTGCTTGAAGGTCTCGCCCGGCATCGGCTCATACTCTGCCTCGTAGCTGAGCTTGATGCCGAAGCTCTGCTCGACGGAGTCCGTGACCTCCTGCGACCAGGTGCGTTCGAACTTCCACTCCTGGGGCTCGTCCGCGCCCGCCGTGTGGGGTTGGGTGGCGATGGTCCGCGGGTTGCCTGCCTCGGCCGTGTCGAGCGTCGGCTCACCGATGGACTGGATGCAGCCATTCCCATGCTCGCCACAGGCGTCGACGATGCCGTTGTTCCTGGCATCCTGGTCGCTGTCCACCGTGTCCACCCTGGCCATCCGCACCTGGAACGTGGTGTCATCGTCGGTGTTGACGTTCGGCTTGCTCATCCCGGTGGGCTCGCACGTGAACGGCGTGTTCTCCAGCACGCGCACACCGGTCGTGTTCGGGTCGCCCAGGTAGATCGAACAGGTGGCTGAGGGCTCGCTGCCCGACAGGTACTTGTAGTTCTCCGCCCAGCCGCTGATCCAGTACGGGGTTCCCTTGCCATCGAGCAGGATGCGGTAGGCGAAGGAAGCCTGCGCGTGGGTGTCGGGTTCGGACTGTTCGCGACCGAAGTTCTGCTGCGCGGCGGACCAGGTGAGAGTTCCCCCATTGGGGATCGTCGCGTAGGGAAGAGCACGTTTCTCCTCCACGCTCGCGGCGACGGGGTACCAGGCCTCGCCGTTCATCACGATGCGCTTCTGCTGGTTCGCGGTGGAGAAGGTCCCCTCGGCGAGCGAGATGACCGGTCCGTCGCCGGCATTGCGCACGTCGATGATGCCGGTGATGGTGGACCAGTTGTGCAGCGCGACGTCCGCGGAGGCGATCACGGCACCCGATGCTCCCTGAGCCGAGGCCCCGTCACAGGCGAAAGGCGACTCGTTCTCGAAGTCCACCGGTGCGCCGTCTCGGAGGATGGCGCAGTCCGTTTCGACGCTCAGCGACCCGGCCGTCCGGTTCACGGTCGAGGTGTATTGGACGGTGTAGTCGGTGAGCGTTCCGTAATCGATCAGCTGCGCGGTGAAGGTCACTTCGTGGTGGCCGTCATCGGGCATGGGGTAGTCCCACGCCAGGTAACGGATGCCGGCATCCGACCAGTCATAGGGCTTCTCGGCGGTCACGTCGGACTCGTTGTGCGGGTTCGCGGGCTGCACGCCGGGCGCGAACGCATACCGCAGCTGGAACCCGGTCGCCCGTGTGGGCACGGCGCTGCGCTGCACGGTCTGTGTGGCGTGGGACATCACCGATACCGCGGCATCGCCGGCCGGCTCGGTCTCGGCCGCGGGTTCCGTCCCGGTATCGGTTTCGGGCTCCGCCTCGGACAGCTGAGGCGTCGCCGACGGAGCGGGTGTAGCGGGGTCGGTCTGCGGATCGGCGGTCTCGGCATATGCCGGCCCGGCCATGAGTCCCGCGGCGAGGACCGCCGCGAAGGGGATGGCCAGTGCAGCGCGTGCGCGGTGCGATGTCTGCCGTCGTCGAGCGTTGAATCTCATGTTCTTCGTTCCCTGAGTGATCGTGGATGTCAGCCGGACACGCTCTGGTGCCAGGCGGTGAAGGTGTCGAAAGCGGAGCGCAGCTCGGCGGCTGCCGCAGCGGCATCCTCGGTCTGGTCGTCGCGTACGGCGGCGTGCACGTCGTCGACGACATGCAGCGCGGGCAGCAGGCGGGTGAGCACCTGGTGGGCCTCATCCGGAACGTGAAGCTGAGCTGCCCGGATGACCTCGGCGAACGCCTCGGCGACGTCGCCTGCAGATCGGCGCACCGCGATGTGGTCGCCGGCCGCGATCGCCGCGTCGAGGGCGTCAAGATGCGGGAGCGCGTCATCGGCGGGAACCCGGGAGAAGGACCGATCGACGATGACGTCGGCGTACGGGCCCGGGTGCTGCGCCGACAGCGGAGCGTAGGCCGCCAGCGCTGCCTGCTGGTCGCCGTCGGAGACCGCATCGGCGATGTCGAGCACCTGGGTGAAGGTATCCACCCAATGCCCGTACTGCACGTCGTCGCGCGCCGCGTAGTCCAGCGCCGCGGCAGCGGCTTCCAGCGTGCCGGCCGTCGCGATCCATGCATGGTCGAAGTCGTCCTCGAGCCACGCGCCCAGCACCGGCAGCGAGAGGGCGTACGCCTGCTCGGGGGTCGCCGCGACTCTTCCGTCGGCCGCCGGCGCTCCCGACGGCTCCGCTGCGGACGAGGCCGGCTCTGCCGCCGGGGGCGACGCGGTCGACGCGCCGACGGCGATCGCCACTCCGACACCGACGACGACGGCAGCGCCGGCGGCGACCGCGACGATCTTCCAGGGGTGGACTCGGGACCTGCGCTTTTGCATCACGCCACGACGCTAGGGATCGCCGACCGGCGAAACAGGGGACCCAGGTCCCCACCGGTGCGCCGGCGCCCGTTGATAACTTCGCAGAAACCGCACGAACTGGAGCTTCAGCGTGACATCTCGCCGCATATTCCATCTGGCCGTCCCGCTGATCGCTGCGGTGGCGGTGCTGGCCACCGGCTGCTCCGCCGCCGCGCCGCCCGACGCCAGGGATGCGCCCCGCGCCGAGGCATCCGTCGACGGCGTGACGGTGCCGGACGCGTTCACCGCGGTCACCGTCGAGACCATCGGCGCACCGCCGCTGCCGTTCCCCGGGACCGACGGACGGTTCCACGTCGTCTACGATCTGCAGCTCACCAACGCCACGAAGATCCCCGCGACCCTGGGCCGGATCGACGTCGTCGACGGGACCGATCCGGAGCGGACGATCGCGAGCTTCTCCGGGGCGGCGCTGGTCGATCCGTCGTGCACGTTCGGAGAGTGCAACCGACTCCGGGACCTGCCCGCCGGCTACGTCGACAGCGCGGTCATCCCGCCCCAGACCAGCCGCGTGGTCTTCATCGACTTCACCCTCGATTCGCTCGACCAGCTCCCCCCGGTGCTCCTGCACCGCATCTCGGGCACCGGCGCGCTCTCCCCGGCGTTCGGCGAGCCGGGTGCCATGGAGTATCTGGCCGCGCCGCTGGAGATCTCCACCCGGACGCTGCCCGTCATCGCGCCCCCGGTGCGCGGCGATAACTGGGTCGCGCTCAACGGATGCTGCGAGCCCGGTTTCCCGCACCGCAGTTCCGTGATGTCGGTCAACGGCAAGCTCAACAACAGCCAGCGGTTCGCGATCGACTGGAAGCGGACGAACGACGCGGGCCAGTTCTACGCCGGCGACAAGACCAGCAACGACAGCTACATCGACTACGGCGCCGACATCCTCGCCGTCGCGGACGGCACAGTGGTGTCGATCCTCGACGGTATGGCGGATAACGCCCCGGGTGTGCTGCCTGCGCACGACCCCGAGCTGGCGGCGAAGCTCACCGTCGAGAACGTCGACGGCAACCACGTCGTGCTCGACCTCGGCGGCGGGGTGTACGCCATGTACGCCCACCTGATCGCGGGATCGGTCACGGTCAAGCCCGGCGACACCGTGACCGAGGGCCAGGTTCTCGGGCATCTCGGCAACACCGGCAACGCCAACGCGTCGCACCTGCATTTCCAGCTGATGGACGGGCCGAGCCTGCTGGATTCGGACTCGCTCCCGTATGCGTTCGAGAGCTTCGACTACGCGGGGCAGGTCGCCCCCGAGCTGATCGCCGATGCCGACGACTACCTCACGGGCACCTTCCTGCAGGGTGCGCTGTCCCGGCCCGATCCGCGCACCGGCGAGTTGCCGCTGGGCTTCGCCATCATCGACTTCCCGTGACGCGGCGGTGCGCGGCGGTTCCTCGAGCGGGCGGATGCCGCGCCACAGGCGACCTGGGTCGCTAGGTGTCCCGGCATCCAGCCGCCACAATGGAGTTCCCCGTCCCCTCTGGTGCCCGATGACCCAACCTCATGGCGGCCGTCCGGTACCCGTCCGTTCGGCGCTCGCCCGCTCGCTCGACCGCGCCCTCGCGATGGTCGCCGTGCTGGCGGGGATCCTCGGCGCCGTGTACCTCGCGCTGATCCCCGTCGAAGACCCGGCCTGGCCGCTCATCGCGGCGAGTGCGGTGATGTTCTGGGTCTACGTCGGCATCGGCGTGGTGGCGTGGCAGCGCAGGCCGAGCAACCCGCTGGGACTGCTCATCGTCCTGGCGGGGGTGATGATCCATCTGGGCACGGTGGGCAACACCAGTGTCCCGTTCCTCGTGGCCGTCGGAGCCGTCTGCGCGACGCTGGTCCTCCCCGCCATGCTGCATCTGCTGCTGGCCTTCCCCACGGGCTACCTCATCACCTGGCCGGCGAGGGCGGTGGTGATCGCCGGGTACACGCTGTCGACGGCGCTGCAGGCGCCGCAGTACCTGTTCGACGCGGACGGCCCGGCACCGGACCTGGTCATCGTCGATGCCCCCGACCTCGCCGCGGCCGCCCTGTCGGTGCAGGTGGCCGCCGGCGCGGTGGTCATGGGAGCGACGGTGGTGATCCTCGTCGGTCGGCTCAGGCGCGCAGACGCCGCCCACCGTCGCGTGCTCGTGCCGTTGTTCTCGTACGGCATCTTCGCCGCCGTCGCGACACCCCTCAGCGGCCGGCTGGTGTGGGCGCCGTTGGGCGTGGACCCCCTGATCGGCATCGCCCTGCAGTACCTGGTGATCACCGGGGTGCCCGTGGCGTTCGCGCTCGGCATGCTGCGCGGCGGGTTCGCCCGCACCGGCCAACTCGAGGAGCTGGGCACCTGGCTCGGGACGGCCGCGGCCAGTCGCGAGCTGCTGTCGGCGGCGTTGGCGCGGGCGCTGGGCGACCCGTCGCTGGAGCTGTACTTCTGGGCGGCCGCGCGCGGCTGCTTCGTCGATGCCGACGGGCACCCCGCTCCGGCGCCCGCCGCCCACCGAGGCTGGGCGCAGATCGTCCTCGACGGCCGGGTGATCGGTGCGATCGAGTACGACCGGGCGCTGCTCGTCGATGAGGAGCTCGTGCGCACCGCCGGCAACGTCGTGGCGATCGCGGTGGACCGGGAGCGCCTCACCGCGGAGCTGCGGGCGAACCGCCGCGCGCTGCTGCGCTCGCGCGAGCGACTTGTCGAAGCCGCCGATCGTGAACGCCGCCGCATCGCCAGGGACCTCCACGACGGGCTGCAGGCGCAGCTGGTCATGCTCGCCGTCGACGCCCAGCGACTGGCCTCCGCCGACCCCGACGCGGTCCACGCGCGTGCGACGCGGCTGCGTCACGACATCGACACGGCCGCGGCCGATCTGCGGCGGCTCGTACACGACCTCGTGCCGGCGGCGCTCATCGAGCGCGGGCTGTTCGCGGCCGCCGAGGAGCTCGCGGACCGCATGCCGATCCCCACGCGACTGGTCGGCGCTGTCGGGGTGCTGGGCGACGCCATCGCCGACACGGCGTACTTCGTGATCGCCGAAGGGCTCACCAATGTGGTCAAGCACTCCCAGGCCGGTTCGGCCGTCGTGCGGCTCGAGGTCCACGGCGACGAACTCGTGCTCGACCTGCGCGACGACGGCATCGGCGGGGCGCAGGTCGAGCGGGGCACGGGCCTTCGAGGGCTCGCGGACAGGGTGGATGCCGCGGGCGGGACGTTCGCGCTGACCAGCACCCCGACGGAAGGGACGCGCTTATGCGTGACACTGCCCTGCGGATCGTGATCGCAGAGGACGAGACGCTCATCCGGCGCGGTCTGCAGCTTCTGCTGGAGGAAGCCGGCCATGATGTCGTGGCGGCCGTCGGCGACGCCGGCCGGCTGCGGGAGGCGGTCGCCGCGCACGCGCCGGACCTGGTGGTCACCGACATCCGGATGCCGCCGACCCACACCGACGAAGGCCTCCTCGCTGCGCTCGCCATCCGCGCGGCGCACCCCGCGACCGGCGTGGTCGTGCTGTCGCAGCATGTGCAGCGCAGCTACGCCCGGGAGCTGCTCTCGAGCGGCGCCGGCGGCGTCGGGTACCTCCTGAAGCAGCGCATCTCCGACATCGAGACGTTCCTGCACGATCTCGCCGCCGTCGCCACCGGCGCAACGGTGCTGGATCCCGAGGTGGTGGCCGTCATGGTCGACCGCGCGAGCCGGGCGGCCTCGGCCGTCGGCTGCCTCACACCGCGTCAGCGCGAAGTCCTCGCGCTGGTGGCCGAGGGGTGCAGCAACGCGAGCATCGCCGCGAAGCTCTTCCTCACAGAGAAGGCGGTCGTGCAGCACATGTCCCGCATCTACGACGCGCTCGGGCTGCCGGCCGACGCAGATGTCCACCGGCGGGTGCAGGCCGTGATCCACTACCTCGACGACGCCTGAGCGCCGCGGCGCGGCATCCGGGTCGTCGCCGTTTCTTCGGGGATCGCCGGTATTTCGGATGCCGGTGGGCGTCCGGGACCGAAGAAGTGGCGATCTCCGAAGGTGTGGCGAAGGCCGGCGACGCGCGGGTCAGGCCGCGCCGGCCGCCGCCCAGCGGGCGAGGGTCGCGATCAGGTCGCGGTGCCCCGCCGAGCGGTACGACCGCTCGTCGTGACCGAGGGTGTCCACGGCGACGCGCGCCCGGCCGTGCGTGCGCACCCAGGCCGCCGGCATCCGCTGCCCTTCGGCCTCGTGTGTGGCGACGACGATGCGCTCGCCGAACTGCTGCAGCCGGCAGTACCGCTCGTCGAACACCGTGAATCCGGGGGCGGTCGTGCCGTCGGGGAGCGGCGCGGTCGCGATGTCGACGTCGCCGATCTCGGGATGCCACGACGCCTGCGGCACCCACATGCCGCCGATCGCCGGCGCCCACGACGGGTAGTCCCGCAACGACGCGACGGCGCAGTGCACGGCCAGCACGCCGATCCCGCGCTCGAGCGCGCGGTCGAAGCCGGCGACGGATGCCGCGGGAGCGAGGGAGGAGCGGTCGTCGCCCCACGGGTCGCCCGCGTTCACCACGAGCAGGTCGACGCCGTCGAGCCGGGTCATCGCGGCATCCACGTCGTCGTCGATTGCGGTGTCGAATCCGGCTCCGGTCAGCACCTCGGCCAGGAGCGGGCTCGTGCGCGCGAACGGATGCCACGGGTCGGCATAGCGACCGGAGCCGCTGAGGACGAGGGCGGTGGGGGAGCTCGGCATGGTGCTCACCACGGTAGCGGTGCCGGAGCCCGGTGCCGGCCGGCGGCCCGCGGTCGTAGGGTGTCGTCGTGAGCACCACACCGACGCCCTCGCGGTTCCCCTCCGACGTCTACGCCGACCGCCTCGCGCGTGCCGCCCGCGCCACCGGTGCCGCCGACCTCGACGCCCTCGTGATCACTCCGGGCCCCGACCTGCAGTACCTCGTGGGGGCGACGGCGTCGTCGCACGAGCGGCTGACCGCGCTCGTCGTTCCCGCCGACGGCTCGACCCCGACGGTCGTCGTGCCACGACTCGAGCTCGCCTCCCTCGGCCCCGCCGCTGTCGCCGAACTGGGGCTCCCGGTGCGCGACTGGACCGATGGCGACGACCCGTACCGGCTCGTCGCCGCGGCCGTGGGCGGCTCCGGCCGCATCGCCGTGGCCGACGCGATGCCGGCGCTCCACGTGCTGCCGCTGGCCGACACTCTCGGGGCGATCCCGATCCTCGCGACCGGAGTGCTGCGGGAGCTGCGCATGGTCAAGGATCCCGCCGAGATCGAGGCGCTGCGTCGCGCGGGGGATGCCATCGACCGCGTCCACGCGCGCATGGCCGAGTTCCTCCAGGTCGGTCGCACCGAGCGGGAGGTCGCCGATCTCATCGCCCGGGCGATCGTCGCGGAGGGCCACGAGGCGGCCGACTTCGTCATCGTCGGCTCCGGGCCCAACGGCGCCGACCCCCACCACGAGGTGTCCGACCGGGTCGTCGCAGCGGGCGACATCGTCGTGATCGACATCGGGGGCGCGGTGACTCCGGGCTACTACTCCGACTCCACCCGCACCTACGCGATCGGCGAGCCCGACGCCGACATCGCCGCCACGATCGCGGTGCTCGAGCGCGCCCAGCAGGCCGCGCGGGACGCCGCGCGCCCCGGCGTCACCGCAGCCGCCGTCGATGCGGCCGCGCGCGACGTGCTGGTCGCCGCAGGACTCGGCGACGCGTTCGTGCACCGCACCGGCCACGGCATCGGGCTGTCGGTGCACGAGGAGCCCTACATCGTCGCCGGCAACGACACCCCGCTGGCACCCGGCATGGCGTTCAGCATCGAACCGGGGGTGTACTTCCCCGGCCGGTGGGGTGCACGCATCGAGGACATCGTCGTGGTGACCGCCGACGGCGCCGAGGCGCTCAACCGCCGTCCGCGCGGACTCACCGTGCTCGGCTGACGGGCGCGATCGGGCGGCACCGCGGCGGCGTGGCATCCGCCCGCTCGGTTTGACAGCGCCTGCCCGGCTCGCGCGATACTCGGGGGATGCCCTCCACGATCGACCTCGACGGTCTGCGCTTCGCCATGGTCTCCTCCACAGCCAGCGTCGTCGACCCGCAGTCCCCCACGACCTTCACCTACCACCAGGACGGCCTGCTCGTCTGGGGCGAGTACACCGGCGACACCGTCACCGAGGGCCGTTTCGTCGGCAGCCTCGACGGGGACATCGTGGGCATCGACTTCGCCCACGCGCTCGTCGCCGACGGCCGGGTCGTGCGCGGCAGCGCCGACAGCCGCATCGAGCACGCCGAGGACGGTCGCATGCGCCTGGTCGAGAGCTTCGCCGTGCAGGGCGTCGATCACGAGAGCATCTGCATCCAGCTCTGAGCCGCGCTCACCCTGTGGGGCGATCCGAACTCGTCGCGACGAAGCTCATCAGCCCCTGTTCGGGCAGCACCGCCTCACGGCCCGGGATGTCGGTGGGCAGCACGTAGGGGCGCTGGAACACCTCGTTGAGCACGAGCACCGTCTCGACCTTCGCGACCTGCGGGAGCGAGGCGATGCCGCCGACGACCAGGGTGTGGATGCCCTCGACGTCGATGCTGCGCACGAGCAGCATGATGTCGTGCTCGCCGGTGGTGATCTTCGCCGACTCCACCTCGGGCAGCGCGCGCACCGCCGCGAAGAACTCCTCCCAGTTCTGCGGGTGCACCGAGCAGAAGACGAGGGCGCAGACCCCGAGGCCCGCCTTGGCCGGATCCACGCGTGCGGCGTAGCCGGTGATCACGCCGGCACGGGTGAGGGCTTCGACGCGCGTGTAGGCGCTGGCTCGCGAGATTCCCACCCGGGAGGCGAGTGCCGCAATCGAAACACGACCGTCATCTCGCAGCGCACGGAGGATGTCGTATCCGATTTCGTCGATCTGGACGGCTGATCGTCCAGCCGAGTGCATGCGCGATTCGGTCATGTTGGACATTTTGCACCCGGACATCAAGTCGGGTCAACGGATCACACGATAGGCCCTGTAGATGTCGGATATAGTGCCCCAAAACCCCCTTTGCACCCGCGAGATGTCCAGCATCCCTGTAGGAGGATCCGTCGTGACCCGACCCCACACCCGCGCCGCCGCCGCGCTCGTCGCCGTGGCTGCCCTCGCCCTCGCCGGCTGCTCCGGCGGCAACTCGGCCTCCAACGCCTCCGACGGCGGCGACGCCGGCACGCTCGTCGTCGACACCGCGTTCTCGCTCGAGACGGGCGACCCCGGCCGCAACTACGTCCCCACCGGCAACATGGTGCTGCACGCCGTCTACGAGACGCTGCTCACCCTCGAGGGCGACGACACCACGCCGCAGCCCGCGCTGGCGACGATGGAGCAGAACGAGGATGCCACCGAGTTCACCTTCACCCTCGACGCCGACCGCGTCTTCTCCGACGGCTCCGCCGTCACCGCCGACGACGTCGTGTTCTCGCTCGAGCGCGTCGCAGGCATGACCGACTCCAAGGCCAACTTCCTGATGTCCGGCATCACCGTCGAGAAGGTCGACGACGCGACGGTCGTGCTCAAGACGGAGAAGCCCTCGCTGCAGCTGCCGGCGATCGTGACCAACCCGTCGCTGTCGATCCTCAACGCCGACGAGGTCGAGGCCAACGGCGGCACCACCGGCACCGACGACCAGGCGCAGGCGTTCCTCGACGGCGCCTCCGCCGGCACCGGCCCCTACGTGCTCGACTCGATGGACATCGCCAGCCAGGTCGTGCTCGTGGAGAACCCCGAGTACAACGGCCCGTCGCCGGCGGCGTACGACAAGATCGTCGTGCGCAACGTCACCGAGAGCGCCACGCAGCTCATCAACCTCAAGGGCGGCGACTCGCACATCGCGGTCGACCTCAACGGCGACCAGGTCGATGGCCTCGGCGACGGCTTCACCGTCGACTCGGTGCCGTCGGCGGAGACGATCTTCCTGCTGATCAACCAGAACCCCGAGGTCTCGCCCGCCACGGCCAGCCCGGAGTTCGCCGAGGCCGTGCGCTTCGCCCTCGACTACGACAAGATCCTCGAGCTCGCCGGCGTCGGCGCTGCGCAGGCGACCGGCGTGATCCCGCCGATGTTCGCCGGCGCCCAGACCGAGGGTGCCGAGCAGGATCTCGACCGCGTCGCCGCGGCCCTGGCCGCCTCGGGCTACGCCGGTGAGACGGTCAAGCTGCAGTTCCCCAACGACAACCCGGTGGGCGGGGTGGAGTTCACGCCCGTCGCCGAGCGCGTGCAGGACCAGCTGAAGGCCGCCGGCATCAACGTCGAGCTCGCCCCCGCTCCGTTCGCGACCGAGATCGACCCGTACGTCAACGGCACCGAGGGATTCTCGATGTGGTACTGGGGCCCGGACTACGCCGACTCGTCGTCGTTCCTGCCCTTCGGCCCCGGCGAGAAGGTCGGCCTGCGCGCCGGCTGGGAGTCCGCGGCATCCGCCGAGATCGCCGAGCTCGTCGCCGCCGCACGCAACGCCACCTCCGTCGAAGAGCGCACGGCGGCCTTCAGCGCCTACTCCGCCGCCATGCAGGAGTCGGGCCCGTTCGTCCCGCTGATCGTCCCGGGCAACAACATCGCCAGTGCCGACTCGGTCACGGGCCTGTCGTACAACCCGACGTGGACGCTGGATCTCACCGTGCTCGCCCCCGCGCAGTGACGTGACCGCATCCACCACGCCCGTCCGTCGCATCGGGCCCCGCCGGCATCCGCTGGCCGGGTTCCTGGTGCGGCGGGCGGGCACCTCCGTCATCCTGCTCCTGGGCGTCGTGCTCGTGACGTTCCTGCTCACCGTCATGGTGCCCGGCGATCCCGTGCGCGCCGCTCTCGGCGAAGGTGCCTCCTCCAACCCGGCCACGGTCGCGGCATACGAGGAGAAGTACGGGCTCGACAAGTCGGTGCCCGAGCGGTTCGCGCTGTACCTCGGCAACCTCGCGCAGGGCGATCTGGGCACCTCCATCACGACGGGCCGCCCCGTCGCGGCCGACCTCGCCAAGGCCGTGCCCGCCACGGGGGAGGTCGCGTTCTTCGCGATCATCCTGAGCCTGGCGGTGGCCGTCGTCCTCGGCACCCTCGCCGCCTACCGTCGCGGCAAGGCGACCGACCAGGTCGTGCGCGTCGTGTCGCTGGTGGGCCTGAGCATCCCCACGTTCTGGATGGCGATCCTCGCCTACAACTTCTTCTTCCTCGAACTCGGCTGGGTGCGGGGGTCGGGGCGGCTGTCGCCGACCATGACGCCGCCGCCGCAGGTGACCGGCTTCTACACGATCGACTTCCTGCTCAACGGCGACTCCGTGGGCTTCTTCGATGCGATCGGGCACCTCGCGCTGCCGGTGCTCGTGCTGAGCCTGTTCACGATCGCGCTGCTGACCCGCTTCATCCGCACGTCGGTGCTCGAGGTGCTCGACGCCGACTACGCCCGTGCCGCCCGCGCCAAGGGTCTCAGCGGCCCGCGCGTCGTGTTCGGCTACGTGCTGCGCGGCGCGGCGCTGCCGATCCTCACGATGGTCGGCATCGCGTTCGGCACCCTGCTGTCGGGCACCGTGCTGGTGGAGGCGGTCTTCGCGTGGCCGGGCCTGGGCACCTACGCCTACAACGCCGCCAAGAACCTCGACCTCCTCGCCGTCACCGGCGTGGGACTCGTCATCGGCGTCATCTACCTCGTCATCAACCTCGTGATCGACATCCTGTACGGCGCGCTGGACCCCCGGGTGAGGCTCTCATGAACCTGCTGCTTCCCGCCCGCGTCGCGCCCCGCCGGCGTCGGCGCATCCCCGCCGCGTGGCGCACGCCGCTCGCCGTCGTCGGACTCGTCATCGCTGCCGGGTGGCTCCTCGTGGCGCTCCTCGCGCCCTGGATCACCCCCCACGACCCGCTCGCGCAGGAGATGCCGCGCCTGCAGGCGCCCAACGCCGAGGCGATCATGGGGACGGATGCCAACGGGCGCGACGTCTTCTCCCGTCTGCTGGCAGGCGCGCAGACCACCATTCCGCTCGCGCTCATGCTCGTGGTGTGCGCGATGCTCATCGGCACCGTCGTCGGTGCGGTCGCAGGCTACCTCGGCGGGTGGGTCGACGAGGTGCTCATGCGCATCACCGACATGGTGATGGCGTTCCCCACCGTCATCCTCGCGATGGTCATCGCCGCCGCCCTCGGTCCCTCGATCATGAACGCAGTGATCGCGGGCATCATCGTCGCGTGGCCGCAGTACGCCCGCATCACGCGGTCGCTCGTGCTGAGCCTGCGCCACCAGAACTACGTCATCGCGGGACGGCTGCTCGGCTACTCGCCCTTCCGCTCGCTGCGCGTGGACATCCTCCCCAACGTCGGCGGACCCGTGCTCGTGCTCGCCGCCCTCGACATCGGCACGGCGATCCTGCTGCTGTCGGGGCTGTCGTTCCTGGGCCTGGGTGCACAGCCGCCCACCCCGGAGTGGGGCGCGATGATCTCCGCCGCGATGCAGCACATCGACGCGTGGTGGCTCGGGGTCTTCCCCGGACTTGCGATCCTCACCGTCGTCATGGCGTTCAACTTCATCGGCGATTCGCTGCGCGACGCGCTCGACCCGCTGGCCGCCGCCGAGCGCCCGGCCGAGAACGCCGTCGCCGTCGCCGCTGCGGCAACGGATGCCGCGCCGGGCGGCGCCGCTGCGGCATCCGCTCCGGTGGCATCCGCCCCCGCCGCGGGACTCCCCGAGGAGGCGGTGCGATGAACGCCCTGACCATCAGCGACCTGCGCGTGGAGCTCGGCCCCCGTGGCGCCCGCAGCGAGGTCGTGCGCGGCATCGACCTGGCACTGCGCCGGGGCGCCGTGCAAGGCCTCGCCGGTGAATCCGGCTCGGGCAAGAGCATGACGGCGATGGCGGTGCTCGGCCTGCTCCCCGCCGGCGGCACCGCGACCGGGTCGATCCGGCTCGGCGACGAGGAGCTCATCGGCATGTCCACGCGTCGCTACCGCACCGTGCGCGGCCGCCGCATCGGCATGGTCTTCCAGGATCCCTCCGCCAGCCTGCATCCGCAGCTCACCGTCGGCGCCCAGCTGACCGACGTCATGCGCGCCCACCTCGGGCTCTCGCGCAACCTGGCCCGCACGCGCGCCGCGGAGCTGCTGGACCGCGTACGCGTGCCGCACCCCGAGGCGGCGCTGAAGAAGTTCCCGCACCAGTTCTCGGGAGGGCAGCGTCAGCGCGTCGCGATCGCGATCGCCCTGGCCTGCGACCCCGAGGTGCTGCTGGCCGACGAGCCGACCACGGCGCTGGACGTCACCGTGCAGGCGGGCATGCTGCATCTGCTGCGTGATCTCGCCATCGAGCGGGACCTCGCCGTGCTGCTGGTCACCCACGACCTCGGCGTCATGAGCGCCGTAGCCGACGACGTCGCCGTCATGCGTCACGGGCGCATCGTGGAATCGGGCACGCGCGCGCAGGTGTTCACCGCGCCCGCCCACGAGTACACGCGGGAGCTGCTGGCGGCCATGCCCGACGCGCAGGAGCCGCTCATCGACACCACCATCGCGGGGGAGGACCACCGATGACCGCACCGATCCTCGAGGTCGAGGACCTCGTCGTGGAGTACGGCGGTCGCGCGGCACTGCGTGCCGTCGACGGCGTCTCACTGCGCATCGCGCCCGGCGAGGTGCTGGCGCTGGTGGGCGAGAGCGGCTGCGGCAAGTCATCGACGGCGCGCGCCGTCATCGGCATGGAGAAGCCCCACTCCGGGGTCGTGTCGTACCGCGGGGGAGGGGTGCCTGCGCTGGGGCTCCGCACCCGGCCGGCGGAGTTCACCGCCATGCAGATGGTGTTCCAGGACCCGAACTCGTCGCTGAACCCCCGCGTGCGGGTGGCGCAGCAGATCTCCGACGGCGCCCGCGCGGCGCGCAGCCGCGGGGTCGCCTCCGCCCGCCCGGAGGAGTGGCTCGAGGCGGTGGGCCTCGCGGCATCCTTCGCCCGGCGCTACCCCCACCAGCTCTCCGGCGGTCAGCGTCAGCGCGTCGCGATCGCCCGGGCGCTGGCCGCACGCCCCGACCTCATCGTCGCCGACGAGCCGATCTCGGCGCTGGACGCGTCGGCACAGGCATCCGTCGCCGGCATGATGCGCACCCTCTGTCTCGATTCGGGCGCCGGGATGCTGTTCATCTCGCACGACCTGTCGGTGGTGCGGCTCATGGCCGACCGCGTGGCCGTGATGTACCGCGGCCGCATCGTGGAGTCGGGTCCGACGCCGCTGGTGTGGGCCGACCCGGTGCACCCGTACACGCGCGACCTGCTCGCGGCGATCCCGCACCCCGACGGCACCGGCACTCTGCCGGCGGCGCCGGCCGCGGAATCCCCCACCGCCTGGTCGGAGCACATCCCCGCGGCGCTCGACCGCGCCGCCTGAGCGCGGGGCGGGCGCGTCGCGGCGCCCGCCGTCGCCACCGCCCGCCCGCCGTCGCGGCGCCCGCCGTCGCGGCGCCCCCGTCGCCACAACTTCGGGGATCTGCAGTACTTCGGATGCCACCGGCATCCCGGCTCCGAAATACCGGCGTTCTCCGAGGTTGCGGCGTCAGGCGCCCGCGGCGGCGGTATCGGCCTCGAAGCGGGCCCGCCAGTCGGCGTCGAGCGGGAACAGTCCCGCGAGAGGGTGCCCGTCCCGAACCCGCGCCGCGATCCACTGGTCCTCGGCCTCCTGCGCGAGCGCCGCGTCCACCACGTCCTCGGCCATCGCCCGCGGGATCACGATCACGCCATCCCCGTCGCCCGCGATCACGTCGCCCGGCTGCACCGTCGTTCCGCCGCAGCCGATCGTGAGATCCGCGTCCCACGGCACGTGCCGGCGGCCGAGAACGGCCGGGTGGGCGGATGCCGCGAACACAGGCAGCCCGATCGCGGCGACGGCATCGTGGTCGCGCACCCCGCCGTCGGTCACGATCCCCGCCGCGCCGCGGGCGAGGGCGCGGAAGGAGAGGATGTCGCCGAGGGTCGCGGCATCCGTCACCCCGCGCGCCTCGATCACGATCACCTCGCCCGGCAGCACCGCGTCGAACGCGCGCTTCTGTGCGTTCTGGCCGCCGCCGACCTGCGCGAACAGGTCTTCGCGCAGCGGCAGGTAGCGGATGGTCTTCGCCGTTCCCACCAGCACCGTCCCCGGCAGCAGCGCATGCACGCCGTCGATCGACGAGTTGTCGATGCCCCGGCGGCGCAGCTGGGCGGAGAGTGCCGCCGTCGGCGTCGCGCGCAGCTTCGCTTCGAGAGCGGCGCCCAGGCGCCCGGTGTCGGTCATCATCAGTGCACGCCGAGGTACTGCTCGAGCGTCATCGGGCTCGCGGTCAGCGTCGGCTCGTGCACCGCCTCCCCGGGGAACTCGCTCGCTTCGAAGAACCAGCGCCGCGATGCCGGCATGCCCCACAGCTGAGCGCGCTTCGGGTTGCTCACGTCCCAGCGGATGGGCTGCTCCTCGAGGTCGATGAACTGGTAGTGCGTCGTGAACAGCTCGATGCGGTGCTGATCGGGGTCGCGCAGGTACAGGAAGAGGGCGTTGGAGATGCCGTGGCGGCCAGGCCCCCGGTCGATCTCCTCACCGAAGCCGAGGGAGCCGGCGACATCCGCGGCGTGCAGCAGCGCGGTGGCATCGGGCACCGTGTACGCGAAGTGGTGCAGTCGCGGCCCGCGGCCGTTGGTGAACACCAGGTCGTGCGTGTTGCCCTTCACCTCCATCCACGTGCCCCACAGCTCGTCGGTGCCGTCCGTCGCGGTGTATTCCGACATGCGCATACCCAGGCCCGTCCAGAAGTCGGTCGCGGCCTGCACGTCGTACGAGACCACCTGGAAGTGGTCCAGTCGCTGCGGAGCGCCGGCGGTGAACTCGTGGAACTCCTGCATCTTGCGCGGCACCTGCTCCATCGACGAGGTCAGCTCGATGTGCGTGCCGACCGCGTCGCGGAACTGCAGCGTGGGCCCCTGATGCGGCCTCTCGACACGGCGGTGCTCGATGCCGGCGGCGGCGAAGTGCCTCTCGGCGGCGACGATGTCGGCGTCGGTGCGCACGCGCAGCCCGACGTGCACGGCCAGCGCCTCATCGCCCCGCTCCAGCACGAGGCTGTGGTGCGCCGACTCCTCGAGTCCGCGCAGGTACACCGCGTCCTCGGTCTCCGCGGTCACGACCAGGCCGATGACGTCGCGATAGAAGTCGCGGCTGCGTTCGAGATCGGTCACCGTGAGGGCGACGTGGCTGGCTCGCGTGATCGCGAACGGCGGGTGGGAATTGGTGATCGGCAGCATCGTCGACTCCTCGTGTCGGGACCGCGGTCACCGCGGTGGTCGCCTTCAGCCTGGGGGCGGCGGGCTTCCGTGGGAACTACCGATGATCCATGGCATCCATAGATTCAATGTATGACCGATGGATACCAGTAACCTCTGTGCATGGATCTGAGGCGCCTCCAGTACTTCACGGTCGTCGTCGAGACGGGGTCGCTCACCGCCGCCGCGGCGCAGCTGCACCTGTCGCAGCCGGCGCTGAGCGTGGCGATCCGCAAGCTCGAGGCCGAGGTCGGTGTGGAGCTGCTCCGCCGCAGCGCGCGGGGCGTGGAGGCCACGAGCGCCGGGCGCTACCTGCTGGACGCCTCGACCCGCCTGTTCGGGGAGCTCGACGACATCACCGCCGCGATGCGCCGCTTCGGCGCGGGCACAGCGGGATCACTCGCCATCGCTGCCGTCCCGGTTCTGATGTGGCAGCGCATCCCCGACCTTCTGCGGCGATACGCCCACGAGGCTCCGGACGTCGCGATCCGGCTCACCGACCCGCCGCCCTGGACCGCGATCGAGCTGCTGCAGCAGCGCGCGGTCGACGTCGCCGCCGTCAACGTGTTCCGACCGGATCGCTTCATCGAGCGTCACGGCGGCGCACTGTCGATCACCGACTGGGGTGAGATCCCACTCGTCGCGGTCTTCGCCGCCGGAAGCGATCTGCCACCGCGGGAGGCGGTGCCGTGGAGCGTGTTCCACGGCCGCACCGTGCTGGTGCCGCGGCGGACCGCCGGGGTCCCGAGTCTGCCCGAGGCCGTCGATCACGCCTTCGCCCTGCACGAGGTGACCCCCGCGGAGATCCGCACGGTGGAGACGATCCAGACGAGCATCCCGCTCATCGAGGCGGGCCTCGCCTGTGCCCTGCTGCCCGATCCTGATCGGCGGAGCCTCGCGCGCTTCCCGATCTCGGTGGCCGCGCTCGCCCCCGAGGGCCCGACCCTGCGCGCGCTGCTGCTCACGCGCGCCGACGGTGCCGAGGAGCCGGCCGTGCGCCGTCTGCTCGACCTCGCGGCCGCGGTGGACTGAGCCGGGGTCAGGCCCCGCCGCGCCGCTTCCGCCACTGCGCGATGTACGCACGGGCGTAGTCGTTGCCATAAGGAAGGCGCAGCGTCGTGTGCACGTGGAAGCGCGCCGGAAGGCGGTTGGTGAGCCACACACCGGCGTGGTTGTCGAGTTCTGCGAGGATCACCGGGCTGTGGATGCGGAAGTAGATGGGCTGCGAGCCGTCGGTGGCGCCGTACCAGGAGAACCAGGTGTCGTCGAGGTGGGCGTCGATATCGTCGAGCGCGGCATCGCGGTGCGGCGTGCGCAGCAGCAACAGGAAGTCGGCCACGATCGATCGCAGGAGGGTGCGTTGCCGCCCGTCCAGCTCGACCGCGCGGATCCCCTCGTATGGCACGACCCGGTTGTCGTGGAAGGCGCCCGCGACATGGCGCTCATCAGCGGGATGCACGCGGTCGGCAGGCATCGCGGAGTCGAGGACCGACTCGTAGACCACGGCCTTCGACCGCTGCTCGGCAGTGAGTGAGGAGGCGAGCGCGATGGCCATGCGCTCACGCTCGTCGAACAGCGGAGGGCGTTCCCCGTCGGCCAGTGCCGGCTCGGCACCGATGAACGCGGGGGCGATGACGTCGCGGCCACCCACGGTGACGAAGTTCAGTGCGACGTGATGCCCGAACAGCTGCCAGCCCCAGGGCTCGCCGGCGGCGGGATCGCCGTAGAGGGCCACCCAGTAACTGCGGTCGTTCATGACCTGGGGCAGGCCCACGAGCTCACCGAGGAAGCCGTTGAGTCCCATCGCCTCCCTCACCCGCTCGTAGCCCTCGGCGCTGAGCGAGGCCCGCAGCAGCGCGAACACCGCCTGCGCCTTGTCCTCTTCGAGGTCCTCGAGCCGCAGGCCCACCCGGTGGAAGACGAACTCCGGGTTGCTCCAGGCACGCCACTCATGGGCGTCGAGGGGGTACTGCAACCGTCGGCGTTCCTCGTCCGACAGCGCGGCGAGCAGGGCCTGCCCGGCCGCGACGAGCTCAGGATCGGCGGCACCGTCGTCGGGGAGCCGGTACAGGCCCTCGCGCGCCGCGCCGTCCGCTGTGATGCCGCGGAACGGTTCGGCGTACAGGTCGTTCCAGGTGCGCAGCAGCTCCTGGAGGAAGGGGTTGTCCTGACGTGCCGCGGTGAACTGCTCGTAGTCCAGGCCCCGCCACGGTGCCACGGCGTCGTCGTCGAGGTCGTAGAGGAAGTCCCGGAACGACTGCCCGGACAACAGGATGGCTTCCTCGCGACCGCGCGTGCGGGCCGTGGAGAAGAACTCGTCGAGGTCGTTGGGTGGCTCGTGGCTCATGGCCGTCAGATCGGCAGGTTGAACAGGCGCTTGGCGTTACCCGAGAGGATCGCCTCGCGGTCGGCATCGGAGATGTCCAGGTCGTTCTTGATGAAGTCGACACCCTGGCTCATCCAGCTGCGGAACACCGGAAACGACGAGCCGAACAGATAGTGGTCGGCGCCGCTGATCTTCAGCGCCGCCTCCACCTGCGTCTTGCCCCACGAGTGCGGGTGGGTCATGTCGTAGAAGATGTTGTTGTCGAGGTAGCTCTTGATCTTCTCGCCGCCGGTCGGATCGAGGCGGTTGAGCGACTCCTGCTTGGTCGTGGCGTGCGGCGTGAGCAGATCGGCGTTGGCGAACCAGTTGCCCCCCATCATCGTGTGGATGAAGCGGAGGTTCGGGAACTTGTCGAACATCCCACTGAACAGCTCGCGGCCCACGGCGATGCCCTGGTCCATGATGCGCCCGTACTCGCGGCGCAGGTTGGTGTAGTCGATGACCGACTTCCACTCCACCGGCAGCGGGGTGTGGTGCACGATGACGGGCAGCCCGAGCTTGTCGAGCACGGCGAGGTAGGGCTCGAAGACCTCGTCGTCGAGGTAGAGCTGGCCGTAGTGGCAGGCGACCTGCACGCCCACGACCCCCAGTTCGCCCGCGCACCGCTCGAGCTCGTAGATGTTCTCCTTGCCGCCCCACGGCGGCACGCAGGCCGTCGAGAACAACCGCCCATCCGAACGCTGAACGATGTCGTGCGCGTTGTCGTTGACGGCGCGACAGGTCTCCAGGCTCAGCCACTCCTGCCACACCGGCACGCGCATGATGCCGTAGTCGACACCGGCGTCGTCCATCGCGGCGAGCTTCGCCTCGGCCGAGTAGTCGCCGTCGATGTAGTTGAGGTTCTGGAAACCCCGGGGCTTCTCGAGGATCAGCTGCTTCTTGCCGTCGGGGGTGGTGTCGACACGGGCGATCTCTCCGAAGCCGCGCGGAGCGCTGTCGAGGAATCCGTTCAGGATCTTCTCGTTCGTGAAGAGGTCTTCGGGCAGGTGGTGGATGTTGATGTCGACGACCGTCATGTGATGGCTTCCTCTTTGAACGCACGGGTGATGAGTCACCTTCACGATAGGGAACGCGGCAGTCCTCGATGTTTACGATCCTGCATAGTTATGTTGCAGCTGCACGCCATCCCATCCGACCCGAACGCGGATAGCGTGCAGTTCACCCGGAACCGTCGGCACTGTCGCCGAACGTTCGCGTCACGATGCAAGGAGGCAAGCGTGCAACGCAAGAAGAGAAGTGGCTGGCTGGTCGGCGCCACAGTGCCCATCGCCCTCACCGGACTGCTCCTGACCGGCTGCAGCGCCGGCGGAGACACCGCGGACAGCTCGAACACCAGCACGACGGCGAGCAGCACGCTGCGTGTGAACTTCGGGCAGTTCCCCGAGAACTGGTCTCCCGGACAGGAGATGGAAGGCGGGCCGCTGCGCATCCCGTACGAGACGCTGCTGGCGCGCGGCGCCGACGGCTCCATCCAGCCGTGGCTCGCCACCGGGTGGGAGCTGACCGAAGAGTCCCTCACCCTCACGCTGCGCGACGACGTCACCTTCCAGGACGGCGAGCCGTTCGACGCGGAGGCGGTCAAGGTCAACGTCGAGCTGGTCCGCGACGGCAGCACCGCGTATTCCGGACCGCTGCAGGCGGTGGAGTCGGTGGACGTCGTCGATGACTACACGGTGCGACTCAACCTCACCGGTCCCACCCCGTCGCTGCCGACCACGCTCACGTCCCGCGTGCTGCCGATCGGCAGCCCGGCCGCCATCGCCGACGGCTCGATCGCGCAGTCGCCCGTGGGCACCTCGCCCTGGGCGTACGACGAGGATGCCTCGGTGATCGGCACCCGCATGGTCTTCTCGAACTTCGCCGACTACTGGGGCGAACAGCCCGGGTTCTCGGCGGTCGAGCTGTACGCCATCTCCGAGCCCGAAGCCCAGGCGGCCGCCCTCGTCGCCGGCGAGATCGATGTCACCGACACCGAGTTCGAGGTCTTCCCCCGCTTCGAGAACACCTCGGTGGAGACGGTGGAGTACCCCGCCATCCGCAACAACCTGTTCTTCTTCGACCGGGGTGCCGGCGGCGCGTTCGAGTCCACCGATCTGCGCCAGGCGATCTGCTCCGCCATCGACGTGACCCAGATGGCCGAGATCACCGGCGAGGGCGACGGCGCCACGCAGCACTTCGCCGAGGGCGAGGTCGGATACAACGCCGACATCCTCGGCTTCCCGACCGACACCGCGCTCGCCGCAGAACTGCACGCCGCGGCGGGTAGCCCTGCTGTCGAGGTCGAGATGGTCGCCGCCCCCTACAACGGCCGGCAGATCTCCATCTACACGGAGCAGGTGGCATCTGCGCTGCCCGGCGTGAAGATCGCCGTCACCGAGCTGCCCCCGCCGGAGTACAACAGCACCTGGAACTCGGGCCGCTACCCTCTCGGGCTTTCCAGCAACGAGGAGCAGACCGCGTTCGAGTGGTACCGCGCCTGGTTCGCCGCCGACGCCCCCGGCAACCCGTCGGGGATCGAGAGCGAGCAGCTGGCCGCGGCCGCGTCGGCCGCCATCGCCGCCGGAGACTCCGAGGATGCCGCAGCGCTGTGGGCCGAGGTGACCAAGATCATCTCCGACGAGGCGCTGACGTGCGCCCACTACCGGGCGCCGGAGCTGCTCGCGTGGAACACCGACACGGTCACCGGGGTCGCCGCCCCGGTCGAGCCGTGGGAACCCAAATCGGTCAACTACCGCGAACTGACCCCCGCATCCTGACCCCCCCACCCCCCACCCGCCGGGGCGAGACGAGAGAACCGCACGACGCTGATGTTGAAGCTGATCCTGTACCGTCTCGCCCTGGCGATCCCGCAGCTGCTGCTGCTGTCGCTGCTCGTGTTCCTGCTGATGTACATGATTCCGGGCAGCCCCGCCGCCGCCATCCTCGGTGTCGCAGCGAACCCCGAGAGCATCGCCCGGCTGGAGCAGCAACTGGGGCTCGACCGCTCGTTCTTCGAGCGGCTCGGCGAGTACTACGCGGGGCTCGTGCGGGGCGACTTCGGCACGTCGTTCGTGTCGGGCCGCCCCGTGATCGACCTGTTCCTCGAGCGGCTGCCGGCAACGCTGTCCCTCATCTTCGGCGGACTCGTCGTCGCGATCGTGCTGGGACTGTCGCTGGGTCTCATCGGCGGCACCAAGCCCGGTTCGTTCCGCGACCGGGCGGCCACCACGTTCAGCTCCATCTCGATGGCCCTGCCGGAGTTCTGGGTGGGCATCATCCTGCTGCTGATCTTCGCGGTGCAGCTGAAGCTGCTCCCCGTGGTCTCCTACGTCCCGCTGTCGGTCGACCCGGCGGCATGGGCGCTCGGCCTCATCCTCCCGTCGATCGCCCTCGGCATCGGCGGCGCTGCCCTCATCGCCCGCCAGACCCGCACGGCCATGGCCGTGACCATGTCGTCGCGGTTCGTCGACTCGCTCACCGCCGTCGGCGTGCCCCGAGGCCGGGTGGTGATGCGGTACGGCTTCAAGAACGCGCTCGTCCCCGTGCTCGCCTCCACCGGGCTCACCCTGAGCATCATGCTCGGCGCGAGCTTCTCGGTGGAGAAGGTGTTCGCCTACCCCGGTATCGGTGCGCTGATGTTGCGCAGCGTCACGGGCAAGGACTTCGCCGTCGTGCAGGGCGGAGTGCTCCTCATCGCCGTCATGGTGATCCTCGTCAACCTCATCCTCGATGTCAGCTATGGCCTCCTGAACCCGAAGTCGCGACCCTCATGAGCCAGACCCAGACCACCCGCATCCGCTTGGCCGAAGGCCGGCGGCATCACTCCAACACCGGCCGCATCCTGCGGCGGATGCTGCGACAGCCGGCGACCATCGCTGCGGCGGCGTTCATCGTGCTGCTGTTCGTGACGGCGATCTTCGCGCCGATGATCGCGCCGTATCCGCCCACCGAGGTGCACTTCGACAACGTGCTCGAGCCGCCCTCGGCGCAGTTCCTGCTCGGCACCGACGACCTCGGCCGCGATCAGCTCAGCAGGCTCATCTACGGCGCGCAGGTCGTGCTGATCGTCGCGCTCGGCGCCGTCGTGATCGCGGCCTTGATCGGGGTGCCGATCGGGCTGCTGCTCGGATTCAACGGTGGGTGGTGGGACCGCGTGGGCATGCGGTTCGTCGACATGGCCCAGGCTCTTCCGGGCATGCTCATCGGCCTGACGGTCGTCGCCATCCTCGGTCGCAACATCATCATCCTCATGTTCGCGATCGGGCTGATCGGAGCGAGCATGTTCGCCCGGATGACCCGGGCCGTGGTGCTGGTGGAGCGCAGCAAGCTCTACGTCGAAGCGGGCGAAGTCGCCGGCCTCAGTCGGCTGCAGCTCGTCTTCGGGCAGATCCTGCCCAACCTCGTCGGTCCGATCGTGACCCAGGCATCCGTGTTCCTCGGCTCGGCGATCATGATCGAGTCCGCCATGAGCTTCCTCGGCGTGGGACTCGACTCGGAGGTGCCCACGTGGGGGGCGATGCTGAGCCTCGCCCTGGACAACCAGGCATCCGCGCCCTACCTGACCTGGCCCCCCGGAATCGCGATCGTGCTGACGGTGCTCTCGTTCAGCGTCTTCGGCGACGGCCTCAACGACGCTCTCACCGGGGAGCGTCGGCGGCTGCCGCGGCTCGGCCTGCGTGCGCCCGGCAGCGACGCGGAGGCATCCCTGCCCGTTCCGCCGAACGCCGCGCGCGTGGCCCGGGCGCAGACGACGGATGCCGGCTCGGATGTCGCGCCTGCACCGGATGCCGCCGAGAACGTCCCCGCGGCGCTGACCACACGCGACGTCACGGTGGCGCTCGCGCGCCCGGACGGCTCCAGCGTCGACATCGTGAAGCACGTGTCGCTGGACGTCGCCAAGGGCGAGATCGTCGGCCTGCTCGGCGAGTCCGGCTCGGGCAAGTCGACCTTCGCGCGCAGCGTGCTGGGCATGCTGCCGCCGGGTACCTGGCTGTCGTCGGGTTCGATCCGGCTGCAGGGCGAGGAGATCGCCCACCGTCGCGAACGCGACCTGCGTCACATCCGCGGCACCCGCATGGGCGCCGTCTTCCAGGACCCGATGAGCGCGCTCTCGCCCGTGCACACGGTCGGCATGCAGTTGACCGAGCCGCTGCGCATCCACAAGGGGATGAACCGCAAGCAGGCGCGCAGTCGCGCCGCGGAACTGCTCGAGCGGGTGGGGGTGCGTGACGCCGCCTCGCGGCTCGACGACTACCCGCACCAGTTCTCCGGCGGCATGGCCCAACGCGTCGCGATCGCCATGGCCCTCGCCGCCGACCCCGCGCTGCTCATCGCCGACGAGGCCACCAGCGCCCTCGACGTCACCACCCAGGCGCAGGTGCTCGACCTGATCCTCGATCTCCGGCAGGAGTACGGCATGGGCGTCCTCATGATCACCCACAGCCTCGGCGTCGTCGCCGAGACGTGCGACCGGGTTGCGGTCATGTACAACGGCCGCATCGTCGAGGACGCGCCCGTGGCGCAGCTGTTCGCGCACCCGCAGCACCCGTACACGCGGGCACTCCTGGGCGCGAACCCCCTCGGGGCGGCGCGCGGTGGCCGGCTGCCGACGATCGACGCCGACCTGCGCGCCCAGATCGACGCGGCCATGGACGATGTGCAGGCGGGGGTGGTGCGCCGGTGAGCATCGATCGGGAACAGACCCCGCTGCTGGAACTGCGCGGCGTGTCGGCGGACTACGCGGCCTCCGGCCGCCTGCTGCGCCGGCGGCCGGCGGCTCCCGCGATCAGCGGCATCGACTTCGAGATCCACCCCGGCGAGACGCTCGCTTTCGTGGGCGAATCCGGCTCGGGCAAGAGCACCACCGGCCGCGTGGTGCTGCGGCTCCTCCCCGTGATGGCCGGCAGCGTGCACTTCGCCGGGCGGGATCTCGCGGAGTGGGGCGCCAAGACCCCGCTCGAATACCGCCGCCAGGTGCAGGCCGTCTTCCAGGACCCGAGCGCTTCCCTGAACCCGCGGCATCTCGTCGCGAGCGCACTGGAGATTCCGCTGCGCCGCCACGGGGTCACCGATCGCCGCGACATCCGCATGCGCATCGACCGTGCCTTCGAGATGGTCGGGCTCGACCGGGACCACATCGGCCGCTTCCCGAACGAGCTGTCCGGTGGCCAGCAGCAGCGCGTGGCGATCGCCCGGGCGCTCGTGCTCGAGCCGCGCCTGGTCGTCTGCGACGAGGCCGTCAGCGCGCTGGACATGTCCACGCAGGGTCAGATCATCAACCTGCTCAAGGAACTGCAGGAGGAGACCGGCGTCGCGTACCTCTTCATCGCGCACGACCTCGGGCTGGTGCGGCACATCGCCGACCGCGTGGGGGTCATGAGCCAGGGACGGCTGGTCGAACTCGCCGAAACCGACGCTCTGTTCGCGAACCCGCGGGACCCGTACACCCGGCGGCTCCTCGACGCGACGCCCGCCTCGAGCCCGGACGGCCGCGACGACCGGCGTGCGCAGCGCATCGCCGACCGCGCGGGGGTGGCAGGATGAGCGCAGTACTCAGCGCGCAACGGAGGGAGCCGAGTGGACCGATTCGTCGTCATGCGCACCTTCGCCACGGTGGCCCATTCCACGACCTTCAGCGGTGCCGCGACCGATCTCGGCATCTCGCCGTCGCTGGTGTCGCGGCACGTCGCCGACCTCGAGAAGCAGGTCGGGGTGCGGCTGATCAACCGCACGCCCCGCTCGGTCACGCTGACGCCCGCCGGTCTGGAGTACGCGGCCTTCGCCGAGCGCATCCTGCAGGAGATCGAGGATGCCGATGCGCAGCTGACGCAGTCGCAGGGCACCGCGGAGGGGCAGCTGTCTATCATCAGCCCCAAATGGATCGGCCTGATGGATCTGGGCACGGCGATCGGAGCGTTCGTGGAGACGCACCCGCGCATCCGCATGAGATTCGAACTCGGCGGGATCTCCGACCGTCCCTACGACTTCCTCGACCGCGGCTTCGACGTGGCCTTCCACGCGCGCGACCCGCGGGATTCCCGGGTGCGGGTGCGTCGCATCACGGAGCTGCCCTTCGTGCTGGCCGCATCACCGGACTACCTGCGGCGCCGCGGCACCCCGGAGGACATCGCCGACCTGAACTCCCACGAGCTGGTCGCGCACTCCAACGACACGGCCTGGCGGCTGGGGCGTGGCGAGGACCTCAGCCATTTCAAGGTGCACGACGCGGTCGTGACGACCAACGCGTACCTCGTGATCGAGCAGCTCATCGAGTCGGGGCGCGGCATCGGCCTCATCCCGCGGCTGTCGGCCCAGCGCGCCCTCACCGAGGGGTCGCTGGCCGAGGTGCTCCCGCACCTGCCGCCGCAGTCGCGATCGCTCTACGCGGTGCACGGACCGGGCGGGAAGACGCCGGAGCGGGTCAAGGTGTTCCTCGACTTCATGACCGATTGGTTCCGCCGGCGCCAGGCCGGCTGACGCATCGGAGCACCGTCCAGCGGGAGGTGCGCCGATGATCCCCCGCGACGTCGACTACTCCTTCGACGGCATCCGCATGAGCGGCCTGCTGTTCGACGGGCGCCCTGGCGCTGCCACCGTGGTGCTGCTCCACGACGCGTTCGGGCTCGGCGGGTTCTCGCTGGATGCCGCAGGCCGGTACGCGGCCGAGGGCTTCACCGTCTTCGCCGCCGACGTCTGGGGCGATCGGAGCCTGCCCCGCGACGAGAGCGAGGTCGGTGCGCTCATAGGGTCGATGGTCGCCGACCGTGCCGCTTGGCTCGGCCGGGTGGGCGCCGCCGTCGACGCCGCCCGCGCGCAGGATGCCGTCGACCCGGAGCGTCTTGCGCTCGTCGGCTACTGTTTCGGCGGCTCCAGCGCCCTGGAGTACGTCCGTGCCGGCGGTCGGGCGCGCGCCGTGGCCGCCATCCACCCGGGGCTGGACCTGCTCGATCCCGACTCCTCGTGGGTGCCGTCGCCGGGTGTCGAGGTGCTCGTGTGCACGGGCGCGGACGACCCGATGGCGACCCCGACGCAGCGCGAGCGACTGCAGTCGGCCCTCAGCGCGGCATCCGCCGACTGGCTCGTCGAGCTGTACAGCGGCACGACACATGCATTCACCAACCCGCGGCTGGCGCGCTCGCCGCATCCGGAACTGTTCGCCTATCACCCGCGCAGTGCTCGTCGCGCGTGGGAGTCGACCCTGCGGTTCCTGCACGACACCTTCCCGACCCCCGCGGACGCCGAAGACGGCGTGACCGCTGACGCGAAAGAGGAAAGATGACTGACATCGCCATCATCGGCGCCGGGCCCGGTGGGCTCGTGACGGCACTTCGACTGCACCAGCAGGGGATCCGCCCGACGATCTACGAATCGGTGCCCGAACTCAAGCCCCTCGGCGTCGGCGTGGACATCAAGGTCTACGGCACCCGCGAGATCGAAGAGCTCGGGCTCCTCGAGGAGTTCCGAGCGATGTCGGTCGACGCGAAGGACTCCATCTTCTTCAACCATCACGGCCAGGAGATCTACGCGGAGAAGTGCGGTGTGCACATGGGCTACCTGCACGAGCAGCGGTTCGTGCACCGTGGCTACCTGCAGATGATGTTCTACCGGGCTGTGCTCCAGCGCATCGGCGCCGACCGCGTCGTGCTGGGGGCGAAGGTCACCCGTTACGAGCAGGATGCCGACGGCGTGACACTGCACCTCGAGCACCGCGACGGTGCCACCGAGACCGTGCGGCACGACGCGGTGATCGCGGCCGACGGCATCAAGTCCGCAGTGCGCCGGCAGATGCATCCCGAGCTGTCGGAGCCGGAGTACTCCGGCATCACGATGTACCGCGGCACGACCCTGCGCGAGCCGTTTCGGGATGGGCACACCATCCTTCACATCGGCAACCCCCACATCTCGTCGATGATCGTCTACCCCATCGCGAACGACTTCGAGGGCACAGGCAAAGACCTCGTGAACTGGGTCGTCGAGTACGAACGGCCCGAGACCGTGGAGGACTGGAACGCGATCGGCACGGTGGACGACATCGTCCCGCTGTACGACAGTGTCGACATCCCCTTCCTCGACGTGCAGGAGCTGATGCGCGAAGCGCGTGAGGTGTACCTCTTCCCGCTCATCCGGCATGACCCGCTGGACACCTGGGTCGACGGGCGTGTCGTGCTGCTCGGCGACGCGGCCCACGCCATGTACCCGCGCGGCGGGAACGGCGTCTGCCAGGCGTTCCTCGACGCCCGTGTCGTGGCCGAGAAGCTGGGTGAGTTCGCCGACCCGCACGAGGCGTTCCTCGCGTACGACGACGCGCGCCGGGGGCCGGTGAACAGGATCGTGCAATCGATGCGCGGCGAGGGCTACGAGGTGATCCGCAGAATCGTCGCCGATCGCACCGACGGAGCTCCGTTCACAGACATCGAGGATGTGCTGCCGCTGGCGGAGGCCGACGAGATCTTCAGCGGCTACCACGCGCTCGTCGGTCAGCCGCGGCCAGGTTTCGATGCCGGCGAGGCAACGGGCTTCCGCACCTGGAACGACAAGATCTCTTCGGTTTCGTGACGGCATGACGATGCAGGAATACGACATGAACAACATCAACGAACCGGACGAGGCGACGCGTGAGGCCATCCTCGCGGTCGAGGAGCGGCGGCAGCGGGCGCTGCTGGAGGTCGACCTCGAGACGCTCGACGCGCTGTACGACGAGTCGCTCGTGCACATCCACGCCCCCGGGGTCGCCCACACGAAGGCGCAGCTGCTCGAACACGTGGCGACGCGGCAGGCCTACCTCGACATGGCGCGCGGGGAGCTCACGATCCGAATGGTGGGCGACGTCGCGATCATGACCGGGCGCCTCACCAACCGTCTCGGCTCCGAAGACGGCACCGAACGGGTCGTCGAAGGAATGGTGACGCAGGTGCTGCGACGTTGCGACGACGGACAGTGGAGGTTCGTCAGCTTCCAGATGACGCCCGACGGCACGCAGGCGTGGGGTGCGCTCCCCTCGGAGAACGGGGAGGACTCCGAATGAGGCTCGCCCGCTACCGCCGGGGCGCGGGGGCCGTGCGGCTCGGTCGGATCGACGGAGACCGGCTCATCGACGTCTCCGACGTCCCCGGCGTCGGCTCGTCGTTGCGGGCGATCCTGCCCCGCCTCGACGAGCTCCGCCCCGCGATCGTCGCGGCGACGGGGCCCGCCTTCGCGCTCGAGGATGTGACGCTGGAAGCGCCCATCGACGACCCGCAGAAGTTCCTCGGCATCGGCATGAACTACCGCGAGCACGCCGAAGAGGCGCGCGCCGCCGGCATCCCGATCCCGACCAGCCAACTCTGGTTCAACAAGCAGGTCTCGTGTATCAACCGTCCTCACGGGGACATCGTGAGGCCGGCGGTGAGCGAGCAGCTGGACTACGAGATCGAACTGGGCGTCGTGATCGGCGCCGAGTGCCGCCACGTGAGCGTGGAAGACGCCCGATCGGTCATCGCCGGCTACGTGGTGGTCAATGACGTGTCGGTGCGTGACTGGCTGCACAAGCTCTCGCCCACCTTCACCCTGGGCAAGTCGTTCGACACGCACGGGCCTTTCGGTCCGTGGCTCACGACCGACGACGACATCGCCGACCCGCTCGATCTGCGTATGACGCTCACCGTGAACGGCCACGTGCGCCAGGACTTCGACACGAGCGACATGATCTATGACATCTACGAGCAGATCGCCTACCTCACGCAGGTGATGACGCTGTACCCGGGCGATGTGCTGGCCACCGGCACCCCGTCGGGCATCGGCGCCCCCACGCAGACCTGGCTGCGCCCGGGCGACGTCGTGCGGGCGGAGATCGCCGGTCTCGGGGCGATCGAGAACCGCGTCGTCGACGAGGGGTGACGTGAGCGGGCGCGTGAGTATCGAGATCGCCGGGTTCGCCCACGCCAACCCGGTGCCGGCCGCCTGCCGCATCGGCCCGTTCCTGTTCACGGGCGTGCTCGCCGGGCGCGACCCGGTGACGACACAGATGCCCGCCTCGCTCGAAGCCCAGTGCGCCAACGTGTTCGCACACATGCGCGAGGTGGTCGCGGCGGTCGGCGGGTCGACAGACGACATCGCCAAGATCACCTTTTGGGTCGCGGACTACCGCGATCGCGACGCCCTGAACCGCGAGTGGCTGCGGATGTTCCCGGATGCCGCATCCCGCCCGGCCCGGCAGGTGATGGCCGCGACGCTCGACGGCGGCGCCCTCATCCACGCCGATCTGATCGCGGTGCTGGACTAGCGCGAGCGGCGAGCGGCGAGCGGCGCGTTGCGTGAAGGCGTCCGCGGCGGTGGGCGCGCCGCTTCTTCGGAGAAAGCCACTTCTTCGGATCCCTGGCCGGGTTCGTCTCCGAAGCACGGCAGATCTCCGAAGTCGTGGCGGGATGCCGACAGGCTGGACCGCGACGACGATCGCCCTGCGGCAGTACGCACCGCGCATCCTTTCGTGTACTCGACGGCGGTGCGCGCTCGCATCCACCCGCAGGTCGGCCATCACCCGAAGGGTATATGGGCCACCGCGCACGAGGCCGCCACGCCGACCTGGGCCTCTCCCGTGAGCCACTGCGCCGTCGCGGCGTAGCGATTGAGGCTAGCGAGCTCGAGAGCGTCTGATGCCGCTACTGACGAGGGATGACATCGTCAGTAGCGGCAAGCCAGGAACCATCCAGATCGGTGGCGGTGCAGCGAGGCGCTGTGCGCTCAGGAGCAGGAGTCTCCACCTCCCCATGAGCCGCCCGCGCTGACCTAGCTCCGGCTGCCCAGTGCGCTCGCGCACGGAGCGCAAACGACACACGCGCCGCCTCCCGCCGCTGGCGGATGAGCTGAGTGTCCTCTGCGTGCCGAGCTCACTCGCAGGGCATGGTGCCGCCCATGCCGTTGTCGGTCAGGCACGGTGCGTCATTGGGGCCGCCGACGCCGACGCCGAAGCTGCCGCCGTTCGGGAATGAGGGCGCGGGGTGGCCCCCTCCGTCGGAGCCAGACCCGCCGGAGGGACGCCACGTCTGACGTTGGGCGGCAGCCTGACGTGCGGCTTCCGCCTCAGCGGCGACACGTGCGGCCTCCGCCTCAGCGGCGACGCGGGCGGCCTCCTCGGCAGCGATGCGAGCCGCTTCGATCTCGGCTGCGATACGGGCAGTCTCCTCCGCCTGGAACAGCTCGAAGTCGACGTTCAAGGCCGCCACGCTCTCGTCGAGGGACGCGACCGCGTTGGTCGCGACCAACGCGGCGTCAGTGATGACCTTCGCCTCATCCCGGTCGACACAGTCCTTCGGCACCGAAGCGTCCTCGACGGTGGTGCGCGCGTCGATGACGCTGCTGGTGAGCTCTGCTCCCGCGGGCCGGTCGCCGTATGCGCCGCTCGTCCACCCGTCGGTGTCTGGCAGTGCGGTCGTCTCCACCGCGGTCAGGCTCGCGTCAGCGTTCGCCAACGCCTCCTCCGTCTGCGTGGTGGCGGTTGTAGCCAGATCCAGCGCCGCAGCGCACTGGCGGGCGGTCTCCTCCGCCTCGGCGTTGGTGACGACCACAGCGGTGACCACGCCGCCGGCGACGAGCGCCGCAGCCGCTGTTGCCACGATGATGGCGACGGCACGTCGGTTGGGGCGCCTCTTCGAGCGAAGTTCGTTCATGTCAGTGGTCCTCCGGGTCATCTATCGACCACCCGTCACGCCGGGTTAGCGGAGACCTCCGTGCGCGCGCCTGATCGGCGAACGTCGCGGGCGGAAGCCGTGGCCCTGCTGGTGGCCGGTAGCTCGCTAAGCCCGCGAAATCATCGGTCCGGACTAGCTCTGGATAGTCCGAACTGGCTCTGGAAGTGACAGTGGAGGGGCTGACGGGAATCGAACCCGCGCTATCTGCTTGGGAAGCAGAAGTTCTGCCATTGAACTACAGCCCCGAGCATCGCCGAAGCGACGCGCGCCCCAGCTTAGCAAAGGCCGTCATGGCCGCGCGCCGCTAGGCTGACACCGTGCTGCTCAGCGACCGTGACATCCGACTCGAGATCGACGGCGGCCGTATCGGCCTCGACCCGTGGCAGCCCGACATGGTGCAGCCGTCGAGCGTCGATGTGCGCCTCGACCGCTACTTCCGGCTGTTCGACAACCACAAGTACCCGTTCATCGACCCGGCGGTCGATCAGCCGGATCTGACGCGCCTGATCGAGGTCGATCCCGATGAGCCGTTCATCCTTCATCCGGGGGAGTTCGCCCTCGGCGCGACCTTCGAGCAGGTGACGCTGCCCGACGACGTCGCCGCACGCCTGGAGGGCAAGTCGTCGCTCGGCCGCCTCGGCCTGCTCACGCACTCGACGGCCGGCTTCATCGACCCCGGCTTCACGGGGCACGTGACGCTCGAGCTCTCCAACGTCGCGACGCTTCCGATCAAGCTGTGGCCGGGCATGAAGATCGGCCAGCTCTGCTTCTTCCGGCTCTCGTCGGCCGCCGAGAACCCGTACGGCTCCGGCCCGTATGGCAACCGGTACCAGGGTCAGCGGGGGCCGACGGCATCCCGTTCGTCGCACAACTTCCACCGCACCGACGTCGGCTCGACCGACGTGGGATCGCGCGGCGCCTGACGGCTGAGCGGCCTCCCCTGCCATAGCGGGGATGCCGCGCGCAACCGCAGGCGCCTGGCCGCCCGCCGGGCTAGCTTGGTCGCCGTGAGCAACCCGAACCTGCCCGCAGAGCACGCCGCCGCCGCGCCCGCCGCTGCAGAGCCCGCCGCTGCCGCGCCCGCCCCCGCCGATTCCCCGGTCGACGCCCGTCGCTTCCGCCCGAGCCCCTGGGTCATCGGGCCCGCGGCGGTCGTGACGCTGGTGTTCAGCGCCTTCGCGATCATCTTCCCCACCCAGGCCGAGACGTTCTTCGGCACGATCCAGGGCGCCATCGTCGACGGCTTCAGCTGGTACTACGTCGCGATCACCGCCTTCTTCGTCGCCTTCTGCCTCTTCCTCGGCTTCAGCAGGTTCGGCGACATCCGCCTCGGCCGTGACGACGACCGGCCGGAGTTCTCCACCCCCGCCTGGTTCTCGCTGCTGTTCGCCGCCGGCATGGGCATCGGCCTCGTCTTCTACGGCGTCAGCGAGCCGCTCAGCCACTTCGTGACCCCGAAGCCCGGCGTCGAGGGCACGACGGCCCAGCTCACGCAGTCCGCGCTGACCCAGACCTACCTGCACTGGGGTGTGCAGGCGTGGGCCATCTACGTCGTCGTCGGGCTCGCCTTGGCCTACGCCATCCACCGGCGTCGCCGCCCGCTGTCGATCCGCTGGGCGCTCGAACCGATCATGGGCCGTCGCGTGCGCGGCGGCTGGGGCAACGCGATCGATGCCATCGCCCTCGTCGGCACCCTGTTCGGCGTTGCCACCAGCCTCGGCCTCGGCGTGCTGCAGATCAGCTCCGGGCTGTCAGCCGCCGGCTTCATCGAAGAGCCCGGCATCATCGACCAGATCGTCATCATCGTCGTGATCACCGCGGCGGTGCTCTTCTCGGTGCTCTCGGGCGTGACCAAGGGCATGAAGTGGCTGTCGACCACGAACCTGCTGCTGGCCGCCGCGCTGCTGCTGTTCGTGCTGTTCGCGGGTGACACGCTGTACCTGCTGCGCGAGTGGGTGCAGTCCGTCGGCGCCTACCTGCAGAACTTCATCGGACTGAGCTTCAGCGTGAGCGCGTTCCAGGGCACGGCCGGGCAGGAGTGGCAGGCCGCGTGGACGGCGTTCTACTGGGGCTGGTGGATCTCGTGGGCGCCGTTCGTCGGCATCTTCATCGCCCGTGTGAGCCGCGGCCGCACGGTGCGCCAGTTCGTCATGGGCGTGCTCATCGTGCCGACGCTGCTCGGCATCCTCTGGTTCGCGGTGCTCGGCGGCTCCGCGCTGCAGATCGAGGCCGAGAACCCGGGCGCCATGACGACCGCCGACGGCACGGTGGACATCGAGGGCGCGTTGTTCCAGCTCTTCGAATACCTGCCCGGCACGCTCGTGCTCACGATCGGCGCGCTCATCCTGATCGCGATCTTCTTCGTGACCTCCGCCGACTCCGGCGCCCTCGTGATGGGGATGCTGGCCACCGGTGGCAACCCGGAGCCGAGCAAGCCGGTGCGGGCGCTGTTCACCCTCATCACCGCGGTGCTCGCGGTGGCGCTGCTCATCGCCGGCGGTCTCGTCGCGCTGCAGACGGCGGCGATCATCATCGCCCTGCCGTTCAGCGTGGTCATGCTGCTCATCTGCTGGGCACTGGTGGTGGCGTTCCGCCGCGAGCGCGCCGCGTACGAGCGGGCGCAGCGTGAGCAGTTCGTCGAGCGCATCGGCGAGCACTACGGGCTCGAGGTCGAACTGCCCAACGAGGAGGGTGTGCCGCCGCCGCGGTGGACCCGCCGCTTCACCCGCCGCGGCGACCGCTGAGGCCGCCGCGGCGGGGTGCGGGGCAGGGTCAGGCGGCGTCGGATGCCGGTGACGCTGCGCCGCGCTGAGCGGCGGTGAACCCGGCTTCGAAACCGCGCTCGTAGGCCGCTTCGGAGCCATCGCGGCGCTCGGCGAATCCTCGGGGTTCGTGCCCGGGGTGGTGGTGCCGGCCGTGCGATGCGTGCGGGCCGCATCCGTGGCCGGGGTGGCCGTGGTGTCGGTGGCCGCGCTCGCCCTGGTGCTCCGCCGGACCGCCGTGGTCGTGGTCGTGGCCGTGGTCGTGGTCGTGCCCGCCGTGACCACGGTGCCCCAGCCCGCGCATCCAGAACTCGCGTCCCGGTGCGAAGCCGCGGCCGCGTCCGACCCCGAACCCGCGTCCGCGCGGCATGCGCATGTCCTCGGTCCAGCCGTACTCGCGGGCGATCGCCTCGAGCGAGGCGACGGTCGTGGCGTATTCCTCGGGGGTGACCGCCCCCGCCGTGCGGGAGCGGATCTCGGCCACCCGCTCGCCCAGGCGTGCGGCTGCCTCGCGTCCGTCGTCGGTGAGCGTCCACTCGCCGTCGGATTCGATGGCCCAGCCGCGCTCGGCGAGCACACGCATGCGCTTGCCGCCGCGGGCGATCTTCTCGCTCACCGCCGGCGGCACCGGGGCGGTGCCGGACAGCGCACTGAGCAGCATCCAGTCGCGTCGCGTGAGTCCCTCGTCGGCGAAGACGTGGTCGAACTCGCGCGCGATCAGGGCGTCGACCGTGCGCAGCCAGACGCCGAGCGTTCGGTCGGCGGGGGAGACGGTCTCGTTGTCGGTGTGGTTCTCCATGGGGGAGTCCTCTCGGTGGTGCGGCATCCAGATCGCCGCTTCTATGTCATTGTGCATGTATATGTACTGTGACATACAAACCGAACGCATGTCAACAAGCATGTAAATTCGGGGTATGCCCGAATCGGATGCCGCGAACCCCGCCGACGTCATCGCCGCCGCCCTCAGCCGGCTGCGCGGTCGCCGCGGCCCCCGCCCGCCCTGGAGCGAGGGCGGATCCGACGAACCGGGGTGGCGGCACGGCGGCGGCCCGCACGGTGGGGGCCCGCACGGGTTCCACGGTCACGGGCCGGGCCCCGGCGGTCACCGCGGCATGTTCCCCGGCGCGCGCTTCGCGGGTGGCCCGGCGCGGCTGCGGCTGCTCGAGGCGCTCACACTCGCGGCGGAACCCCTCAGCGTGAGTGAGCTCGCCGAGCGCATCGGCGTGGATCAGCCCCGCGCCTCGCGGCTCGTGCAGCAGTGCGCCGACGCGGGACTCGTGCGCCGCGAAGCCGACCCCGACGACGCCCGTCGCACCCGCATCGTGCTGACCGACGATGGACGCGCGGTCGCCAGCGGGTTCCGTGGCGAGCGGCTCGAAACCGTCCGCAGCGCGCTCGCCGGGTTCTCGGATGCCGAGGCGGCCGAGCTGGCACGGCTGCTCACCCGGTTCGCCGAGGCCTGGCCGCAGCGCTGACCTCGTGCCGCCGCATCACCGGCCGAGTGCTCAGCCGACGCGGGCGGGCGCCTTCACCGGCAGCAGCAGCAGGAACCCTGCCAGCAGCACCAGCACGATGCCGAGGATCCCGAACGACGTCGCGCCGCCGAGGCTGATCAGCAGTGCCCACAGCAGTGACGTCATCCAGCTGGCCGCGCGTCCCGTCGTGGCGTAGAGGCCGAAGATCTCGCCTTCCCGGCCGGCGGGGGTGAGGCGAGCGAGGAACGACCGCGACGCCGACTGCGCCGGGCCGACGAAGGCGCACAGCAGCAGACCGCCGACCCAGAACACCACGGTGCCGGCATCCACCAGGAAGAAGACGGCGGATGCCGCGACGATCATCGCCGCGAGCGAGGACAGGATGATCGTCTTGGGCCCGAGGCGGTCGTCCCAGCGCCCGACCACGAGCGTCGAGACGCCGGCGACGAGGTTGGCGGCGATGCCGAAGATCACCAGCTCCATGAACTCGAAGCCGTACACCTGCCCGGCGATGATGGCGCCGAAGGTGAACACGCCGCCGAGCCCGTCGCGGAAGACGGCGCTGGACAGCAGGAACCAGAAGGTCGGACGCGATTGGGGGGAGCGGTACAGCGCCATCACGTCGGCCACGAGCAGGCGGTATCCGCGCAGCAGTCCGACGCGACGCTCGGGGCGCCCGGGCGAGGGCTCCGGCACCCAGAGGAAGATCGGGATGGCGAACAGTACGGTCCACAGTGCGCAGCCGATCGCGATGATGCGGAAGGGGAGCCCATTGTCGGGGTCCAGGCCGAACCAGTCCGACATGAAGAAGACGACCACGAGGATGAGCGCGACGATGCCGCCGAGATATCCGAATCCCCAGCCGAGCGCGGAGACGCGTCCGATGGTGCGCGGGGTGGCGATGCCGATGAGCATCGCGTTGTAGTTGACGCCGGCGATCTCGCTGAACACGGTGCCGGCGGAGATGAGGGCCACGCCGAGCCAGAACAGCGCAGGGGCGGGCTCGACGAACCACAGCAGGGCCATGCTCATGACGAGCCCGCCGGTGCCGATGCCGAGCCACAGCTTCTGGCGACCCGCGGCATCCGCCTGCTGACCGAGCACCGGCGCGAGCGCCAGGATCAGCAGGCCCGCGATGGTCGTCCCCCACCCGAGTCCGGCGGCGAGGCCGGCTTCGGCCTGCATCTTGATCGGATCTTTGTCGCCGAGCATCGCGATCTCCGCAGGCAGGAACGCGTCGGTCGTGAGGTAGAGCGCGGTGAAGATGAAGGTGAGGATCACGGTGTTGAACGGCTGCGCCGCCCAGTCCCACAGCGCCCACGACAGCACCGTGCGCGGACGCGCGGGGCGACCCTCGCGCAGTTGGAGCCCCATGACGGGAATGGCGCCGCTGTCGGCCATGGCGGGAAGATCGGGTGTCGCGCCGGACGTCATATTCACGTGCGCACCATATCGCGACTGCGCGCGCGCCCCAGGGTGGGCGCGCACGCAGCCGCTCAGGGCGACGAGAGCGAGAGAATCCGCTGCATCGGCGCGCCCTCCCCAGGGCCGCCGTCGTCGTCCTGCTCGGTGACGCCGCCCCCAGCGGCGCCACCCTTCTCGGGGGCGGCGCCCTCCCCGGCGTCCACCTCCGAAACCTCGTGGGTCGATTGCTCCCGCTGCCCCCGTCGCCGGTCGCGCAGGGTGCCGATGACCATCGCCGCCGCATACGTGAACAGCCCGCCGACGGCGATCGCCACGACGACGATCGTGCGGTTGGGGCCGTTGAGGGCGGTGTTGACCCAGCCCAGCAGCGGCAGGCTGTACCAGAGCGTCCCGCGCACCTGGATCTCCTGCACCGGCGCGGCATCGGGCGCGATGTTGTTGTCGCCCTGCGTGATGAAGGTCACCTCGCCCCCGGCGTACGTCTTCGAGATCACGCGGTGGGTGACCACGGCCGACTCTCCGGAGCGGATCTGGTAGGTCATCACGTCGCCCACGGCGATGTCGTCGACGGGGGTCGGCTTGATGACGACGAGCGTGCCCGGCGGCAGCCCCGGCTCCATCGACGGCGTCAGCACGGTCATGGCGCTGCCGCCGACGACGGCGGGAAGCGCCACCACGGCCACGGCCACGGCGAGGGTGAGCGCGAGCAGTGCCGCGCTCACGGCCGCCCCGAGGTAGCGCACCAGGCCGCGGCCGTTCGCCGAAGCGCGGGTGCGCTTCGTGCGGTGGGGGCGCGTGCGGGGCATGTGGGCTTCCTCGATCGGCGGTGGCTGCGGTCGGGCTCGGGTCGAAGGTGTCCGACTCGGTGAGCGCCTTCAGCCTCCGTCGCATGCCGCAAGGCGAACGCCGAATCGGTGCGAGGTAACCGCAAGGAATCCTCAAGGGATGCGCGGGGTCGGCGTGAGCCTGCAAACTTGACAAGAGTCGTATCAACTTGTTTGACAACCACGGAGCTGTGTGATTTCCTTTTGGTATCGATGTTGAGCCGTGCAGGCTCAACCCCACAGATTTCCACGTCACCCCAGAAGGAGAATCACATGGCACGTGCAGTCGGAATCGACCTCGGCACGACCAACTCGGTCGTCAGCGTCCTCGAGGGCGGCGAGCCGAAGGTCATCGCGAACGCGGAGGGCTTCCGCACGACCCCGTCGGTCGTCGCCTTCACCAAAGACGGTGAGGTGCTCGTCGGTGAGACCGCCAAGCGCCAGGCCGTCACCAACGTCGACCGCACCATCACGTCGGTCAAGCGCCACATGGGCACCGACTGGAAGACCCAGGCGATCGACGGCAAGGCCTACACGCCGCAGGAGATCTCCGCCCGCATCCTCCAGAAGCTCAAGCGCGACGCCGAGCAGTACCTGGGCGACGCGGTGACGGATGCCGTCATCACGGTTCCCGCGTACTTCAACGACGCCGAGCGTCAGGCCACGAAGGAGGCCGGCGAGATCGCGGGCCTGAACGTGCTGCGCATCATCAACGAGCCCACCGCTGCCGCCCTGGCCTATGGCCTGGACCGCGGCAAGGAGGACGAGCTCATCCTCGTCTTCGACCTCGGCGGCGGCACGTTCGACGTCTCGCTGCTCGAAGTGGGCAAGGACGACGACTTCTCCACGATCCAGGTGCGCTCCACCGCCGGTGACAACCGCCTCGGTGGCGACGACTGGGACCAGCGTCTGGTCGACTACCTGATCAAGCAGTTCAAGGACACCACCGGTGTCGACGTCTCGGGCGACAAGATCGCGCTGCAGCGTCTGAAGGAAGCCGCCGAGCAGGCCAAGAAGGAGCTCTCCAGCTCCAGCTCCACGAGCATCAACCTGCCCTACCTGTCGCTGACCGACTCGGGCCCCGTGTCGCTGTCGGAGACCATCACCCGCGCGAAGTTCGAAGACCTCACCAAGGACCTGCTCGACCGCACCAAGAAGCCGTTCGAGGATGTCATCCGCGAAGCCGGCATCAAGGTCAGCGACATCGACCACGTCGTGCTCGTCGGTGGCTCGACCCGCATGCCCGCCGTCTCCGAGCTCGTCAAGGCGGAGACCGGCAAGGAAGCGAACAAGGGCGTCAACCCGGATGAGGTCGTCGCCGTGGGCGCCGCCCTGCAGGCCGGTGTCCTCAAGGGTGAGCGCAAGGATGTGCTGCTGATCGACGTCACCCCCCTGAGCCTCGGCATCGAGACCAAGGGTGGCATCATGACCAAGCTCATCGAGCGCAACACGGCCATCCCCACCAAGCGCAGCGAGACCTTCACGACCGCCGACGACAACCAGCCGTCGGTCGCGATCCAGGTCTTCCAGGGCGAGCGCGAATTCACCCGCGACAACAAGCCGCTGGGCACCTTCGAGCTCACCGGCATCGCCCCGGCCCCCCGCGGCATCCCGCAGGTGGAGGTCACCTTCGACATCGACGCGAACGGCATCGTGCACGTGTCCGCCAAGGACAAGGGCACCGGCAAGGAGCAGTCGATGACGATCACGGGCGGCTCGTCGCTTCCCAAGGAAGACATCGACCGCATGGTGCGCGAGGCCGAGGAGCACGCGGCCGAGGACAAGAAGCGCCGCGAGTCTGCCGAGACCCGCAACCAGGCCGAGACCCTCGCGTACTCGATCGAGAAGCTCATCAAGGACAACGACGACAAGCTCCCCGCCGAGGTCAAGTCCGAGGTGCAGGCCGACGTCGACGCCGTCAAGACGGCGCTGGCCGGCGAGGACGACGACGCCGTGAAGACGGCGTTCGACAAGCTGAACCAGTCGCAGGGCAAGCTCGGCGAGGCGATCTACGCCGCCGGCCAGGCGCAGGGCCAGAACCCTGACCCCGCCGCGACCGACCCGGGCAACGGCGAAGTGCCGAACCCCGAGGAGGACGTGATCGACGCCGAGGTCGTCGACGACGAGGACGAGAAGAAGTAGAGAATCGAAACATGACCGACAAGGACTTCGAAGAACCGATCGACGAGGTCCCCGGTGACTCGGGGTCGGAGGCGCAGGCCTCCGGCCCCGACTCGCAGGGAGACGCCGCGGCATCCGCCGCGGGTGCCGACGGTGAGCCCGAACTGACCATCGAGGACATCCTCGCCGCTGCGCAGTCCGACGATGCGGCGGCCGCTGACGGGGCCGGCGTGGCGGAGGCGGACTCCGACCTTCTCGTGGACCTCAAGCGACTGCAGGCCGAGTACGCCAACTACCGTCGGCGCACCGAGGAGCAGCGCGAGGTGGAGATGGAACGCGCACGCGGGTCGATCGCCAAGGCGCTGCTGCCCGTGCTCGACGACTTCGACCGTGCCGAGAAACACGGCGACCTCGTCGAGGGGGCGCCGCTGGCGGCGATGGCCGAGAAGCTGCGCGGCATCGTGAGCCGTCTGGGCGTCGAGCGCTACGGCGAGGCCGGCGAGCCGTTCGACCCGCAGCAGCACGAGGCGATCTTCCAGGCCCCGACCCCCGGCACCACGGCGCCGACGATCCTCGAGGTCGTCGAGATCGGCTACCGGCTGGGCTCGGTCGAGCTGCGGCCGGCGAAGGTCGTCGTCGCGGTTCCGGTCGAGTAGGACGGAGGCATCGATGGCGAGTCAAGACTGGTTCGACAAGGACTTCTACGCCGTCCTGGGTGTGAGCAAGGACGTCAGCGATGCCGACCTGAAGAAGACGTACCGCAAGCTCGCGCGCAAGTACCACCCCGATTCCAATCAGGGTGATGCCGCGGCGGAGGCCAAGTTCAAGGAGATCAGCGAGGCGTATGCCGTGCTGAGCGACGCCGAACAGCGTGCCGAGTACGACCAGATCCGCGCCATGGGCACGGGCGCCCGCTTCACGGCGGGCGGCCAGGGTGCCGGCGGGTTCGAAGACGTCTTCAGCATGTTCGGCCAAGGTCGCGGCGGCGGTGCGAGGTATCAGTCCGCCGAGGACTTCGACGACATCTTCTCGATGTTCAACCAGCAGGGCGGCCGATTCGGCTCCGGCCGGTTCGGTCAGACCTCGGGCGGATTCCGCGGCTTCGGCGGCCCCACGAAGGGCGGCGACGTCACGGCGCGCACGACGATCGACTTCCTCACGGCGACCAAGGGCGAGACCATCACCCTGCAGGGGGAGGACGGCAAGCCGTTCAAGGTCAAGATCCCGGCCGGCGTCAAGGACGGGCAGAAGATCCGGCTGCGCGGCCGCGGCCGTCCGTCGCCCGACGGCGGCGAGAACGGCGACATCGTGGTGTCGGTGACGGTGCGTCCGCACCCGGTGTTCACCCGGGACGGGCTGAACCTGCGCGTCACCGTTCCCGTCACCTTCACCGAGGCCGTGCTGGGCGCGACCATCGAGGTGCCGACCCTCGGCGGTGACCCGGTGAAGCTGCGGGTCGCTCCGGGGACGCCCTCGGGACGTGTGCTGCGGGTCAAGGGGCGCGGCGTCGCCACCACGAAGGGCACCGGCGACCTGCTCGCCGAGGTGCAGATCGCGGTGCCGGCCCATCTGGAGGGCGAGGCCAGGGAGGCGCTCGAGCGCTTCCACGAGCTGGAGCCCAAGGAGAACCCGCGCGCCGACCTGATGCAGAAGGCTCGAGGGTAAGCCGACGTGAGCGAAGGAGATGTGGCGAGCGTAGGACGGATGCCACGCGCTGCGTCCTACGCTCGCGACATCGCCTACCGTCGCGACACGGAGAGGTGAGCGCATGAGCGACGAGATCGACGAGGACACCCCGATCTTCGCGATCGCGGTCGCCGCCGACCTCGCGGGCATGCACCCGCAGACGCTTCGGCAGTACGACCGCATCGGACTCGTGGTGCCCGCCCGCACGCGCGGCGGCTCCCGGCGCTACTCGCCCCGCGATGTGGCGCAGCTGCGCGAAGTGGCGCGCCTGTCGGCGGAGGGCGTGAGCCTGCCGGCCGTGGCGCGCATCATCGAGCTCGAGAACCACGTGCGGGAGCTGCGCCATCAAGTGCGCGACCTGGAGAACCGGGTGCGCGCCGAGGTCGAGAACCGCCCGGGCGCGCGGGTGTTCGCCGCCGGACCCAGTGGCGGCGTCATCACACTGCGCCACGGCAAGCGCGTCCCGCGCGCGACCGACATCGTGCTGTGGCGTCCTCGTCAGCAGGAATCAGACGACTAGACCGTCCCGGCGGATCCCGGCATACAACGGCCCCTCGCGAAAGCGAAGGGCCGTTTGTGGATTTCCGACACGTCGTGGTCAGACCTCTTGACACCCCCGTCCTCCGACGGTTAACTGACTTTCGTTAACGGTAATCAAAGGAGTGACGCGGTGGTCACAATTCGTCCGACCCGAGCCCCGGCTCTCGGCGATCAGCTCGCGGCAGTGCTGCGCGATCTCATCGTCCGGCGCCAGTTGCAGCCGGGAACGCACCTCGTGGAGGATGCCCTCGCTGCCGAGTACGACGTCAGCCGGGGACCGGTGCGCGACGCACTGCGCCAATTGGAGTCGCAGGGGCTCGTGGAGTCCCGTCGTCGCGGTTACTACGTGGTGGGCCTCACCCAGGAGGACATCGACGACCTATACGAGCTGCGCGCCTCGATCGAGGTCGTCGCGGTCACCCGTGCGATCACCCAGGCCACCGCGGAGCAGATCCGCGCGGGCCGCCAGATCGTCGCCGAGATGATCGCGTGCGCCGACCGTGCCGCCGCCGACGACTTCGCCGACGCCGACATGCGCTTCCATGCGCTGCTCTACCAGATGGGCGGCAACCGCCGACTGCAGGACGTCTGGGAGGCGTACGAGGCCGTGTTCGCAAGCCTCATCCAGCTGACCGTCGAAGAAGACGTCGACCTGCACCCCTCCGCGCTCGACCACGGCCACCTCCTCGACCTCGTCGAACAGGGTGACGAGGCAGCGCTGCAGGCGGAGCTGCGTGAGCACCTCGATGGCGCCCGTGCCCGCATGACCCACGCCGTGCGGGCACTGCTCGCGGCCTCCGAAGGGGAAGACCCCCGATGACCGTTCTCGAGTCCGCGCCCCCGGCTGCTCCTGCGCCCGCAGCGCCGCAACCCGCTCCGGCGCCGCGGCGCCGCTTCGTCGGCGTGGCGCAGTCCAAGGCCCTGCTGCTGCTGGCGATCCCCGCCATGATCTTCTACGGCTTCGCCGTCATCGTCCCGTCGATCCGTGGCGGCATCCTGGCCTTCACGGACTGGGACGGCCTGTCGCAGAGCTACGACTTCGTGGGCTTCGACAACTTCGTTCGCATCTTCACCTCGCAGAGCTCGCTCGAGGCGCTGAAGATGACGCTGATCTTCGCGCTCGCGATCACCGTGCTGCAGAACGGCATCGGACTGCTCCTCGCGCTCGGGGTCAACAGCGGCCTGAAGTCGCAGAACTTCCTGCGCGTGCTGCTGTTCGCCCCCGTCGTGATCACGCCCGTCGTCGTCGCCTACCTCTGGAAGTTCCTGCTGACCCCCGACGGCGCCGTCAACACGCTCCTCGCCGGGGTAGGCCTGGGCGACCTGGCCCCCAGCTGGCTGGGCGACCCGACCTGGGCTGCCGTGTCGGTGGTCATGATGGTCGTCTGGCAGCACGCCGGCTATTCGATGGTCATCTACATCGCGGGTCTGCAGTCCATCCCGCAGGAGATCAACGAGGCGGCATCCGTCGACGGCGCCGGCGCGTGGCGCCGGTTCTGGTCGGTGACGTGGCCCCTGCTGGCGCCGGCCACCGCGATCAACATCATGCTCACGATCATCGGCGGGTTGAAGATGTTCACCGAGGTGTTCGTCCTCACCGCAGGGGGCCCCGGAGGGGCGACCGAGACGATGTCGACGCTGCTGTACAAGTCGGCGTTCCAGTTCAACGAGTTCGGTTACGGCATCGCTCTGGCGCTCGTGCTGGCCGTCGTGGTGGCGTTCTTCTCCATCACGCAGCAGCGGATGGCGCGGAAGGAAAGCAACTGATGTCCCGCTATTCCAAGGGCACCTTCGCCCGCGAGATCGTGATGCTCGGCGTCGCGCTGGTGTTCGTGTTCCCGGTCTACATCCTGGTGAACATGTCGCTGCGGCCCGCCAACGACACCTCGTCGCCGCTGCTGCCGTCGGGTCAGCCCACCTTCGACAACTTCATCGAGGCCTGGCAACAGGCCGGCCTCGCCTCGGCGCTGTGGAACAGCGCGGTGGTGACCGTGACCAGCGTCGTGCTGATCGTGGCGATCTCCTCGATGGCGGCGTACCCGCTCGCCCGGGTCATGTCGCGCCTGTCGACGACGATGTTCTGGATCGTGCTGGTGGGGATGATGATCCCCTTCCAGGTGGCGCTCATCCCGCTGTACCAGACCATGCGCGACCTCGGCCTGCTCGGTTCGCTCGCCTCGCTGATCCTCTTCTACACCGGCAGCCAGGTGCCTTTCTCGGTGTTCCTCTACACCGGCTTCCTGCGCACGCTCGAACGTGACTATGAAGAGGCGGCGGCGCTGGACGGCGCCGGCACCTTCCGCACCTTCCTCAGCATCGTCTTCCCGCTGCTGCGCCCCATCACCGGCACGGTCGTCATCCTCAACGCCATCACGGTGTGGAACGACTTCCTCGTGCCGCTGCTCTACCTCAGCGGCACGCCGCAGCAGACGGTCACCGTCGCGTTGTACGCGTTCGTCGGACAGTACGTCTCGAACTGGCCCGTCGTCTTCGCCGGTCTCGTGATCAGCGTGGTGCCCGTGCTGCTGGCCTACTTCCTCATGCAGAAGCAGATCATCAAGGGCTTCGCCGGAGGTTTGAAGGGATGACCCTCGAACCTTATGCGCTGCGCGTGGACGGGCAGCGCGATCCTCAGGGTGTCGTCGCCGCTCCCGTCTTCGCCTGGCGACTGCGCTCGCCGCGCCGGGGTGCGCGCCAGGTCGCGTACCGCGTGACGGTGGCCGTACGGATGCCGGACGGCGCCCTGGCCCGGGTGTGGGACTCGGGTCGCGTGCACGAGAGCCTCACCGTCGGGGTCGCCTACGCGGGAGCGCCGCTGGTGACCTCCGCCGACTACGAGTGGACCCTCGAGGTCGAAGACGATGAGGGCGTCACGGCATCGGCCACCGCCGCATTCGCCACGGGCATCGTGCACGCCGACGAGTGGGCCGCCGCGTGGATCGGACGCAACCCGGTCTACCGCCACACGGCGCTGCCGCCGCAGGACACCGACATCAGCTACACCGTCAACAAGCTGCAGCCGGTGCGTCGGTTCGTCCGCCACTTCGACCTCGACGTCGTCCCGGCCACGGCCAAGGTGCACGCCTCGGCGAAGGGCGTCTACCGCCTCTACGTCAACGGTCACAAGGTCGGCACCGATGAGTTCGCCCCTGGCTGGACCGACTACCGTGACCGCATCACCTACCAGTCGTGGGACGTCACGGCCTACCTGCGGCCCGGTCGCAACTCCATCGCGGCGCTGCTCGGCGACGGCTGGTACGTCGGCTTCATCGGCACCGACCGGCGGCACCACGCCCAGCACTACGGCACGGAGCCGGCGCTGCTGGTGCAGCTGATGATGGACCGTGCCGAAGGCGGCAGGTCGGTGATCGGCACGGATGCCGAGTGGAAGGAGGATGCCAGCGACATCCTCTATGCCGACATGCTCATGGGGCAGTACGAGGACTCCCGCCGGGCCGACCCGCAGTGGCACCTGCCCGAGCGCGCGGTCGACGACTGGTCGGGTGCGGTCGTCACCAGCGAGGACACGAGCCTGCTCACCCCCGAGGTCGACCCGGGCGTGCGCGCCACCGTGCGGCTGCCGGCCGTATCGGTCGTCCCGCGCGGCGACGGGCGGTTCATCGTCGACTTCGGGCAGAACCTCGTCGGCCGGGTGCGGCTGACCCTGCGCGGACAGCCGGCCGACCGGCGGGTGCAGCTGAACCACGCCGAGGTGCTCGACGACGGCGAGCTGTACACCGCGAACCTGCGCACCGCCGAACCCGTGGACGTGTTCTGGACCAACGGCGACGCCGAGCAGGCGTTCGAACCCCGCTTCACGCTGCACGGCTTCCGCTTCGCCGAGGTGCAGGGCATCGCCGGCGACCTCGCGGCATCCGACATCGAGGCGGTCGTGCTGCACAACGACGTCGAGTTCGTCGGCGACTTCCGCTCGTCGGACGCGGCACTGGACCGGCTCTTCCAGAACATCTCGTGGGGTCTGCGCGGCAACTTCGTCTCGATCCCCACCGACTGCCCGCAGCGCGATGAGCGCCTGGGCTGGCTCGCCGACGCGCAGGTGTTCGCGCCGACCGCTCTGGCGCTCGCCGACCTCGGTCCGCTGCTGCGCCGGTGGATGCGCGACGTGCGCACCGCCCAGAACGCCGACGGCGCGTTCCCCGACATCGCCCCGCACCTCATCCACCTGCGCGAAGGCGCCCCGGCGTGGGGCGACGGCGGGGTGACCGTGCCGTGGCAGGTCTACCGGGCCACGGGTGAGACCGCCGTGCTCGTCGAGGCCGCCGATTCGATGATCGCGTGGGTGCGCCACATCGAACGGCACAACCCCGACCTCATCTGGCGCGCCCAGGTCGGCAACGACTACGGCGACTGGCTGCAGATCGGCGAGGAGACCCGCAAGGACGTCCTCGCCACCGCCTACTTCGCCCGCAGCGCCCAGCTCACCGCCGCGACCCTGCGGATCGTGGGCCGCGACGACGATGCCGTGGCGATCGAGCAGCTGCGCGACCGCATCCGTGCGCGGTTCCGCGAGGCGTTCATCGCCGCAGACGGCACCGTCGCCGGGGACACGCAGGGCGGATACCTGCTGACGCTCGCCTTCGAACTGTGCGCAGACGGGGCCGAGCGCGACCGCGTCGCCGAGAAGCTCGTGGAGGCGGTACTGCGGCGCGACGTGTCGCTGACCGCCGGTTTCGTCACGGTGGGGCTGCTGTGCCCGGTGCTGGCCGACATCGGCCGCGAGGATCTCGCGTTCCGGCTGCTGCACAACGACCGGTATCCGTCGTGGCTGTTCTCGGTGCGCAACGGCGCCACGACGATCTGGGAGCGCTGGGACGGCTGGACCCCCGAGAACGGGTTCCAGTCCGCCCGCATGAACAGCTTCAACCACTATTCGCTGGGCTCGGTGGGGGAGTGGTTCCTCTCCGGGATCCTCGGCATCACCCAGCCGGCCGATGCCGCGGGGTACCGCGACATCGTGCTCGCACCGCGCTTCGATCCCTTCCTCGATCACGCCGCCGGGGCGCTGGAATCCCCGCGCGGACGCATCGAGAGCGGCTGGCGTCGCGACGGCGACCACATCGCCTGGAACGTGACCGTCCCACCCGGGGCGCCCGCCACCGCATCGCTTCCCTGCGCAGCAGCCGAGGTCACGGAAGGAGGCGAGAACGCGACGCACTCGCACGGCGTCACCCTGATGGACCGGAACGACGGGAGTACCCGACTGCGGCTGGAACCCGGAACCTATGAATTCCGGTTCCCGGCCCGGTGACCCCCGACACCCCGTTTTACCTGAACCCGGGGGCTCCCGCCCCCTTCCTGCATTGGAGTCTATCCACCATGAAATTGCGCCACATCGCCGTCGTAGCCGGTGTCGCCGTCGCGGGCCTGAGCCTGTCGGCGTGCTCGTCGTCGGAGCCGACGTCGGGTCCTGCCGAGGCCACGGACAGCCTCACCATCGCCACCACCTCGAACAACCAGGCCCCGATGGAAGCCGTCGTCGCCGAGTACGAGGCCAAGACCGGCATCGACGTCAACCTGACCGTCGCCGACACCTCGCAGTTCCAGACCACCATCCGCACGCAGCTGTCCAGCGGAACCGCACCCGACGTGTTCACGGTCTGGGCAGGCGGCGGCAACCCCGGTGCCATTCAGGTGCTGCAGGGCGCGGGCTACCTCGCCGACCTCTCCGACCGTCCGTGGGTCGACACCGTCGATGCCGGCACGGCTGAGACGCTGCAGATCGACGGCAAGACCTACGGGCTGCCCTCGAAGCTCGACGCCGTCGGTGCGATCTACAACACCGCGACGCTGGAGGAGCTCGGCCTCGAGGTGCCCCACGACCTACACCGACCTGCTGGGCTACTGCGCCGACGTCGCCTCGGCGGGCAAGGTCGCCTTCGCCCTCGGGATCCAGAGCGACTGGGTGACCCAGCTGATCCCGTACGCCCTCGTGGCATCCACCGTCTACGCCGACTCGCCCGAGTTCGACGCGGGCCTCGCGGACGGCTCGGAGACCTTCGCGGGCTCCGGCTGGGGCGATGCGTTCGAGTCGTACCTCGAGATGGACGAAGCGGGCTGCTTCAACAAGGACCCGCTGGGCACCGACGTCACCGCGTCGTACAACCTGCTGAACACCGGCCAGGCGGTCGGCGTCGTTCAGGTGCTCGCCTCGTACCCGCAGATCATGTCGACGGCCCCCGCCGGCACCGAGTTCGGGTTCTTCCCGCTGCCGGGCGACGACTCGGGTACCCCGTCGATCCCGCGCGGCATCGGTGTGAGCTTCGCGGTCAACGCGGATGCCGTCAACGAGATCAACGCGCTGGACTTCGTCGACTGGCTCGCCACCCCCGAGGCCACGAGCGTCTGGTTCTCCGCAGCCCCCGGCATCCCCGCGATGAGCGACGCCGAAGTGGAGCTCGACCCGGTGATGCAGGCTGCGGCCGACATCATCGCCGAGGGGCGCACCGCTCCGATGCCCGACCAGGGCTGGCCCAACGCCAAGGCGCAGTCTGCGCTCTTCATCGGCGTGCAGCAGTTGTTCTCCGGCCAGTCCGGTGTGGATGACGTGCTGGGCGCGATGGATGAGGCCTTCGCCGGCTGATCCGACGTCCCGGGCGCGCGATGTCCCCCCACTCGCGCGCCCGGGATCCCATTCCCTCTCCCCGGAAAGAACCCCTCACCCATGTCCTCGCACGACATCATCACCGCCGTTCCGCTCGCCTTCGACGAACACGGCGCCCTCGACCTCGACGGCTCCCGCCGGATCCTGGAGTACGTCGCCGCCTCCGGCGTGCAGGGGGCACTGGTCCTCGGGACGACCGCCGAGTTCCCCGCCCTGTCCATCGAAGAGCGCAACGCCGTCGCGCGACTCTCGGTCGAGGTGCTGGCCGGCATCCGGGTGATCGTGCACGTCGGTGCGGCCAGCCGGTTCGAAGTGTCCCAGCTCATCGCGGGTGCGCGGGCCGCGGGCGCCACCGAGATCGCGGTGCTCACCCCCTACTACCTGCCCGCTCCGCCCGACGAGGTGTACGACTTCTTCAAGGAGGTCGTCGCGGAAGCAGCGGGGCTGGACGTCTACGTCTACATGTTCGAGGCCCGCACCGGCATCCCGGTCGACGAAGAGCTGCTGGTGCGCCTGGCGGGCCTGCCCGGTGTCGTCGGAGTGAAGGTGAGTGGGGAATCGCTCGATCTCATCTCCACGTTCCGAAGCCGCATGCCCGAGGGCTTCCGCATCTACACCGGCTCCGACGGTGACTTCGCGCGCGCCGGCGTCGCCGGGGCGGACGGCGTCATCTCGGGCGTCGCCTCCGCGTTCGCCCGTCCGTTCGTCGCCATGCGCGAGGCGCTGCTCTCCGGTGACACCGCGCGCGTCGCCGAACTGCAGGGCGACATCGACGAGGTGGTCGCCGCCGTGGACGGATCGCCCGCACGCATGCGGGCGGCGCACCACCTGTCGGGCCGGCCGGTCGGTGGACGCCGCATGCCCATCCCGGAGCCCGACGTCGAGGTCCTGGCGCGGCTGTCCCGCGCGCTGCCCCAATTCCACTGAACCGCGGCGCCCAGCGTGGCGCGCCGCAGGGGCTGACCGGCCCCGGAGGGCGCCCCGCCCGCCACCCCCTGGCGGCGGGGCATCCTTCCTCCACCGTCGGCGAGAGCCGCACCGCCTGCGGGCGCCGTCCGCACCACGAACACACGGGAGTCATCATGAGCACCTACACCGTCCCCGTCCCCCGCGAGCGCACCACGGCGCCCCCGCGCACGGCCTACCTCATCGCCAGCGGCGACCTGCGGGAGGCGGCGAACGTCGGCGGATGGCCGACGCAGGCTCGGATGGAAGCCGATGTCACGGCGGCGATGGGCGACCTCGGGTGGACGGTCATCCGCGCCCATGAGGTCGACGCCGAGACCGGTCACGGCTTCATCTCCAGCCAGCGCATGGGGCTCGAGGTCTTCGCCGGCATCCCCGTCGACGCGCCGCTGATCGTCGCCGAGGCGGTGTGGCAGTACTCCCACCACGTGCTGGCGGGGCTGCGCACCCATGAGGGCCCCATCCTCACGGTGGCCAACTTCGCCGGTGAATGGCCGGGCCTGGTCGGGCTCCTCGGCCTCAATGCGGGCCTGACGAAGATGGGCAAGGAGTACGCCACGATCTGGTCGGTCGACTTCACCGATGCGTGGTTCCGCGACGGCCTGAAGGAGTGGACCGAGACCGGTCGCATCCGCCACGACGACTCCCACGTGCGCCCCCTGCCGGCGCTCCCCGACACCCCCGAGGTCGCGCTCGGCCGTGCCCTCGGCGATGAGCTGCTGGCCGACAAGGCCATCATCGGCGTGTTCGACGAGGGCTGCATGGGCATGTACAACGCCATCTTCGACGACGAGCTGCTCAACCGCACCGGCATCTACAAGGAGCGCCTGTCGCAGTCGGCGCTGTACGCCGAGATGCTGCGGGTCACCGAGGTCGAAGCGGATGCCGCGTATGACTGGCTCATCGGCCGGGGCATGACGTTCCGCTACGGCGCCGACGCCGTCACCGAGCTGACCCGCGACCAGGTGCAGTGGCAGCTGAAGATGTACATCGCGGCGCTGCGCATCGCCGACGACTTCGGGCTGGATGCCGTCGGCATCCAGTACCAGCAGGGGCTGAAGGACCTGGTGCCGGCGTCGGACCTGGCCGAGGGTATCCTCAACTCCACCGAGCGTCCCCCGGTGCTCTCCCGCGACGGGAAGTGCGAGCTTTTCGCCGGGCGCGCCTTCCCGCACTTCAACGAGGCCGACGAGGGGGTCGCCGTCGACGCACTCGTGACCGACCGGGTGTGGCGGGCGATGGGACTCGTCCCCGACAACACGCTGCACGACGTGCGGTGGGGCGAGGAGTACGACGGACAGTTCGTCTGGGTGTACGAGATCTCCGGCTCCGTGCCCGCCTCGCACCTCGGGGGCTGGGACCAGGCGGAGGGCTGGCGTCAGGGGCACGTGTTCTTCCCCGCCGGTGGGGCGACCATCAACGGCGTGAGCAAGCCGGGCGAGGTCGTCCTCTCGCGCGTGTACATCGCCGACGGGGGGCTGCATGTCGACCTGTTCCGCGGGTCGGTCGTGGAGCTGCCCGCTGAGGAGACCCAGCGTCGCAAGGACGCCACCAACCCGGAGTGGCCGATCGCGCACGTCGTGCTGCACGACATCAGCCGCGATCAGTTCATGGCCCGCCACAAGGCGAACCACGCGCAGCTGGTCTACGCGCCCGACGCCGAGACCGCCGACAAGGCGCTCGTCGCCAAGGCCGCGATGTTCGAGCGCATGGGCATCGCGGTGCACCTGACGGGGCGCGTCGCGCTCTGAGCCCGAGGCCGGGCGCGCCGGGAGCGGCCCGTCGCGCCCGGCGTCGTCCGGGGGTGTCGCGCCGGGGCGTTGCCGTGAACGCAGCGCCTACGCGCGGGCCGCGATGAACGCGTCGTAGTCGGCGCGCGGGTCGCATACGCGCCGCCCGGCCGGTCCGCGACGCCGAAGCATCGGGAGGGGCCGGGCGGCGCGGTGATCAGGCTGCGTCCACGGTGGCCGTGGCATCCTCGATTTCGCCGACGAGCACTTCGAGCACGTCTTCGAGGTAGAGCAGGCCCACGGTGTTGCCGTCCCGGTCGAGACTGCGCGCGACGTGGGCGCCGCGACGACGCAACTGCGCCATCGCCTCTTCGAGCTCGGTGGTCTGAGAGACCGTCGCCAGGCGGCGCAGGCGCTTCTCGGGGATGGGCGCGGCGAACTGCTCGGGACTGTCGAGGTCCATCACGTCCTTCATATGGACGTAGGCCACCGGCTCGCCGTCCGCCCCCGCCAGCACGTAGCGCGAGAACCCGTGCTCGGCGACGGCTCGCTGCACGTCGGCGGGGGTCGCGGCCTCGGGCAGCAGCACCATCTCGCCCAGCGGCACATCGACGTCGGCCACGGTGCGCTCGGTGAACTCGAACGCACCGGCCAGCGTGCCGGACGCATCGACGAGGGTGCCCTCGCGGCGCGACTGCTCGACGATGTTGGCCACCTCGTCGAGCGTGTAGGTGCTGGTCGCCTCATCCTTCGGCTGCACCCGGAACAGCCGCAGCACGCCGTTGGCGGCGGCGTTGAGCGTCCAGATGACCGGCTTGAGCACCTTGGCCACGGCCACCAGGGCGGGGGCCAGGATGAGTGCTGCGCGGTCGGGGATCGAGAAGGCGAGGTTCTTCGGGATCATCTCGCCGAACACCACGTGCAGGAACGTCACCAGCGCCAGCGCGGTGGAGAAGGCCACGATGCTGATGACCTCCGGCGAGAGCCCGGTGAGGCCCAGCGGAATCTCCAGCAGGTGGTGGATGGCCGGCTCCGAGACATTCAGGATCAGCAGCGAGCACACCGTGATGCCGAGCTGGCTGGTGGCCAGCATGAGGGTCGCGTGCTCCATCGCCCACAGGGTGGTCTTCGCGGCCTTGCTGCCCCGCGCCGCGAGCGGCTCGATCTGCGAGCGGCGGGCCGAGATGACGGCGAACTCGGCCCCCACGAAGAACGCGTTGGCGATGAGCAGAACGAACAGCCAGACGATGCCCCAGACGTCATCACTCATGGCCGGCCCCCTTCACGAGAGTCTCGATGGTTCGGTCGTGGCTGGACATCAGGCTGGGGTCATGCTCCGGATCGTCGGGGGTGTAGCGGAGGCGCACGATGCGGTGTCCGTCGATGCGCTCGACGCGCAGCGTGCCGTCGGCGACACGGACTTCGTCGCCGAGTTCTGGCAGGCGCTCGAGGGAATCGGTGACGTAGCCGCCGGCGGTCTCGTAGTCGCCGTCCTCGGGGATCTCGATGCCGGTGCGGTCCAGGACCTCATCGGGGCGCCAGCTGGCATCGAAGGTGACCGAGCGGCCCGACCGAAGGATGCCGGTGCGGGTGCGGTCGTGCTCGTCTTCCAGCTCGCCGACGATCTCCTCGACCAGGTCCTCGAGCGTCACGATGCCGGCGGTACCGCCGTACTCGTCGCCGACGACCGCGATCTGCAGACCCTCGGTGCGCAGCACCGTGAGCAGGTGGTCGGCGCCCATGCCCTCGGGCACGGTGCGCACCTCGCTCATGAGGTCGTCGGCGCGCAGGCGCTGACGGTCCTCGAGCGGGACCGCGAACGCGTGCTTGACGTGCACGACACCCACGACGCGGTCGGGGGTGCCGTCGATGACGGGGAAGCGGGAGAAGCCCGTGGCCCGCGACTGCGCGATGATCGCGGCGGCCGTGTCGGCCACGTCGACGCTGACCATCCGCACGCGCGGGGTCATGACCTCGGAGGCATCGTGCTCCGCGAAGCGCAGCGTGCGACGCAGCAGCTGAGCGTCGGATTTGTCGAGCAAGCCCGCCAGAGCCGAGTGCCGGATCAGGTACGACAGTTCGTCGGCACTGCGCGCACCCGAGAGCTCCTCCTTGGGCTCGATGCCCATCGCCCGGATGATCGCGTTCGCGGTGTTGTTGAACAGCAGGATCAGCGGCTTGAACACCGCCGTGAAGGCACGCTGGAACGGGGTGACGAGCTTCGCGGTGGCCAGCGGCACGGCCAGGGCGAAGTTCTTCGGCACGAGCTCGCCGATGATCATCGAGAAGAGCGTCGCCAGCACGATGCCGACGACCGTGCCGATGGGCGAGACGGCGCCTTCGGGAAGGCCGAGACCCAGCAACGGCTCACGCAGCAGGCTGCTGATGGCCGGCTCGAACGTGTAGCCCGTGAGCAGCGTCGTCAGCGTGATGCCGAGCTGCGCGCTGGAGAGGTGGGTCGAGGTGACCTTCAGTGCCTTGATGGTTCCGTCGAGGCCGCGCTCGCCACGGGCGCGCCGGGCTTCCAGCTCGTGCCGGTCGAGGTTCACCAGGGCGAATTCACTGGCGACGAACAGGCCGGTGCCGATCGTCAGGATCAGCCCGATGCCGAGCATCATCCACTCGTTCATGTGTCACACCCCCTGACCGTTGAACGTGCCGCGATGGTGGCTGGGCAGTCAGAGGGCGCGGGACTATGAGCCGGGGGGTCATCCATGATCCCCTCAGGCTAGGGATCCCCTCTTTCCGCAAGCTGGGAAATCGCCCGAGCCTTCCGTGCCGCGAGCGCGCGGGATGCCGCCGAGTGAGCATTCGTCCCGCCGAGTGAGCACTCATGCCGCCGAGTGAGCATTCGTGCCGCCGAGTGAGCATTCGTCGCGCCGAGTAAGCACCCGCGATGCGAACATACCGCGCAGTCGGTATGCTGTCGGGACGCGGTGCAGAACGGACGAGGAGGTTCGGATGCAGATCACCGGAGCCGTGCTCGAGGTCTCGGGCGCAGAGCCGCCGTTCGCGGCATCCCGCCCCTTCACGGTCGGCCCCCTCTCGCTCGAAGGCCCGGCCGCCGGGGAACTGCTCGTGCGCATCGAGGCCGCCGGAGTCTGTCACTCCGACCTCAGCGTCGTCGACGGCAACCGCCGCCGCCCGGTGCCGATGCTGCTCGGACACGAAGCCGCCGGAATCGTCGAGGAGGTCGGCCCCGGCGTCGGCGATCTGCGGCCGGGGGCACGGGTGGTCATGACCTTCCTGCCGCGATGCGGGGCATGTGCCGGCTGCGCGACCGATGGGCGGCTGCCGTGCGAGGTCGGCACCGCCGCGAACACCGCCGGCACGCTCGTGGGCGGCGGGACTCGATTGCGGCGAGGGTCGGATGCCGGCGAGCCGGTGTTCCACCATCTCGGGGTGAGCGGGTTCGCCACGCACGCCGTCGTCAGCCGCACCTCCGTCGTGCCGGTGCCCCCGGACGTGCCCGGCGAGATCGCGGCGCTGCTCGGATGCGCCGTGCTCACCGGCGGCGGCGCCGTGCTCAACGCCGCGCGCCCGGCACCCGGATCGGCGATCGCCATCGTGGGCCTCGGCGGCGTCGGCATGGCCGCGCTGCTGGTCGCCGTCGCCCTCGGGCTCGAGGTGATCGGCGTCGACGCGGTACCCGCGAAGCTGCGGATCGCGCGCGAACTCGGCGCGCACGACGCCCTCTCACCGGCGGATGCCGTGGCGCGCGGCATCCGCGTGCCCGCCGTCGTCGAGGCGGCAGGTTCCGCCCGCGCCTTCGAGACGGCGCTCGCGCTCACCGCCCCCGGCGGCACGACCGTGACGGTGGGTCTTCCCGGGCCGGCGGCGCGCGCGGAGGTCTCGCCGTTGCAGCTCACGGCCGAGGCGCGCACGATCATCGGCAGCTACCTGGGCTCCGCGGTGCCGGCGCGCGACATCCCGCGCTACATCGATCTCTGGCGGGCGGGGCGGCTGCCGCTGGAGCGGCTCGTGACCTCTCGCATCCGCCTGGACGACATCGATGTCGCGATGGATCGCCTCGCCGCCGGCGGCGAGCTGCGCCAGCTCATCGTCTTCTGACCGCCTGCCGTACCCGCACGTCTCGTTCCGACCGCACTGCCCGTTGCACTCTCGAAAGGACTTCGCATGACCCGAACCGCTATCGTCACCGGTGCCGCCCGCGGCATCGGCGCCGCCACCGCCCGCCGCCTCGCCGCCGCCGGCCACGCCGTGGCCGTGCTCGACCTCGACGCGGCCGCCTGCGCCGACACCGTCGCCGCCATCGAAGCGGAAGGCGGGACCGCGCGCGCCGTCGGTGCCGACGTCTCCGACGCCGCCGCCGTGGCATCCGCCGTCGCGACCATCACCGCCGACCTCGGTGCGCCGACGATCCTGGTCAACAATGCCGGGATCATCCGCGACAACCTGCTGTTCAAGATGAGTGAGGACGATTGGGACGCTGTGCTCACGGTGCATCTGCGCGGGGCGTTCCTGATGACCAAGGCCGTGCAGGCGCACATGGTGGATGCCGGGTGGGGGCGCATCGTGAACCTGTCGTCGACCTCGGCGCTCGGCAATCGCGGGCAGGCGAACTACGCCGCCGCCAAAGCCGGAATGCAGGGGTTCACCAAGACGCTCGCGATCGAGCTCGGCCGCTACGGGGTGACGGCGAACGCCGTGGCGCCGGGGTTCATTCAGACCGACATGACGCGGGCGACGGCGGAGCGGATGGGGGTGCCGTTCGAGGACTTCGTCGCGGCGATGGCGAAGGAGATCCCGGTGGGGCGCGGGGGGACGCCGGAGGATGTCGCGACGGCGGTGGCGTTCTTCGTGGGCGAGGATGCCGGGTTCATCTCGGGCCAGGTGCTGTACGTGGCGGGCGGGCCGCGCGCATGATCGCGGTGGATTCGCCGGCGGAGCTGGCCGGGGTCGTCGGGGCGACGGCCACGGGGGAGTGGTTCGAGATCACGCAGGAGCGGATCGCGGCGTTCGCCGAGGCGACCGAGGACCGGCAGTGGATACACCTGGATGCCGAGCGCGCGGCATCCAGCCCCTTCGGGGGGACGATCGCGCACGGGTATCTGACGCTCTCCCTGCTGCCGCGGCTGACCGAGGGGCTGCTGCAGGTCGGCGGGGTGGCGATGGCGGTGAACTACGGCCTCGACAAGGTGCGCTTCCTGCAGCCGGTGCGCGCCGGGGCGCGCGTGCGGGCGGTGACGGAGGTCGTGTCCGCGGACGAGACGCCGCAGGGGGTGCGGGTGGGCATGCGCACGACCGTGGAGATCGCCGACGCCCCGAAGCCCGCACTGATCGCCGAGACGCTGGCTCTGTTCGTCCCGCCGCCGAGTGAGTATTCGCATCGCCGAGTGAGTACTGCCGCCGCCGAGTGAGCATTCGCTTCGCCCGCTGAGCACCGGGCTCGAATGCTCACTCGGCGCGTCGAATGCTCACTCGGCAGCTCGAATGCTCACTCGCGGCGACGAATGCTCACTCGCGGGCCAGGACGAGCGCCATGCCTTGGCCGCCACCGACGCACATCGTCTCCAGGCCGTAGCGACCGCCGGTCGCGGCGAGGCCGTTGATCAGCGTCGACGTGATGCGGGCGCCCGTCATGCCGAACGGATGCCCGACCGCGATCGCCCCGCCGTGCACGTTCAGTCGCGAGTCGTCGATCCCGAGCTCGCGGGCCGAGGGGATCACCTGCGAGGCGAACGCCTCGTTGATCTCGACCAGATCCATGTCGTCGATCCCGAGACCCGCTCGCGCCAGCGCCTGTCGCGACGCTTCCACCGGGCCGAGCCCCATGATCTCCGGCGACAGCCCGCTCACCCCCGTCGACACGATGCGCGCGAGCGGCTGCAACCCGAGGGCGTCCACCACCCGCTCCGACACGATCACCACGGCCGCCGCCCCGTCGTTGAGCGGACAGCAGTTGCCCGCCGTCACCGTCCCGTCGGGCCGGAAGACCGGGTCGAGTTCGGCAAGACCCGCGGCGGTCACTCCGGCGCGCGGCCCGTCGTCGGCATCCACCACCGTCCCGTCCGCGAGCGTCACCGGCGTGATGTCCCGCGCCCAGAACCCCGACGCGATCGCGGACTCCGCCCGCTGCTGCGACCGCGCCGCGTAGGCGTCCTGCTCCTCGCGGGTCACACCGTGCAGCTGCGCCACGTTCTCGGCGGTCTGCCCCATCGCGATGTACGCATCCGGCAGCGCGCCGCCGGTGCGCGGATCGACCCACGCGGCTGCGCCCGCATCCCCTCGCGCGGCCGTCCGCGCCGCGGCATCCGCGAACACCGGATTCACCGCCTCCGGAAGATCGGCGAACCCGTGCGCGTACTGCGAGACCGACTCGACGCCGGCCGAGACGAACACGTCGCCCTCGCCGGCCTTGATCGCATGGAACGCCATCCGCGTCGTCTGCAGCGAGGAGGAGCAGTACCGGTTCACGGTCGTGCCGGGCACGGCATCCATGCCGAGCATCACCGCCACGATCCGCGCGATGTTCATGCCCTGCCGCCCGGCGGGCTGCCCCGTGCCGATCATCAGGTCGTCGATCCGACCGGGATCGAGCGCAGGCACCTGCGCGAGCGCGGCCTGCACCATCTGCGCGACGAGGTCGTCCGGGCGCACCTCGGCGAGCGACCCTTTGCGGGCGCGTCCGATCGGGGAGCGGGCGGTGGCGACGATGTAGGCCTCGCTCATGAGACGAACGCCTGGATGCCGGTGATCTCGCGCCCCACGATGAGCGTGTTCATGTCGTGCGTCCCCTCGAATGTGTAGATCGCCTCCGCGTCGCAGAACGCCCGCGCCGCGCCGTGGTCCAGCGTGATGCCGTTGCCGCCCATCACCTCGCGGCACAGCGCCACGGTCTCCCGCATGCGCGCCGAGACGAAGGCCTTCGCCATCGCCGACTGCGCGTCGGTCTGCGCGTCCTCGTCCTGCAGCTGCGACACCCGGGTGCACAGGGCCAGGCACGCGGTGATGTTCGACAGCGCGGTGGCGAGCTTGTGCTGCACGAGCTGGAACGACGCGATCGGCCTCCCGAACTGCTCGCGCTCGCCGGCGTATCGCACCGCCGCCTCGTAGGCGCCGATGCCGTTGCCCAGCGCCTGCCAGGCCACCTCGGCGCGCGTGAGGCGCAGCACGATCGCGACCTCGGTGAACGAGTGGATCCGCTGCAGCCGCAGCGACTCCGGCACGACCACTCCGGTCAGCGTGATGTCGGCGTTCTCCACCGCGCGCAGCGACTGCTTGCGCTCGATCTTGGTGGCGGAGTACCCGGGAGTGGACGTCGGCACGATGAATCCCTTCATCTCGCCGTCGGCGGTGTCCCGCGCCCACACCACGGTGATGTCCGAGAACGCCCCGCTGCCGATCCAGCGCTTGGCGCCGTCGATCACCCACTCGTCGGTGCCGTCGGCGGCGGTGCGGCGGGTCGCCGTGGTGCGAAGGCCGCGCGCCGTGTCGGATCCCGACAGCGGCTCGGTCAGCGCGAACGCGCCGACGATCTCGCCGCGCGCCATCGGACCGAGCCACCGCTCGCGCTGCTCGTCGGAGCCGCCCACCCAGATCGCGTTCATGGCCAGACCGCTGTGCACGCCCAGGAACGTCGCCGTCGAGGCATCCACTCGGGAGATCTCCAGCGCCACCCAGCCCCGGTACAGGGCGCTGTTGGCGTACTGGGCGACCTCCGGGATGCCGGCGCCGAGCATGCCCAGCTCGGCGAACCGGGGGAACAGGTGCCGGGGGCTCTCCGCGCGTTCCCAGAACTCGTCCGCGCGCGGCGCGACCTCGAGCTGCAGGAACTCGCGGATGAGCCCCAGCTGCGCGCGCTCGCCGTCGGTGAGCGCGGCCTGCAGGTCGTAGAAGTCGGCGTCCAGGCGCGGCGCAGGTGCGGCGCCCCTGTGGTCGCCGGGGGTGGTGAGGGTGAGCGGCATCGCTCCTCCGATCGTCGGTGATCCGGTACGGCGCCCATCATGCAACATTTTGGAGAATGTTGCATCCCCGCCCTTCGGCGATAGAGTTCCGGCATGTCCGTGCCCGCGCCCGAGGCCACCGCCACCATCGCGACGGTGGGGGTGGATGCCGCGCCCTCGTGGCTCTCGGAGCGCCTGGCATCCCACCCCGACTCCCGCCGCGCGTTCGACCTCGCCCGGGAGCTGTTCATCGCGGGGCACCGCATCGACATGGGCGGGCTGGCGTCGACCCTCGGGGTCGACCGCACGTCGCTGTTCCGCTGGGTCGGCAATCGCGACGCGCTGCTGAGCGAGGTGCTGTGGTCGCTCGCCATGCCCACCCTCGTGCAGGCCGAGCGCGCCACGGCCGGTCGCACCGGCCCCGACCGCATCGCGGAACTGCTGACCCACTTCGTCGCCGACCTCAACCAGGCGCCGTACTTCCGCGACTTCCTGCGCCGCGAGCCCGCTCGCGCGCTGCGGCTGCTCACCACGAAGGAGAGCGAGATCCAGCGGCGCTACGTCGCGACGGCGGAGTGGCTCGTGCGAGCCGAGCTCGGTGAGCGGCCGCTGGGCGGCGCCATCGACGTGCACAACCTCGCCTACCTGCTGGTGCGCGTCTCGGAGTCGTTCACCTACGCCGACCTCATCGCCGGCGACCAGCCCAGCGCCGCGCGCGCCCGCGCCGCGTTCCGCGTGCTCCTGCGCGCGGACTGACCCCTGGAGGATCGATGCCGCACTACGGCGTGCGCCACTCGTTCGCGACCCGCTGGCGCGACAACGACCAGTACGGCCACCTCAACAACGTCGTCTACTACGAGGCGATGGACACCGCCGTCAACGCGTGGATGATCGCCGAGGGGGGCCTTGACCCCGCGGCATCCCCCGCCATCGCGCTCGTCGTCGCGTCGTCGTGCGACTACCGGGCGTCGGCGTCGTTCCCGGAGCCGCTCGAGGTCGGCATCGGCGTCGAACGGCTGGGCACCACGAGCATCACGTGGGCGCTGGGGATCCTGCGCGTGGGCGAGGAGGAGCCGGTCGCGGTCGGCCGCTTCGTGCACGTCTTCGTGGATGCCGTGACGCGCCGGCCCGTGCCGGTGCCGTCCGAGGTGCGCGCCGCGGTACAGGCTCAGCTGCGGGGCTGAGCCGCGGGTCGGGGTCGGGTGCGGGAGCCTTCGGGCGTTCCGGGGTTCGGTGCCCGATACGCGCCCCGAACCGCCGCGAGGCCGGAGTTGGTGCCCGATACGCGCCCCGAACCGGGGCGGGCGGGTGCTTGCCCGGTACGCGCCCCGAACCGGGGTGAGACGGGGGTTGGCGCCCGATACGCGCCCCGAACCGGGGTGAGACGGGGGTTGGCGCCCGATACGCGCCCCGAACCCCCGTGGGTGGGGTTGGTGTCGATACGCGCCCCGAACCGCGGGTGAGGCGGGGGTTGGTGCCCGATACGCGCCCCGACCCGGGAGAGGGGGGCGGAGGGTCGGGGTTGGACACAAACCGACCAGGCGGTATGCTCGACGGGCGGCGCGACGCGGCGCGAGGAAGGGGTCGACGATGACCGACGTGCCGGGGCTCGATGTGCAGGCGCTGACGGCGTGGCTCGCCGCCGCCCACCCGGAGCTCGCCGACGGCGGCCGCGACCTCGAGGCGACCGTGATCGCCGGCGGCCGCAGCAACCTCACCTACGCGATCGACGGTGCCCGTCGTCCGCTGGTGCTGCGCCGCCCGCCGCTCGGGCACGTGCTGGCCAGCGCCCACGACATGCGCCGCGAGCACCGGGTGATCTCGGCTCTCGCGGACACCCCGGTTCCCGTGCCGGTCGCGGTCGATGTCGTCGACGACACCGGCGGCGCCATCACCGGCACCACGTTCTTCGTCATGGAGCGCGCCCCCGGCCGCGTGCTGTCCACGCCCGCCCACAACGCGTCCTACTCCCCCGAGGGGCTGCGCCGCGTCAGTGTCGACCTCGTGCGCACTCTCGCGGACCTGCACGCCGTCGATGCGGCATCCGTGGGCCTCGGCGATTTCGGCCGACCCGACGGCTACCTCGAGCGGCAGCTGTCCACCTGGCGGCGTCAGCTGGCGGCATCCCGCTCGCGTGAGACGCCCGCCCTCGACGTGCTGCAGGATCGCCTCAGCGAGGGGATGCCCGAGACGCGCCGGTCAGGTGTCGTCCACGGGGACTACCGCCTGGACAACGCCCTCGTCGACGGGTCCGCCCCGCGGCTGTCGGCCGTGCTCGACTGGGAGATGGCGACCCTCGGTGACCCACTCGTCGATCTCGGGATCTTCGCGCTGTACTGGGACATCGCCCAGATGCCCGACGCGTTCGGCGGGGCGATCCCGAGCGCCGTGGACCCCGCCGCCGGATATCCGGCTTTCGACGAACTCGCCCAGGTGTACGCCGAGCACGCGGGCGTGGACTTGCCGGCCCTCGGCTGGTACCGCGCGTTCGCGGCGTACAAGCTCGCCGTGATCCTCGAGGGCATCCACTACCGGTTCCGCGCCGGCGACACCGTCGGCGACGGGTTCGATGCGATGGGCGGTCTCGTGGAGCCGCTCGCCCGACAGGGACTGGAGGCGCTCTGATGGATTTCGCGCACGATGAGACCACCCGCGACCTCGTCGCCCGGGCGCGCGCCTTCGTCGACGAGCACGTGCTGCCGGCCGAGCCGGTGCTGCAGCAGCAGTTGGATGCCACGCCCGACGACTGGGGCTTCCGGCCGATCGTCCGGGACCTGCAGGCGCGCGCGCGGCAGGCCGGGCTGTGGAACCTGTTCCTCCCCGGCGAGGGCGGGGCCGGCCTCATGAATCTGCAGTACGCGCCCATCGCCGAGATCACGGGGTGGAGCCCGCGTCTCGCGCCGGTCGCGTTCAACTGCGCCGCTCCCGACACCGGCAACATGGAGGTGCTGCACGACTTCGGCACGCCCGCCCAGCAGGAGCGGTGGCTCGAACCGCTGCTCGATGCGCGCATCCGCTCGGCGTTCTGCATGACCGAGCCCGATGTGGCCTCGAGCGATGCGACCAACATCGCCACGCGCATCCGCCGCGACGGCGACGAGTACGTCGTGTCGGGGCGCAAGTGGTGGTCGACGGGCGCGATGAACCCGGACGCGGCGATCTTCATCGTGATGGGCAAGACCGATCCGGATGCCGAGCGGCACCGGCAGCAGTCGATGATCCTGGTACCGCGGGACGCGGTGGGGGTGCGGGTGGAGCGGGCACTGACCGTGTTCGGGTACGACGACCGCGACCACGGCGGGCACGCGGAGGTCGTGTTCGACGAGGTGCGGGTGCCGGCGGCGAACCTGATCGCCGGGGAGGGCGATGGTTTCGCGATCGCGCAGGCGCGGCTCGGGCCGGGGCGCATCCACCACTGCATGCGCGCGCTCGGCACGGCCGAGCGCGCCCTCGCGCTGATCACGGCGCGTGCGAACGAACGCGTGGCGTTCGGTCGCACGCTTTCCGAGCAGGGGGTGATCCGCGAATGGGTCGCCGAATCGCGGATCGAGATCGAAGCGCTGCGGTTGCTCGTGCTGAAGACCGCGTGGCTGATGGACACCGTGGGCAACCGCCGCGCGATGACGGAGATCCAGGCGATCAAGATCGCCGTGCCGCGCGCGGTGCAGCGGATCCTCGATCGGGCGATCCAGGTGTTCGGCGGTGCGGGGGTGTCGCAGGACACCCCGCTGGCGGAGTTGTTCGCCGGCATCCGGACGCTGCGCCTGGCCGACGGCCCCGACGAAGTGCATCTCAACAGCCTCGGCCGCGCCGAGCTGCGCCCCCGAGTGAGCACTCGAGCCCCCGAGTGAGCACTCGAGCCCCCGAGTGAGCACTCGCGTCGCCGAGTGAGTACTCAGACAGCTGTTCCGTTCAACGACGAAAGGACCACCGTGAACCACCGACCCGACCCCGCCATCGACGACCCGGGTTTCGCGACCCTGTCGGTCGCGAGCATCCTCGCCGAATCCGCGTGGCGCCACGCCGACCGCCCCGCGCTGCACTTCGCCGGCGCCACCACGACCTACGCGCAGCTGTGGGACGAGGCCCGCGCGTATGCCGGCGCGCTGCACGCCCGCGGCATCCGTCCCGGCGACCGCGTCGCCATGATCGTGCCCAATGTGCCCGACTTCGCCCGCGTGTACTTCGCCGTGCTCGCGCTGGGCGCGGTCGTCGTGCCCGTGCACCTGCTGTTCAAGGCGGACGAGATCGCGTACGTGCTGCGCGACGCGGAGGCCGACCTGTTCGTCGTCGCCGCCCCGCTGCTCGGCGAGGCGATGCCTGCCGCGGCCGCCACCGGCATCCCTGTCGTCACGGTGCTGCTGCCCGCCGGCACGCCGCCGCCCGTCGGCGATCTGCCGCGGCTCGAGGTGGAGGCCGCGGGCGCGGAGCCGATCGCCCGGCTCACGCCCACCCGGCCCTCGGATCCGGCGACCATCCTGTACACGAGCGGCACCACGGGCACCCCCAAGGGGGCAGTCGGATCGCATCTGGCACTCGTCGAGCAGGTGCACTGCACGCTCATCGACTCGTTCGACCTGCGCGCCGGCGACGTCGTGTTCGGCGGGCTGCCGCTGTTCCACACCTTCGGGCAGACCGCCGTGATGAACATGGCCCTGCGTGTCGGAGCCTCCATCATCCTGCTGCCCCGGTTCGATGCCGACGAGGCGCTGCAGCTCATGGTGGCGCACGAGGCGACGGTGTTCACCGCGGTCCCGACGATGTACGTCGGGATGCTGGAGGCCGCTCGCCGCAGCGACGCGAGGCCGCCGCTGCGATACGCCGTCTCCGGCGGTGCGGCGCTGCCGGTGGCCGTGCTGGAGGCGTTCCGTGACGCGTACGGCGCGGACGTGCATGAGGGCTACGGGCTCACGGAGACCGCTCCGATCGTGTCGTCCAACACGCTCACCGAGCCCATCCGGCCGGGAACTGTCGGCCGGCCGCTGTGGGGCGTCGACATCGCGATCGCCGACCCCGAGCGCGAGGACGCGATCGTGGTGCTCGACGACCCCGAGGCGCTCGGCGAGGTCGTCGTGCGCGGGCACAACCTGTTCAAGGGGTACCTGGGACGACCGGATGCCACGGCGGCGACGATCGTGGATGGCTGGTTCCGCACGGGTGACCTGGGCCGGTACGTCGACCGCGTGCTGACGATCGTGGACCGCAAGAAGGACATGATCGTGCGCGGCGGATACAACGTGTACCCGACCGAAGTGGAGGCCGTGATCGCGCGGCATCCGGGCGTCGCGGTGGCGGCCGTGTTCGGGATTCACGACGACCTGCGTGGGCAGGAGGTGCACGTGGCGGTCGTGCCGCACGATGGCCAGGGGATCGATGCCGAGGAGCTGATCGCGTTCACGCGCGAGCGGATCGCGGCGTACAAGTATCCGCGAGTGGTGCACGTGGTGGCGGAGCTTCCCCTCGGCGGCAGTGGCAAGGTGCTCAAGCGGGAGCTGGTCGCGCAGTTCTCGCCCGCCGCCGCTGTCGAGTGAGTATTCCCGCTGCCGAGTGAGCATTCGAGCCACCGAGTGAGCACTCGTAGCCCCGAGCGAGTACTCCCCAGCAACCGTTTCTGCGGATCCATCCCCGGATGGCGCCCGCGCGCGCATCCGACGGGCGGCATCCGACGATCATCGGCACATGACCATCGAAGCGATCCCGGTGAACACGTCGGTCGACCCGCAGATCCCCGAGCGTCTCCTTCGCGAAGAGGTGCGACGCGAGGTGCGACAGCGGCTTGCGCGAGGCACGCTCGCCCGGCTTCACGGTGAGTGGGAGCTGACCGCGCGCGAGTACGCGTCGCTCTACGCCGAAGAGCAGCACCGACTCGCCATTGCGGCGACGGTCCGCGGCATGCGCACGGACGCGGCCGTCATCTCTTACGTCAGCGCCGTCGTGATGCACGGGCTTCCGCTGTTCCGCACGAAGCCGCGGCGCACGCACGTGACCATGCGCGCGGGGGCCGCGACGCGCTCGCATCCGACCGTGTTCCGCCACCGTGATTCGCTTCCGGAGGAGGACATCGTGCTCGTCGACGGTCTGCTCGTCACCTCCCTCGAGCGCACCGTCGTGGATGCGATCCGCGCGCTGCGGCTCGAGGCGGCGCTGTCGGTGGCGGATGCAGCGATACGTCGCGTCGCGTGGGATGAGGGGGCGAAGGTGTACGACGATGTGGCGGCGGAGGAGTTCCGTGCGCGCCTCTGGCAGCGGGTCTTCCGGATGCCGGGCGCTCGCGGCATCCGCCAGGCGCGGTGGGTGCTGGAACTCGCCGACGGCCGCGCGGAAGGGCCGGGCGAATCCACCGGCCGGTTGTACCTGCTCCTCCTCGGCTTCGCCACACCACGCCTGCAGGTCGTGGTGCCGGGGCCGAACGGACTGATCTTCCGGGTGGATGCCGGTCTCGACGACGTCGGATTCTGGTGGGAGTTCGACGGGTTGACGAAGTACACCGATCCCGCCCTGACCGGCGGGCGCACGGTGTCCGAGATCCTGGAGCGGCAGCGGTCGCGCCAGCAGTGGATCGAGACGGCGACGGGGCGGCGGTTCACGCGGTGCGGGTGGGAGCACCTCGACGCACCGACGACGCTCGCGACGAAGCTGAAGGCAGACGGGGTGCGGATGCCCGGGGCACACATCCTGCCGTTGTGACGGTGAGTACTCACTCGAAGCGGCGAGTACTCACTCACCGATGCGAATACTCACTCGCGGCGACGAGTACTCACTCGACCCCGCGAATGCTCACTCGGCGGCACGCTCGCGAGCACCCCGGCAACGCGAAGGCCGCGACCGCCCGGAGGCGGTCGCGGCCCTGGGGCGCGGCGCGTCAGGCGCCGGGGACCCCGGCGCCTGACAGCGGCACCGGCTCCCGGTCGACGGCGGTCACGCCGTCGTCGCTCACCTCATACGTGGCGTCGAGGTAGTCCTGCACACCCTGGTCGACCGTCGTGATGCCGACGCCGAGGTAGGCGGCGTGGCTGCCATCGCCGAACGACAGCGGCAGGATGCCGTTGCCCACGAGGTCCCCCGACGACACGGCCTCGATCAGGCTCTCGCGCGTGGGGTCCTCACCCGCGGCGGCAAGGGCCTCGGCGAACAGGTACGCCACGCTCATGCCGTAGATCGTGTTGCCGTCGAACGGCGCGCCGCCGTTGTACTCGTCGTTGATCTCGCGGAAGAGCGTCACCCACTCGTCGTCGGCCATCGGCAGGTAGTTCGTGCCGGTGAAGCCCTGCAGCAGCTTCGGTGCCATGTCCTCGCCGAGGTAGCCGACGAGCGTGGGGTAGTCCGCCCCCGACGACGAGGCGAACCACTGCGGGAACCAGCCCAGCTGTGCGGCCGTGCCCACCGCGAGCGCGGTGAAGCCGTTGATCGTCGCGAGCGTGACGATCTCGCATCCGGCCGCCTGCAGGGCGCCGATCTGCGCGGTGACGTCCTGGTTCGACACCGAGTAGCGCTGCGTCTCGGTGATGCCGTCGGCGCCGAGGGCGAGCTCGACGCCCTCGATGAACTCGTCGCCGAAGTCGTCGTCCTGCCCCAGCACGCACACGGCCTTGTCGGGGTATTCATCGGCGGCGTACTGACCGAGCGCCGCACCCTCGACGACGTAGTCGGCGTTGAAGCCGAACGTGTTCGGGTAGGTGTCGGGCTGGTTCCACGACGTCGAGCCCGACGCCACGAACAGGTCGGGTACGCCGTTCTGGTTCAGGAACTCCAGCACCGACTGGTGCGTCGCGGTGCCGAGGCCGTTGAGGATCGCGAACACCTCGTCCTGCTGCACGAGTTCGCGCACGACGGTCTGCGTGTTGGCGGGGTTGTAGCCGTCGTCCTTCACGATGAACTCGATCGTGCGGCCGTTCACGCCGCCCTCATCGTTCAGGTAGTCGAAGTAGGCGGTCGCGGCGGCCGAGATCGACGAGTAGCCCGCCGCGGCGGGGCCGGTCAGCGGCGTGTGGGTGCCGATCGTCACGGTGGTGTCGGTGACGCCGGTGCTGTCGCCCTCTCCTCCACCGTCGGCGGGAGCCGTCGGCGTGCTGCACGCAGCGAGGCCGAGGGCGAGGGCGGATGCCGCGATCAGTCCGCCTGCTCGGCGGACGGCAGAGCGCGGCGCTGGGCTCTGGTGGGACATGGGATCACCTTTCAATCGGGATGGTGCGGGACGGGTCGGCTTCCGCCGGGCCGGCGGAAGCGAAGGAGTCAGTGGGCGCGGACGTGGCCGCAGCGGCGGAACCAGCAGCAGCGGGTGCGGCGGAACCAGCGGCAGAGGATGCGGCAGCACCACCGGCCCCCCGCCCCCGCCGTCGCCGCCACGCCCCGGCCAGCCCCGCGAGCCCGTCGGGTCGCACCAGCATCACGATGATGAGGAGCGCCCCGAACACGAGCACCGACAGATTGCCGGACAGGCGCTGGGCGAGGTCGGTGGGAAGGTCGAGGGCTGCCGTGCCGGCGCCGAGCGCCCACGGCAGCACGACGATGACGACCGAGCCGATCGCGGCACCGCCGATGCTGCCGAGCCCGCCGACGACGGCAGCCACCACGAGAAGCAGCGAGAACGCGAGGGTGTAGACGCCGGGGCTCACCGACTGCGTGATGAAGCAGAGCAGAGCACCACCGGCGCCGGCGGCAGCCGCGCTGACGGTGAACGCGGTCACTTTGACGCGCCGGGCGGGCACGCCGTTGAGGCGCGCGGCCGTCTCGTCATCGCGCACCGCGCGCATCCGCAGGCCGAGCGACCCGCGCCGCACGAGCACGAGGGCCGTGACCACGACGGATGCCACGATGATCGCGACCCACGCCTGCCACTGCTCGAGGGCGATGAGCCGCTCCAGCGCCGTCGGCACCGGGTTGTACGCCGTCTGCAACCCCTGGTCGCCGCGGAAGAGCGCGGACCACACGCTCGTGATGGCGGGGAGGGCGATGACCAGGGCCAGCGTCAGGCCGGCGAGGTAGGGCCCGCGCAGCCGTGCGGCGGCGAGCCCCAGCAGCAGACCGATGAGGCACGCGATCACGACACCGCCGGCGAAGGCCAGCAGGAATCGCGGCACCGCGTCGACGCCGGCATCCGTCAGCGCGTTCGAGACCAGGGCGTAGCCGTAGCCGCCCGCAGCCATGAGCGCCGCATGGCCGAGCGAGAGCTGCCCGCTCAGTCCGATCAGCAGCGTCAGCCCGGCGACGGCGCACAGATAGGCCGCGGCCGTGGCGAGTTGGAAGTTGCGGAACGGATCGAGCAGGAACGTGCCGCCGAGGGCGAGCACCGTCAGTGCGACCGCGGTCACCAGCACGCGCGGCGTGCCGGTGAGCCCGGGAAGGAGGCGAGGACGACGGAGGCCGTTCATGCGGTGCGCGCCTCTCGCATCGAGAAGATGCCGCCCGGTTTGACCAGCAGCACCGCCACCAGCAGCACGAGCACGCCGATCGGGGCGACGGTGGAGCCGAGGTAGCCGGTGACGAGGCTCATCACGACGCCGACGACGAGGCCGCCCAGCAGCGCGCCCACCGGAGAATCCAGCCCTCCCACCACGGCGACGGTGAACGCGTAGACGAAGAGGATGTCGGTGGAGTGCGGGTTCAGCCCCAGCTCGGTGGGGATCAGCAGCATCGCCGCGAGGGCCGCGACCGCCGCCGAGAGCATCCAGCCGATCGTCACCATGCGGTCCACGCGCACCCCGAGCAGCCGGGACACCTCGGGGGCGAACGCCGATGCCCGCAGTTGCAGGCCGAGGGACGTGCGGGTGAACAGCAGCGCGAGCAGGCCCATGACGGCCAGGGCGACGACGAGCACGAAGATGTCGTACGGCGAGAGCAGCGGCACCCCGCCGACGAAGATCGGCGTCTCGTCGAACGGCGCCGCCATCGGCCGGTACTGCGGACCGAAGAAGATCCCCAGCAGCGACTGCAGCACCATGACCAGACCGATCGCCACGATGATGCCCGACAGCGGCGAACCGTGGGGTGCGTGGCGCATGAGCCCGCGCTCGACGACGAACCCGACGGCGGCGCCCCCGAGGATGCCGGCGGCCAGGCCCGCGGCATACGAGCCGGTCAGGGCGGTGACCGCGAAAGCGAGATACGTCGCCACCAGGGCCATCGCGCCCTGCGCGAAGTTGATGATGCGCGCGGCGCGCCAGATCAGCACGAGCGACAGGGCGAACAGGGCGAAGATCGCTCCCCGGGCAAGGCCGGTGGCGAGGAGGAAGGCGAGTCGGTCCATCAGAATCCCAGGTAGGCGTGGCGCAGGGCGGTGTCGTCTGCGAGGGCGGATGCCGCGGCATCCGCCACGACATGACCGAGGTCCAGCACCACGCCGCGACCGGCGATCGACAGCGCGCTGGTGATGTTCTGCTCGGCCAGGAGCACGGTCATGCCGCCCTGGGCCGCCGCGTCCCGGAGAGTCGCCATGAGCTGGGCGACCACGAGCGGGGCGAGCCCCAGCGACGGTTCGTCGAGGGTGAGCACACGGGGACGGGAGACGAGCGCGCGGCCGAGGGCCAGCATCTGCCGCTCGCCACCGGAGAGCTGGTGCCCGTCGCTGGAGCGGCGGCGCGCGAGCGGCTCGAACAGCTCGTACACCTCGGCGATCGCGGTCTCGCGGGCACGGCCGCGGTGACGCCACAGCGCCCCCAGGCGCAGGTTCTCATCGACCGTCAGCTCGGCCACGACGCTGCGCCCCTCGGGCACCTGGGCGATGCCGCGGCGGGCGCGGTCCTCGGGGCTGAGGCGGGCAAGGTCGTCGCCGTCGAGGCGGATCGTGCCGGCTCGCGGCCGCACGAAACCGGCGAGGGTCCGCAGCAGCGTCGTCTTGCCGGCGCCGTTCGCGCCCAGCAGCGCCACGATCTCTCCCGGCTCGAGGGCGAACGTCACCTCGTGCAGCACCGGCTCGCCGCCGTACCCGACGGTGAGCTCGTGGAACGACAGCGCGCCGTTCATGCCGTGGCCTTCAGTCCCAGGTACGCCTCTTCGACGGCGGGGTCGGTGCGCACCTCGTCGGGGGTACCGCGGGCGATGACGCGGCCGAAATCGAGCACGACCACCCGGTCGGCGACCGACATGACGAAGTCGACGTGGTGCTCCACGAGCAGCACGGCGCACCCCGCGTCGGCGGTGGCGCGCACGGTGCCGGCGAGGGCGGCGATGTCGTCGTGGCCGAGGCCGCCGGCCGGTTCGTCCAGCAGCAGCAGCCGCGGGTCGCTCACGAGGGCGCGGGCGAGGGCGACGCGCTTGCGCACCGGGTAGGGGAGCGCGGCGACGGGGCGGTCGGCGACGGCCAGCAGGTCGTGGGCGGCGAGCTCGGCGGCGACGCGGGCGGCGGCATCCTTGGCCTTGCCCGGCGCGCTCAGCGGCACGGTCACGTTCTCGCGCACGGTGGCGCCCTCGAACAGTCCGAGGCCCTGCAGGGTGCGGGCGACGCCGAGGCCGGTCAGTGCCGAGGTGTGCGGGGGGATCGGGCGGCCGTCCAAGCGGATGTCGCCACGGCTGCGCACGAGCGCGCACACCGCGTTGAACACCGTGGTCTTGCCGGCGCCGTTCGGCCCGATGAGGGCGACAACCTCGCCCGCCGGCACGTCGAAGGAGACGTCCTGCAGCGCGGTGAGGCCGCCGAAGGTCACGGTCAGGCGTTCCACGGCGAGCCGGGGAACGGGGGCAGCGGGAGTGGTCATCGGCACCTCTTCGTGTCGGGTGACGCCACTGTACCTCATAAACCGACCAGCCGGTATGTTGCGTTTCCCGTGGCCCCTCGGCGCCCGTCGGCGGGGCGATTACTTGTGCGGGATGCCGGTGACCATGCCGCCGTCGACGACGAACTCCGCCCCGGTGGTGAAGCGGGAGGCGTCGGCGGCGAGGAAGACGATCGTCCCGGTCACGTCGTCGGGCTCACCGGCCCGCCCGAGGGGGATGTCGATGCGGTCCGGGTCGATGCGCGTGGTCATGTCGGTGAGGATGAGGCCGGGGTGCACGGAGTTCACGCGGATGCCGCGGGGGCCCAGCTCCACGGCGAGCGATTTCGTCAGCCCGCGCACGCCGAACTTCGCCGCCGTGTACCCGTGCAGGCCCGGGCTGCCGCGCAGCCCTTCGACGGAGGAGATGTTCACGATGGATCCGCCCCCGGCGGACGTCATCGCCGGGACGACGGCGCGGCAGCCCAGGAACGTGCCGGTCAGGTTCACCGCGATGACGGCGTTCCATTTGGCCACCGTGTAGTGCTCGATCGGGGCTGCGTTGGCGATGCCGGCGTTGTTGACCAGCACGTCCAGGCCGCCGAAGCGCTCGACGGTCGCGGCGACGGTGGCATCCCACCCCGCCTCGTCGGTGACGTCCAGATGCAGGAAGGCGGCGCGCGCGCCGAGCTCGCCGGCCAGGGCCCGCCCGGCGTCGTCGAGCACGTCGGCGACGACCACGCTCGCTCCCGCGGCGTGCAGGGCCCGCACATAGGCGGCGCCGAGGCCTCGGGACCCGCCGGTGACGAGGGCCGTGCGCCCGGTCAGATCGAACGGTGACGTCACGACGCGACCTCGATCACGACCCGCCCGGTGGTCTGTCCGCCCGCGAGCTTCTGGATCGCCTCGGGGGCGCGCTCGAAGGGGACCACCTCGTCCACGAGCGGGCGGATGGCACCGGATGCCGCGAGGCGCGTGAGCTGTGCGTGCGCCTCGGCGACGAGGTCGGGCCGCTGCTGCGAATACAGCGCCCAGTACAGCCCCAGTACGGCGAAGTTCTTGACCAGCGCGACGTTGGTGCGCAGCGTCGGGATCTCGCCGCTGGCGAAGCCGATCACCACGATGCGACCTTCGAACGCGACGCATCGGGTGGAGGCGTCAAAGGCCGAGCCGCCCACCGGATCGAAGATCACGTCGGCGCCGTGGCCGGCGGTGATCTCCTTGACCCGCGCGGGGATGTCGTCGACACCGCGCACGAGCACGGCCTCGGCGCCCAGGTCGCGCGCGACGGCGGCCTTGGCCTCGCTGCCGACGACCGCGATCACACGGGCGCCCGCCGCCACGCCCAGCTGCACGGTCGCGGCCCCCACGCCGCCGGCAGCGGCGTGCACGAGCAGCCACTCGCCCTCCTGCAGGGCCGCCCGGCGGTGCAGGGCGAACCAGGCGGTCTGGTAGGCGATCATGAGGCCGGATGCCGCGATGTCGTCGAGTGCGTCGGGGGTGGGATGCAGGTCGCGCGCGGGGACGGCGGCCAGCTCGCTCAGCACGCCGATCTTGCCGCCGACGACGCGCTGGCCGACGGTGAAGCCCTCGACGCCGGGGCCGAGGGCGACGATCGTGCCCGCGAACTCCACGCCCGGGATGAAGGGCAGATCGGGGCGCACCTGGTACTCACCGCGGGAGAGCAGCACGTCGGGGAAGTTCGCGGCCACGGCGCCGATCTGCACCAGCACCTCGCCCTCCGCCGCCTCGGGGTCGGCGACCTCGACGAGTTCGAGGACGGCTTCGGGTTCTCCGTGGCGGGTGACGTGCCAAGCGCGCATGGGCTACTCCTTCGTGGTCCGGATGCTGGTGAGGAAGAGGTCGGTCAGCTGCGCGGCGACCTGCGCGGCGGACTCCGGGCCGGCGGGGGAGTACCAGTGCGAGAGGTAGTGCACGTCGCTGAAGAAGTGGGCGATGAGCACGGGCACCGGGATGTCGGTGCGGAAGAGGCCCTCGGCCTGGCCCTGCGCGATGAGCGCGTCGACCTCGTCGTGATACGCGCGCCGCCGACGGGTGACCTCCTGCTGGCGCGGCGCGGAGAGCATGTGGGCGCTGCGGAAGAACACCGTGCCCTCGGGGAGGTACTGGATGGAGGTCTCGATCACGTCGACGCACACCGCGCGCAGCACCTCGTCGGCCGATCCGCCGCGGGCGACGATCTCGTCCAGGCGCGCCTTCTGCAGCGTCAGCAGGCGGTCGTAGATGCCGAACAGCAGGTCGTCCTTGGACTCGAAGTAGTGGTACATCGCGCCCTTGGTGACCCCGGCGGCCTCGACGATCTGCTGCACGCTGGTGTTGGCGTAGCCCTGCTCGGCGAAAAGGTCGACAGCGGCACGGGTGACGGCGTCGGCGACGCTGGTCTGCTTCATGCGTTCATCCTCTCAACCGATCGGGCGCACCGACGCGCCCCCGTCGATGAGCACCGTCTGGCCGGTGATCCACGCGGCATCCGGTGACAGCAGAAACGCGACCGGCCCGGCGACGTCGTCGGGTTCCCCCAGGCGTGCGAGGGGGTAGGGCGCGGATGCCTCCGCCTCCCGTCCCTCGTAGAGGGCGCGGGCGAAGCGGGTCTTGACCACGGCGGGGGCGACGGCGTTGACCCGCAGCACGGGAGCGAGCTCGTCGGCCAGCTGCATCGTGAGGTTGATCAGCGCCGCCTTGGAGATGCCGTAGAACGCGATGCCGGGGCTCGCGGCGACGCCGGCGATGGAGGCGATGTTGACGACCGAGGTCGTGAGGCCCGCGGCCACGGCGTCGCGGGTCCACTCCAGCGCGCCGAGCACGTTGACCTCGAGGATCTTGCGCGCGGCGTCGGCGTCGATGCTCAGCACCGGGCCGTACACGGGGTTGATCCCGGTGTTGTTGACGAGGTGGTCGAGGCGCCCGTGGGTGTCGCGGATGTGCGCGAACACGGCGTCACGGTGCACCGGGTCGTCGGCGTGGCCCGCGACGCCGGTGGCCCTGTCGCCGAGTAGCGCGACGGCCTCGGCCAGCGGCTCCGGTCGGCGGCCGGTGATGACGACCGATCCGCCCTCGGCCACGAGGCGCCGGGCGATGGCGAACCCGATGCCCCGGCTCGCCCCGGTGATGAGAGAGACGGTGCCCTCGAACCTCTGCATGGCGCCTCCTCGCGCAACACCCCGGCCGCATACCGCCCGGTCGGTATGACCCTACACCACCTCCCCGCCGACACAGCCGCCCATCCCGGCTGCCGAGTGAGCATTCGCATCGCCGAGTGAGTATTGGCGCTGCCGAGTGAGTACTCGTCGCCGAGTACTCACTCGTGTCATCGAATGCTCACTCGGGATGCCGAATGCTCACTCGCGTCGGGGAATGCTCACTCGCCGGTGGGGGCGGGGGTGATCGTGTCGATCAGCTGCTCCACCTCGGGCAGAGCGGCGGCGAGCACGGCCGGCTCGCTGTGCGTCACCGAGACGATCACGTCGGCCTCGGCGGAGCGGAACACCCACGCCACCAGCATGAGCACCTCCTCCTGCGGCTCGCCGATCGTCTCGTGCGTGGAGCGCGGCACCCTGATGACGCGCTCCACCCGGGTGCCGGGGCCGAGCCCCGACGCCACGATCTCCGCGACGAACGGCTCGCGGGTGTCGACGGGGGTGCCGTCCGAGCCGGTCAGGTCGTGCAGCGTCGCTGCCGGGTCCGCCGGCAGGTCGAACACGTCGACCGAGAGCAGCAGCTTGCGCGGGTCGACGAGCCAGGCGAACCGGTGCGCACCGCCCTGGTTGTTGGCACGGAGCCCCCGCACGTAGTCCCCGAGCCAGCCCGCCTCCCCGGCGCTCCAGCCGGCGCGGACGAAGGCGCCGGTGATCGTGTCGATCCAGGCATCCTCGTCGGGGTACACATGCCACGGGAACGCGGTCGGCAGGTACAGCCAGCGCTCGCGATCCCAGTCGATGAGCAGGCTCACGCGGTGGCCTCCGGTGCGGTCGGGTCGTCGCGCTCCCAGCGCACGGTGGACAGGATCGCGTCGCAGAGGCCGGTGAGGGCGTCGACGATGGGCTGCAGTTCGGGGTCGTCGTCGCCGACGATCGAGAAGGATGCCACGAGCAGCGTGTCCGCGGCATCCGGCACCCGCCACACGTATTCCACCCGCCGCAGCGCCTGGCCGGGGCGCTCGAGCAGCAGTCGCCACGCCTCGCCCGCAGCCGTCTCGACGACCTCACCCTCGGGCACGGCCGAATCGCGGCCCACCGCGACGGCGATCGACGTCGACACCGGTGCACGCCACGGCGTACCCAGCGGCAGCAGGATGTCGATGACGTCGAGTTCCCGGGCCTGGCGCGCGCCGTCGATCACGGCGTCGGCGAGGCGGCCGATGTAGGGGCCGGCGCTGTCGCGCGGCAGATGCGCGTACTGGTCGGTGATGAGTCGACGCAGCTCGGCGTCGGAGCGGTCTCGCACCGGCAGCAGCAGCCACCCGGGCGGCAGCACGAGACGGTAGGAGACCCCGGCTGCCCCCGCGCCGACCCCGGCCCCCGCGGTCCCGGCCCCCGCCCCCGCGGTCCCGGTCACTGCGGCACCCCGGCCAGCGGCGAGCGGCGCGTCCCGAACTTCTCGGGCTGCACGCGGTTGCCCTCGGCGTCGAGGTACTGGCGCCACGAGCGGGGCAGCAGCCGAAGCCAGCCGAGCACGATGCGCACGAGCACCAGCGCGCCGAGCCCCAGGATCACGACGAAGATCGCCTCGGTGCCCCCGCCCCAGATCCCCGGAGCTCCGAGGAACCCGGAGACGCGGGCGATCGTGACGACGTAGATCACCAGCAGCATGAGCAGCTGCTGGCCGCGTCCCGGCAGTCCGGGGCGACGCAGCGGCACCGGCAGACTCACGACGATCCACGCCGCGGCGCACAGCACCGGCCCCCACGCCAGCCACAGCAGCGGATCCCAGAGCGGGAAGCCCTCGCCGTAGCCGAGGCCCCGGTGGGCCGGCCAGGCACCGGTCACGATGCCGTGCACGAGCGCGGCCACGAGCTGCGCCAGGATCGGCAGCAGATCGCAGACGATCACCGACCCGATGACCACACGGTCGAGCTTCTTCGACAGCCGTTCGATGCGATCCCGTTGCGCAGGCGCGGGCATCGGCGTCATCGCGGCATCCCGTGGGTCTGCCAGCTCGTCCCCGCCGGCACCGTCGTGGCTTCCTTGACGGTCGACCATCCGCCGGCGAGGTCGTCGAGGCCGGGGATGTGCGAGGTGGACTCCGCCGCCGCACGCAGATCGAGCCCGAGGGTCGCGATCCCTGCGCCGTCCATGACGGTACCCAGGGTGGCGGCGCCGCGGTAGACGCTCGCGGTCGCCTCGCCCATCCCCTCGACGAACGCGGCTCGGATGCCGCCGGCACCCAGCTGCGCCTGCGGGAGGATCGTGCGGAACTGCTCAACTTGCCGGCCCGACAGCTCGAGCCACTCGTGGGTGAAGCGCTGCGCGAAGGTGGTCTGCGGCATCCGGGTCATCAGCTGCTGTCCGGCCGGCAGCAGCCGCTGGAACTCGTCGCCCACCGCGGCGATGGCGCTGCGGCGCGTGGCGATGGGGGAGATGATGCGATGCATGAGCGAGGTCGCCTGGCGGTTGTAGGTGAGCCCGCGCAGCACCTGGGTGCCCTTCAGGGCGAGGCCCACGCCCTTGGCGGCGACCGCACCGACACCGAAGGTGAGCACGCCCAGCATGTCGAGGCCGAACTCCAGCCACGACCCCTCACCGGCGGATGCCAGTGCGAAGCTCAGCACGGCGGTGGCCGCCGCCAGCCCGAGCGCGATGGGCGCGAGCACGGGGAAGACGATGCTCACGAGGCCGACGATCGCCGTGATCGCCCCGAGGATGTTCTTCACCACCGACAGCCACTCCGCGTTGGCGCTGATCCAGTCCTTGGCGGCGCCCGAGACGCGGTCCCACAGCGAGTCGTTGACGCCGTCGTCGCCGATCGTGCGGGCGATGGCGTCGGCGGCGGCGTTGCCCGCCTCGCGCACGGACTGCAGCGCTGCGGCGTGGGAGGTGCCCGCGGCGGTGAGGTCGGCCTGGGCGAACTGCAGGCTCTGCGAGTAGCCGGCGGCGTAGCGGGCGGCTTCGGTGCGCTCGGCGGGGTCGACGGTGGAGTTGACCGCGTCGCGCGCGTCGGCGAGTCGGTACTCCAGGCGGCGCACGTCCGACTGCGCCTGGTCGCGCGCCGTCACGGCGCTCTGCGCCTGGCGCTGCGCGGTCTCGAGCACGTCGGCGAACGTCGTGAGCTGGGAGCCGGCCACCTCGTACCGGTCATGCAGGTCGCGCAGCCGCTCGCGGGTGTTGCCCACGGCGCCGGCGAGCGCGTCGACGGCCTCGCTGTCCTGCGTCTCGGCTTCGCGCACGACCGCCTCCAGCAGTGCGATCGACTCCGTGATGGCCTCGGCCATGCGCGTGAACTTGGTCGCCTTGCTCCGGATGCCGGCGGGGTCGCCGGGGATGGGCGCGATCTCGTGGGCGGGGGTGGACATGTCAGCCCTCTCCTTCGACGGCATCGCCGAGCTCGCCGTCGACGTCCTGGAAGGCGTCCGCGGTGACCCGGGCCTTCTGCTTGAGCACGTCGATCTGTTCGGTCAGATCAGCGCGGCGGCGGTCCCACTGGTCGGCGAAGTCGCCCACCACGCCGGCGAGCCGCTCGTGCGGGATCATTCCGGCGAGGTCGTTCGAGTCGGTGTTCGCCGACGAGAGCGTGCGGTGGATCCTGCCGAGATTCGATGAGAGCGAGCCGATCGTCTCGGTGTCGACGTGGAGGCGGCCAGGCATGGGTTCACCCTACGCAATCCGGGCGATACGGCCGATGGGGACCTCTCCCCATCGGATCTGCGCCGCCCTCTCACGTCCCGTGTGGCGGCCGGGAGCCGGCGGCATCCGCGCCGGTGCCCGCGTCGCCCGGCTCATTCGGCGCGGGCGGCGGCGGCGCGGCGTCCGGTGAGTCGGTCGGCACCCCGGCGCGGTGGGCCAGCTCGTGCTCGTGCACCCGACGCGCGGTGGCGCGGTGCATCTGGTCGGTGAGCGCCGAGATCACGGTGGCGCTCGTGGCGCCGAGCACGACGAGACCGCCCATCATGAGCCCCACCGCGATCACGCGCCCCGGCACCGTGACCGGCACATAGTCGCCGTAGCCGACGGTGGCGACGGTGGCGAACCCCCACCAGATCGCATCGCCGACGCTGACGATGTTCGCGTCCGGGTCGCCGCGCTCCACGAGCCACACCAGCGCCGAGGCGGTGAAGACGAACAGGAACGTGAACAGCGAGACGGAGATCACGATGCGGATGCGCTGCCGGCCGGCCGTCGTGCTGAACCACGGCACACGCCAGATGTAGGCGATGATCACGAACGGACGCAGGTACGGCACGACGAGGGACACCCCCTCGAACCAGCGCTCCCGCAGGAACCGGGCCGGGTGTCCGCTGAGGACGACGCGCACGACGTAGTCCGCGATGAAGGCCGCCCATGTGATCCCGACCGTCGCGCCCAGCGCCCATCGCCACCCCGGTGACAGCGCGGCATCCGACAGCAGCCACACCCAGGACACGAAGAAGGCGATAGACAGCACGAACATGGGCCACGCCGTGCGGTCCTCCCACACCAGCGTGCGTGGAGAGATCGCCGTCGACGCCTGCGTCATGTGGCACACGATAGCGACGCAGCCCGCGCGCGTCGCGGGGCGCGCGGGATCGACTCCCGCAACAGAGGCTGCCCGGCTACCCTGGCCGCGTGACACACGCCCCGTCGGACCGCCCGCCCGCCGTCCTGCCGCCGTCGCTGCGGGTCCTCCTCGTCCTCGCCGCCGCGGTCATCGTGCTCGCCGGCGCGCACGCGGCGCAGGAGCTCATCGGCCCGCTGGCGCTCGCCGCGGTGATCGTGATCATCTGCCATCCCATGCGCGGGCCGCTCGAACGGCGCGGATGGCCGCGTTGGGCCGCCACCTCCGCGGTCATCGTGCTCGCCTACGCCGTGTTGGCGATCATGGCGGCGCTGCTGTACATCGCGGGGGCGCAGTTCGTCGGCCTCGTGCGTGACTTCCAAGACGACCTGCGTGACACCGCGGAGAGCATCACGCAATGGCTCGGCGGGCTCGGCGTGCAGCAGGAGGCATCCGATGCTGCGGCCTCCGTGCTCGACCCCTCGAACCTGCTGTCGTGGGCCACCTCGCTCGGCAGCGCGACGCTCGGCATCCTCGTCGCCTTCTTCTTCGTGCTCGCCTACGTGATCTTCATGGCCGTCGACGCCGCCCGCTACGCCCACGTCGAGGACGTGTTCGGCGCGCAGGTGGCCCCGACGGTGGGGCGTTTCCAGCGGTTCAACACCGGTGTGCGCCGGTATTACATCGTCAACGCGAGCTTCGGTGCGATCGTCGCGATCATCGACGGGCTGGCGCTGTGGGCGCTGCAGGTGCCCGCGCCGATCGTCTGGGCGATCCTCGCGTTCGTGACGAACTTCATCCCCAACGTCGGTTTCGTCATCGGGCTCATCCCGCCCGCGCTGCTGGCGCTGGTCGTGGGCGGCTGGCCGCTCATGCTCGTGGTGATCGCCATCTACTGCGTCGTGAACGTCACGCTGCAGGTGCTGGTGCAGCCGAAGTTCGTCAGCGATGCCGTCGACCTCACACTCACGCTGAGTTTCTTCTCGGTCGTCTTCTGGACGTTCATCATCGGTCCGCTCGGCGCGATCCTGTCGATTCCGCTCACGCTGGCGGTGCGCGCGCTCGTGCTCGACGGTGACCCGCAGACGTGGTGGGTGCGCTGGCTGTCGGGAGACGGCTCGGCGCGGCCGGCGAGACCGGTGCCGTCCGTGCGTCCCGAACCGGAGGAGGAGGAGTGATGACCGCCGCGCGCGGGTGAGACCGGGCGCGCGGGCTCAGCTCGGTTCGATGCGCAGCACGTCGGGCGACGAGCCCACCGGCAGATCGTCGACGACGCGCAGGGTGCGCGCCACCTCGTCCACGGCGCCCAGCACCGTGCCGACGCGCTCGCGGTCGCTGCACACCGCCGTCAGCGTCACGAAGTGCGTCCCGGTGTCCCACGTGTACGTCACGAACGGGGGAGGTGCGGGGTCTCCCGACGGCAGCGTCACGGCGAGCTTCTCGCCCACGCCGAGGTAGGGATTGCGGAACGACTCGGTGTCGTCGTACTCCATCGGCATCGAAGCGCGGGCCACGCGCAGCTGCGGGGTCGCCTGCTGGATCTGCGCCATCGCCACGAGCAGTGCCGGGTCGTCCTTCCACACCCACGCCAGCACCCGGCCGTCGGCCTTGCGCATGAGCAGCGGCGCGGCCTGGCTCATCACCCACGCCGCGAACCGGCCGCCCGGGCGCGGGGTGGCGCCCATCGCGGTGTTCGCCTGCTCCATCAGCATGCCGATCGCGACCTTGCGGTGGCGGCGGCCGCGGAGCCCCAGCGAACCGGTCACCGGCACCCAACGCTGGGGATCGGCATCGGCCTGCAGTCGCGACATGGCTCCACGGTAGCCGGGTGCCCGAGCGCTTCGCTGTGCGTCGGCTTCGAGTGGCCGGCTTGGGGGTCTGGCGCCTGGCTCGGGTAGAGTGGGGCCGCGCCGTCATACCCTGCGGCGCGACGCAGAGATAGGCAGCCACCCTCCGTGACTTCCCCCGCGACACCCGAACCCGCGAAACCCGCCGTTCACCGTCCCCTGAAGATCGTCATCGGGTGCGACACGTTCGCTCCCGACGTCAACGGCGCGGCGCGCTTCGCCGAACGCCTCGCCGCCGGTCTGGCCCAGCGCGGCCACGACGTGCACGTCGTCGCCCCCGGCCAGAAGTACCGACGCTTCCCCGTGAGGACCGAGGTCATCGAGGGTGTGCCCCTCACGGTGCATCGCCTCCCGGCCGTGCGCTGGCCTCCGCATGACTGGCTGCGGTTCGTGTGGCCGTGGCGTGCCAAGCACTACGCGCGCAAGGTGCTGAGCGAGGTGCAGCCCGACGTCGTGCACATCCAGTCGCACATCGTCATCGGCCGCGGGCTCTCCCGCATCGCCAAGCAGCGCGGCATCCCGGTCATCGCCACCAACCACGTCATGGCCGAGAACATCCTCGACTTCACGACGCTGCCGCCGCTGCTGGACAAGGTCTTCCTCAAGGCCGCGTGGGACGACGCCGAACGCACCTTCCACATCGCCCGTGCCGTGACCACGCCCACGCGCCGTGCAGCCGACTTCCTCGAGTCGACCATCGACATCGCCGGGGTCATCCCCATCAGCTGCGGCATCGACGCGTCGAACTACACCCCGCAGTTGGCGCCGCGCGAGAGCAACCGCATCCTGTTCGTCGGGCGCCTGACGAGCGAGAAGCACATCGACACCCTGCTGCACGCGGTGACCAAGCTCGACCCCGCACTGGATGTGACCGTCGACATCGTCGGCGGGGGCGATCAGCGCAAGGCGCTGGACGCGCTCAGCGCGCAACTGGGCCTGAGTGACAGGGTGCGCTTCCATGGGCGCGTCGAGGAGGACGAGCTGCGCTCGCTCTACTCCCGCGCCAGCGTCTTCGCCATGCCCTCCATCGCCGAGCTGCAGTCGATCGCCACGATGGAGGCGATGGCGTCGGGTCTGCCGATCGTCGCCGCCGACGCGCTGGCGCTGCCGCACCTGGTCGACGTGGGCGCGAACGGGTGGCTCTTCCGCCCCCGTGACGCCGACGACCTCGCCGCCAAGCTCACCCGTGTGCTGACCGCGTCGCCCGAGGCGTACGTCGCGATGCAGCGGGCCTCGCTCAAGGGTGTCGAGATCCACGACATCGCCCGCACGCTCGACACGTTCGAGGCGTTGTACCGGGGCGACCGGCTGACCCCATGACGGCAGCGCAGTCCGGGCGACGCGGCATCCGGCTGTTCTTCGACGCCCGCTACATCCGCACCGACTTCCACGACGGCATCAGCCGGTACTCCGCCGAGCTCGCCGCCGCCGTCCACGAAGCCGCTGCCGGGCAAGGCGTCGAGGTGACCTACCTCGTGCATGACGCGCGGCAGGTGAGGCTGCTGCCCGACGGCTCCCAGACGCTGGCGCTGCACGCGCCCACCTCGTGGCGTGAGCCCTTCACGGCTCGACTGCTGAACCGGTTCGAGCCGGACGTCGTGTTCTCGCCCATGCAGACGATCGGGTCGCTGGGGCGGCGGTTCTCGCTCATCCTGACGCTGCACGACACGATCTACTACCGGCACCGCACCCCGCCGCGCGATCTGCCGGCGCCGGTGCGGCTGGGGTGGCGGCTGTTCCACCTCAGCTACGTGCCGCAGCGGCTCACCCTCAACGCCGCCGACATGGTCGCGACCGTGAGTGAGACCAGCCGCCGCCAGTTCGCCGCCGCCCGGCTCACCCGGCGCCCCGTCGTCGTCATCCCCAACGCCCCGCAGCGCCTCGTCGACCTCCTCCCCGGCGGCTCCGACGCGGTGCGCGTGAACGGGCCCATCCGCAACGTCGTCTACATGGGCTCGTTCATGCCCTACAAGAACGTCGAGACGCTCGTGGCCGCGATGCGGCTGCTGCCCGGCCGCACGCTGCACCTGCTGTCGCGCATCTCGCCCGCACGGCGCGCGCAGCTGCAGGCCCTCGCCGGCGAGGCCGCGGTCGTTTTCCACAACGGCGTGACCGATGCCGCCTATGCGGAGGCCCTCGCCGACAACGCCGTACTCGCCTCCACGAGCCTCGACGAAGGGTACGGGCTGCCGCTTGCGGAGGCCCTGGCGCTCGGCGTCCCCGCCGTCGTCAGCGATATGGAGATCTTCCACGAGGTCGCGGGCCCCGGCGCGCTGTACGTCGACCCGCACGACGCCACCGCTGTCGCGGCGGCCGTCGCGGCACTCGACGACCCCGGCGTCCGGGGGCGCGTGATCGCGGACGGAACCGCCCACATCGCGCGCTTCACCTGGCAGCGTTCGGCCGGCATCCTGCTCGATGCCGTGACCTCGCTCGTCCGACGCTGAAGCCCTCCGCCGAGGGCGCGGCGCGATGGCCGCGCCCCGCGGTCTCAGAGGTGACGGGCGGGATCGTTCGGCACGCGGTGGTAGCCGTCGCGCCGGAGCTCGACCATCGTGGCGACGAACGCGACGATGCCGAGGGCGGTGAGAACCAGGATAGCGATCATGGCGGAAACGCTACGCTCGCGCGCAAACTGCCACTAGTGGCAGTGCGGCCATCGCGCGTAGGATAACTGCCATGAAGACCGTCGCGTGCGTGGTGCAGCCGGGGTTCGCCCCGTTCGAGTTCGGTGTCGCCTGTGAGGCCTTCGGGCTGGACCGCACCGACGACGGTGTGCCGAACTTCGACTTCCGGGTCGTCACGCCCGACCCCGGCGTGGTCCCGTCGAAGCTCGGCTTCTCGCTCAACGTCGATGCCGACCTCGCGTTCGCCGACGAGGCCGACCTCGTCGTCATCTGCCCGGTGCCGCGTGAGCTGTGGAACGGCAGCGATCCGCGGGTGCTCGATGTCGTCCGCCGCGCCGTGGCGCGCGGTGCCTGGGTGCTGAGTGTCTGCAGCGGCTCGTTCGTGCTCGCCGAGGCGGGCGTGCTCGACGGGCGCCGCGCCACGACGCACTGGATGTACGCCGACATCATGGCGCGCGACTACCCGCAGATCGAGGTCGACCCCGACGTGCTCTACGTGCAGGACGGCACGATCATCACCAGCGCCGGCACCGCCGCCGGCCTGGACGCATGCCTGCACCTGCTGCGCCAGGAGCTCGGCGCCGAACTGACCAACACCATCGCCCGGCGCATGGTGATCGCGCCGCAGCGCGACGGCGGTCAGGCGCAGTTCATCTCCCGCCCGCTGCCGGTCGCGGTGAATCAGTCCCTCGCGCCGGTGACCGACTGGATGGTCGAGAACCTGCGCGAAGACCTCTCGGTCGAGCAGCTCGCCGCCCGCGCGCACATGTCGCCGCGCACGTTCGCGCGCCGGTTCAAGGCCGACCACGGCGCGACCCCCGCCGCGTGGCTGGCGCGCCAGCGTCTCATCCACGCGCAGCGGCTGCTGGAGAAGACCGATTTCGGGCTCGATCGCATCGCCGACGAATCGGGATTCGGGTCGGCGGCGGTGCTGCGACAGAACTTCGCCCGCACCCTCGGGATGACCCCGACCGCCTACCGCGCGCGCTTCAGCTGCGCGCGTTCCGAGGCCGAGCCCGCCGCCTGAGTCGCGAGCCTGAGCCGGCTTCCGTCGCCGAGGTGAGGGGATCTGCCCGAATGCGGTGATCCTGCGGCATCCCGGCCGCATTTCGGCAGATCTCCGCGTGCGGGGCGACGGGTGGGATGCCGCGGCCACCGCCGCCCCCCTCGACCTAGCGACCCCCGGGTGGTAAACTTGAGTCATTCAGGCTCAAGTTTGAGACCCCACAGATTTCAGGAGAACGAATGAACGCGACGCAACAGCCCGGTCAGGAGGAGTCCCAGAGCGCTCTGGAGCAGTTCGGCATCAACCTGACCGACCGTGCCCGGCAGGGCAAGCTCGACCCGGTCATCGGGCGGGACAGTGAGATCCGCCGCATCAGCCAGGTGCTCACCCGGCGCACGAAGAACAACCCCGTGCTCATCGGCGAGCCCGGCGTCGGCAAGACCGCCGTGGTCGAAGGCCTCGCCCAGCGCATCGTCGCGGGAGACGTGGCCGACTCACTCAAGGGCAAGGAACTCGTCGCCCTCGACATCTCGGCGCTCGTCGCCGGCGCGATGTACCGCGGGCAGTTCGAGGAGCGCCTCAAGAGCGTGCTCAAGGAGATCACCGAATCCGACGGCCGCATCATCACCTTCATCGATGAGCTGCACGTGCTCATGGGCGCCGGCGGCGGCGAGGGTTCGGTCGCGGCATCCAACATGCTCAAGCCCATGCTCGCCCGCGGCGAGCTGCGCCTGATCGGCGCGACCACGCTGGACGAGTACCGGCAGTTCATCGAGAAGGATGCCGCGCTGGAGCGCCGCTTCCAGCAGGTGTACGTCGGGGAGCCGAGCGTCGAGGACACCATCGCGATCCTGCGCGGTCTGAAGGAGCGCTACGAGGCGCACCACAAGGTCGCGATCGCCGACGCCGCCCTCGTAGCCGCGGCATCCCTGTCCAACCGGTACATCCCCTCCCGCCAGCTGCCCGACAAGGCCATCGACCTCATCGACGAAGCCGCGTCGCGGCTGCGCATGGAAATCGACTCCGCGCCGCTGGAGATCGACGAGCTGCGCCGTCACGTCGACCGGCTCGGCCTGGAAGAGCTGGCGTTGAAGAAGGAGAAGGATGCCGCGTCGAAGGAGCGCCTCGCCGCGCTGCGCGAGACGCTGGCCGCCGAGCGCGAGAAGCTCGCCGGCCTGCAGGCTCGGTGGGAGCGCGAGCGGGCCTCGCTCAACCGCGTCGGTGACCTGAAGACCAAGCTCGATGCGGCGCGGGTCGAGGCCGAGCGGGCGCAGCGCGAGGGCAACCTCGAGCGCGCATCGCGGCTGCTGTACGCCGAGATCCCGGCGCTGGAGCGCCAGGTGATGGAGGCCGAGAGCGCCGAGGGCGCCGAGGGTGAGCGCATGGTGGGCGACCAGGTGACCGACGAGGACATCGCCGCCGTCATCGCCGCCTGGACCGGCATCCCGCTCGGGCGCCTGCTGCAGGGCGAGACCGAGAAGCTGCTGCACCTGGAGGGCGAGCTCGGCAAGCGCATCATCGGGCAGCGTGAGGCCGTCAAGGCCGTCTCCGACGCCGTGCGTCGCTCGCGTGCCGGCATCAGCGACCCGAACCGGCCGACGGGATCGTTCCTGTTCCTGGGGCCCACGGGTGTCGGCAAGACGGAGCTGGCGAAGGCCCTGGCGGAGTTCCTCTTCGACGACGAGCACGCCATGGTGCGCATCGACATGTCGGAGTACGGCGAGAAGCACTCCGTCTCCCGGCTCGTCGGCGCCCCTCCCGGCTACATCGGCTACGAGCAGGGCGGTCAGCTCACCGAAGCGGTGCGCCGCCGGCCCTACTCGGTCGTGCTGCTGGACGAGGTGGAGAAGGCCCACCCCGAGGTGTTCGACGTGCTGCTGCAGGTCATGGACGACGGCCGCCTCACGGACGGTCAGGGACGCACGGTCGACTTCAAGAACGTGATCCTGATCCTCACCTCGAACCTCGGCTCGCCGATCCTGATCGACCCGACCCTGTCGTTCGAGGAGAAGCGCGAGCAGGTGCTGGCGCTGGTGCGCCAGGCGTTCCGTCCCGAGTTCGTCAACCGGCTCGATGACGTCGTGGTCTTCCAAGCGCTGACCGAGGACGACCTGTCGCAGATCGTGGAGCTGTCCGTCGACGCGCTGCAGCGTCGCCTCAAGGACCGCCGCCTGACGCTGGCGGTGACTCCGGATGCCCGGGCGTGGCTGGCCGAGCGCGGCTACGACCCGCTCTTCGGGGCGCGCCCGCTGCGCCGGCTGATCCAGTCCGAGATCCAGGACCGCCTCGCGATGGCGATCCTCGGCGGCGGAGTGCGCGACGGCGACCTGGTGCGGGTGGATGTTGCGGCCGACGGCTCGGGGCTGGTGCTCACCAGCGAGGGCCAGGCCGAGACGACCGTGACGGACGACGTGATCGAGGCGGAACTGCTCGACGACTGATCGCGCGAAGCCGGGCGCGCGTGAGGCGTGCCCGGCTTTCGCGTCGCTTCGCCCGTCCGTGAGAGCATCGAGGCGTGATCACGCTTCGGGCGCTGTGGGGGGCCTCGCACCCCGGTCCGTCGGTCGTGGTCACGGTGCTCGCGCTGGCCCTGGGTGTCGCGGCGGGCCTGGACGTGTGGCGGGTCGCGCTGCTCGCGGCCGCCGTGCTGTGCGGCCAGCTCTCGGTCGGCATCTCCAACGACGCGATCGACGCCGACCGTGACCGGGCCGTGGGCCGCGACGACAAGCCGCTCGTCCGCGGCGAGGTGACCACGCGCACCGCGTGGATCGCCGCCCTCGCCGCCCTCGCTGCGGCCCTGGTGCTGTCGGGGTTCCTCGGCGTGGGGATGCTCCTCGCCCACGCCGTCGCCCTCGCCTCGGCGTGGGCCTACAACGCGTGGCTGAAGTCCACGCCGCTGTCGATCGTGCCGTTCATCGTGAGCTTCGGCATCTTCCCCTCGCTCGCGACGCTGTCGGCCGACCCGCCCGCGCTCGCCGCGCCCTGGGCCTGGGTCGCCGGCGGCGCGCTGGGAGCCGCGGTGCACCTGACCAACGTGCTCCCCGACCTCGACGACGACCGCCGCACCGGCGTGCGCGGCTTCGCGCACCGCCTCGGAGCCCGCCCGGCGGCCGCGCTGGCCGGTGTCGCGGTGCTCGTCGGTGCGGGTGCGGTGCTCTGGGGCGCGGCGGATGCCGGTGCCGCCGGCCCGCTGGCGTGGGTGCTCTTCGCGGCGGTCGCCGCCCTCGCCCTCGCCACCGTGGTGCGGGTGCTCGTGCGCCCGCCCGATCGCATCGTCTTCCGGCTGGTGATGGCCGCCGCCCTCCTGCTCGCCGTGCAGCTGGTCGCCTCGCCCGGTTCCCTGACCGCCTGACCCCCCCCGAGCCGCCGCCGAGTGAGCATTCGTGCTGCCGAGTGAGCATTCGCGTGGCCGAGTGAGTATTCGCGCTGCAGGAGCGGATGCCGGAGTCGTCAGCGGGCCGAGTCGAAGCCCATCGCGTAGGCGCGGGCGAAGAGCCCGCCGCCGGCGGCCAGCGCCACGCGCATCGCCTGCGCGCGCACCCCGCTCACGGCGGCTGCCGCCGGCCGGCCGAGCGTGGTGTTCATCGTCGCGAGCCGCGCCGCACGGCGGGCAGAGCCCACCCGGTCGCGCTCCCAGGCCGCGAGTTCCGGCTCGGGCGCGGCCCCGCGCCGCACCCACTGCGCGAGGAGCGGCGCGAGCCCCGCGGCATCCAAGAGGCCCAGGTTCATTCCCTGCCCGCCGATGGGGCTCACCTCGTGTGCCGTGTCGCCGATGACGAACAGGCGATCGCGGCGCAGGCGGGGCGCGACCACGCGCCGCACCCGGAACATGGTGGCGGCGGTGATCGCCGCGGCCCCGGCATACTCGCCGCGCGCGATCAACGCGGCGCGCAGCCGCGTCAACCGCGCAGGCGCGTCGCCGTCGGCGTCGCCGCCGCCGTCCCACGCGACGAACCGGCGGCGGTCGTCGGGGAGGGGGAACGATTCCAGCACCCCCGCGTGACCGAGGTGCACAACGGCAACGGCGTGGTCGTCGCGGGGCGGCACCGCGGCATCCGCCATCAGATAGCGATCGGGGTACTCCGCGCCCGCCGGTCGGCCCGGGCGGTAGACGAGGCTGCGGGCGCCCGCGCCGCCGGCGACGACGACGAGCGGCGCGGCGGTGTCGCCCGCCCCGGAATGCACGCGCATCCGGTCCCCGTCGGCGGTGATCGCGGTGACGGTGACGCCGCGCCGTGGGCTGGGCGCGCCGACGGCGAGTGCCGCCTCGGTCTCGGCCTGCGGGAGCGTGGCGACGTAGGGATGCCGCGTGCGCAGCCGGTCGAAGCGCACGACTCCCAGCAGTCGGCCGTCGCTGCGCGCCTCGCCGCGGTGCACGCGCACGGCGCGCTGCAGGATGCGGTCGGTGGCGCCGCCGGCCTCGAGGGCGGCGAGGGTGGGAGCGTGCAGGCCGATCGCCCGGGTGCCGTCGCCCACGACGGCGCGGCGATCCCACACCTCGGCGTCGACGCCACGGCGGGCGAGTTCGGCGGCGAGGAAGGTGCCGACAGGCCCCGCCCCCACGATGAGGACGTCAGGCATGGCCGGTCGCATGGGCGAGCAGGCGGAACGGGGGATGGCTCTCGACACGCCACCCGTTGCCGTTGTGGCCGGCCGCGGCGAGGGCGTGCTGCAGTTCGTCGGCGCGGTAGCTGCGGCGGATCGACCGCAGTCCGTCGGTGCGCAGGAACGTGCCGGGCGCGATCGGGGTGATGCCGATGGCGTACAGGCCGAACGCGACCCGGTCGCGGGCGATGTCGCCGTGCAGCACCGGCCCGGTCGACAGGGCGAGCGACTCGGCGGTGAAGCGGTGCAGCTCGTCGGGCGTGAGGTGATGGAGCACGTGGTTGGACACGACGGCGTCGAAGGTCGCGCCTTCGGCCAGCAGGCCGGTCGAGTCGGCGCAGCGGAAGTGCACGTTCGTCGCTACGCGGCGCTCGGCCATCGCGAGCGCGCGCGGGTCGGGGTCGACGCCGAGCCAGTCCACCCGCAGTCCGTCGCGGCGGGCGAGACCCGCCAGCCGCGTCACGACGTCGCCGCCGCCGGAGCCGAGGTCGAGCACGCGGGCGGGACGGCCGAGCGCGGCGAGGTGCGGGCGCAGCCGGCGTCGGTAGACGTGCCCCCAGCCCGAGACGAGCCGGTTGACCGTGCCGAATCGCCGGAGCGTGGCATCCAGTCGTGCGGGATCGCAGTGCGGGTCGTCCATGAGCTCACGCAGCGCGGTGTCGCGCACGGCGAGAGTCACGCGCGCTCCGCGGCGCGGCGGGTGAGGAGGGCGGATTCCACGGTGAGGCCCGGCCCGAAGGCGAGCGCCGCGATGCGCTGGCCGCGCTGACCGCCGGGCGCGGTGTCGCCCGCGGTGCCGGCTGCCGCGTCGCCCGCCGTGCCGTCGAGGAAGGCACGCAGGATGAACAGGATCGTCGCGCTGGACATGTTGCCGTAGTCGCGCAGCACGCCGCGAGAGGCCGCCAGCGCGGATGCCGGCAGGTCGAGTCCGGTCTCGACGCGGTCCAGCACGCTGCGTCCGCCGGGGTGCACCGCCCAGGCATCCACTTCGTCCTCGCCCAGGAACCGCGCGACGGCACCGCGGATCTCACGCCCGATGATGCGGGGGACTTCGGCGGAGAGGACCATGTCGAATCCCTCGTCGCCGACGGTCCAGGCCATGTCCTGTTCGCCGTCGTCGGTCACTGCGGTCCCGAAGCGCTCGAGCTCCAGCCAGTGCGCGCCGCGCAGGGTGGGATCTGCGCTGACGACCGCGGCGGCGGCGCCGTCGGCGAACACCGATGACGAGACGATCTGCTGCGGGTCGTCCGAAACACGGAAGTGGAGGGTGCACAGCTCGGCGCACACGACGAGCACGACCGCGTCGGGATCGCCGGCGCAGATGCGCGCCGCGGTGCGCAGGCCGGGAAGGGCGGCCGCGCAGCCGACGAAGCCCAGGTGGTAACGCTCGACCGTCACCGGCAGGCCGAGGTCGCGCACCAGGCGGTAGTCCGGCCCGGGCGCGAACATGCCCGTGCACGAGACGGTCACGACGTGGGTCACCTGGCCGGGCGCGACGCCGGCTCCGCGCAGCGCGGCATCCGCCGCTGCGGCGAACAGGGGAGGCGCCTGCCGGATGTACTCGTCGTTGCGCGCCCCGGTGGAGGGGGACAGGATGCGGCCGGTGTCGTCGAGGACCGGGATGCCGGAGGGCGTCTGCGGCGCTTGTCCGGAGAACTCCGCCAGCACCGTGTGGCGATGATCGATGCCGGAGGCATCGAACGCGGCTCCGATGAGGCGCTGGGTGAGTCGGCTGGTGCCGGGTTGGGCGGCGAACAGGTCGCGCACGTGCTGCTGCGCCAGCCGTGTCGGCGGGACCGCGGTGCCGATCGACAGGACGCTGGTGACCATGGTTCACGATAACCAGGACGGGGGCCCGGATGCGCGCACTGGTGCGTGCGGCGTCGGCCGTCTACAGTGTGCCGCCCCGCCGCCGAGTGAGTATTCGCGCCGCCGAGTGAGTATTCGCAGTGCCGAGTGAGTATTCACCGCGTCCGCGGCATCCGTCCGCGGCATCCGCGCGTCCGTCACGAGCGCAGGAGATGGGGCCAGCGTAGGACGGATGCCGCGGAAAACGGCCTACCCTCACCACATCTCCGACGCTCGCCACGACACCAGTCCCGGCGACGCCCCGCCCGCGGCTCAGCCCGCTGCGACCCCCGCGAGCCGCTCGGCCCGCCGTGCGCGCTGCAGCACCGGGTCGGGAACGGGAGCTGCGGCGATGAGCCGCCGGGTGTACGGATCCTCCGGATGCCGCAGCACGCGTTCACGGTCGCCCGACTCGACCACTTTGCCGCGGTGCAGCACCGTCACGCGGTCGCAGAGCTCGTCGACGACGGCCAGATCGTGGCTGACGAAGACGCACGCGAAGCGCAGCCGCTGCTGCAGCTCGCGGAACACCTCGAGCACCTGCGCCTGCACCGAGACGTCGAGCGCACTGGTCGGCTCGTCGGCGATGAGCAGCGCCGGGTCGAGCGCGACGGCGCGCGCGATCGCCACGCGCTGGCGCTGGCCACCCGACAGCTCGTGCGGGTAGCGTTCGCCGCGCTCATGCAGCCCGACCGACTCCAGCAGCTCGTCCACGCGCTCGGCCAGTTCGGGCCCGCGCAGCCCCATGATCGTCGCCACCGGCTCCGCGACGCTCTGCCGCACGGTGTAGCGCGGGTTGAGCGACAGGGCCGGGTTCTGGAACACCACGCCGATGCGCCGAAGCATCCGGCGACGCTCCGCCCGCCCCGCGGTGCGCAGGTCGAGACCATCGATGACGATCGTGCCCTCGGTCACGGGGGCGGCACCGATGACGGCGCGCCCGATCGTGGACTTCCCGCTGCCGGACTCGCCGACGAGACCGAGGATCTCGCCGCGTCCGACCTGCAGGTCCACGCCGTCGACGGCGCGCACCGTGCCACGCAGGCGACTGCCGTACGAGACGACGAGCCCGCGCACGTCGAGCATGAGGCCGTTGTCGGCAACGGGCGATCCCGCCCCGCGCGCGCCGATGCGGGGGACGGCATCCAAGAGCTGGCGCGTGTAGGCGGCGGCCGGCGCGGTGAGCACGGTCTCGGTCGCGCCCTCCTCCACACGCAGTCCGTCGCGCATCACCACGACCCGGTCGGCGAGCTCGGCCACCACCCCCATGTCGTGGGTGATGAGCAGGATGCCGCGGCCATCGCGCCGGCCGAGCCGGGCGAGCACGTCGAGCACCTCGGCCTGCACCGTGACATCGAGCGCCGTCGTGGGTTCGTCGGCGATGAGCAGCTGCGGGTCGGATGCCAGCGCCATGGCGATGCCCACCCGCTGGCACTGACCGCCCGACAGCTCGTGCGGGTACTGTCCCATGCGCCGCTCGGGGTCGGGGATGTCGACGAGCGCGAGCAGCTCGATCGCGCGGCGGCGGGCGGCGGCGCCGCGCAGGGCACGGTTGTGCGCGCGTACGGCCTCGATCACCTGGAAGCCGATCGTGAACACCGGGTTGAGCGAGGCGACCGGGTCCTGGGAGATGAGCGCGATCTGCGCACCGCGCACGCCGCGTAGCTCGCGGGAGCTGAGGCCGAGGATCTCCCGCCCCTGCAGCCGCACCGATCCGGATGCCGTCGCGCCATCAGGCAGCAGCCCGATGATCGACAGCGCGGTGACGGACTTGCCCGAGCCGGATTCGCCCACGACTGCGACCACTTCGCCGGGCGCGATGTCGAGGTCGAGGCCGTGCACGACCTCGACCGGATGCTCCCGACCGAAGCGCACGCGCAGATCCTGCACGCTCAGGACCGGCGGCGGCACCGGCGGCACCGGCGACGGTGCGCCCGTCCCGCCCGGACCCGCGGCCCCGGTCGGCGCGCTCATGCGCCGCCCTCCGGCAGTCCGGCCTCACGGGCGCGCTTGTGCTCGCGCCAGTCGGCGAGCATCTTGTGGTGGTAGTCCTGCACCCACTCCAGGTAGTCGCGGCCGTTGGTCAGCCGCACCCGGGCCTCGGTCTCCTCGGGACTCACCCAGCGCAGCGCCGCGTCGAGGGAGCTGATCTGCTTGTCGAAGTAGCGGCGCTCGTTGGCCAGGAAGCTGCCCCAGGGGTCCTCCTCGGCCTTGAAGTAGTGGTTGCGATCGCCCGGCAGCGAGTGACGGCGGATGAAGTTGGTGTCGATCAGGCGGCGCGTGGCCATCGACACCGCCCCCGTGCTCGCACCGAGCGCTGCGGCGAGGTCGGCGGAGGAGATGTAGGGGCGGTCCATGATCATGAGGTAGCCCAGCACCCGCCCGTCCATCCGCGAGGTGCCGGCCATCTCCCAGATCAGGCTGATGTCCTCGGCGAACTGGCGACGGTACTGCTCGCGCTCGTCGACGGCATCCGTCTCACCGGCATCCGTGTGCCCGGTCTCTTCGCTCATGACCTCGGTCCTTCCCTGCGGGATCTTCAGCATCGCACCCTCATCTCCGCTCGCGCGGATCGAAGACGCTGCGCAGCTCTTCGCCGATCGCGACGATCGTGAGCACCGTGAGGGCCAGCATCACGCTCGGCAGCACCAGCACGTGCGGCGACGTCTGGAAGACACGGGAACCGGCGGCGATCTGCAGCCCCCACGAGATGGCCGGCGACGACAGCCCGATGCCGAGATAGGTCAGCGTGCTCTCGGCGACGATGACCGCGCCGACGGTGAGGGTCGCCAGCAGCAGCACCGGCTGCACGGCGTTGGGCAGCACGTAGCGCGCCACGATGCGCCCGGTGCCGAGCCCCATCGTGCGGGCGGCGAGCACGTAGTCGGCCTTCGCGACCGAACGCACCGACCCGCGCATGAGACGCGCCATCATGGGCCATCCGAAGACGCCGAGCACGACGCTCACCGTGAGCACATTGCGCACGCCGAGGGTGTTGAGCACGACGATCGCGGCGAGGAGGAACGGGAACCCCAGGAACACTTCGGTCACCCGGGACACCGTCCAGTCGACGACCCGACCGCCCATGCCCGCGAGAGCGCCGAGCACGATCGCCAGCGTCAGGGAGATCGCGGTGGCGAGCAACCCCACCGCGAGGGAACTCTGCGCGCCGTACACGGCGCCCGCCCAGATGTCGCAGCCCTGCAGATCGAAGCCGAACGGATGCCCGGGCGCCGAGGTCTTGGAGCTGTCGGCCAGATCGCACGCACGCGGATCGCCGTTGCCGAAGATGCCGGCGAAGGGGGCGGGGGCGAGGGCGAATGCCACGATCACCCCCAGCACCGCCGCGGCCACCCAGAACAGCGGGCGGCGCGCCAGCAGTCGCCAGGCGCCGGCGCGGCGCGCACGGACGGCGGGGATGGTCGTGGTCTTCGGGACGGTGGCGTTAGGCACGGCGGATCCTCGGGTCGAGCAGCGCGTGGAGGGCGTCGACCACCAGCGACGTGAGCAGGAAGATGACGATGAGGGCCGTGGAGATGCCCACGACGAGCGTGGCCTCGTGGTTGCGGATCGCCGAGAACAGCAGGTTCCCGACACCGGGGAGGTTGAAGATCCCCTCGATCACCACGGCGCCGCCGAGGAGGAAGCCGAGGTCGGTGGCCAGGAACGTCGCCGTCGGGATGAGCGAGTTGCGCATGACGTGCAGTCCCACCACGCGGGACTCCCCGATGCCCTTGGCCCGGGCGGTGCGCACGTAATCGGCCTCGAGGTTGTCGATCATCGATCCGCGCACCAGGCGTGAGACGGATGCCAGGCCGAACAGGGCGATCACCAGGGCGGGCAGCAGGTACGACACCGGCCAGCCGTCGCGGATGCCGGCGACCGGAAGCCAGTCCAGCCGCACGCCGAAGACGATCTGCGCCGTGATGCCGAGCACGAACACCGGGATGCAGCTGAGGGCGATCGTGACCACGAGCAGCCCCCGGTCGATGACCGTGCCGCGCTTCAGCGCCGAGACGATGCCGATCGCGAGCCCCAGCACGAGCTGGATCGTCCACGCGGTGAGGGCGAGGGTGATCGTCACCGGCCACCGGGTGGCGAGCTGATCGGCCACGGAGCGCCCGGTGAGATCGACCCCGAGATCGCCGCGCAGCAGGTTGCCGAGGTAGTTGGTGTACTGCACCCACAGCGGCTGATCCAGCAGGTAGCGCGCGTTGATCGCGTCGATCACCGACTGCGGCAGCTGGCGGTCGCCGGCCAGGGCCCGCACCGCGTCGCCGGGCAGGCTGAACACGGTGAGATAGATGATGAAGGTCACCCCGACGAACACCAGCGCGAAGCCGGCGAACCGCTGCAGGATCGTCAGGAAGAGGCGCACGACCGCTCCCTCGACAGCTCGGAATGGGCGGCGAGGATCGCTCCGTACTGCGCGCCGATCACGGCCGACAGCGGCAGCGGCGCCGCACCCCGCGCGGTGAGCGCCTCCTGCAGCCAGCCGTCGAAGAGGTCTTCGGCGGTCGCGGCGACGCGGCGCACCTCGGGGGCGGCGGTGCCGGCATCCACCTCGGCGCGGAGGGCGCGCGTGAGCATGCCGCCCCAGCGCAGCCGGTGCAGTCGCACCACGTCCTCCAGCGCACCGACCTCGGCGACGGTGGCGGCGCGGTCGGACTCGGGGGTCGCGGCGCGGGCGATGCTCGCCTCGCCGGACGAGACCGCCAGGGGGGCGAAGACGCGGGCGGCGCGCAGCAGGGGGGTGTCCAGCCGCAGGTGCGGGGCGGCGGCGGCGATGAGCGCGACCAGTCTCTCGCCGCAGTCGACGAGCTGCTCGCCCGAGCGGCGCAGCTCGCCGGCGTAGCTGAGGTCGGTGATCGACGTGTCGTCGGCGGCCGGGTCGCTGAACTGGGGGAGCTCGGCGATGAGGGAGAGGGTGCCGTGCTTGCGGGCGTACGACGTCGACGCGTCGCCGCCGGAGCCGGGCGGGTAGGGGTCCACGCCCAGCGCCTCGCTCCAGTCGTAGACGTCCTCGAGGGTGCCCATCTCGTAGATCGCCGGGGCGAGCACCCGGAAGTGCGCGCCCTCGGGCTCGCCGGCGTGCAGCGGGATGCCGAGCGCGGCCGGCAGCGCGTGCAGCATGTCGTAGAGGCCGGGCGCCGGGCGGGAGAGATAGAAGTAGGCGCCGCCGCCCTCGCTGTTGTGCAGCGGCACGTACAGCTCCGGGGCGGTGAGGTCGATGGCCCGCGCGAGCGCCTGGGTCTCCGGCATCATGGCGTCGAAGTATGCGGACTTGTAGGAGAAGGGGAAGGTCCACTCCACCTGCTCGGTGGGGGCGGGCCGGAAGAACTCCCGTGCGTACGTCTCGCGGTCGGCCGGGTCGGCGAACCAGCCCTCGTTCAAGCGCATGCCGTCGGGGTCGGCGCACGGCATCACATGCCAGGTGGTGTCGAGACCCTCGCGCAGGGCGTCGTCGGTGATCAGCTGCTCGACCAGGTGCAGCGCGGTCAGTGAGCCGATGGGCTCGTTCGGATGCACGCCGCCGACCACGAGCGCCGATCGTGAGCCCGCCCCCACGTGGTACAGCGGCATCGGCTCGCCCAGACGGCTGGTGCCGACGCGCTCGACGGTCACCAGATCGGGACGCCGGGTGCGCAACCGCTCCATGGCGGCCAGCAGCTCGTCGACGGTGGGGAAGGCGGTGTGGGCGGGCACCGCACCGGCACGGCGGAGGATGTCCTCCGCCGTGCCGAGCGCCGGCACCGCCGCAGCGGGTTCGTACAAGGAGTGTGTCTCTTCCGGTGGGATCAGGATGCCGCGTCCGCCAGGACGACCTTCGTCAGGTCGACGCTGCCGGAGACCGTGGGCAGCTCGGAGATGCGGTCCGACGTCACGTACAGGTAGCGGTTGCCGAACAGCGGCACGGTGGGGAAGTCCTCGAGGATGCGCTCCTGTACGAGTGCATACCCCTCGTACGACTCCTCGAGCGACTCGGCGGCATCCGCTGCGCGCAGCAGTTCGTCGACCTCGGGGTTGGAGTAGCCGCCGGCGCCGAAGTTGCCCTCGCCGGTCGCGGTGTACACAGCCGTCAGGGTGTTCTGCTGGCTCGGGTACAGCGCGCCCCAGCGGGCGCGGAACGGGCCGTTGACCTCTCCGTTCCCGACGCGCTCGGTGAACGCGGCGAAGTCGGATGCCGGTGCGGCGACGACGCTCTCGATGCCGAGGTTCTGGCGGATCTGGTTGGCGATCGCCTCGAAGAGGTCCTCCTGGCCCCAGTTGGCGATGAAGTAGATCTCCATGCCGCCCTCGAAACCGCCGGCCTCTTCGAGCAGCGCCCGCGCGGCCTCGGGGTCGAACTCGCAGTACTGGCCGCAGATGCCGGCGGGGTCGCCGGGCATGCTGGGAGACGTCAGCGAGGTCGCGGGGATCTGCGAGCCGCCGAACACGGCGTCGTTGATCGCCTCGCGGTCGATCGCCATCGAGATCGCCTGTCGCACGCGCACGTCGGCGAACCGCGGGTCGTCGAGGGCGAACCCGAGGAAGTCCACGCCGGGGGCGTCGAGCTCGTAGACGTGCTCGCCGAAGTCGTTGCGGGCCTGGGTGACCTGCGAGCCGCCGATCCCGACGATGTCGACCTCGCCGGCCAGGGCGTCGGTGTACGCCGTCGCGGTGTCCAGGTACGGCACGAACGTCACCGCCTCGACGCTCGGCGCGGGTCCGGCGTAGTCCTCGTAGGCGACGGCCTCGATCGGGCTCGTGGGCGCCCAGCCGTCGACGAGGCGGAACGGGCCGTTGCCGACCGGGTTCTCCTCCCAGGCGGCGACGTCGGCCAGCGCTTCCGACGGCAGCGGGTAGAGCCCTGTCTGACCGGAGGTCAGCTGCAGCGGGAACTGACGGTCGGGGGCGACGAGCTCGACGGTGAAGGTCAGGTCATCGACGACGGTCAGCCCCGACAGCTCGGTCGTGGCCGGCTCGCCCTCGGCGGGATTGAGGTCGGCGTACCCGGCCACGCGCGCCAGCTGCGGGCCGTTGACCCAGCCGTGGGGGCCGTAGGCGGCGTAGTTCCAGGTGTCGACGTAGTCCTGCGCCGTCACCGGCTCGCCGTCGTGGAAGGTCCAGCCCTCGCGCAGCGTGATCGTCCACACCTGTGCGTCGTCGGACTCGACCGATTCGGCGGCGAGGTAGCTGAGCTCGCCTTCGCTGTCGATCGTCGTGAGCGATGAGAACAGCGGCTGCACGAGGTCGTAGGTCGAGAAGTGGTTGCCGGGAACGAGGCTGTCGGGTTCTTCGATGGCGAAGCGGAGCGGCTCGGCCGTCGCCTCCTCATCGGGTGTCGACGCTGAACAGCCGACGAGGGTCAGGGCCAGCGCCGCTGATGCGGCGGTGACGATTCTTGCCGTGGTGTGCATAACTCCTCCTTGAGCCGCACCTGACAGGTGCCGCGCCGAGTGCGGGGGCCACTCCCTGCCGGGTTCGGGGGAGCTTTCCTGCACGCTAGAGCGCCGGTGGTTCAGTAATCAATGAAATTTCACAAATTACTGAAATTTGTAATAGCAGTGAAACAGTCGGTGTGGTTTCGCGCAATACCCGGTTCGCCGTGTTACGCCGCCGTGACGGCCCGCCCACCGACCGCTAACGTGTCGGCATGGCGATCGCGACGGCGGACCTGTACGACCAACGAGGCGACGAGCTCGACTCCCTCGCCCTCCAGCTCCACGACTTCGGCGGGCTCACCGCCTTCGACGGGCCGGTGCGCACCATCCGCTGCCACCGCGACAACGCACTGGTGAAGCAGACCCTCGCCACCCCCGGCGACGGGGCGGTGCTCGTGGTCGACGGCGCCGGGTCGCTCGAGTCGGCGCTCGTGGGAGACCGCATCGCGGCATCCGCCGTCGACAACGGCTGGGCCGGGATCATCGTGCACGGCGCGGTGCGTGATCGCGACGCGCTCGGCGGCCTCGCCATCGGCATCAAGGCGCTCGGCACGAACCCGCGCACGAGCGCGAAGGCCGGAGTCGGCGAGATCGACGTGCACGTGACGATCGCCGGCATCGTGTTCATCCCCGGCAAGCACGTGTGGGCAGACGGCGACGGGGTGCTCGTCGAGCGCTGAACGGGCCCCCTCTCGACATCGGACGGCCGCGGGCGCATGCTGGCGGCAACACCCGACGACAGGAGGAGATCGTGCTCACAGACGCCCCCGCCTTCAGCGGCTTCTCGGTGGACGACATCGACGCCGCCCTCGCCTTCTACCGCGACACCCTCGGCCTCGAGGCGTCGCTCGGCGACATGGGGATCATCGAGATCCGCTTCGCGCGCGGCGGCCGGGCGATCGCCTACCCCAAACGCGACCACCAGCCCGCGACGTTCACGATCCTCAACTTCGTCGTCGACGACGTGGATGCCGCGGTCGATGACCTCCGCAGTCGAGGCGTCGAGACCAAGATCTACACCGACCCCGACTTCGGCACCGACGAACGCGGCATCGCGCGCGGCAACGGCGGCCCGGCGATCGCGTGGTTCCGCGATCCCGCCGGCAACGTGCTGTCCGTGCTCGAAGAAGGCTAGAACCCCGGAAGGAGACGACGGATGCCGCGACCCGGCCGATCGGCCGAGAGCGCGGCATCCGCGTCATGCTGAGCGTCAGGCGCTGAGCGCCTCCTTGAGACGCACGCGCGCGCCCATCCGCAGGATGGAGTTCTCGTAGATCTTCGCGCCGACCCAGATCGCCGCCACACACGTGATCAGCAGGATGACGAGCGAGACGATCGGCTCCCACCACTGCGCGTCGCCGAAGAAGACCCGCACCGGCATTCCGACCGGCGCCGAGAACGGCACGTACGACATGATCGTCATGACGGTGGGGTTGTCGTTGAAGAAGATGACGAGGAAGTACGGCGCCATCACGAGGAACGTCAGCGGCGTCGTGGTCGACCCGATGTCCTCCTGGCGCGAGACCATCGCAGCGGCCGCGGCGAACAGCGACGCCAGCAGCACGAACCCGAAAAGGAAGAACACCGCGAACCACACCAGCGGCGCGCCGAGTCCGGCGAGCAGCTCGGTCTGCCCGGTGACGGTCAGACCCACCACCGCGACCGCGGCGAGACCGATGATCTGCCCCATCGCGAGCACGGTGTTGCCCACGACCTTGCCGGCGAGCAGGGCCCGGGTCGGGACGGCGGAGATGAGCAGCTCCACCACGCGGGTGGCCTTCTCCTCCACGACGCTCTGCGCGATGGTCGAGCCGAAGGTGGCGGCGGCCATGAGGAACACGACCCCGAACGCGAGCGAGACGAAGTAGCGCATCAGGCCGTCGTCGCCGTCGCCGTCCGGCTGCAGCAGCTCGACGGGCGGCGAGACGCTGAGCGCCGACAGCAGGCTGGACGGCACGGCGTCGTCGCCGACGACGGTGAAGTCGAATCCGCCCTCGCCGCCGGGGATGATGGCCGCGTCCACTTCGCCCTCGCGCACCAGGTCGCGGGCCGCCTCGGCGGAGCCGACCTCCGTGGCATCGACGGCGCTGTCCAGCGGAGCGATGATCTGGGCGGTCTCGCCGGTCACCGCCACGGGGATGCGGGTGTCGGACTGGGCGGCGAACCCGGCCCACAGCACCCCGGCGAGGGTGATGAGGAACAGGATGCCGGTGGAGATCAGGAACGTCTTGCTGCGGAGCTTGGAGCCGATCTCGCGCTCGGCGACGAGCCAGGTGCTCGAGGCGAAGGAGGGGGCGGTGTTCACTGGATGACCTCCTTGAAGATCTGGGCGAGGGACGGATGCCGGGGGGCGAAGCTGGCGACGTCGCCGGCGGCGACGGCGCGGCGCAGCACGGTCTGCACCGTGTCGTCGGAGTCGGCGTCGAACAGGGCGTAGCCGCCGTCGAACTCCAGCACGGTGATGCCGGGCTCCTCGCGCAGCCATCCCGCGTCGCCGGCCGAGACGAGCTCGAACCGGCGGGTGGAGTGCGCCGCGCGCAGGTCGTCGCGGGAGCCGGCGGCGCGGATCGTGCCGCCGGCGATGATCACGAGGTCATCGCACAGTCGCTCGACCACGTCGAGCTGGTGGGAGGAGAAGAGCACCGCGGTGCCCTGGGCGGCGCGGCCCTGCAGCACGCCGGCGACGACGTCGACGGCCAGCGGGTCCAGGCCCGAGAACGGCTCGTCGAGGATCAGCACCTGCGGGTCGTGCACGAGGGCGGCCGCGATCTGCGCGCGCTGCTGGTTTCCGAGCGACAGGGTCTCGACGTCGTCGCCGAGGCGCTCGCCGAGTCCCAGCTCCTCGAGCAGGGCGGTCGCGCGGGTCGTGGCATCCGACTTCGAGAACCCGTGCAGGCGGGCGAGGTAGACGATGTGCTCGAGCACCTTCATCTTCGGGTAGAGGCCGCGCTCTTCGGGCATGTAGCCGAAGCGACGGCGGTCGGCCGCGGTGACGGGGGCGCCGTCGAGGGTGACGGTGCCGGCATCCTTGGCCAGCACACCCAGGATGATGCGCATCGTCGTGGTCTTGCCGGCGCCGTTGCCGCCGACGAAGCCGGTGAGCCGCCCGGGGGCGACGGTGAACCCGACGTCGTCGAGCACACGGCGCCCGCCGTAGCTCTTGGTGATCCCGTTCAGTTCGAGCATCAAGCTCCTCCTCAGTCGATACCTCCACGCTACGGACGGGCCGGTGGCGTCACCTCCCCCCTGAGGTGGGTTCGCGGCCTCCTCCCTGCGGGGGAGGGCGCTCCCAGACAGCGCCTAAGTCCATGCGGTGGAATGGACGTGCCGAGTGGCGCGTTACCCGAACCGGTGCCGCCATCCGCGACCCGTCAGCCCCCTTGGAGGAATCACCCCATGACCGACCTCACCATCGGCTACATCGTCGGCAGCCTGTCGTCGACCTCGATCAACCGTCGCCTGGCGAAGGCGCTCGAGCGCCTCGCACCCGAGGGTGTGACCCTCGTGGAGATCCCGATCGCCGATCTGCCGTTCTACTCGGTCGACCTCGAAGCCGACTTCCCGCAGGCGGCGCGCGACTTCAAGGACGCGATCGACCGCGTCGACGGCGTCATCATCGTGACCCCCGAGTACAGCCGCTCGATCCCCGGCGTGCTCAAGAACGCGCTGGACTGGTCGGCCCGCCCCTACGGCGAGGCGTCGTTCAACGGAAAGCCCACCGCGGTCATCGGCACCTCGGGCGGCGGTATCGCCACGGCGGCCGCGCAGCAGCACCTGAAGGCGATCCTCAGCCACTTCAACGCGCCGACGCTCGGACAGCCCGAGGGCTACGTGCAGTCGACCCCCGGCCTGTTCACCGACGACGGCGAGGTCACCAACCTCGAGACGGCCGGCTTCCTCACGGCGTACCTCACGGCGTTCGTCGCGCTCATCGAGCGCTACGCCCCGGCATCCGTCGCCGCCTGACCCGCGGTTCGGTTCGAGGCCCCGGTTCGCGCGCTGCGCGGCCGGGGCTTCGGCGTTCGCGGCCCCGCGAACCGGAGTCCCGGACCCGGATGGGTCGCCGGGCCGGTTTGGGGCGCGTGTTGCGCCCCGAATGGGGCGCCGGGCGGGGTTCGGGGCGCGTGTTGCGCCCCGGGTAGGGTGCCGGGTGGGGTTTGGGGCGCGTGTCGTGCCCCGGATGGATGCCGGAGAGGGTTCGGGTCCCGGGCCGGGTTTGGGGCGCCGGGCCGGTTCGGGGCGCGTGTTGCGCCCCGAATGGGGTGCTGGTCGGGGTTCGGGGCACGTGTTGCGCCCCGGGCCGACGCGCCGGGTCAGACCAGGCCGTGCGTGTGCGCGTAGACGACGGCGGCGACCCGGTCGCGGGCGCCGAGCTTCTGCAGCACGTTCGACACGTGCGTCTTCACGGTCGCCTCGCCGATGAACAGCTCGCGGGCGATCTCGGCGTTGCTGCACGCCTGCGCGAGCAGGCGCAGCACCTCCGCCTCCCGGTCGGTGAGGTCGACGCGCACGTCCCGCGTCCCGTCCTCCCCGGGCTGCTCCGGTGTCACGTGCGCACGGTCCTCGGCGTCGGCACTGTGCGCACGTGACACCGGAACAGCTCCGGCCGGCGCGGGGGGTGCGGAGGCGAAGCGCTCGATGACGCGGCGGGTGACCTCGGGGGCGAGCAGCGCGTCGCCGGCGGCGGCGACCCGCACCGCCGAGGTGAGGTCCTCGGGGCCGGCGTTCTTCAGCAGGAACCCGCTCGCCCCCGCCGCGAGCGCCTGGAACAGGTAGTCGTCGCGGTCGAAGGTCGTCACGATCACCACCGCGGCGGCGATGTCGGGGTCGGCGACGATGCGCCGGGTGGCCTCGAGCCCGTCCATGTCGGGCATCTGCACGTCCATGCACACGACGTGCGGCTGCAATGCGGATGCCGCCGCCACCGCCTCGACGCCGGTCGCCGCCTCGCCCACCACCTCGATGTCGTCGGCGGCATCGAGGATCATCCGAAAGCCGGCGCGCATGACGGCGTGGTCGTCGACCAGCAGCACGCGAGTGGCCGCGGCGCTCACGCGGACACCCCGGCGCCCAGCGGCAGGCGCGCCCGCACGAGGTACCCGCCGCGGGGGCGCGGCCCCGCCTCCAGCGTGCCGCCGGAGGCGACCGCGCGTTCGCGCATCCCCACGAGCCCGAGTCCCGGCCGCGCCCCGGGCTGCGGCCGGCCGGTGTTGGCGATCTCGAGTTCGACGGCATCCGCGCTGTAGCGCAGACGCACGTCGGCGGCGGCGTCGGGGCCGCTGTGGCGGCGGGCGTTGGTGAGCGCCTCCTGCGCGATGCGGTAGAGGTTCACCTGCGTGAGTTCGGAGGGTTCGACCGGATCGCCGACGATCGTCAGCGTCGTGGGCAGGCCGTTGTGAGCGGCGTGCGCGACGAGGTCGGGGAGGGCGCTCAGCCGCACCGTCGAGTCGGCCGGCGCGGCGACGGCATCCGGGGTCCGGAGGGTCTCGAGCAGGTGACGCAGCTCGTCCAGCGCCGAGCGTGATGACGCCTCGATGCCCGCGAGCGCCCGCGTGGCGGCCTCGGGATCGCGCTCCAGCACGGTGCGGGCCGCTCCGGCCTGCACACCCATCGCCGAGACGTGGTGCGCGACGACGTCGTGCAGCTCGCGGGCGATGCGCACCCGGTCCAGGGCCACGGCCTGCGCGGCGGTCAGTTCCCGCTCGCGTTCCAGTTCCTCGGTGCGCTCTTCGAGCGCGCGACGGGCCAGTGCGGTGGCGTAGGCGCGGTCGCCGAGGTAGTAGGCGCCGCCGAAGTAGAAGATATTGATGAGGAACTGGATGACCATGTAGGCGGCCATCGGCGAGAACGCGCCCGATGTCGAGAGCCCACCCTCGACCGGTTCGGTCGCTGCCTGGAACATCGTGATGAGCAGCCACACGAACATCGCGATCACGACCAGCACGCGCACGAGGGTGGCGCGCCGGCGGTCGTCGACCCACGCTCCGACCGTGTACATCGCCAGGAACAGCGCGACCTGGCCGACGTACAGGTCGGGGATGCGGAACGTGACGCCGGCGAAGAACCCGACCGCGACGATGATGAGGGCGATCTCCGGATGCCGTCGGCGCACGGCGAGCGGGAGCGTCACCGCCGCGGCGTACAGCAGCGCCCAGCCTAGGCCGGGAGTGTCGTCGCCGAAGAATCCCGCGATCTGGCCGAGCCACGAGCTGATGACGGCGGCGACCAGCAGGATGCCGGCGAGCCAGAGGTCGTTGCGGCGCTCGGCCGCCGTCGCGGGGCGGCGCCGCGGCGGGGCGGACGGGGTGGTGGCCGTGCTCATCCCTCCAACGTAGAGGGGAGCAGGCCGAGCGGCATCCCCCGGACGACGGAGCCGGGAGATGTCGCCGCCCAGCCCGCAGGACGGCCTCTTGACCATCTACTTGTTTTTTGCAAGCATGAGCCATCCGCCCCCGCGGCGGCTTGCAAAGGAGCACGCCATGACCGATATCTTCGTCAATCTGCCCACGGCGGACCTCGACCGCTGCCAGGCCTTCTACGCCGCGCTGGGGGCCACCATCAACCCGCTGTTCACGGACGAGAACGCCGCCTGCATCGACTGGGGCGACGGCGCGTACTTCATGATGCTGACGCGCGAGTACTTCGCCACCTTCACCGACAAGCCCGTCGCCGACCCTGCCGCCACGGCGCAGGTGATGGTCGCCCTCACCCGCCCGTCGCGGGAGGACGTCGACGCCGTCATGGACATCGGCCTCTCGTCCGGAGGCGTCGAGCCGCGCGCGCCCCAGGACCTCGGATTCATGTACTCGCGCGACCTGGAGGACCCCGACGGCAACGTGCTGAGCTTCTTCTTCATGGACCCGGCCGCGGCCGAGCAGGGCCCCGCCGCCTACGCCGACCAGGCCCGGTCGTAGGTGGCCGCCCGCAGCTACGGGCAGTACTGCGGGGTCACGACCGCCGTGGAGCTCGTCGGAGAGCGGTGGGCGCTGCTCATCATCCGCGACCTGCTCGTGGGCCCGCGTCGCTACACCGACCTCAAGCAGGGGCTGCCGCGCATCCCCACCAACATCCTCTCCGCCCGGCTGAAGGAGCTGCAGGATGCCGGTGTCGTGCGCCGCGTGCCGCTCTCGCATCGCGGGCTCGTGTACGAACTCACCGCGTTCGGTCGCGAGCTGGAACCCATCGTGCTCGCCCTCGGCCGGTGGGGTTTCACCGCGATGGGGGAGCCCGAGCCCGACGCCGTCGTCACCGCCGACTCGCTGACGATGGCGCTGCGCACCGCGTTCCGGCCGGATGCCGCCGCGACATTGCCCGCGACGGGCTACGACCTGCACGTGGGCGGGGTGGGGCTGCGCGCCCGGGTGCGCGGGCAGGCCCTCGCGGTGCGCCGACTCGACGCGGGGACCGGTGCGGGGTCCGGTGCGGGATCGGGTGCGGATGCCGTGATCGTCGCCGGACCGGAGATCCGCGGCATCATCTCGGGCGAACTGCGCCCGGCCGACGCCCTCGAGCGAGGCCTCGTGACCGTCGCGCACGGCGACACCGCGCTGCTGGGGCGGTTCGCGACCACTTTCCACATCGACCCTGCCGCTGCGGCGGCCTGACCGAAGGAGCATCCGATGCCGGGAGCCATCCACATCGACCTGTTCACCACCCTCGACGGCGTCGCGCAATCGCCCGGCGGGCGCAGCGAGGATCCCGACGACGGCTTCGCCTACGGCGGCTGGCAGGCGCCGGTCGACGATGACGCGGTCGGCGAGCGGGTGATGGCCGGCATCCGCCGGATGGACGCGCTGCTGCTCGGACGGCGGACCTACGACATCTTCGCCGGCTACTGGCCGCAGTATCAGGGGCCGGGCGTCGAGATCGCCGACCGATTCAACGCGATCCCGAAGTACGTGGCGTCCCGGGGGACGCCGGACCTGCCGTGGGAGGGCTCGCACCTCGTCGGCCCCGATCTGGCGACCGAGGTGGCGGCGCTGCGGGAGCGGCACGAGGAGGTGCACGTGATCGGCAGCATCGACTTCGCCCGCACCCTGGTGCGCGAACGGCTGTTCGACGTGCTGAACCTGTGGGTGTACCCGCTCGTGCTCGGACCGGGCAAGCGCCTGTTCCCGCCGGACGGGCCCGCGTTCGGACTCACGCTGCTGGAACCGCCGGTCGTCGGCCCGGCCGGCGCCCTCCTGCTGCGTTACGGTCCCGGCGGCGACGTGACGACCGCCGACATGTCCTGACCCCGAGTGAGCATTCCTGACCCCGAGTGAGTATTCGCGTTGCCGAGTGAGTACTCGCGGGCGCGGCGTCAGCCGAAGATCATCGGACGATCGTCGTCATCGTCAGGGGACATCAGGTCGAGGTCGACGACGACCGGCACGTGGTCGCTCGGAATCTCGCCCTTGCGCTCGTCGCGATGGATCGATGCGCCGGTGACACGGTCGGCGAGGGCGTGCGAGCCCAGCACGAAGTCGATGCGCAGCCCCTGGTTGCGGGGGAAGCGCAGCTGCTTGTAGTCCCAGTAGGTGAATCCGGTCGGCACCAGCGGCCGGACGATGTCGATCATGCCGGCCTCTTCGATCGCATGGAACGCCGCGCGCTCGGGCGGCGAGACGTGCGTCGACAGGCCCGCGACGATTGTGGGATCGCCGTTGTCGGCATCCGTCGGGGCGATGTTGAAGTCGCCGACGAAGGCGAGCGCGAGATCGGGGTCGGCCGCGAGGGACTCGCGGGCGTGCTGGGCGAGGGCGCCGAGCCAGTCGAGCTTGTACAGGTAGTGCGGGTCGTCGAGCGAACGGCCGTTGGGCACGTACAGGCTCCACACGCGCACGCCGCCGATCGTGGCGCCGATCGCGCGTGCCTCCAGCGGCGCATCCGGGCCCTCGTGGCCCTTCGCGAACCCGGGCATGCCGGGAAACGAGGTCTCGACGTCTTCGATGGGCTCGCGGCTGGCGATGGCGACGCCGTTCCACTGGTTGAGGCCGTGCGCGACGACGTGATAGCCGGCATCCTCGAACGCCGCATAGGGGAACTGCTCGGGCTTGCACTTGATCTCCTGCATCGCCAGCACATCGATGTGCTCGCGCACGGCGAAGTCGACGGTGCGCGCGACGCGCGCGCGGATGGAGTTCACGTTCCAGGTGGCAAGCCGCATGCCTCCAGCCTACGGTCGGCCGCCGACGCCGCAGCGCCGCGATCGTGCCAGGGTGGAGACATGCGCATCGCCGTCACCGGGTCCTCCGGAAAGCTGGGTCTCACCGTCGTCCGCGTCCTCCGGGAAGCGGGGCATACCGTCATCGGCCTCGACCGGGTGGGCGAGCGCGGGCCGGGCTTCGTGCAGGTCGACCTCACCGACTTCGGGCAGGTCATCGACGCGCTCGCCGGAGTGAACGACCAGCACGACGGGGTCGACGCGCTGGTGCACCTCGCCGCGGTGCCCGCGCCCGGCATCCGCACCGACGTCGCCACCTTCCACAACAATATGGCCGCCACCTTCAACGTCTTCTGGGCCGCGGTGCGGCTGGGGGTCGAGAAGATCGTCTACGCGTCGAGCGAGACGGTGCTGGGGCTGCCGTTCGAGACGCCGCCGCCGTACATCCCGGTCGACGAGGACTACCCGGCACGGCCGGAGTCGGTGTACTCGCTCGTGAAGCACCTCGAGGAGCAGATGGCGATCGAGCTGGTGCGGTGGCATCCGTCGCTGTCGATCACCGCGCTGCGCTTCTCGAACGTGATGAATCCCGAGGACTACGCCGCGTTCCCCTCATTCGATTCGGATGCCACGGCGCGCAAGTGGAACCTGTGGGGCTACATCGACGGGCGCGATGGCGGGCAGGCGGTGCTGCGGGCTTTGGAGACCGCACCGGCCGGCTTCGACCGCTTCATCATCGCGGCGGCGGACACCGTGATGTCGCGTCCGGCGGCGGAACTGGTCGCGGAGGTTTTCCCCGACGTCCCGGTGCGGGGCGAGCTTTCGCCGCACGGCACGCTGCTGTCGATCGACAAGGCCCGCCGGCTCCTCGGCTACGACCCGCAGCACTCCTGGCGCGACGAGATCTAGCAACCGCGAATACTCACTCGGCACCGCGAGTGCTCACTCGGCGCGACGAATGCTCACTCGGCGCGACGAATACTCACTCGCGACCACGAATGCTCACTCGGCGGCCCTAGAAGGCGCGGAGGATGTCCTCCACCCGCTCCTTCGCGTCGCCGAAGAGCATCTGTGTGTTCTCGCGGTAGAACAGCGGGTTCTGCACCCCGGCGTAGCCGGCGGCCATCGACCGCTTGAAGACCACCACGTTCTCCGCCTCCCACACCCGCAGCACCGGCATCCCGGCGATCGGTGAGGTCGGATCCTCGGCGGCCGCCGGGTTCACGGTGTCGTTCGCGCCGATCACGAGCACGACAGACGTCGAGGCGAAGTCGTCGTTCACCTCATCCATCTCCAGCACGATGTCGTACGGCACCTTGGCCTCGGCCAGCAGCACGTTCATGTGCCCGGGCAGACGTCCGGCGACGGGGTGGATGCCGAAGCGCACGTCCACGCCGCGCTCGCGCAGCCGGTGCGCGAGGTCGGCCACCGGGTACTGCGCCTGCGCCACGGCCATGCCGTACCCGGGCGTGATGATCACCGAGGACGCCTCCCGCAGCATGTCCGCGACCGTCTCGGCATCCACCTCGCGATGCTCGCCGTGGTCGACGTCGCCGCTGCGCGGCGCCTCGATGCCGAACCCGCCGGCGATCACCGACAGGAACGAGCGGTTCATCGCCTTGCACATGATGTACGACAGGTACGCACCCGACGAGCCGACGAGCGCGCCCGTGACGATGAGCAGGTCGTTGTCGAGCAGGAAGCCCGCCGCGGCCGCCGCCCACCCGGAGTAGCTGTTGAGCATCGAGACGACGACGGGCATGTCGCCGCCGCCGATGGATGCCACCAGGTGCCAGCCGAGCGCCAGCGCCAGCACCGTCACCGCGACGAGCAGCCAGATCGACGGCGTGACGACGTACCAGACGGTCAGCACGACGAAGGCGACCAGGGCTCCGACGTTGAGGATGTTCTTGCCCGGCAGCATGAGGGGCTGCGACGACATCCGGGCCGAGAGCTTCAGGTAGGCCACGATCGATCCGGTGAAGGTCACGCCGCCGATGAAGACGCCGATGAACACCTCGGCGTGGTGGATGTCGCGCAGGGCCCCGGTCAGGCCCGGGTCGTACAGGGCGCCGTTCCAGCCGACGAGCACCGCGGCGAGACCGACGAACGAGTGCAGCAGCGCGATGAGCTCGGGCATGCCCGTCATCTCCACCGACCGTGCCCGCCACAGCCCGATCGCCGCTCCGATCAGCACGGCCGCCGCCAGCAGCACCAGCCCGAACGTCGCCTGCGGGTCACCCCACGCGTTCTGCACCGACACCCACACGGTCGCCGCGAGCGCGATGGTCATGCCGGCGATGCCGTAGCCGACGCCGGCGCGGGCGCTCTCGTGGCTGCTGAGACCGCGCAGGCTCAGCACGAACAGCAGGGCCGCGACGAGGTATGCGGCGGTGGCCACGGCGGCGGCGGTCATCGGTCGCCCTTCGAGAACATGGCGAGCATGCGCCGGGTGACGGCGAAGCCGCCGAAGATGTTGATGGATGCCACGAGCACCGCGATCGCGGCGAGGATCTGCACCGGCGGGTCGGGGATCGTCACCTGCAGCATGGCGCCGACGACGATGATGCCCGAGATCGCGTTGGTGACGCTCATGAGCGGCGTGTGCAGCGCGTGGTGCACCTTGCCGATCACGTAGAACCCGACGATCACCGACAGCACCAGCACCGTGAGGTGCTGCGGCAGGGGAGCGGGCGCGACGGCCGAGACGGCGAACAGCACCGCGATGCCGAGGGCGATGAGCCCGGTGCGGGCGCCGGCCGACAGGCTGCGCTTCGGGGTGGGCGCGGGGGCTGCGGCATCCGCCGCCGCCGGCGGGGCGGCCGACACCTGCACCGGGGGTGGTGGCCACATCGACTCGCCTCCCCGCACGACCGTGATCGAGCGCTGCACGATGTCGTCGAAATCGAGGACCACCCGCCCGTCCTTGCCGGGCGTGATCAGCTTCACGAGGTTGACGAGGTTCGTGCCGTACAGCTGCGACGCCTGGGCCGGAAGCCGGGATGCCAGATCGGAGTATCCCAGGATGACCACGCCGTTGTCGGTGACGACCCGTTCGCCGTCGACCGAGCCCTCCACATTGCCGCCCTGCGCCGCGGCCATGTCGATGATGACGCTGCCCGGCTTCATGCTCGCCACGTCGGCGGCGGTGAGCAGCCGCGGCGCCGCACGGCCCGGGATGAGCGCGGTCGTGATGACGACGTCGACCTCGCGCGCCTGGGCCGAGTACAGCGCGGCCGCGGCGCGGTCGTACGCCTCGCTGGTCGCCTTGGCGTAGCCGTCGGAGGAGTCCATCGCCTCGTCGACGACGACCGGGAGGTACTCCCCGCCGATGGAGCGCACCTGGTCGGCGACCTCGGGCCGCGGATCGGTGGCCCGCACGATCGCGCCGAGGGAGGATGCCGCGCCGATCGCGGCGAGCCCCGCGACACCGGCGCCGGCGACGAGCACCGTGGCGGGCGGGACCTTGCCGGCCGCCGTCACCTGCCCGGTGAAGAAGCGGCCGAACTCGTGCGCGGCTTCCACCACGGCGCGGTAGCCCGAGATGTTCGCCATGGAGGAGAGCACGTCCATCGACTGGGCGCGCGAGATGCGGGGCACGGCGTCGAGGGCGAGGGCGGTGATGCCGCGCGTCTGCAGCGACTCGCGCACGTCCGGCCGCAGCGCCGGGGACAGCAGCGCGATGATCGTGGCGCCGTCGGCGAGCAGCGCGACCTCGTCGGGCGTCGGCGGGTTCACCTTCAGCACGACCTCCGCCGCCCACGCCTCGGCGCGCGACACGATGCGGGCGCCGGCGTCGCGATACGCGGCATCCGGGAACGACGAGGCGGCCCCGGCGCCGGCTTCGACGAAGACGTCGTAGCCGAGCGCGATGAGCTTCGCGGTGGTCGCGGGTGTGGCGGCGACGCGGGTCTCACCCGCGCCCTCCGCGACGATCCCCATGGGCGTCATGCGCACTCCAGTGCTCGTAACGGACGACGCGCGTTCGGGTGCACCGTCGGGTTCGGACATGTCGATCTTGACTATAGGGGGCGGTGCAGGCCACGTCCCGGGCGCGGGTCGTGAGAAAGATCCGGGGTTCTTGCCCGGGTGAGAAGGGCGTGCGCGGCATCCGTAGACTCGGAGCCATGACCGTCGCCTCCACGCCCGCACTCGAAGCCGACCGCCAGAACCTCATCGCACTGATCAAGGATGAGGCGGTCTTCCATGGCGACTTCACCCTCTCCAGTGGCGCGAAGGCGACCTATTACGTCGACATGCGCAAGCTCACCCTCGACCACCGTGCGGCGCCTGCGATCGGCCGCATCATGCTCGACCTCGTGCGCGACCTCGACGGCATCGTCGCCGTCGGCGGCCTGACCCTCGGCGCCGACCCGATCGCGAACGCCGTCATGCACGAATCGGTGCACGCCGGCACGCCGCTGGACGCCTTCGTCGTGCGCAAGGAGCCCAAGGACCACGGACGTGGCCGTCAGGTCGAGGGCGCCGACGTCGTCGGCAAGCGCGTCGTCGTGGTCGAGGACACCTCCACCACGGGGCAGTCCGCGCTCAAGGCCGTCGAGGCGCTGCGCCGCGAGGGCGCGGAGCCGGTGGCCGTCGCCGTCATCGTCGACCGCAGGACCGGGGCGCAGGCGGCGGTCGAAGCCGCGGGCCTGCAGTGGCTCGCCGCGATCGACCTCGACGACCTGGGCCTGCAGCCGCAGTAGGCGCGGTTCACGCCGGGCGGCGCGGCCCCGGCGCGGCCGCCGACGCGTACGCGGCATCCTTCGGTCGTCGCGAAGGCCGCGGTGGAGGGTGCTGTCACGGTCGTTCGCGACGACTGAGTGCGGTCGGGCGAGAGGGACCCGACGCGTGGCGCGGTTCGGTCGTCGTAAAGGTCCCTGTGATGGGCGCTGTCGCGGTGCTTTGCGACGACTGAATGCCGGGCGGCGTGCCGCCGCGGCATCCACCCGTGGCCGGCGCCGGGTCTTCGGTGATCGCCGCTTCTTCGGAGGCCGTGGCCCGATTTCCTCCGAGGAACTGTCGATCTCCGACGTTGTGGCGAGGGGATGCCGCAGCCCGCGACCCCGCGACCCCGCATCCCCCGCGAAGCCGCGCCCCCGCCGTGTACCCCGCGGCGAGGCGCGCCCGGGTCAGGCCTGGAAGACCGGCAGCTGCGACGCGAGCGCGAGCAGCAGCCCGAGCAGCGTCAGCACGAGCACGGCGCGGCGATTGGTCGTCGCCCCCGCGGCGGATGCCTGGCGCGAGGACCGCACGAAGATCACCAGCGCCACCAGCAGCACGACCAGTCCCGTGACGCCCAGCACGATCGCCACGTCAGTTCCCCCGCCCGCGCCCGCGGAAGTACTGCACCACGACGATGACCAGCGTCGTGGCCGTCATCGCCGCGACCGACACCAGCAGCAGGGTCTGTTCGAACTGGTTCACGGGCGCTTCCCCTCTGCCGAATCGGTGACGATCTTCGCGATGCGCGCTGCCTTCGTCTCGGGGCGCTTGGCCATCGCGATCTGGGTGAGCGCGTACTTGCGCGCCGAGCGAGGGAAGGCGTCCCAGTGCGCGCGGGCCGCGGGCACCGCGTCGAGCGCGGCGGCGAGCTCCGGCGGTTCGACGCCCGCCTCGGGGCCGTCGAGCATCTCCCACGCCCCCGACGCCTTCGCCGCCTCGATCACCCGCCGGCCGGCATCGGTCATCTCCCCGGATGCCTCCAGCTCCGCCACCCGCACCTTGTTGGTCGCCGCCCAGCCGCTGCCGGGGCGCCGCGGCGCGTACCACTGGCCGTTCTTCTCATCGTCGAACGGCCGCACCGTGCCGTCGACCCACCCGAAGCACAGGGCCTGCCGCACGGCGTCGTCGTAGCCGACCGCCTCCAGCACCACTCCCGCCCGGGGGCGCAGCAGCCAGACGCCGACGGCTGTGGCGTGGTGCTCTTCGAGCCAGGCCCGCCAGGCTGCGGCATCCACCGCATGCAGGGCCTGCGCATCGTCGAGCACGCCCATCACAGCACCTCTGGGAGCTCTGTCTCGATGGGGTCGGCGCTGACGAGATCCGCGACCGAGTCGAGGATCTCGTCGGGACGGAACGGGTAGCGCTCGATCTCGCTGCGGTCGCTGATGCCGGTGAGCACGAGCACCGAGTGCAGGCCTGCCTCGATCGCCGCGATCACGTCGGTGTCCATCCGGTCGCCGATCATGCCGGTGGACTCCGAGTGCGCGCCGATGCGATTGAGCGCCGAGCGGAACATCATGGGGTTGGGCTTGCCGACGACGTACGGCTCGCGCCCGGTGGCCTTCGTGATGAGCGCCGCGAAGGCGCCCGTCGCGGGGACGACGCCGAAGGGGGTCGGGCCGGTGGAGTCGGGGTTGGTGATGATGAACCGCGCCCCGTTGTTGATGAAGCGGATCGCCTTCGTGATCGCCTCGAACGAGTACTGCCGGGTCTCGCCGACCACGACGAAGTCGGGCTGGGTCTCGGTCATGATGTACCCGGCTTCGTGGAGGGCGGTGGTGAGCCCGGCCTCGCCGATGACGTACGCGGTCCCGCCGGGCAGCTGCGAGCGGAGGAACTCCGCCGTCGCCAGGGCGGAGGTCCAGATGCTCTCCTCCGGAACGTCCAGGCCCGACGCGCGCAGCCGCGCGCTGAGATCGCGGGGCGTGAAGATCGGGTTGTTCGTCAGCACGAGGAACGGGGTTCCGGTGTCGCGCCATTGCGCGAGCAACTCCGCCGCGCCCGGGATGGGGCGGTTCTCGTGGACGAGCACGCCGTCCATGTCGGTCAGCCAGCAGTCGATGTCGGCGCGGGTCCGCATGGGGCCAGCCTATCGGCGCTCGGTGGCTCTAATGTCGGGAGGGTGGCACGACGCGGACACGACTGGGACCCCGAACGGCTTCCCGACCTCTCGGGACGCCGCTACCTCATCACCGGCACGAACAAGGGCCTGGGCTTCTTCTCCGCCCTGCAGCTGGCCGGCGCGGGCGCGCACGTCGTCATGACGGGCCGCAACCCCAACCGCCTCGCCGCCGCACGCACGGCACTGCTGCGCAATCTGCCGGATGCCACGCCCGGCACCGTGGAGACCCTGCTGCTGGACACCAGCAATCTCGGCTCGGTGCGCGCGGCCGCCGCCACCGCCCGCGGGCGTCGTGGCCTGGACGGGCTGCTGCTGAACGCCGGCGTCGTGCATCCGCCCAAGACCCGCCAGCTCACCGCGGACCGCCATGAGGTGGTGCTCGCCAGCAACGTGCTCGGTCACTTCGCGCTCGCCGGTGAACTGCTGCCGGCGCTCGCCGCTTCGGGTGGCCGCATGGTGTGGGTGGGCAGCGTCGCCGCGACGATGTGGCCGTACGACCCGATCGATCCCGAGCTCGAGACCGACTACACCCCGTGGCGCGCATACGTGCAGTCCAAGGTGATGACGGCGTCGCTGGGCTTCGAAGCCGACCGGCGCCTCCGGGCCGCCGGCGTGCCGGCCGGCAGCGTGGTCGCCCACCCCGGCTACTCCACGAGCGGCCGCACCCGCGGCATCCTCGGGGTCAACGAGCCCAGCCGCGGCACGCGCTTCACCGACAACATCCAGGCCGCGTTCGCGCAGTCGAAGGAGCGCGGCGCGTGGCCGCTGGTGCGGGCGCTGGTCGATCCCGCCGCGGAGAGCGGCTCGTTCTGGGGGCCCGGCCGGGTGACCCTCGGCGCCCCGCGCCGCGCCACGCCCCCGAAGATCACGACCGATCCCGAGCGGGGTGCGCGGCTGTGGGAGTTCTGCCAGACGGCGACGCGGGTGGCCTGGCCGTTCGAGAAATCCGCGCGGACGCGGCGACGCTGGCGGGGGTGATCTGGCGGGTCAGGCGGTGATCCAGATCGCCTCGGGCGCGCCCACAGGCAGTCCCGTGGGCGGTGCGCCGTCGATCGACACGCGGCCGCCGCCGGTGACGGTGAGCGTGTGGCCCACGTCGATGCCGGCATCCTCGCAGGCCCGCAGCAGCGCGGGGTCGCGGTCGCTCACCCGCAGCACGCGGCCGCTGTGGCCGACGTGGGCGCTGGCCAGCAGCACGAACGGCTCGCGGTGCACCTCGCCGGCGGCATCCGGGATCGCGTCGCCGTGCGGATCGAATCGCGGGTGGCCGAGGCGGGCGGCGATGCCCTCGAGCAGCCGGTCGCTGATCGTGTGCTCGAGCACCTCGGCCTCGTCGTGCACTTCGTCCCACGCATAGCCGAACTCGCGCACGAGCCACGTCTCCACGAGGCGGTGCCGGCGGATCACCGCCGCCGCACGCAGCTGCCCCGCCGCCGTCAGCGCGACCGGCCCGTACGGGCGGTGCGTCACGAGCCCCTGCGCGGCGAGCTTCTGCACCATCTCGGTGACGCTGGACGGCGCGAGCCCCAGTTCGGATGCCAGTCGCGAGGGCGTCATCGGCTCCGTCTGCCACTCGGTGTGGTGGTAGATCGTCTTGAGGTAATCGTCGACGGCGGTGGGTGAAGCGGGCACCGCTCCAGGGTACCCGGGCGACCTCAGGCGCCTGTGAGAACGAGCCAGAGCAGCAGCGCGTTGAGGGCGATGAGGAACACCGATGCCGCGACGCCCGCGATCGTCGTCCATGCCCGGTTGCGGTACGCGCCGAGCACCTCGCGCTTGGCGGTGAGGGCGATCAGCGGCACGAGGGCGAACGGGATGCCGAAGGACAGCACCACCTGGCTGAGGATGAGCGCCAGGGTGGGGTCGAAGCCGATCGCGAGGATCACCAGCGCCGGGATCAGGGTGACCAGGCGGCGCAGGATCAGCGGGACGCGCACGTGCAGCAGGCCGTGCATGATCTCCGCCCCGGCGTAGGCGCCGACGGCGGTGCTGGCCAGGCCGCTGGCGAGCAGTCCGACCGCGAACAGGGTCGCTACGAGCGGGCCGATGCCGTCGCGCAGCGCGGCGTACGCGCCCTCGAGGCTGTCGGTCCCCGGCACCCCCGCCAGCGCGGCGGCGGCCAGCAGCAGGATGCAGAGGTTCACCGTTCCGGCGACGGCCATCGCGATGGTGACGTCCCATTTCGTGGCGCGCAGCAGTCGCGCGGCGCTGATGCCGCGGCGGTCGTCGAGGGTGCCGGCATCCACCCCCGTCGTCGGGGCGAAGCGGTCGCGGCTGAGCGCGGAGTGGGCGTAGATGGCGTGCGGCATGATCGTCGCGCCCAGGATCGAGGCAGCCAGCAGCACCGAGTCGGCACCCTCGAAGCGCGGGACGAGGCCGCCCACGACGCCGGCCGGATCCGGCGGGACGACGAAGACGCCGAAGACGAAGCCGATGGCGATGATGAGCACGAGCCCGGCGATGACGAACTCGAACGCCCGCGGGCCGCGGCGGGACTGCAGCAGCAGCAGCCCGATGGAGACCACGCCGGTGATCAGCCCACCCCACAGCAGCGGGATGCCGAACAGCAGGTGCAGGGCGACGGCGCCGCCGATGACCTCGGCGATGTCGGTGGCCATGGCGACGAGCTCGGCCTGCAGCCAGTACGCCCGGCGACCCCAGGGGTTGCGCAGGCGCTGCCCGAGGACTTCGGGCAGGCTCTGGCCGGTGACGATGCCGAGCTTGGCGGAGAGGTACTGGATGAGCCACGCCATCACGTTGCCGATCACCACGACCCACACCAGCAGGTAGCCGTACCTGGCGCCCGCCGTCATGTTGCTGGCGACGTTGCCGGGGTCGAGGTAGGCCACGCCGGCGACGATCGCCGGCCCCAGCAGCCACGCCAGCCGCGTGGAGGTGGGCCGGCGCCGCGTCGGCGGCAGCGCACGTTCAAGGGAGGCAGTTTTCGGCATGCCGAAAAGTTACCAGATCTTTCGGTGCACCGAAAAGAGGGGACGGGGTCGCGGTGTGCCCGGCCGCTGCTGTCGGAATTCAGGCGGTCGTGCGGCCCAGCCCCGTCGGAATTCAGGCTGCGGGGGAGCGAGGGGGTGGCGAGGACGGGGGCGGCGGGTGCCAGCCTGAATTCCGACAGTGCGCGGGCGGCGGCGCGGGTCGGCGGCCTGAATTCCGACAGGGCGCGCTGCGGCGGGCGGGCCGGAGGCGGACGGGCGGGCCGACGGGGGCGGGAGGGAAGGCGGCGGCGCGGGGTGGTTAGCCTGGTTCCGTGACCGAATCCGCGCCCGCGCCCGCCGTCGACGAGGCGGAGCCGACCCTCCCGTACGGGGTCGGGCCCTGGCCCGGGGGACCGGATGCCTGGCCCGACGATCCCCGCTACGACCCCGAGCTGCTCGCGCACGGCGACCGCCGCAACGTCGTCGACGGCTACCGGTACTGGACGATGGCGGCGATCGTGGCCGACCTCGACGCGAAGCGGCATCCGTACCACGTCGCCATCGAGAACTGGCAGCACGACATGAACATCGGCTCGATCGTGCGCAGCGCCAACGCATTCGCCGCCGCCGAGGTGCACATCATCGGCAAGCGCCGCTGGAACCGCCGCGGCGCGATGGTCACCGACCGCTACCAGCACGTGCGCCACCACGAGGACGTCGCCGCGTTCACCGCCTGGGCCGCCGCCGAAGGGCTGCCGATCGTCGCGGTCGACAACGTGCCCGGGTCCGTGTCCGTCGACCGTGCCGATCTCGCCGAGCGCTGCGTGCTGCTGTTCGGCCAGGAGGGCCCTGGCCTGTCACCCGAGGCGCTCGCCGCGGCCGACGGTGTGGTCGAGATCGCCCAGTACGGCTCCACCCGCTCCATCAACGCCAGCGCCGCCGCCGCGGTGGTCATGTACGAATGGTGCCGCCGCTGGGCGTGATCAGCCGCCGACGGTGACCCATTCCGGCCGGCGCACCCGCCAGCCGAGGGTGAGCAGCCGCGCGAGCATGTAGACGCCGAAGAACGCCGCAGCGAGCCACGCCAGTCCCGCGGCGCCCGTCGGTTGCAGCACCGCGATGAGCACGAGCACGGGCACGAACGGCACGAGGTTCAGCGCCCCGGCGAGGGCGAGGTAGCGCGCGTCGCCGGCGCCCATCAGCACCCCGTCGAGCACGAACACCACACCGCACACCGGCTGCGCGATGGCGAGCACCAGCAGCGCCGGCTGCACCAGCGCGGCGACCGACGCGTCACCCGTGAAGACGAGTCCCATGACGCCCGACGTCGCCGCCACGAGCACTCCCACGATCACTCCGAACCAGGCGCCCCACGCCACGGTGCGCCGCAGCACCCGTCGCACGCCGGCCTCGTCGCCCGCCCCCAGCCCCTTGCCGATCAGCGCCTGCGCGGCGATCGCGAGGGCGTCGAGGGCGAACGCCGCGGTGGAGAAGAGCGTGAACGCGATCTGCCAGCCGGCCAGCTCGTCGGTGCCGAGCATCGTCGCGACGGCGACCGTGGCCAGCAGCGCCGCCCGCAGTGACACCGTGCGCAGGAACAGCCACCCACCCGACCGCGCCGACCCGCGCACGCCCTCGCGCTGCGGCAGCACGGATGCCGCGTGGCGCCGGGCCAGCCGGCCGATCATGACGGCGTAGGCGGCGACCATGCCCCACTGCGCGACGACCGTTCCCGCCGCGGAGCCGGCGATGCCCCACCCGAACCCGTAGATGAACAGCCAGTTCAGCAGCGCGTTGGCGGCGAACCCGAGTCCCGCGATCCACAGCGGCGTGACGGTGTCCTGCATGCCGCGCAGCAGCCCGGTGGCGGCGAAGACGATGAGCATGGCGGGCAGCCCCCACATCGAGATGCCGAGGTAGATCTCCGCCTGCTCGGTCACCTCCGCGGATGCGCCGAACAGTGAGACGATGCCGGGCGTCGCGAGCGATCCGACCAGCGCGAGCACCGCCCCCAGCCCCAGTGCCAGCCACAGCCCGTCGATCCCCGCCCGCACCGCCGAGGAGAATTCGCCCGCCCCGAAGCGGCGCGCCACGGCCGGTGTCGTGGCGTAGGCGAGGAACACCATGAGCCCCACGATCGTCTGCAGCACGGCGCCGGCGATGCCGAGCCCCGCCAGCGGCACGACCCCGAGGTGACCCACGAGCGCGGCATCCACGATGAGGAACATCGGCTCGGCCACCAGGGCGCCCAGCGCCGGCACGGCCAGGCGCAGGATGTCGCGGTTGAGGGGGTCGGGCGTGCTCACCCGTCGAGCCTAGAGGCGCGCACCGACCTGCTCGCCGCGGTCGATGGCGGCTGCGGCATCCTTGCCGCCGTGTCGGCTCCGGCGCATATCCTGGAAGGCATGACCGACGCTCTCCGTTCCGGTATCGCTCTCGATGAGTTGAGCTCCGACATCCGCCCTCAGGACGACCTCTTCCGCTACGTCAACGGCGCCTGGCTGGAGCGCACCGAGATCCCCGACGACAAGGCGCGCTGGGGCTCGTTCCACCTCATCGCGGAGCAGGCGGAGAAGGACGTCCGTGCGATCGTCGAAGAGGCGCAGGATGCCGAGCCCGGCACCGAATCGCGCAAGATCGGCGACCTGTACACGAGCTTCATGGACACCGAGCGCATCGCGGCGCTGGGTGCAGAGCCGCTGCAGCCCCTGCTGGAGCAGGCCGACGCGATCACGTCGATCCCCGAGCTGCTCCGCACCGTCGGCACGCTCGAACGCGATGGCGTGGGCGGGTTCATCGGCCTGTACATCGAACCCGACCCCGGCAACCCGCAGCGCTACGTGCCCTTCTCGGTGCAGAGCGGACTCTCGCTCCCCGACGAAAGCTACTACCGGCTCGAGAACTTCGCCGCCACCCGCACCGCGCACCGCGCGCACGTGCAGCGAATCCTCGACCTGGCCGGCGTGGCCGATGCCGCGGACCAGGCCGACCGCGTCGTGGCGCTGGAGACCGAACTCGCCGCGCACCACTGGGACAACGTGCGCAACCGCGACGCCGTCGCCACCTACAACCTGATGTCGTGGGAGGACGTCCGCTCGCTCGTGGGCGTCGACCTCGACCCGTGGCTGGATGCCCTCGCGCCCGGTCACCGCGAGGCGTTCGCCGAGGTCAACGTCAACCAGCCGTCGTACCTCGAGGGCCTCGGCACGCTCCTGGTGCCCGAACGGCTCGAGGACTGGAAGGCGTGGTTGCGATTCCACATCGTCCACGGCATGGCCGCGTTCCTCTCCGACGACTTCGTCGACGAGAACTTCTCCTTCTACGGCACGCAGCTCACCGGCGTCCCGGTGAACCGCGAGCGCTGGAAGCGGGGCGTCGGCCTCGTCGAGGCGGCGCTGGGCGAGGCGGTCGGCAAGGTGTACGTCGAACGGCACTTCCCGCCGGCGGCGAAGACGGCGATGGATGAGCTGGTCGCCAACCTCGTGGAGGCCTACCGCCAGTCGATCTCGGGCCTGGAGTGGATGAGCCCCGAGACCCGGGAGCGGGCGCTGGCGAAGCTCGACGCCTTCACGCCGAAGATCGGCTACCCGGTCAAGTGGAAGGACTACGCCACCCTCGAGATCGACCCCACGGACCTCGTCGGCAACGTGCGCCGCGCGCACGTCTGGGAGCACGACCGCCAGCTGGCGCGCGTGGGCAAGCCGGTCGACCGCGACGAGTGGTTCATGACGCCGCAGACCGTCAACGCCTACTACAACCCGCTCATGAACGAGATCGTGTTCCCCGCCGCGATCCTGCAGTACCCGTTCTTCGACGCCGAGCGGGATGCCGCGGCGAACTACGGCGGCATCGGCGCCGTGATCGGGCACGAGATCGGCCACGGCTTCGATGACCAGGGCAGCCGGTTCGACGGCGACGGGTCGCTGCGCGACTGGTGGACCGATGCCGACCGCGCCGCGTTCGAGGAGCGCACGCAGAACCTCATCGCCCAGTACGACCAGCTCGTGCCCGAAGGGCTGTCGCCCGACCACCACGTCAACGGCGCCCTCACGATCGGCGAGAACATCGGCGACCTGGGTGGTCTCGGCATCGCGCTGAAGGCCTACGCGCTGTCACGCGGCGCGGACCTCGACGGCATCCCCGTCGACGCGCCCGTGATCGACGGGTTCACCGGCATCCAGCGTCTGCTGCTGAGCTGGGCGCAGATCTGGCAGCAGAAGGGCCGCGACGCCGAGACGATCCGGCTCCTGACGATCGACCCGCACGCGCCCAACGAGTTCCGCTGCAACCAGATCGTGCGCAACATCGACGCGTTCTACGACGCGTTCGACGTCACCGAAGGCGACGCCCTGTGGCTGGCGCCGGAGGAACGCGTAACCATCTGGTAACCCACCGGGGCTCACACCGGACGTACGATCGGTGTGAGCGCTTCGCTCTCCAGTGGAAGGACGCGCGTGGGCACCCCCGACCCGCTACGCAGCAGTGAGAAGCAGCAGTCGCGCGGTGGCCGACGTCGGCCCCGCCGGTCGGCTGCGGCACGTCGGTCGTTCAGCGCGACCTGGAAGGCGCTGGACGAACTCGCCGCCTCCGGGGCGCGGGTGTCGATCCGCGTGGACGACCTCGACACCGGTGAGACCGTCATCGTCGGCGACGACCACGAGACCCTCCCCGTCGCGGGGCTCGGCATCGTGCCGCTGCTCATCGAGACGGCGGCGGCGTTCGAGGAGGGGCGGCTGGATCCGCTGGAGATCATCGACCGCGAGCAGCTGCCCGCCGTCGCGGTGTCCGGCGTCTGGCAGCACCTGAAGGCGCCGGCGCTGCCGCTGGCCGACCTCGCCGTGCTCGCCTCGGGTGCCGGCGACGCGCTGGCTGCCAACGCGCTGCTGGGTCGGGTCGGTCTCGACGCGGTGCACACCCGGCTCGAGTCGCTGGGACTTGAGAAGACGGCGCTGCTCGACGGATTCCGCAACGAACGCGGCCCCGACGACGCCCCGCACGTCGCGCTCGGTACTGCGCGGGAGTTCGCGGCGCTGTTCTCGTCGCTCGTCAACTCGCAGGCCGTCTCCCCCGCGGTCAGCGCCCAGGTCTCGGAGTGGCTGAGCCTCAACGTCGACCTGACCCTCGTGGCATCCGCCACGGGCCTTGACCCCTTCGCGCACGAGGACGACGCCCACGGGCTGCTGTTCGTCAACAAGACCGGCCGCGGCGACGGCATCCGCGCCGAGGCCGGGGTGCTCGCCGGTCCCCGCGCGGGGGTGTCCTACGCGCTGCTGGTCGCCTTCGACGACCTTTCCATCGCGCACCGGCTGCGCGTGCACGACGCCTTCCGCACGCTGGGCGTCGAGCTGATGGAGTACGTGTACTGACCCGCGCGGCCGCCTGCCGCCGTTTCGCACCCCGGCCGGTCGCGGCATGATGTCGTCATGGAGCATCCGGTGATGTTCGATCCCGACGACCCGGCGCTGGAGCGGGTGCGGGTCGTGTGCCTTGCCTACCCCGGCGCGCAGGAGCGCATCAGCCACGGTCGGCCGAACTTCTACACCGTGCGCACGTTCTGCTACTTCGGCGGCGGGGAGCGCCGCGGCCCCGGCGACTGGCATTCGCATGACCAGGCGATCATGGTGCGCCCCGATCCGGGTGACGCCCCGGCGCTCCGCCAGGACGCCCGCTTCTTCGTGCCCGCCTACCTGGGTGCGTCGGGGTGGCTCGGTATCGATCTCTGGGATGCCGGGTGGGACGAGATCGTCGAGCTGATCGACGCCTCGTTCCGCGTGACCGCGCCCGCGAAGCTGGTGCGGCAGCTGGACGGACGCCCCGGCGTCGAGAAACCACTTCCGGGCTGACACGCCACGCGGTGCGCGGTGTCCCCGCCGGAATGTGGTTTCTCGGCGGGGCGGGCCGCGCCGGCGCGGGCGGGTGTCGGATGCCGGGCGTACGCTCCCGGTGTGGCCACCCTCGACGACGTGCGACGCATCGCCGCCGGGCTGCCCGGCAGCGAGGAGCGCGCGATGACGGGCGGGGCGGCCTGGTTCGTGCGCAACCGGCTGTACGCATGGGAGTGTCACCCGTGGCCGAGCATCCCCGCCGATATGCGGGCGGTGATCGCCGCCGAACCGGTGGTCGGGGTCAAGGTGGCCGAGCGGCTCGACGCGCAGGCGCTCATCGGCATGGCGCCCGACGTGTTCCTGCGCGAGACGACGCGGTGGAGCGAGCCCAAGGTGGCGTTCCGCCTGGCCGGCATCGACGTCGACCATCTCGCCGAGCTCGTTACCGAGGCGTGGCGCACACAGGCACCCAAGTACCTCCGGGTGCCCTTCGACGCGGCCCATCCCGCCGTCGACGTCTGACGGCGGCGGCACGGCAGCGCACCGCCTCGTGACGTTCCATGGCGCCACGTTACGGTTCGCGTCAGCCGGGAACGGGCCGCCCCGGCGCCCCCCCATAGCATCGGGATATGACTGCACGCCCGCCCTTCCGCGCCGACATCGTCGGCAGTTTCCTCCGTCCCGCACCCCTCGCCGAGGCGCGCCGCAGCCACGCCGAGGGCGCGCTGAGCGACGCGGGCCTGCGCGAGGTCGAAGACGCGGCGATCGCGACGCTCGTGCAGCAGCAGCACGACAACGGGCTGCAGGTCGCCACCGACGGCGAGTTCCGCCGCTCGTGGTGGCACTTCGACTTCTTCGGCCTGCTCGACGGCGTCGACATCGTCGAACTCGACCACGGCATCCAGTTCCAGGGAGTGCAGACCAAGCCGCGCGGCATCGAGATCTCCGGACCCATCGGCTTCCCCGCCGACCACCCCTTCCTCGACCACTTCCGTGCGCTGGCGCAGGATGCCGCAGCCACCGGGGCGACGCCGAAATTCACGATCCCCGCTCCCACCGTGCTCGACTTCCGCCTGGAGCCCGGCCACATCGACCCCGCCGTGTACGACGGCCGCGCCGCCATCACCGACGACCTCGTGCAGGCCTACCGCGACGCGCTCGCGGCGTTCTACGCCGCCGGTGCCCGCTACCTGCAGTTCGACGACACGGCATGGGCGTACCTGTGCTCCGACGTCGAGCTCGCCAAGGCGCGCGAGCGTGGCATCGACACCGACGGCATCGCCGAGCGCTATGCCGATCTGCTCAACCGCATCCTCGACGGCAAGCCCGACGACCTCACCGTGACCACCCACGTCTGTCGCGGCAACTTCCGCTCCACGTGGATCTCCTCCGGCGGCTACGAGCCGGTGGCCGAGCAGCTGCTGGGCAACACCGCATATGACGGCTACTTCCTCGAGTACGACTCCGAGCGTGCCGGCGGCTTCGAGCCGCTGCGTTTCCTTCCGGAGGGTGAGAAGAAGGTCGTGCTCGGGCTCATCACGACGAAGTCGGGCGAGCTGGAGGATGCCGATGAGGTGCGTCGCCGCATCGCCGAGGCCGCGCAGCACGCGCCGCTCGCGCAGCTGGCGCTGAGCCCGCAGTGCGGGTTCGCCTCCACCGAGGAGGGGAACACGCTCACCGAAGACGAGCAGTGGGCCAAGGTGAGGTCGGTCGTCGAGATCGCCCGCACCGTCTGGGGCTGAAGAGGAAACCGGCGAAGGAGCAGGGGATCATGGGCGAGACGGCGAACGCGACCGCGGTGCGGACAGGACTGTTCATCGGGGGTGAGGAGCGGTTCACCGACCGGGTGCTGACCGTCGCCGACCCCGCCAAGCCGGGCGTCGTGGTGGGCGAGGCCGCCGCGGCATCCGTCGACGACGTCGCCGATGCGGTGCAGGCGGCTGCGGCGGCGTACCCCGCCTGGGCGGCGCTGTCGCCCCGCGAACGTGCCGCGAAGATGGCCGAGGCCGTCGCCGGCATCGCGGAGGACCGCGACACCGACGCCGCGATCCTCTCGCAGGAGAACGGCAAGGTGCGCGGGGAGGCGTGGGTGGACGCCCTCGTGTTCGAGATCCGCTGGAACCTCGCGCTCATGCTCGCCGACGAGGTGGCGCGCACCCGCACGCTCGACCCCGTGCCCGGCGCGATCCCGGTGTCGACCGAGGTCGCCTACCAGCCGCTCGGCGTCGTGACGGTGATCGTGCCGTTCAACTGGCCGATCGCGATCCTCGGGGCCGCGCTCCCGCACGCGCTGCTGGCCGGCAACACCGCCATCGTCAAGCCGCCGCCCTCGGCGCCGCTCGCGACGGCACGGCTCGTGCAGCGGGTGGCCGAGAAGCTGCCGCCCGGAGTGCTCAACGTCGTGACCGGCGCCGATGAGGACATGGCCGGGCTCATCGCGCACCGGGACGTCGCGAAGGTGTGCTTCACCGGGTCCGTGGCCGGCGGCACGCGCATCATGCAGCTCGCGGCGCAGAACCTCACCCGCGTGACGCTGGAACTCGGCGGCAACGACGCGGCGATCGTCCTCGCCGACGCGACGCTCGACGACGTGCACCTGGACCGCCTGTTCGCCGCGATCTACGACACCACAGGTCAGATCTGCATGAACGCCAAGCGCGTGTTCGTGCACCGCTCGCGCCGCGACGAACTGGTGGCCGGACTCACCGCGCGCCTCGAACGCGTGCGCCTGGGCTACGGCCTCGACGAGGGCACGACGATGGGGCCGCTGCACCAGCCGGCGCAGAAGGCGTTCGTCGAAGAGCTCGTCCGCGAGGCGAAGGAAGCCGGCGCCGACGTGCGCGAGTTCGGCGAACTGCCTGCGGGCGACCTCGCCGGCGGCAACTTCGTGCGGCCCGCGATCGTGGTCGACCCCGACCCGTCGCTGCGCATCGTGACCGAGGAGCAGTTCGGCCCGGTCATCCCGGTGCTCTCCTTCGACGACGAGTCCGAGGCGGTGCGCCTGGCCAACGACACGTGGGCGGGCCTGGGCGGATCGGTGTGGACGGCGTCGACGGATGCCGCGCAGCGCGTGGCCACGCAGCTGGTGTGCGGCTACGTCTGGATCAACGACCACGGCGCGACGCGCCTCGACCTGCGGGCGCCCTTCGGTGGCATGAAGCACTCGGGGTTCGGTCGCGAGCAGGGCATCGACGGCGTGCGGGCGTTCCAGGACACCCGCGCCATCGCGACGCTCGACCCGGACGCGCTCGCCTCGATGGCGCACTGAGCCCGCGGTCGCCGCGGCGGTTCCGGGCGGCATCCCGCCCCGGAGCCGCCCCGGGCCGCCGGCGTCAGAAGATGATCGTGTGGTTGCCGTGGCGGATGACGCGGTCCTGCGCGTGCCACAGCACGGCGCGGGAGAGCACCTGACGCTCCACATCGGCACCGCGGCGGGCGAGCTCGCCCGTCGTGTCGGCGTGGGTGACGCGGATGGTGTCCTGCTCGATGATCGGGCCCTCGTCGAGATCGGTCGTGACGTAGTGGCTCGTCGCGCCGATCAGCTTGACGCCGCGCTCCTTGGCCTTCTTATACGGCTCGGCGCCGATGAAGGCCGGCAGGAACGAGTGGTGGATGTTGATCACCGGCACGCCGAGCTTCTCGAGGAAGTCGGCCGACAGGATCTGCATGTAGCGGGCCAGCACGACGAAGTCGACGTTGCCGACCAGCAGCTCCAGGATCTTCGCCTCGGACTCCGACTTGTCGGGGCCGGGGGTGGAGGGGACGTGGAAGAACGGCACCCCGAACGAGCGCACGTCTTCTGCGGAGGTCGTGTGGTTGGACACGACCATCGGCACGGTGACGGGCAGGTCGCCGCGGCGGTGGCGCCACAGCAGATCGAGCAGGCAGTGATCCTGCTTGGACGACAGGATCGCCATGCGCTTGGGCACCGACTGGTCGGTGAGTGACCACTGCAGCGAGAATCCGTCGAGCGTCCGGGCGATCTCGGCCTCGATCGCAGGGCGGTCGGCGGCGAACCCTGGGCGGTGGAAGACGACCCGCTGGAAGTATGCGCCGCCCTCCGGGTTGTCGGAGTACTGATCGAACGCGACGATGTTGCCCCCGATGCGGGTGATCATCGCCGAGACGGCGGCGACGATGCCCGGCTGGTCCTCGCCGTGCACGATGAGGCATGCGTGGGCGGGGAGCAGGGTCGGGACGTGCGCGGTCATCCTTCGATTCTGCCGTGTCCGGCGGGATGCCGCGTGCACCGGCATCCCGCCCGGCGTCAGCGCGCGGGGTCGGGCGGCGGCGCCGTGGTGCCCCGCACGATCAGCCGCGTCGGCAGGGTCACGTGCAGGTGGTCACGGGTCTCGCCCGACAGCAGCGCAGCGACGAACTCCGCCGCGACGGCGCCCAGGCGCCGCATCGGCTGGGCAACGGTCGTGAGGGCGGGCTGCACGCGGGACGCCTCGGGGACGTCGTCGAAGCCCACCACCGACAGGTCCTGCGGCACCCGCAGCCCCAGTTCCGCGGCGACTTCCATCACCGCCAGGGCGGACAGGTCGTTCGCGGCGAACACCGCGGTGGGACGCTCGCGCTGCACCAGCAGGGCGTGCGCCTGCTCGCGCACGGTCTCGGGCTGATAGAGCCCGACCCGCACCAGCGAAGGGTCGGCGGGGATGCCGGCTTCACGCAATCCCGCCCGGTAACCGGCATCGCGCGCCTCGGAGGAGCGCAGATCCGGGCGGCCGGCGATGAATCCGATGCGGCGGTGGCCGAGTTGCACGAGGTACTGCATGGCCTGCAACGCCCCGCCGTAGCTGTCGGATTCGACGGTCGGAAGATCGGCGCGGCCGCTGTGGGGGTCGATGGCGACGATCGGGACGTCGGCGGTGACGCCGATGACGGTGGGCGTGACGAGGATCGCGCCGTCGATGAGGGTGCCGCTGAGCCGGCTGAGCGAGCGGCGCTCCCAGCCCGCGCTGCCGCTCTGGCGTGAGCCGCTGTAGGCGAGCAGGTCGAACCGCGAGTCGCGCAGCGCCGAGCCGACGCCCTTGAGCACCTCCGCGCTGAAGGGCTCGAAGTCGGCCACCAGCACGCCGATCACCCCGGTGCGGTGCGACCGCATGCTGCTGGCGACCAGCGACGATTCGTAGCCGAGGCGCTCCACCACATCCAGCACGCGCGCGACGGTGCTCTCGGCGACGCCGTACCTGCCGTTGACGGCCTTGGACACGGTGGAGACCGAGACGCCGGCTGCTTCGGCGACGTCGTGGATGGTTGCGCGGCGTGACATCGCCCTGATCCTACGCATGAAAAAGGATTTCGAAAACGTTTGACACGATTTCGCCGCAGCGTGAGACTGACGGGTAACCCGAGATCATGACGATCCTGGGAGTGCCCACTCAAAGAGGAGAATCACATGATTGCGAAGAGGACGCTCGCGGCCGCAGCAGCCATCACGGCCGTTGCGCTCGCGCTGGCCGGCTGTTCCGCCGGGGGAGGCGAGACCGAGGACGGCGACGTCGAGATGACGCTTTGGCACAACTCGACCACCGGGCCCGGCAAGGAGTTCTGGGACCAGACGGCAGCCGCCTTCTCGGAGGAGAACCCCGGCGTCACCATCAAGGTGCAGGTCGTGCAGAACGAAGAGCTCGACGGCAAGCTGCAGACCGCCCTGAACTCCGGCGACGCTCCGGATCTGTTCCTGCAGCGCGGTGGCGGCAAGCTCGCGGCCATGGTCGCGGCGGGCCAGATCAAGGACATCACCGACGCGATCTCCGACACCGCAGTCGAGGAGATCCCCGACACCACGCTGGTCAACCTGCGTGTCGGCGACAAGCTCTACGGCATGCCCATCGCCGTGCTTCCCGGCGGCATGTTCTACAGCCAGGACCTCTTCGATGCCGCCGGCATCACCGAGACCCCCAAGACCATCGACGAGATGAGTGCGGCGGTCGAGGCCCTCAAGACCAGCGGGGTCGAGCCGATCGCGCTGGGCGGCAAGAACGCCTGGCCGGCCGCGCACTGGTACTACTTCTTCGCGCTGCGCGCCTGCAGCCCGGACACGATGGCCACCGCGGCCGAGGAGATGGACTTCAGCGACGAGTGCTGGCTGAATGCCGCTGAGAACCTCGCCGACTTCGCCGCGACCGAGCCCTTCAACCAGGGCTTCCTCACGACCGAGGCCCAGCAGGGCGCCGGTTCGTCGGCAGGCCTCATCGCCAACCACCTGGCCGGCATGGAGCTCATGGGCGCCTGGAACCCCGGTGTCATCGCCGGACTCACCCCGGACGAGAAGCCGCTGCCCGACCTGGCGTGGTTCCCCTTCCCCGAGGTGCCCGGCGGTGAGGGCGAGCCCGGCTCGATCCTCGGCGGCATCGACGGCTACTCCTGCTACGTGGACGCCCCCGACGAGTGCGTCGACTTCCTGAACTACCTGGCCACCTCCGAGGTGCAGGCGGCGTACTACGACGCCTTCGACGCCCCGCCGGTGAACACGGTCGCCCAGGAGTCGGTCACCGAGCCCTACCTGCTGCAGATCATCGAGGCCTACAACGAGGCGCCCTTCGTCTCGCAGTGGCTCGACACCATCTACGGCCTCAACGTCGGCAACGCGCTGAACGTGGCGGTCGTGGACATGCTGGCCGGCAACAGCGGTCCGGAGCAGCTCGTCGACGCGGTCAACGCGGCCGCAGCGAAGGGCTAGGACGGCGCAGATGTCTGTTCGCGAGAACTCGTTGACGGAGAGCGATACATCCGCCGAGCTCGCGCGGCGCGGCGGGGGCGACACCACGGTGTCGTCCCCGCCCGTGCGGCGGCGGCGCAAGGGGCTCGGCTGGGCCGGACGACTGGAGGTCGCCATCCTCGTGGGGCCGGCGCTGCTGGTCTTCCTCGGCTTCGTCATCTTCCCGGTCGTCGCCGCCGCCTACTACGGCTTCTTCCGGTGGCAGGGCTACGGCCCGCCCACCGACTTCGTGGGGTTCAACAACTACCTGCTGATCCTGCAGGACCCCGCCTTCCACGCGGCCCTCAGCCACAACGCGTTCATCGTCGTGATGTCGCTCGTGCTGCAGGGGCCGGCGGCACTGCTGCTGGCGCTGCTGCTGAACCGCCGCATGCGCGGCCAGTCGATCATCCGCGTGCTGATCTTCGTGCCCTACGTCATCGCCGAGGTCGTCGTCGGCGTCGGCTGGAGTCTCATGCTCCAGCAGCGCGGCGCACTGAACGGCTTCCTCGAGAACGTCGGACTCGGCGGACTCGAGCAGGACTGGCTCGCCAATCCCGACATCGCCATCTGGACGCTGATGGTGATCATCACCTGGAAGTACTTCGGCTTCGCCGTGATCCTCTTCCTCGCAGGTCTCCAGGGCATCCCCGAGGAGCTGTCGGAGGCTGCGGCCATCGACGGCGCCTCGTTCTGGCAGACGCAGTGGCGCATCACCATCCCACTGCTGGGCCCGACCCTGCGGATCTGGGCGTTCCTGTCGATCATCGGCTCGCTGCAGCTGTTCGACCTCGTCTACATCATCTGGGGTCAGTACGTCGCCTCGACCGCCGGCACCTCCACCATGGCGACCTACATGGTCTCCGAGGGCCGCAACTCCGGGAACTACGGCTACGGCAGTGCCGTGGCGGTCGTCCTGTTCCTCATCTCACTCGTCGTCGCGCTGATCTACCAGCGCTTCGTCCTGCGCCGCGATACCGCGGGTGCCCTCACGGGAGGTAAGCGTCGATGACCGCGACAGCCCTCATCACCACGACCCCGCCCGACGAGCCGCTGCTCACGCCCGGCCGACGGCACAAGGAGAAGCTGCCCTGGGGCAGCCCCGTGGTGTACTTCGTCGCCCTGGTGGTCATCGCGGTCATCCTCGTGCCGGTCGCGTACATCATCCTCGGCGGGTTCCGCACGAACGCGCAGATCACCTCCGATCCGTCGGGGCTGCCGAGCCCGTGGAACTTCGAGAACTACCTCGATGTGCTCGCCGGGTCGATGTTCTGGCGCCAGGTGCTCAACTCCGCCATCGCCGCCCTGTCGACCACGGCGGGTGCGGTGATCCTCGGGCTCATGGCCAGCTACGTGCTCGCCCGCTACCGCTTCCGCGGACGCGGTGCCCTGTACGCCATGTTCGCCGCCGGCCTGATGTTCCCCATCACCGTGGCCATCACGCCGCTGTACATCGTGGTGCGCGACCTCGGCCTCATGAACTCGCTGCCCGGCATCATCCTCCCGCAGATCGCGTTCGCCCTGCCGACGACGATCATCATCCTGGTGCCGTTCCTCAAAGCCATCCCGGACGAGATCGAGGAGGCCGCGTTCATCGACGGGGCCAGCCGCCTCGGGTTCTTCTGGCGCATGGTGATCCCGCTGGCGCTGCCGGGCGTCATCACGACCGGCATCCTGGCCTTCATCGGCAGCTGGAACAGCTACCTGCTGCCGCTGTTCATCCTCAACAACGAGGCGACCTACACCCTGCCGCTGGGTGTGCAGGCCTTCTCCTCGCAGTACTCCGTCGACACGGCGCGGGTGCTGGCCTTCACCTCACTGTCGATGATCCCCGCCCTCGTGTTCTTCAGCCTGTTCGAGCGCCGCATCGTCGGCGGTCTGACCGGCGCCGTCAAGGGCTGAACGCCCCACCTTAGGAGTACCCCGTGGACACCCTTGTCTCTGCGCGCGTGCGCGCTCTGCTCGAGCGCATGACCCTCGATGAGAAGTTGGCGCAGCTCGTCGGCTACTGGGTCGATCAGGGCGACGAGGTGGTGGCGCCGATGGCCGGCGAGATGGCCACCACCACGCGGTACGACGAGGCGGCCCGCCATGGCCTCGGTCACCTCACCCGGGTCTACGGCACGCGACCGGTCGACCCGGTCGAGCGTGCGCAGTGGCTCTGGGGCGAGCAGCGCCGGCTGCAGCAGGAGACCAGGCTGGGGATCCCTGCCATCGTGCACGAGGAGAGCCTCACGGGCCTGGCTGCGTGGCAGGCCGCGACCTTCCCGACGCCGCTGGCGTGGGGCGCCGCCTTCGATCCCGACCTGGTGCAGCGCATGGGGCGCCTCATCGGCGAGTCGATGCGCGAGCTCGGCATCCACCAGACCCTCGCGCCCGTGCTCGACGTCATCCGCGACCCGCGGTGGGGACGGGTGGATGAGTGCATCGCCGAGGACCCGTACGTCGTCGGCACGATCGGCACCGCGTACATCCGCGGCATCCAGGACGCCGGCGTGCACGCCACGCTCAAGCACTTCGTCGGGTACTCGGCGTCGCAGGCCGGACGCAACCACGCCCCGGTGCACATGGGCGAGCGTGAGCTGCGCGACGTGTTCCTGCCGCCGTTCGAGATGGCCGTGCGCGAGGGCGGGGTGCGCTCGGTGATGAACTCGTACGCCGAGATCGACGGGATGCCGGTGGCGGCCGATCCGCGACTGCTCACCGATCTGCTGCGCGGCGAGTGGGGCTTCGACGGGGTCGTGGTGTCGGACTACTTCTCGGTCGCGTTCCTGCACACCATGCACGCCATCGCCGCCGACCGCGGCGAGGCGGCGGCGCTGGCGCTGGAAGCCGGCATCGATGTCGAGCTGCCCACGGGAGACGCCTACCTCGAGCCGTTGGCAGAGCGCGTTCGCGCCGGCCTGTTCGATGAGGCGCTGGTCGACCGGGCGGTGCTGCGCGTGCTCACGCAGAAGGAGGATCTGGGCCTGCTCGACGCGACCTTCGACACACCGCCCACGGCCGTCGACCTCGATTCTCCGGCGCACCGGCAGGTGGCGCTGACGCTCGCCGAGCAGTCGGTCGTGCTGCTGGCCAACGACGGCATCCTCCCGCTCGCCGAACCACGCCGCATCGCGGTGATCGGACCCAACGCCGACGACTCCCGGGCCCTGTTCGGGTGCTATTCCTTCGTCAACCACGTGCTCGCACACCACCCGGGCACGCCGGCGGGCTTCGCGGCCCCGACCGTGCGTGAGGCGCTGGGTGAGGAGTTCGCCGCGGCGGAGATCTGCTTCGCCGTCGGAAGCGACGTCGAGGGCGATGACCGCAGCCGCTTCGAGGATGCCGTGGCTTCGGCCGCCGGCGCCGACGTCGCCATCGTCGTGGTCGGCGACCGCGCCGGGCTCTTCGGCCGCGGCACGGTCGGCGAGGGCAACGACGTCGAGAGCCTCGACCTGCCGGGCGTCCAGCGGGAGCTGGTCGAGGCGGTGGTCGCGACCGGCACGCCCGTGGTGATGGTGCTGCTCACCGGCCGGCCCTACGCGATCGACTGGGCGCTGGACGGGTCCGTCTCCGCCGTGCTGCAGGCGTTCTTCCCCGGAGAGGAGGGGGCCCAGGCGCTCGCCGGCATCGTCTCCGGCCGGGTCGCGCCGTCCGGCCGGCTCCCGATCTCGCTGCCGCGTGCCGGCGGCGCGCAGCCCTACAGCTATCTGCACCCCATCCTCGGCGGCCCCAACGACATCACCAGCGCCGACAGCACGCCGCTGCGGCCGTTCGGCTTCGGCCTGACGTACACGACCTTCGCGCACGAAGAGCTGACGGTGCAGCCCGAGGTCGCCACCGACGGCGACATCGTCGCGAGCGTGCGCGTGCGCAACACGGGGGATCGTGCCGGGGTAGACGTCGTGCAGCTGTACGGTCGGGACGTCTACGCGAGCGTCACCCGCCCGGTGGCCCAGCTGCTCGCCTACCGGCGCGTCGCACTGCAGCCGGGCGAGGAGGCCGTGGTCACCTTCCGCGTGCCCGCCTCGCAGCTCGCGTTCACCGGGCGGCAGCTGCGCCGCATCGTCGAGCCCGGCGAGATCCGGCTGTGGGTCGGCGCGGACTGCGAGACACCGGAGGCTCCGGCGTCGCTGGAGCTGACCGGCGCGGTGCGCGAAGTGACCGTGCCGGAAGCGGGCCGCGTGAGCGTCGACGTGCAGCCCGTGACGACCGCAACCCGCGACGCGGCGGTCGCCGGACCGATGTGAGCGGCGGGCGCCGCGAGGACGAGGTGCGCGCGGGGTCGACCGCGCCACGGGAGAGGACTGCGATGACCACGCCCCTGCGGGTCGCGATGATCGGCACCGGATTCATGGGACGGATGCACGCGCACGCGTGGCGCACCGCCCACCGGTTCTTCGATCTGCCGCGCACCCCTGAGCTGACCCTGCTGGTCGGGCGCGATCCGCAGCGCACGGCGGCGGCCGCCACCGCCTTCGGCTTCGACGCGTCCGCGGACGACTGGCGTCGCGCGGTCGAGCGGTACGACATCGACATCGTCGACATCTGCACGCCGGGCGACACCCACGCCGAGATCGCGCTGGCGGCGCTGGCGGCGGGCAAGCACGTGCTGTGTGAGAAGCCGCTGGCCAACGATGTCGCCGAAGCTGACCTCATGGTCGCGGCCGCCGAACGCGCGCACGCCCGCGGTGTGGTCAGCATGTGCGGCTTCAGCTACCGGCGCACCCCCGCACTGTCGCTCGCGCGTCGGCTGGTCGAGCAGGGCCGCATCGGAGAGGTGCGCCATGTGCGGGCGCAGTACCTGCAGGACTGGCTGAGCGACCCCGACGCGCCCTTCACCTGGCGGCTGGACAAGACCCGCGCCGGCTCCGGGACGCTCGGCGACATCGGCGCGCACAGCATCGACACCGCGCAGTGGCTGACCGGCGACGACATCGTCGGCGTCTCGGCCATGATGCGCACTTTCGTCCCGACGCGCCCCGTGCTCGAGGAGCAGGTGGGTCTGGGCGGGCGTGCTCAGGCCGACGCCCCCCGGCGGTCGGTGACGGTCGACGATGCCGCGGCTTTCACGGCGCGGTTCGCCGGCGGCGCCATGGGCGTGTTCGAGGCGACGCGGCTGGCGACGGGCCACCGCAACTCCAACCGCATCGAGATCAACGGCGATCGCGGCTCGATCGCCTTCGACTTCCGCGCGATGAACGAGCTGGAGTTCTACGACGCCACCGACCCCGCCGGCGAGCAGGGGTTCCGCCGCATCCAGGCCAACGAGCCGGAGCACCCGTACGCGGACGCCTGGTGGCCCGCCGGTCACGGGCTCGGCTACGAGCACCTGTTCACCCACCAGGTGGTCGACCTGGTGCGCGCGATCGCGGGGGGTGAGGCGGTCTCGCCGACCTTCGCCGACGCGGCCCGCGTGCAGCGCGTGCTCGCCGCTGTTGAGCAGAGCGCCGCCCGCGACAGCATCCACGTCACCGTCGAAGGAGAAACCGCATGACCGCACGCGCCGCACTCGTCGTCCGGGGCGGGTGGGAGGGCCACCACCCCGTCGAAGCGACCGACCTGTTCATCCCGTTCCTCGAGGGCAGCGGCTTCGACGTGCGGGTCGAGGACTCCAACGAGATCTACGCCGACGAGGCGGTGATGGCGGCGACCGACCTGATCCTGCAGTCGGTGACGATGTCCGAGATCTCCCGTGAGGCCTTCGCCGGGCTCCGTACGGCCGTCGAGAACGGCACGGGTCTCGCCGGCTGGCACGGCGGCATCGCGGATTCGTACCGCAACACCTCCGACTACCTGCAGCTGGTCGGGGGGCAGTTCGCGACGCACCCCTCGAAGCACCCCGATCAGTGCTCCGGCGACCAGTCCGACAACTACCTGCCTTACACCGTCGAGCTCACCGACCTCGGGCGCGGGCACGAGATCATGGCGGGCCTGGAGGACTTCACCCTCCACACCGAGCAGTACTGGGTCCTGCACGACGACCTCGTCGACGTGCTCGCCACCACCACGCACCCCGTCCAGCCCTACCACCCGTGGCATCGGCCCCTCACCTCGCCGGCGGTGTGGACGCGGCTGTGGGGCAAGGGGCGCATCTTCGTCGCCACCCCCGGGCACAGCCTCGACGTCCTCCAGGACGACAACGTCCGCACCATCATCGAGAGGGGCCTGCTGTGGGCCAGCCGCACGGAATCGGCATAGTCGGGCTGGGAGTCATCTCCCGGCAGTACCTCGACACCTTCGCGGGTCTGGACAGCGTGCGCGTCGTCGCGGTCGCCGACCTCGACGCCGACCGGGCGGCCGCCGTCGCCGCCGAGATCCCCGGATGCCGGGCTCTCGCGGTCGCCGAGCTCGTCGCCGACCCGCAGGTGCAGACCGTGATCAACCTCACCATCCCCGCGGCGCACGCCGAGATCGCGCTCGCGGCCCTCGCGGCGGGCAAGGACGTCTACGGCGAGAAGCCCCTCGCGGCCACCTTCGACGACGCCCTCGGTGTCATGGCCGCCGCGGGCGCCTCGTGGGTGGGTGCCGCGCCCGACACCGTGCTCGGCACCGGCATCCAGACGGCGCGTGCCGCCATCGATGCCGGAGAGATCGGCAGGCCGGTCTCGGCCGTGGCCACCTGGGTCTCGGCGGGCCACGAGTCGTGGCATCCCCACCCCGACTTCTACTACCGCGAAGGCGGCGGGCCCCTCATGGACATGGGGCCGTACTACCTCACCTCGCTCGTGCACCTGCTCGGGCCCGTCGTGCGGGTCGGCGGCGCCTCGTCGCGCACCCGTGACACGCGGCGCATCGGGTCCGGTCCGCGCGAGGGCGAGGTGCTGCCCGTGGAGATCGACACCCACGTCACCGGCATCCTCGAGCACGCCGGCGGCGCGCTGTCGAGCGTGACGTTCAGCTTCGACGCCGTCGGCACCACCTCGGCGCCGATCGAGGTGCACGGCGAGGCGGGATCCCTCACCGTGCCCGACCCGAACACCTTCGCCGGCGAGGTCGCGCTTCGTCGTCGTGGCGAAGCGGGATGGACGACCCTCCCCGCCGCCGCCGGCTACGCCGACGCCGGTCGCGGCATCGCCGTGATCGACCGACTGCGCGACGGCGAGGGCCGCGCCGGCGGTGAGGTCGCCCTGCACGTGCTGGAGATCATGACGGCGCTGACGAGGTCTGCGCACTCCGGTGAGCGCATCGCGCTGACCACGGCCGCTCGCCGCCCGTCGATCGTGCCGCTGACCCTGCGGGAGCAGTGGTGCCGGTGAGCCGGCGTGCGCCTCAGCGCACCCCCTGCATCAGTCGCAGCACGGGCTTGACGAACACCAGCAGCATGACGCCGACACCGATGGCGATGAGGCCGAGGATCGAGAAGTACGGCACCTCGTCCTCGGGGTCGTAGTACTGCGCCAGCAGCCCGGAGATCGCCGTGCCCAGCGCGACGGACAGGAAGAACAGCGCGACCATCTGCGTGTGGAAGTGCGCGGGTGCGAGCTTCGTCGTCACCGAGAGCCCCACCGGCGACAGCAGCAGCTCGGCGATGGTGAACACCAGCAGGATGCCGATCATTGCGATGAGCGGCGTCGAACCGTCCCCACCGTTGGCGAACGGCAGGAACAGCAGGAACGCCGCGCCCATGATCATGACGCCCAGGCCGAACTTGACCGGAGTCGACGGCTGGCGGTCGCCGAGCTTCGTCCACAGCCACGCGAAGACGCCCGAGAGGATGATGATGAAGATCGGGTTGATCGACTGCACCCACGGCACCGGCATCTCGAACCCGAAGATGTCGCGATCGAGCTTCGTGTCGGCGTAGATGGTCACCACGGTGAACTGCTGCTGGTACAGCGACCAGAACGCCACGGACGTGATGAACAGCGGCACGAACGCCCACACCCGGCTGCGCTCGGTGCCCGAGATCTGGCGGCTGGAGAGGATGACGACGAAATAGGCGACGGTCGCCGCGATCGTGACGTAGATGACGATGCTCGACAGGTTGTCGGCGCGGATCACCCCGGTGAGCACCAGCACCACGATCAGCGCGATCGCCGCCAGCGCGATGCCCAGGAAGAGCGCGTAGCGGCTGCGGGGGAGGGGGTTCGGGACATTCCGCGACTCCGCCGGTAGCGATTTGCGGCCGAACGAGTACTGCAGGAGCCCCAGCGCCATGCCGACGGCGGCGAGCCCGAAACCCCAGTGGAAACCGAGGGTGGACTGCAGCAGCCCGGTCAGCAGCGGTCCGAGCAGCGCGCCGAGGTTGATGCCGAGATAGAACAGCGAGAAGCCGGCATCCCGTCGCGGGTCGTTCCGCCGGTAGAGCGTGCCCACGACGCTGGTCGCGTTGGCCTTGAGGCCGCCCGAACCCAGCGCGACGAGGATGAGGCCCACGGTGACGCCGGCGAACCCGGGCAGCAGCGCCAGGGCGATGTGCCCGGCGACGATGACGATGGCGCTGTAGAACAGCACCCGTTCCGAACCGAGCACGCGGTCGGCGATCCACGCGCCGAGGATCGTGGAGAGATAGACGCTGCCGCCGTAGGCGCCCACAATGCCGGCGGCGACGGTCTGGTCCATCCCCAGGCCGCCGTCGGCGACGGAGTAGTACAGGTACAGCAGCAGGATGCCCTGCATGCCGTAGAAGCTGAAGCGCTCCCACATCTCCACGCCGAACACGTGGGCCAAGGCCCACGGCTGACCGAAGAACCTCGCGTCGTTGTCACCCTGCGGGCCGGACGCTGCCGTTTCGGCCGGCGCCGGCGGCGGTCCGGCGGGAACCTGGGCCGGTTCGTTGGTGCTCATCCGCCCAGGGTAACCCTCACGCGGGCAGAGAGGGATGGGGTTCGCGTGCCGGGCGTTGCGGGATGAAGGCGGCCAGGACCAGCGCCACGATGGCCGCGGCGCCGCCGAGGATGAACGCCAATTCGAAGGCGGATGCCGTGGGGACCTGCACTCCGTCCTGGGTCGTGGACATGCTGGCGAGCACCGCGCCGATGACGGCGGCGGCCGTGCTCGTGCCCAGCGACCGGAACAGCGCGTTGAGCCCGTTCGAGGCGCCCGTCTCGCTCTGCGGCACGCTGCGCATGATCAGCATGGGCATGGCGGCGTAGCCGAAGCCGATGCCCACCCCCACCAGCAGGTTCGCCACCAGCAGGTGCCACACCTCGGAGGAGAAGAGCAGGGTGAACCCGTAGGCGACGATGAGGGCGATGGCGCCGAGCACGAGCAGCAGCCGTGGCCCCACCGTGCGGGCCAGACGCCCGGAGTAGGGCGAGAGCACCATCATCACCAGGCCCGCGGGGGCGATCACGAGGCTCGCGGCCAGCAGCGACAGCCCGAACCCGGCGGGGGCGGGAAGCTCCAGCAGCTGCGGGTAGGCGACGTTCGAGGCGAACAGCGAGAACCCCATCGCGAGGGAGGCGATGTTCGTCAGCAGCACGGGGCGGCGTGCGGCGACCCGCAGGTCCAGGAGCGGCTCCGCGATGCGCAGCTCGAACCAGCCCCACGCGATCAGGACGGCGAGTCCGCCCAGGCCGCAGATGAGCACGGCGGGCGAGGTCCAGCTCCATTCGTTGCCGCGGGAGACCGCCAGCAGCACGCCGGTCAGGCCGATCGCGAGACCCGCCGCGCCGACGTAGTCGAACCGGCCGGCGGTGCGCAGGACGCTCACCGGGATGATCCACAGCACGAGGCCGAACACCACGACGCCCATGCCGGCGGCCATCCAGAACAGGGCGTGCCAGTCGCTGTACTGCGTGACGAGAGCGCTCAGCGGCATGCCGAGAGCCCCGCCCACGCCCATCGTCGCGCTGATGAGGGCGATCGCGGCATCCACCCGGTCTTCGTGCAGCACGTCGCGCAGGATCGAGATCGCCAGCGGCACGACCCCGGTGACGGCGCCCTGCAGCGCGCGACCGATGATCACGCCGACGATGCCGCTGGACAGCGCGGCGATGACGGAGCCGAGGACGAGCAGCGCCAGCAGCACCAGCACGATGCGGCGCTTGCCGTACATGTCGCCCAGGCGCCCCGCGATCGGGGTGATCACGGCGGCGGCCAGCAGCGTCGCGGTCACGACCCACGCGGTGTCGTCGCGGCTGGCGTTGAGGAGCTCGGGGAGCTTCGCCTGGATCGGGACCACCAGGGTGAACATGAACGACGACGCGAGACCCGCGATGGCCAGCACCGCGACGATCGCGCCCTGCGGTGGCATCCGGGTGAGCCGTCTGCGTGCGTCCTCGTCCCGTCCGGCCATCGGGCCAGGTTACCGCCGCCCGGCGGGGGGGGTCGGCGCGAGTCGTAGGGTGAGGGCATGGCCGACCTCGACGACCTCACCGCTCCTCCCGGCATCGAGATCCGCCCGCTCGAGACCCTCGATGAGGTGTTCGCGGCGACGGACGTGCTGGCCGAGGTCTGGGGAGGTGACGACGGCGGCATGCCGCCGAACCTGCTGCGCGCCCTCGCGCACTCCGGCAATTACGCCGTGGGTCTGTACGACGGCGACCGCATGGTCGGGGCGTCGGTGGCGTTCTTCGCCGCGCCCGCGGAGCGGTCGATGCACTCGCACGTCACCGGTGTGCTCGCGGAGTACCGCGGCACCGGGCTCGGGCGGCTGCTGAAGCAGCACCAGCGGGCGTGGGCCTTCACCCGCGACGTCGGCCACATCACGTGGACGTTCGATCCGCTCATCGCCCGCAACGCCCACTTCAACCTCATCGTGCTGGGCGCGCGCGTGACCGAGTACCTGCCCAACCAGTACGGGCCGATGGACGATGTCATCAACCGCGGTGACGAGAGCGACCGGCTCATGGTGTCGTGGGCGCTCGCCGCCCCCGCCTCGCCGCCCGCCGCCGATGCGGTCGTGGCGACGGTCGCGGTGCCCCGGGACATCGAGTCGCTGCGGTCGACGTCGCCCGCCGAGGCCGCGGCCTGGCGCAGGCGCGTGCGTGCCGAGTTCACCGAGCAGCTGGCATCCGGACTCGTCGTCGGCGGTTTCGACGACGCCCGCGGGTACCTGTTCGTGCGGGCCTGACGTCGGGTTCTTCGGAGATCGCCACGATGTCGGACCCGGGGGCCGGTTCCGGTCCGCAGAACCGGCGATCTCCGAAATCGTGGCGATCAGATGCCGCGCCACGGCGCTGCGACGCCGGTAGCGTGACGGTGTGATCCCCGACGACTGGACCGCGCATCGCCGCGACGACGGCGAGCTGATCGGCTGGATCCGCCCCGAAGGCGACGACTGGCTGGCCGTCGACCTGCTCGGGCGCGACGTCTCCGGCCCCCTCGACTGGCTCGATGCCGAAGCGGCGCTCGAGGGCCACGGCATCGCGTGGCTGGCCGACGTGTGGATGCTGGAGGGCGAGGCGCCCGGGGCGATCCGGGTGCGCATGGTCGAGGTGACCCCCGAGCGGGTGGTCGTGAAGGTCGACGATTACGGCGACGTCAGCCGCCACTCGCGGCAGGTCGCGCTGCCCTGGCCGGCCCCCGCGCGGCTGCGTCCGCCGCGGCCCGGCGACCCTGACGGGTTCACCTTCTCCGGCTGAGTCGGCGCCACTAGCCTGAGCGCATGCCCATCACCACGCCCGCGGCATCAGTCGCCCTCGAAGGCCTCGAACTGCGCGTGCTGCGGATGCCGCTCGTCGCCCCCTTCGCGACCTCGTTCGGCACCGAGTACGAGCGCGAGGTGATCGTCGTGCGGGCGCTGACCGCCGACGGTGACGGGTGGGGCGAGATCGTCACCCAGCAGGCGCCGCTGTACTCCAGCGAGTACACGCAGGGCGCGTGGGATGTGGCGCTGCGATGGCTGGGTCCTGCGCTGCTGGACCGCGGCACGCTGGCGCCCGAGGAGGTCGCCGGCATCCTCGAGCCGTTCAAGGGGCATCGCATGGCCAAGGCGGGGCTGGAGCTGGCGGTGCTCGATGCGAGCCTGCGGGCACAGGGCCGGCCGCTGGGGGAGTACCTCGGCGCGACGGTCGACCGGGTGCCGAGCGGGGTCTCGGTGGGGATCCAGCGCGACGCCGCCGCGCTCGTGGACGCGGTCGGCGAGTACCTCGACGCCGGCTACGTGCGCATCAAGATCAAGATCAAGCCCGGCCGCGACGTCCGCGACACCGCGGCGGTGCGCGACGCGTTCGGGACCATTCCACTGCAGGTCGATGCGAACTCGGCGTACACACTCGCCGACGTCGACACCCTGATCGAGCTCGACCGGTTCGACCTACTGCTCATCGAGCAGCCGCTGCAGGAGGACGACCTCGTCGACCACGCCGTGCTCGCCGGGCGCTTGCGCACCCCGCTGTGCCTGGACGAGTCGATCGTGTCGCTCAAGGCCGCGCAGGACGCACGCGGGCTGGGCGCGGCGTCCATCATCAACATCAAGGCGGGCCGGGTCGGCGGCTACCTCGAGGCGGTGGCCATCCACGACCTGTGCCGCGCGGCGGACATCCCGGTGTGGTGCGGCGGCATGCTCGAGACCGGCATCGGCCGCGCCGCGAACGCCGCGCTGGCCGCCCTCCCCGGGTTCACGCTGCCGGGCGACGTGTCGGCGTCGGACCGCTTCTATCCGCGCGACATCGTGACCGAGCCGGTCGTGCTCGAGGACGGCCATGTGCGCGTGCCCACCGGCGCGGGTATCGGGATCGAGATCGATCCGGTGGCGCTGGAGGACTTCACCGTCGCCCGCGAGACGCTGCGGCGGTAGGTGGGGCCGTGGCCGTGCGCACAACGTCGCTGATCCGGCAGCACGGCGGGCCGAACCGGGCCGGATGGGCGGATGCCACGGCGAAATGGCGACGTTGTGCGCGGGCCGGGTGCGCGACCCTCGCGCTGGCGGGCCTCGCCGCGCTCGCCGCGTGCACCCCGACGCCCGCTCCGGCTCCCGACGCGACCGCCGCGGACCTCCCCGCCGGCGTGGTGGTGACGCTGCAGCAGCTGCGGTCGGATGCCGCCGACCGCACGGCCCAGGTGCGCGTCGCCAACGACACCGACGGTGATCTCGAGATCGCCCGCGTCGAACTGCGCGACGATTGGTTCGACGGCCCCGCGGTGCGCGAGCGCGACAGCACGATCACCGCGGGTCGCACGGTGGACCTGCGCATCGACCTGCCGCCGTCGGCGTGCGACGGCGAGCCGGATGCCGCCGCGCGCGAGAGCCTGGTGGTGCTCACGCTGGCCGGCGGCACCGCCTACCGCGTCGCCGCGGACGACCCGCTGGGATTCACCGATCGTCTGCACGAGAAGGAGTGCCTCGCCCACGACGTCGCCGCCGTCGCCGGCCTGTCGTGGGAGGAGTTCGTCCCCTCCGCCGCCGGCGCGCCCGCCGCTTGGCGGCTGCGCATCGCGCCCGCGGGCGGCGATGGCGCGCTCCGCGTCGTCGAGGTGCACCCCACCAACCTGCTGCAGTTCGCCGCCGGGGCGCCGGCGCCCTTCGCGGTGGGGCTCGCCGTCGACGGCACCGCCCCCGCGGCATCCGTCGACGTGCCGCTGTGGCCCCTGCGCTGCGACCCGCACGCCGTGCTCGAGGACAAGCGCGGCACGGTGTTCACGCTCGGCGTCGAGATCGACGGCACGGCCGGGCTCATCGAGCTGCCCGCCACCGCCGAGCAGCGGGGACAGATCCTCGCGTGGGTCGCACGGTGGTGCGGATACGGGTGAGCCGGCAGGCCGATTCTCGCGCGAAAGGCCCCCGTGCCGCCGTAGGCTGGTCACGTGACCATGCCCCCGCCCCCGCCCTACGGTGCGCCGTACGGTCCCATGCCCATGAGCCCCGCCGACGAGAAGATGTGGGCGACGCTCGTGCACATCGGCGGCCTCTTCTTCTCCTTCGTGCCGGCGCTCATCGCCTACCTCGTCATGCGCGACCGCGGCCCGTTCGTGCGGGCGCACACGGCGCAGGCGCTCAACTTCCAGCTGACGGTGCTCATCGGCGTGCTCGTCGGCAGCATCCTGCTGTTCGTGCTCATCGGCTTCTTCGTGCTGATCGCCGTCGGCATCCTCGATCTCGTGCTGTCGATCGTCGCGGCCGTCAAGGCGAGCCAGGGGCAGTGGTACCGCTATCCCCTGACGATCCCCTTCGTCAGCTGACCGAGCGGGCTCGGGGCAGGCTCCGAGCACACGACGACTAGAATCGACGGATGCCGCCTCCTCGCGGCATCCGCGATTTCCGCGCCCGCACCACGACCATTTGGAGCCACCTGTGGCCGAGCAGTCCCGCCTCGACAAAGTGATCGCCCTGGCCCGCCACCGCGGGTTCGTCTTCCAGGCCGGTGAGATCTACGGCGGATCCCGATCGGCCTGGGACTACGGGCCGCTGGGGACCGAGCTGAAGGAGAACATCCGTCGGCAGTGGTGGCAGACGTTCGTGCGCGGCCGTGGCGACATGGTGGGCCTGGATTCCTCGATCATCTTGCCCAAGCGCGTGTGGGAGGCCTCCGGCCACGTGGCGACGTTCACCGACCCGCTCGTGGAGTGCCTGCAGTGCCACAAGCGGTTCCGCGCCGACAACCTCATCGAGGACTTCGAGGCCCGCAAGGGTCGCCCCGCCGAGAACGGGCTGGCCGACGTGCCCTGCCCCAACTGCGGCACGAAGGGCCGGTACACCGAGCCGAAGGCCTTCTCGGGTCTGGTGAAGACCTACCTCGGTGTCGTGGACGACGAGGCCGGGCTGCATTTCCTCCGCCCCGAGACCGCGCAGGGCATCTTCGTGAACTTCGCGAACGTGCTGACCGCCTCGCGCAAGAAGCCGCCGTTCGGCATCGGCCAGGTCGGCAAGGCGTTCCGCAACGAGATCACGCCGGGCAACTTCATCTTCCGCACGCGCGAGTTCGAGCAGATGGAGATCGAGTTCTTCACGCCGCCGGCCGAAGCGGGCGAGTGGTTCGACCACTGGGTCGAGGCGTGCTGGAACTGGTTCGTCGACCTCGGCGTGAACCCCGACAACATGCGCCGGTTCGACGTGCCCGAAGAGGACCGCGCGCACTACTCCGCCGGCACGATCGACGTCGAGTACCGGTTTGGGTTCGCGGGCAAGGAGTGGGGCGAGCTCATGGGCGTCGCCAACCGCACCGACTACGACCTGGGCAGCCACTCCGACGCATCGGGCCAGTCGCTGACCTACTTCGACCAGGCGACCGGCGAGAAGTACATCCCGTACGTCATCGAGCCGTCGTTCGGCCTCACCCGCGCCATGATGGCGTTCCTCGTCGACGCGTACGACGAGGAGGAGGTGCCCAACGCCAAGGGCGGGGTGGACACCCGTACGGTGCTGCGCCTGGACCCGCGCCTCGCGCCGGTGAAGGTGGCCGTGCTGCCGCTGTCGCGCAACGAGCGGCTGTCGCCGCTGGCGCGCGAAGTGGCCGACACGCTGCGCAGCAACGGCTGGAACATCGACTTCGACGACGCCGGGGCCATCGGGCGCCGCTACCGCCGTCAGGACGAGGTCGGCACGCCCTTGTGCGTCACCGTCGACTTCGACTCGCTGGACGACAACGCCGTGACGGTGCGCGACCGCGACACCATGGCGCAGGAGCGCGTGCCGCTGGACGGCCTCACCGCGTACCTGGCCGAGCGCCTGCGCGGCGCGTAGCCCGCGGCATCCCTCCCCCGCGGGGGCGGGGCGCTCGCGTGCCCGGGCTGCTCGTGTGCCCGGGTGCCACGTTCGTCCCCGGGTGCCACGTTCAGCAGTCAGAAACCACTTTTCGGATGGGAAACCACGCACTGCGTGATGTCCCATCCGAATCGTGGTTTATCGGGTGAATCGGGCTGGTGAAGCGGGCGGGTGGATGCCGCCGGGCGGGTGCCCCCGGGTGGGTGCGGGCGGGTGGACGCCGGCGGCGGGGTGCCGCGCGGCATCCGTCCGACCGGCGAAGGGTTCTTCGGAGAACGCCGGTTCCTCGGAGCACAAGGCGGGGGGAAGCTCCGAGGTCGCGGCGTTCTCCGAAGAAGTGGCGTCCGCAGGGTGCGGGGTCGGGGGTCAGTCGCCCTTCGCGGCGCGCGAGCCGTTGCCGCTGCCGGCGGCGACGGGGGCCGCGGCATCCGCAGCCCGTGCCCCGGCGAAGCTCGACAGCAGCGTGCCGAGGTCGAGGCCGGTGAGGGACTTCACGACCTCGGTGCCCTCGCCGAGCACGGTGCCGACGGTCTTGGTGATCGCCGAGGCGCCGTCGGTGGAGATGACGGTGAGCTGGTCGATGTTGCTGATCGGCTCCGCCGCGGCGCGCACGATCTCGGGCAGGCGGGAGATGATCTCCTGCGCCAGGGCCGCCTCGCCGTACTTCTTGAGCGCTTCGGCCTTCGCATCGGTCGCGGCGGCCTCGGCGACACCCTCGGCCTGGGTCGCGGCGGCGCGGGCCTCGCCCTCGGCGCGGATACCGGCGGCCAGGGCGACCTGCTTGTCGCGCTCGGCCTCACCGGCGAAGCGGACGGACGTGGCGGATGCCTCGGCATCCTGCACCGCGGCGACCTTGTTCGCCTCGGCGATCTTGGTGCGCTTGTAGGCGTCGGCCTCGGTGGCGGCGTTGGCCGCGTCACGCAGGGCCGTGGCCCGCTGCACCTCGGCGTACGCCTCGGCCTCGGCGGGCTTGCGGATCTCGATGTCCAGGCGCTCCTGCGTCACGAGTGCCTGCTCGATGAGCGCCTCGCGCTCCTGCTGGGCGACGAGGCGATCCTGCTCGGCCTTGGTGAACGTACCGGCGGCCTCCGCCTCGGCGTTCGCGCGGTCGGTCTCGGCCTTGATCGACGCCTGCCGCAGGCTCAGCGCCTTCTGCCGCTCGGCGATCTGCTCGGCGGCCTCGATGCGGGCGAATTCGCTCGCACGGGCGGCCTCGGCCTCGCTGACCTCGGCCACCTGGCGGGCTCGGGCGGCCTCGGCGCGACCGAGGTTCGCGAGGTAGTCGCTGCCGGGCGTGGAGATGTCGCTGATGTTGAGCAGGTCCACCTGCAGGCCCTGCTCGACGAGGTCGGCCTTGGTCTCCGCCACGACCCGGTCGGACAGACCCTTGCGGTCGGAGATGATCTGCTCGATCGTCATGTCGCCGATGATCGATCGCAGCGACCCCTCGAGGGATTCGCGGATGATGTCGGTGAGGGTCTCCTGCTGCGAGAGGAAGCGCTGGCCGGCGCGGCGCACGCCCTCTTCGGTGCCGGAAACCTTGAAGTTGATCGACGCCTTGATCGCGATCTTGATGCGGTTCTTGTCGACGCCCTCGACGGTGATGCCGATCTGGCGCTGCTCGAGCGAGATCGGGAACCCCTGCTGCAGGATCGGCCACACGAACGTGCGCCCGCCGATGACGACCCGCTGACCGGTGGCCTCACCCGGGACGGGCTTGCCGGCTCCGCGGCCGACGATGATGAGCGCCTCGTTCGGGGGCACGCGGCGGATGCGGCGCGCGATGAACGTCAGCAGCCCGAGAACGGCGACGATCAGGGCGAGGACGGCGGCGATCTGGATGATCTCGACCGGCATGGGGTTCCTTCCGTGGATCGCGGCGACGCCGCGGGCTATTCGGCGACGACCTTGACGCGCGTGCCGCTGTGCTCGACGACGCGGATGCGCACGCCTTCGGGGATGGGCACCTCGGCATACGCCAGGCGGCGTTCGATCTCGTGCGGGCCGTCGAGGGAGACCTCGCCGCCGGCGGGAGTGATGGGGGAGCGGCTGACGCCGACGAGGCCCACCGCGTTGACGGGGGCGCCGTCGGAGCTGGCGGCGAGCCTGCGGATGAACAGCAGGGCGACGACGTACGCCACGAGGGCCAGGGCTGCGGCGATGACGTACACCCACACGTCGTCCAGCGCCGATGACGTGGTGAACACCCCGCTCGCGCCGAAGACGACGGCGGCGATGCCCAGTGCCGTGCCCGACAGGGCGCCCTCACCGATCTCGAAGTGATCGAACACGTCGCCCACGACGAGGGAGATCACGAGCACGAGAAGACCGATGCTGCCGATGATGATGAACGGCATGAGCATGGCTGGCCTCCGCGGGCTTCGGTGGTCGGGTGTCTCCTACCCTATGAGAAACCTGAGAGCCCGCGACGTTTTTCTCAGGACTTCGTGGCTGCGGCCTCGCGTGCGGCGGCTTTGGCGGCCTTCTTGAACTCGCGCACCTTCTGCAGCGAGTCGGGCGAGACGATGTCCGCGACGCTGCGGTGCGACCCCTCTTCGCCGTAGGGGGCGGATGCCTCGCGCCACCCGTCGCCGGTGTAGCCGTACTGCTTGCCCAGCAGCGCCAGGAAGATCTTCGCCTTCTGCTCGCCGAAGCCGGGCAGCGTCTTGAGGCGCGTGAGCACCGTCGCGCCGTCGGGATCGCCCTGGGTCCAGATCATCGCGGCATCCCCGTCCCAGTCGTCGACGACGGCGGTGCACAGCGCCTGCACGCGCCCCGCCATGGAGCCGGGGAAGCGGTGCACGGCGGGGGTCTGGGCGAACAACTCCGCGAACCGCTCGGGATCGGTGCCGGCGATCGTCGCGGCATCCAGGCTCCCGAGGCGCTCGCTGATCTTCAGCGGGCCGGCGAACGCCGTCTCCATCGGCACCTGCTGGTCCAGCAGCATGCCGATGAGCAGCGCCAGCGGGTCACGGGTGAGCAGCTCGTCGGCCGCGGCGTCGTCGGTGATGTGCAGGCTCATGCCTCCATCGTCTCACCGTGCGACGGATGCCGCCGGGCGTCGCGAGTGCTCACTCGGCGTCGCGAGTGCTCACTCGGCGTCGTGAATACGCGCTCGGCGACGCGAATACGCGCTCGGGGGCGGGGTCAGCTCGCGGAGGCGATGCCGTCGGGGACGGCGGGGGAGGATGCCTCGTCGATCTCGAGACCGAACAGCGCCGACACGGCGGTGAAGACGTCGTCGGCGCGGCCCTGCTCGGCCAGTTCGTGGGCGCGCACGGTGGGGGTGTGCATGAGCACCCCGGCCAGGTGGCGCAGCGCCTGCTCGGTCGTGCCGTCGTCGCCCCGGCCCCGCGCGCGGGCGATCTCGGTCTCGAGTACGGCGGCCACATGGGCCCGCATGGCCACGACGGCGGGCGTCACGCTGCGACGCTCGCCGGCGACGACGAAGCGCGCGGCGGCGTCGGCCACGAGCCGGCGGGCGTCGTCGGTAGCCTGCAGTTCCTCCAGCGGCGCGTGCAGGCGGATGGTCTCGAGGTCCAGCAGATCGGTGTCGGCGACGGCGGCGACGTCGTGGTCGACGTTGCGCGGCAGGCCCAGGTCGATCACGAGGCGGCGCGCCGGGTGCAGTGCGGCATCCGTCGCCGCCAGACCCTCGGCGAACGTCGCCGCCGACAGCACGGGGTGCTCGGCGCTCGTGCAGGTGATGACGAGGTCGGCGGTGGCGACGGCAGCGGCGAAGGCTGCCGCGGGCACCGGCTGCAGCGCGTGCCGGCCGGCGAACAGCGCCTCCCGACCCGACGGCGAGGCGACCGAGATGTCGGCGGCGCCGCGGTCGCGCAGCGCCGCGACGGTGGCCGCGGCATACGAGCCGGTGCCGACCATGACCACGCGCAGCTGCGACCAGTCGGTGACGCGGCTGTCGGCCAGCTCCAGGGAGAGGCGGACGAGCGAGCGGCCGGCGCGACCGATCGCGGTGGCGTTCTTGATGCCGCGCTGGGTCTCGCTGGCGCGCTGGAACAGGCGCTCGAGTTCGGGGGAGGTGGTGCCGTGCTCGCGGGCCTCGGTGAGCGCGCGGCGCACCTGGCCGGCGATCTCGCCCTCGCCGATGACGACGGATTCGAGGCCGGATGCCACCGAGAAGAGGTGATGGGCGACGTCATCGCCTGCCACGACCTCGTAGAACCCCTCGAGCTCGGTCGGTGTCACACCGGTGGCGGATTCGATCGCGAGGAGGGCGGCCTCGACGCCGACGGCTCCGGCCGCGGTGACGGGCTCGTCCATCTCGACGTACGCCTCGAAGCGGTTGCAGGTCGCCACGACCACGGCTCCCTGCACGCATTCGTCGTGCCCGGCGATGGTCGCGGCGACGCGGTCGGTGTGCACGCTGAGTCGTTCGAGCAACTCGAACGGGGCGGTCTTATGACTCGCGGAGACACACAGCAGCACCCTAGAAGGGTACCTGGCCCTCGGCTGGGAATCGCGGGAGCGCCGGGTGGGAGGATGGAGCAATGGCCACCGCCCCTCTTCTGCGCGCCCTCCACGGCGACCGTCCGGAGCAGCTTCCCGTCTGGTTCATGAGACAAGCCGGGCGCTCCCTTCCCGAATACCGCGACCTTCGCGTGGGCACCCGCATGCTCGACGCGTGCCTCGACCCGGCGCTCGCCGCCGAGATCACGCTGCAGCCGGTGCGCCGGCACGGGGTGGATGCCGCGGTGTTCTTCAGCGACATCGTCGTGCCGCTGCTGCTGGCCGGCATCGACGTCGAGATCCAGCCCGGCCGCGGCCCCGTCTTCGCCGACCCCGTCCGCACGACCGCGGACGTCGACCGCATCACGGCGATCGACCCCGCCGAGGTCGTCGCCGCAGCCGGCCCCGTCGCCGAGGCGGTCGGCATCGTCGCGCGTGAGCTCGGCGACGTGCCCGTCATCGGCTTCGCCGGTGCGCCCTTCACCCTGGCGGCCTACCTCGTCGAGGGCGGGCCGTCGAAGGAGCACCTGCGCGCCCGCGGCATGATGCACGCCGACCCCGAAGCCTGGCATCGCCTGGCCGGTTGGCTCGCCCAGGTGTCGCATGCCTTCCTGCAGGTGCAGGTGGATGCCGGCGCCTCCGCCGTGCAGCTGTTCGACTCGTGGGCGGGGTCGCTGTCGGTCGCCGATTACCGCGCCCACATCGCCCCGCACTCGCACACCGCCCTCGAGGGCATCGCGGTGCCGCGCATCCACTTCGGCGTCGGCACCGCGCACCTGCTCCCCGACATGCGCCTGAACGGGCTCGCCGACGCCGTCGGCGTCGACTGGCGCACCCCGCTGGATGAAGCCGCCGCGATCGTCGGCCCCGACGTCACCCTGCAGGGCAACATCGACCCCGCGCTGCTGACCGCGCCCTGGCCGGTGCTTGCCGCCCACGTGCGCGACGTCATCGCCCGCGGTGGCGCGGCGCGCGCGCACATCCTCAACCTCGGTCACGGTGTGCCGCCCGAGACGGACCCGACGGTGCTCACCCGCATCGTCGCCCTCGCCCACGGAGAGGACGTATGAGCGACATCGAGGACATCGTCGCCCACGCCCAGGAGTCGCGCATCGTCGTGATCGGCGGTGGCATGGGCGGGCTCGTCGCCGCGCTCGAATGCGCGAAGGTGGGTCTGCCGGTGACGCTGCTCGAGGCATCCGACCGCCTCGGCGGCGTCGTGCGCTCCGCCGAGCTCGACGGGGTGAGCGTCGACGTCGGCGCCGAGAGCTTCGCCGTGCGCGGCGGGGCGGTGGCCGAGCTCGTGGGCGAGCTGGGGCTGGCGGATGCCGTCGTGTCGCCCGCCGCGGGCGGCGCCTGGGTCGCCGGCCTCCCCGGCGGCGGGGCGGCACCCCTGCCGACCGGCGGCATGCTCGGCATCCCTGCGAACATCTGGGCCGACGACGTGCGGCGCATCATCGGCTGGCGGGGCGTCTGGCGGGCCTACCTCGACCGCCTGCGCCCGCCCATGACCATCGGGCACGAGCGCAGTCTCGGGGCGCTCGTGCGCGGGCGCATGGGTCCCGCCGTGCTCGACCGGCTGGTGGCGCCCGTGACGTCGGGGGTCTACTCGGCGCGTCCCGACGACATCGACGTCGATCTCGCCGCCCCGGGCCTGAACACCGCACTCACCCGCACCGGGTCGCTCTCGGGAGCGGTCGCGCAGCTGCGCGGCGACAGCACCACGGCCCCCGGCTCCGCCGTGCGCGGTCTCGCCGGCGGCATGACGCGTCTGGTCGATGCGCTGCGCGAGCGCCTCGAGGAGCTCGGGGTCGAGGTGCGGCTGAACACGCCCGCGCAGGCGATCGTGCGCGACGGCGACCAGTGGGTCGTCGAGACCTCGGCCGGCGACGTCGCGAGCCCGGCTCCCTCCGGCGGGGCGGATGCCGCGGGCGACGCGACGCCGGCCACCGGCTCGATCGAGGCGGCCATGGTGCAGCCGTCGGCCGACGCCGCCGTCGAGGCGCCGACGCCCCTGCGGGTGCCCGCGCATGCCGTCATCGTGGCCACCGGCGAAGCCGCCGCCCGGCATCTGCTGGCGCCGGTCGTGCCCAATCTCGACCCCGGCAGCGAGACCGCGCCGGTCGTGGAGATCGTCACCCTCGTGCTCGACGCCCCGGCACTGGACGCCCACCCCCGCGGCACCGGCGTGCTCACCGTCCCGGGCTCGCACACCGCCAAGGCGCTCACGCACTCCACCGCGAAGTGGGGGTGGCTGCGCGAGGCGACCCCCCACCACATCGTGCGGGTCTCCTTCGGTGCGCAGGGCGAGGCGCCCGCCACCGAGGCGCTGGACGACGACGCGGCCGCCGCGCTCGCGCTGTCGGAGGCATCGACCCTGCTGGGGGTGGCGCTCGAGCCGTCGCAGCTGCGCGCCGCGCATCGCGATCGCTACGTGCAGTCGCAGCCGGCGGCATCCCTCGGCCGCGCCGCGTTGACGGCCGCCGCCCGTGCCGCCGTGCACGCCACCCCGGGGCTCGCCGCGACCGGCGCCTGGCTGTCGGGAACGGGCCTGGCGCAGGTCGTCCCCGACGCGATCGCCGAGGCCGAACGGGTGCGCCGTGAGGCGCTGTGGGGCGACGCCGCGGTCATCGACTAACCCACGACGCCCCCTGCGCGCAACCCCGGATGCTCCGATTGGCATACGGGGCTAACCTGGGACCACGAAGCATCTCCATCGAGCGTGAGGAGACCCCATGAGGGGCAAAGTAGGACTCGTCGTCGGGCTGGCCGCGGGCTACGTCCTGGGTACGCGCGCCGGTCGTGATCGCTACGAGCAGATCAAGGCGCAGGCCATGAAGGTCTGGGAGCTCGACCCCGTGCAGAAGCAGGTGAGCAAGGTGACGGAGCTGGGCAAGTCCGCCCTCATGTCCCTCCCCAACGCCCTGTGGGACAGCGCCGTCAAGGTCACCAAGGCCGCCACCAAGAGCGGTGCGACGCCGGGCCAGCGGCTCGACGAGGCCATCGCCAGCGGCAAGGAGTCCGTCGACGAGGTCGCCGAGGCTGCCGAGGCGACGGCGAACGAGGTCCGCAAGGCCGCCCACGGCGCGATGGACGACATCCAGAAGGCCGCGGACAGCTGAGATGACCACCCCCCGCGGCTTCCGAGACCGCACCGACGACAGCCTGATGACGCTGCTCGGTGAGGTGCCCGAGCTCGTGCGCAACCTGGTCCTGGCCGAAATCGACTCCGCCAAGAAGTGGCTGTCGAAGACGGGGAAGGATGCCGGCGTCGGCGGGCTGTGGTTCCTCGCCGCCCTGTTCGTGCTGTTCTGGTCGATCCCCGCGCTCGGCGCCTTCATCATCATCGGGCTCTCGTCCTGGTGGCATCCGTGGGTGTCGGCGCTCGTCGTCTTCGTCCTGATGCTGCTGGTGACCGCTGTGCTGGCGCTGCTGGGGTACCTCCGGTTCAAGCGCCTCTCGTCACGGGAGACCCCCGTCAAGGCGATCGCCACCGACGCCCAGATCGTGAAGGATGCCGCGAATGAGTTCTGACCGCCCCATCCCCGTCCCGCGCACGGCCGTGCCGCTGGGCATCACGGACCCGGTCGAGAAGGCGCGCGCCGAACTGAAGGCGGCGCTGTTCGCCATCGAGGAGAAGGCGAACGTGCCCAAGCGCGTCGGTGAGGCCACCGACCGCGGTGTCGCCGAGGCGCGCCTGTTCGCCCGCCACAACCCCACCGGCGCGATCGTCGCGACCGTCGGGGCGGCGGCGGCCGTGGGCCTGGCGGTGTGGGGGATCGTGCGCCTCATCGCGCGCTGACCCGACCGTCGATACGTGCGGTGCCCGAATCGCCGCGGACGGCGGCGGTTTGCCGCGCCGCGACACGCGAGGGAGACTGAGTAGATGTCCGACTCCTCTTTCACGCTCTGGTCCGTGCTGCGCCGGGACCCCCTCCACCCGGTGACCGAGCAGGACGGCGGTGAGCTCGAGCAGCTCGTCGCCGACCTCGCCGAAGGCGGCACGACGGTGCGTGGGTTCTACGACGTCAGCGGCCTGCGCGCCGACGCCGATGTGATGATCTGGTTGCACGGCGCCACCGCAGAGGGCCTCCAGCGCGACCTGCGGCGTCTGCGCCGCACCGGGCTGCTGCAGCCGCTGCTGCCCACCTGGAGCGCGATGGGCGTGCACCGCGACGCCGAGTTCAACCGTGCCCACGTGCCCGGGTTCCTCCGCGGCATCCCGGCCAAGCAGTGGCTGACCGTCTACCCGTTCGTGCGCAGCTACGAGTGGTACCTCCTGCCCGAAGAGGAGCGCCGGGCCATGCTCGCCGACCACGGCCGCAAGGGCGCCGCGTTCACCGGCGTCGTCGCGAACACCGTGGCATCCTTCGCCCTCGGCGACTGGGAATGGCTGCTGCCCATGGAGGCCGACGAGCTCACCGACCTCGTCGACATGATGCGGGAGCTGCGCTACACCGAGGCACGCCGTCATGTGCGCGAGGAGGTTCCGTTCTTCACGGGCCGCCTGGTCACGCCGGCCGAGCTCGTCGAGGTGCTGGCATGAGGATGCCGCGATGATGCGCACGTTCCGCCTGGGCACGCGCCGCAGCAACCTCGCGATGGCGCAGTCGCAGCAGGTGGCCGACACGATCACCGCCGCGACCGGCCACCCTGTCGAGCTCGTGCCGATCGTGTCGGAGGGCGACGTCTCCCGCGCCTCGCTCTCGCAGATGGGCGGTACGGGCGTGTTCGCCACGGCGCTGCGCGAAGCGCTGCTGGCGGGGGAGTGCGACTTCCTCGTGCATTCGCTGAAGGACCTCCCCACCACGCAGCCGCCCGCGCTCGTCATCGCCGCCACGCCGGTGCGCGAGGACGCCCGCGACGTCGTGGTCACCCGCGACGGCACCCCGCTGCACCTGCTGCGTCCCGGCGCGCTCGTCGGCACGGGCTCCCCCCGCCGCCGCGCCCAGGTGCACCGCCGCAACCCCCGGGTCGAGGTGCGGGATCTGCGCGGCAACGTCGACTCCCGGCTGCAGCGCGTGCGCGACGGCGAACTGGATGCCGTTGTGCTCGCCGCCGCCGGTCTCTCGCGCATCGGCATCGATCTCGGCGACCTCGGGCTCGAACCGCTGGGCCTGGCCGCGTGGCCGACGGCTGCGGGGCAGGGCGCACTCGCGGTGGAGACCATCGCCGACGCGGCCGACGACCTGCAGGCGGCGCTCGCCCGCATCGACGACACCACGACGCGCATCGCCGTGACGGCGGAGCGCACGGTGCTGGCGGCGCTGGAAGCGGGATGCCACGCTCCCGTGGGCGTGCACGCCGACCTCACCGGCGACGACCTGCGCATCGACGCGGTCGTCTACGCGCTCGATGGGAGCCGGCGGATCGGGCTGGACCGAGCCACCGTCTTCCCGCGGGAGTATGGTGGGTCCGAGGGCAGCGGCGATGGTGCGGATGCTGCCGAAGACGCGAGCCCGATCGCGTACGCCGTACGCGCCGGGTCTGACGTCGCTCGTCGGTTGCTCGAAAACGGAGCAGCCGAACTGGTACCACGAGAGTCGACCCCATGAACACCACCTCCTGGCAGTCGCAGCCGGCCAAACCGTTGACCGGCTGGCGCGTGCTGGTGCCCCGCGGCGGACCGTGGGGTGACGGCGTCGCCGCCACCCTGCGGGTGCAGGGCGCGACCCCGGTCATCGCCCCGCTCATCAACTTCGCCCCGTCGACCGATCAGGCCACCCTCGAGCAGGCCCTCGCCGACCTCGGCGCCGGCGTCTTCGACTGGCTGACCGTCACGAGCGCCACGACCGTCGACGTGCTCTACGCCTATCGCGCGCAGATCCCCGCCACCACGCGGGTCGCCGCGGTCGGCGAGACCACTGCGGCGGCGCTCACCGCCGTCGGCTACAAGGTCGACCTCGTGCCCGACGACGACAACTCCGCCGCCGGGATGGCCGACCAGCTGATCGCGCTGGAAGCCGAGCCCCGCGACGTGCTCACCCTCCGCAGCGAGATCGCCAAGCCCGTGCTCACCGAGCGGCTGACCGAAGCCGGCCACCGGGTGCGCAGCGTCGTGGCCTACCGCACCGTCGGGGTGCCGGTGACCGACAAGATCGCCGAAGACGTGCGCAGCGGCCGCATCAACGCGATCCTCATCACGAGCGGCTCGGTCGCCGAGCAGGTGCGCGAGCAGTTCCCCGAGATCCCCGCGACCACCGTGCTCGCCGCGATCGGTCCCCGCACCGCGCACGATGCCCGCAAGCTCGGCCTTCCCGTCGACGTCGTCGCCGCCGAGCAGACCGCCGCCGCCCTCATCGGCGCGGTGTCGGCGCTCGCCCTGCCGCACGCCAGCGACGAGACGGTGCCGTGAGCTTTCCCGCCCATCGTCCGCGGCGCCTGCGCCAGTCGCCGGCGGTACGCCGACTCATGCGCGAGACGCACCTGGTGCCCTCGCAGCTCATCCTCCCCGCCTTCGTGCGCGAAGGCATCACCGAGCCCCACCCGATCGGGTCGATGCCCGGCGTCGTGCAGCACTCGCTCGATTCGCTGCGCCGCGCGGCGACGGAGGCTGCCACCGCCGGTGTCGGCGGCATCATGCTCTTCGGGGTGCCCGCCGTGCGCGACGCGATCGGCTCGGGCGCGGATGACCCCCGCGGCATCCTGAACGTCGCGACCGAGGCACTCGTCGCCGAGGTCGGGGACGCGCTCGTCGTGCAGACGGACCTGTGCCTGGACGAGTTCACCGACCACGGCCACTGCGGCGTGCTGCGACCCGACGGCGGCGTCGACAACGACGCGACCCTCGAGCGCTATGCCGCGATGGCGCTCGCGCAGGCGGCGGCCGGCTCCCACCTGCTGGGGCTGTCGGGCATGATGGACGGCCAGGTCGCCCACATCCGCGCGGCGCTCGAGGCCGCCGGGTTCACCGACACGCTCATCCTGGCGTACGCGGCGAAGTACGCCGGCGCGTTCTACGGCCCGTTCCGCGAGGCCGTCGACTCGCAGCTGCAGGGCGACCGCCGCACCTACCAGCTCGACCCGCCCAACGCCCGTGAGGGTGTGCGCGAGGCGGTGACAGATGTCGACGAGGGCGCCGACATCGTGATGGTCAAGCCCGCGCTGCCCTACCTCGACGTGCTCGCCGCCGTCCGTGACGCCGTCGACGTGCCGGTGTGGGCGTACCAGGTGTCGGGCGAGTACGCGATGATCGAGGCCGCCGCCGCGCAGGGCTGGATCGACCGCCGCGGCGCGATCACCGAGTCGCTCGTCGCGATCCGTCGCGCCGGTGCCGACGCCGTGCTGACCTACTGGGCCGTCGAGGCGGCCGGATGGCTGCGCGAAGGACTGTGACCCACCCCGTCGCCGGGCGGCATGCCGCCTTGCGGTGCGGCGGGCAGGCGGTCTCCCGCGCCCGCAGAGAGGAACCGACCCATGACCGACCGTAACGAGCAGCTGTTCGCCCACGCCCGAGAGGTGATCCCCGGCGGGGTGAATTCGCCGGTGCGCGCCTACGGCTCCGTCGGGGGGACGCCGCGTTTCGTGACCGCCGCCCGCGGCGCGTACATCACCGACGCCGACGGGCGCGAGTACGTCGACCTCGTGGCCTCGTGGGGTCCTGCCCTGCTCGGCCACGCGCACCCCGAGGTCGTCGCGGCCGTGCAGGAGGCGGCATCGCGTGGCCTGTCGTTCGGCGCCCCCACCGGCGCCGAAGTGGAGCTGGCCGACCTCATCGCCGCGCGCGTGGCCGCAGGCGACCGGCGGCCCGTCGAGCGCGTGCGGCTGGTGTCCACCGGCACCGAGGCGACCATGACCGCGATCCGCCTCGCCCGCGGCTACACCGGCCGCGACCTGCTGATCAAGTTCGCCGGCCACTACCACGGGCACTCCGACGGACTGCTGGCCGAAGCCGGCTCGGGGGTCGCGACCCTCGCGCTGCCGGGTTCTGCGGGCGTGCCCGCGGCCATCGCGGCGCAGACCCTCGTGCTCCCGTACAACGACCTGGCCGCCGTCGAGGAGGCCTTCGAGCTGCACGGCAAGCGCATCGCCGCCGTGATCGTCGAGGCCGCCGCGGCGAACATGGGCGTCGTCCCGCCGCTGCCCGGGTTCAACGCCGCGCTCACCGCGCTCGCGCACGATCACGGCGCGCTGCTGATCCTCGACGAGGTGCTCACCGGCTTCCGGGTGCACCCCGCCGGGTTCTGGGGCCTGCAGCAGGACGCGGGGGAGGAGTACACCCCCGACCTGTTCACGTTCGGCAAGGTCGTCGGCGGCGGCATGCCGCTGGCGGCGCTCGGCGGGCGGGCGGACGTCATGGACATGCTCGCCCCGGTCGGGCCCGTGTACCAGGCGGGGACGCTCTCGGGCAATCCGCTGTCGGTGGCGGCGGGCATCGCGACGCTGCAGCTGGCGACGCCGGAGGTCTACGCACGGGTGGATGCCGCGGCATCCGTCGTCGCCGATGCGCTCGATGCCGCCCTCACCGATGCCGGGGTCGTGCACGCCGTGCCGCGGGCGGGGTCGCTCTTCGGCGTCGCGATGCTGCCCGAGGCGCCGCGGTCGTATGCCGAGGCGCTGCAGCAGCAGGCCGCGCGCTACACCCCGTTCTTCCACGCGATGCTCGACGCGGGGGTGTCGCTGCCGCCGAGTGTGTACGAGGCGTGGTTCCTCACCGCCGCGCACGACGACGCCGCGCTCGCGCGGGTGCTCGACGCGCTGCCCGGCGCCGCCCGCGCCGCCGCCGGCGCCGCCGCCTGACCCGCACCCGCCGCGTGGGCGGCCGGGGCGGCGTGGGCTGCTCCGGTGTCACTTCCGCACAGTCGCGCGTCGTCACACCCGCCATTGGTGACACCGGAGCGGCGCTGGCTGGGCGGCGGGGGGTGGGGTGGGGCTGCTCCGGTGTCACTTCCGCACAGTCGCGCGCCGTCGCACCCGCCATTGGTGACACCGGAGCGGCGCGGGCTGGGCGGCGGGAGCAGGCTCGGGGGCGGGGGCAGGGTGGGGCGACCGTAGGGTGGTGGGGTGGCATCCTCCCCTCGCGTCGTGGTGCTCGCCGGCGGTGTCGGCGGGTCGAAGTTCGTCCTCGGCGTGCGGGAATCGCTCGCGCGGCGCGGGGCGCCGGAGCCCACGGTCATCGTCAACACCGGCGACGACCTGTGGCTGTCGGGGGTGCGCCTGCAGCCCGATGTGGATTCGATCCTCTACGCGCTCGCCGGGGTCAACGACACCGAACGCGGGTGGGGCCGCGCCGGCGACACCGAACGCGTCAACCACGAGCTGCAGCAATGGGGCACCGGCTGGCCGTGGTTCACCCTCGGCGACCTCGACCTCGGCACGCATCTCGCCCGCACCGGCTGGCTGCGCGAGGGCCTCACCCCCACTGCGGTGCTCGGCAGGCTGTCCGAGCGCTGGCCCCTCGGCGTGCGGATGCTGCCCATGACCGACACCGAGGTCGACACCCACGTGCGGGTCGCCGGCGGCGACGTGCTGCATTTCCAGGAGTGGTGGACCCGACACCGCGCGCAGCTGACTCCGGAGGCGTTTGTGAACCCCGGGATGGATGCCGCGCGCCCCGCTCCCGGCGTCGTCGAGGCGATCGCCGACGCCGACGTCGTGCTGATCGCGCCCTCGAACCCGGTCGTGTCGATCGGCCCCATCCTCGCGGTGCCCGGAATGCGCGACGCCCTCGCCGCGACCTCCGCGCGCGTCGTGGGGGTGTCGCCGATCATCGGCGGCGCCGTCGTGCGCGGCATGGCCGACGTGTGCCTCACCGCGATCGGAGTGGCCACCGCCGCCGATGCCGTGGCCGCGCACTACGGCTCCCGCCGTGACGGCGGCCTGCTCGATGCCTGGCTCCTCGCCGAGGAGGATGCCGCGCTCGCGCCGGCCGTGGACGCGCTCGGGATGCGCGCGACCGTCGCGCCGCTGTGGATGCGCGATGTCGCGTCCTCTGCGGCGATCGTCGACACCGCGCTGGTCGCCGCCGGGGTCTGAACCGCGAGGTGCCCGGGACGCTACAGCGCCATCCGCATGACGGTGATCCCCGCCGCGGCGGACTCCGCGGCATCCCGTCGCATGCCCACTTTCTCCGCGACGCGGGCCGACGCGGCATTGTCGGGATGCACGAGCGCCCGCAGTTCGGTGAATCCGAGCGACCGCGCGAGGTCGCGGCTGGCGGCGGCCGCCTCCGCGGCGTACCCGCGGCCCTGCAGCGGCGGGGACACGTGGTAGCCCACCTCCAGCACGCGGCGGTCGCCGAGCGGCTGCCACGTGAGCCCGCAGTCGCCGACGAACCGGCCCGCGGCATCCTCCACCACCCACAGGCCGAAGCCGTCGTCGAGGTAGCGCTGCCGGCTGCGGGCGATCCACTCCGCCGCCTCCGCGCGGCTGCGGGGTGCCGGGTAGTACCGCATCACGTCGGGGTCGCCGAGGAGCACCGCCATGTCGTCGAGGTCGTCGGCGCGCATCTCGCGCAGCCGCAGCCGCGCGGTGGGCGCCGGCGCGGTGTCGCCCCGCCGGGCCGCCCGCAGCAGTGCGGCCGTGCGGGGACCGACCGCCAGCTCGCCGAGAGAGTCCAGCTGCGCGGCGGTGTCGACGTCGCGCCGCAGGCCGGATGCCGCGTCCACCCCGAGCGGGGCGGCACCGAGCCGGCGGTGCCGCGCGAACGAGTCGAGGCCGAACCGGGATCCCCACTCCACGCCCGCGGCGGCGGTCAGCAGCGTCGAGCCGGTGCCCTCCGCATCGGGGACGACGGCCCGGTCGACGGCGGCCGCGTCGCGCAGCGCGGCGGCGAGTTCGCTCGGTCGCAGCCCCGCGACGTCGCCGAGCAGTGCGGCGCGCGGACGGTGCGCGTGCGCGGCCGTGCCCGCGGCGATCGCGGCGTTGAGCCCGCCACCGGGGTCGGCGACGACGGTCACCGGAGCCGCCGGGGCGGAGGGGACGGTGGTTGCGGCATCCGGATCGTCCGTCACCACCACGACCAGACCGACCCCTGCGGCCTGCGCCGCGGCGTCGATCGTGTCGCGGGCGATCGCACGCGCGAGCGCGACGCGGTCGATGCCCGCCACCGTCAGCCGGGACTTCCCGGCCGCGGCCGGCTTCACCGGTACGACCACGACCCAGTCATCGCCCGCGTCCTGTCGGAATTCAGGCTCCGCGTCGGTGTCGGCACCCGCATCCGCCGCGACAGGCCGCGGAGCCTGAATTCCGACGGGCGCGCGCTGCGTCACTCGCCGAACCGGGCGCGCAGGCGTGGCAGGATCTCGGCGCCGTAGGTGCGCAGGAACGTCTCCTGGTCGTGACCGGGGTCGTGGAAGACGAGGTGACGGAACCCGAGGTCGACGTACCGGGCGATCTGCTCCACGTGCTCGTCGGGGTCGGTCGAGACGATGAAGCGCGACGCCGCCCGCTCGATCGGCAGCGCGTCGGCGCGCCGCTGCATCTCGAGCGGGTCGTGGATGCCGGTCTTCTCCTCGGGCGACAACGCCAGCGGGGCCCAGAACCGGGTCTTCTCCAGCGCCTGCTCGCGGGTGTCGGCGAGCGACACCTTCACCTCGATGAGGGTGTCGACGTCGTCCGCGGTGCGTCCGGCCTTCTCGAGGCCCTCCTCGAGCGCGGGCAGCAGCTTGTCGGTGTACAGCACCGGATCCTTGCCGCTGGTCGTGATCCACCCGTCGGCCATGCGCCCCGCCAGCCGCGTGGCGGCGGGGCCGGATGCGCCGATGTAGATCGGCACCGGCCGGTCGGGACGGTCGTAGACGGTGGCATCGTTCACGTGCCAGAAGTTGCCCTCGTACGTCACCCGCTCGTCCGCCCACAGTTCGCGGATGAGAGTGATCGCCTCCTTCATGCGCTGGAAGCGCTCGGGCGGGTCGGGCCAGTCCAGGCCCAGAGTGACCTCGTTGAGCGCCTCCCCGGTGCCGACGCCGAGGATGATCCGCTCGGGGAACATCACCCCGAGCGTCGCGAACGCCTGCGCGATGACGGCCGGGTGGTAGCGGAACGTGGGAGTCAGCACCGAGGTGCCGAGCAGTACGCGGGAGGTGCGCGCGCCCACCGCGCCGAGCCACGGCAGCGCGGCGGGGGCGTGGCCACCCTCGTGCATCCATGGCTGGAAGTGGTCGGAGATGAACACCGAGTCGAACCCGACGTCTTCGGCGAGCACGGCGAAATCTGCCAGCTGTGCGGGCCCGAACTGCTCGGCCGATGCCTTGTATCCGAGGCGGATCGGAAGGGTCATGCGGGTCTCCTCTCCTCCCCGCCCCGGTGGGCGGGTGCGGTCATGAACTCCGAGCCGTCGGCGCGGGCGAGCCGCGCGCGGAACGCGTCGACGGTACCCGGCCACAGCAGCGTCAGCCGCCCGCGATCGACGTACCAGTTGCGGCAGCCGCCGGTCAGCCACGGGGTCGCCGCGGCTGACCGGTCGATCTCGGCGGTGTAGTCGGCCTCGGCATCCGGATGCACGCGCAGCACGCCGTCGGGCGCCGTGGCGCGCTGCACGAGCGCCCGCACGGCGTAGGCGGCCTGCTCCTCGAGCATGAGAACGGAGGAGTTGTGGCCGAGGGAGGCGTTGGGGCCGTCGAGCACGAACATGTTCGGGAAGTCCGAGACGACCGTCGAGGCGAACGAGGTCATCCCGTCCGACCAGTGCTCGGCGAGGGTTTCACCGCGCTCACCGGTGACGAGCTCGGCGTAGGGCTGGCGCTGCGAGACGAAGCCGGTCGCCAGCACGAGCGCGTCGGCGGTGTAGCGGGCTCCGGATGCCGCGACGAGCTCGGCACCGGACACCGCGGCGAGAGCCGACGGCTCGAGGGTGACGGCGGGGGAGGCGACGGCCGGGTAGAAGTCGTCGGACAGCAGCACCCGCTTGCATCCGAAGGCGTAGTCGGGAGTGAGGGTGCGCCGCAGTGACGGGTCGCCGACCTGGCTCGCGAGGTGGGCGAGGGCGACGTCGCGGGCGGCGGTGGATGCCGCGGCGTCGCCCGATCGCGACGCGTACCGCGCCTCGCCCTCGACGTACAGGGCGGCGCGGAGCGCGGCGAGCTCCTCCGGGTGGGTCGCGAAACGGTCGCGTTCGGCCTCGTCGTAGGGGTGCTCGCCGCGGGGCACGATCCACGCGGGGGTGCGCTGGAACAGGGTGACGTGCGCGGCGGTCTCGGCCAGGCGCGGCACGAGCTGCACGGCGCTGGCGCCGGTGCCGACGACCGCGACGTGGGCGCCGGTGAGGTCGGCGGAGTGGTCCCACCGGGCGGAGTGGAAGATCGGGCCGGCGAACTGCTCCAGTCCCGGGATCTCGGGGATCGCCGGCTCGGTGAGTCGCCCGCAGGCGAGCACGAGGACGTCGGCGGTGAGGATGCCTGCGGGGGTGTCGATGCGCCAGTGCGACGCCGTGGCATCCCACCGGGCGGCGAGCAGGGGCGTGGACAGCCGCAGCCGGTCGCCGAGGTCCTCGACGTCGGCGACGTGCTCGAGGTAGCGGCGGATCTCCGTGCCCGTGGCATAGAGCCCCGACCAGTGCGGGTTCGGGTGGGTCGCGAAGCCGTACAGGTGCGAGGGCACGTCGCAGGCGACGCCCGGGTAGGTGTTGTCGCGCCAGGTGCCGCCGACGGATGCCGCGCGCTCGAGGATCGCGAACGATCCCCTGCCGGCGCGGCGGAGGGCGATCGCCATGCCGAGGCCGGCGAACCCGGCGCCGACGATCGCGACCTCGACGTGGTCGGTCACGCCCCGCCCCCGTCCGCGTCCGTCGCGTGCCCGCCGGTCGCCTGCCCGCCGGTCCCGGGCCCGCCGGTCGCGTGCCCGCCGGTCCAGGGCTGCTCGAGTGTCACTTGCGCACGGTGTTGGCGCGTGACACCCACCACACGTGACACCGGAGCAGCGCTCGGCGGCGGCGGCGCGGCGGGGGGTGGCGCGGCGGCGGCGGGACGGGGCGTGCCGTAGTCCGTCGTGCGGAGGCGGAACGGGCGGAACAGGCGCGCCGCGATGCGCGCGGCGTCGGTGGCCGGCAGCTCCTGACCGTGCTCGATGCCCGCGGCGGGCCGCACCCTGCCATCCAGCAGCGCGCCGCCGAGGTCGTCGCCGCCCGCGCGCAGCAGCACGGCGGCCGCCTCGCGACCGACGCGCGGCCACGGGATCTGCACGTGCGGGATCGAGCCGTTGAGCGCGAGGCGCGCGACGGCGGTCATCGCCCGGTGCTCGTCGATCGAGCTGCGCCCGGTCACGAGCGGCACACCTGCGGCGGGTCCGGGCAGCGGGATCGGGACGAACTCGGTGAACCCGCCCCCGGTGCCGGCGGATGCCGCAGCCTCCTGCAGCCGGCGCAGCAGCCGCAGATGCGCGATGCGTTCGCCGGCGGTCTCGACATGCCCGTAGAACAGCACGCTCGTGGACCGGAAGCCGTGACGGTGCGCGGCCGAGATGCCCTCGACCCACCGGTCGACCTCGAGGTCGGTGGGAAACAGCGCGGCGCGCACCCGCTCGGTCGCGACCTTCACACCGGTGCCCGGCACCGTGTCGACGCCGGCGTCGCGGAGCGCCGCGAGGGCGCCATCCAGTCCCAGCCCGCCGCGTTCGGCGAGGTCCCAGACGTCCTGCGGGCGGTAGGCGTGCAGGTGGATGCCGGGGGTTGCGGCCTTCACCGCGCGGGCGATCGCGAGGTAGCCGGACGGGTCGACGGTGGCCGGCAGCACCCCCTGCACGCACAGCTCGGTCGCACCGAGGGCGACGGCATCCGCCGCGATCGCCGCGACGTCGTCGAGGTCGAACTCGTCCGGGGCGGCCGCGCCGCCCGCGCGCAGGCCGCTCGAGGTGAGGTTGCGGTTGACCACCAGGCTCACGGCCTCACCCACGGTGTAGCGCCGCACGTCGTCGGCAGCCGCGACGACGGCCTCGAGCCCGTCGCCGGTGGCCCGCAGCAGGACTTCCCAGTCGTCGTCCCCGAGCGCGAGCGGCTCGGATGCCGCCTGTTCGGCGAGCCGGGCGGCGGTCGTGCCGCCGGCGGGGCGTGCATAACGTCGCTGATCCGTGCCGTTCGCGTCCGATTCCGGCCTCGAAGACGCCGAATCGGCCGGATCAGCGACGTTGTGCGCGGGAGCGGCGCGAGTGGCACCGGCACCCGCGCCACCGGCACCCGCGGCACCGGCACCCCCGGCCGCGAGGCCCGTCGCGGAGTCGGCGAGCGCGGCGACCGGGGCGTGCATCGCGGGGTCGAGCCACTCGTCCGCGCGATGGAGGTATTCGGGGTGCGCGGTGAGGCGCTCGCGCAGCGTGAAGCCGAGTGCCGCCGTGCGCGCGGCGAGGTCGTCGAGGTGCGGCCAGGGACGCTCCGGGTTGACGTGGTCGGCCGTCACCGGCGACACCCCGCCCCAGTCGTCCGCGCCGGCCCGCACCAGCAGGTCGAACTCGGCGGGATCCGACAGGTTCGGCGGCACCTGCACCCGCATGCGCGGCCCGAGCACGAGGCGGGCCACCGCGACGGCCGCGACGTACTCCATCAGCGCGGCATCGGGGGTGGTGCGGGCGGCCGTGCCGGGCTTCGCGCGGAAGTTCTGCACGATGACCTCCTGCACGTGGCCGTGCCGCTCGTGCGCGTCACGGATGGCCACGAGCGACTCGGCCCGGTCGCGCAGCGTCTCGCCGATGCCGACCAGGATGCCGGTGGTGAACGGCACCCGCGCGCGCCCGGCGTCTTCGATCACCCGCAGCCGCACCGCAGGGTCCTTGTCGGGCGAGCCGTAGTGCACCTGCCCGGGCTCGGCGAACAGCCGCTCCGACGTGGTCTCGAGCATCATGCCCATCGACGGCGCGGTGGGGCGCAGCGCGATCAGCTCGTCGTGGGTCATCACGCCCGGGTTGAGATGGGCGAGCAGGCCGGTCTCGGCGGTGATGAGCCGCGCCATCGCCCCCACGTAATCCAGCGTCGAGGCGTAGCCGTGCTCGTCGAGCCAGGCGCGCGCCGCCGGCCACCGCTCCTCCGGCCGGTCGCCGAGGGTCAGCAGCGCCTCCTTGCAGCCGTGCGCCTGCCCCTGCCGCACGACCGCGAGCACCTGCGCTTCGGTCATGAACAACGGCTTGTGCAGCGCGGCCAGCTGGCCGGGGGTGTCGACGAACACGCAGTAATGGCAGCGGTCGCGGCAGAGCGTCGTGAGGGGGACGAACACCTTGCGGGAGTACGTGATGATCCCCGGGCGCCCGGATGCCGCGAGCCCGGCGTCCCTGGCATGTCCGGCGGCCCGCAGCAAGCGCTCGAACGCGCCGCCGGTCGCGTGCAGCAGCACCTCGGCGTCCATCGCATCGAGGCGCTCGCCGGCCTCGGCACGCGCGAGCGTGGCATCGACGGTCGCCGCCGCGGGGGAAGGCTGCAGCAGGGTCACCGATCCAGTCTTGCACCGTCCGGCGTCGCAGGGTCCGCACAGATCGTTGCCGTCCCGTAAGCAAACACGGAGCGTTGCGCTGGCAGACTAGAACCCATGGTGACCCTCCTGCTGGATTCGACGCGGCTCGAGGTCGTGCTGTCGGCCACCGAGCGCGCGCTCGCATTCCACAAGGGGAATGTGATCATCCCGCGGGAGACGATCGCGAAGGTGCAGCTCATCGACGACCCGTGGACCTGGGTGCGCGGCATCCAGAGCCCGGGCACGCGCCTGCCCGGTGTGATCGCGATGGGAACGTGGAAGTCGGTCAACGGCGAGGACTTCGTCATCGTGCGTCGCCGGCGTCCCGGTGTCGTCATCGACCTCGAGGGGCACCCCGAGTTCGACCGCGTGGTGCTGACCACGCGCCACGGCCTGGCACTCGTGCAGTCGCTGCACGTGGATGCCGGTGAGCAGCCCGCCGACGTCGTGGACCTCGCCACGGGCGCGGTCGCGACCGAACCCGCGCGCCCCGCGAAGAAGACGCCGGCGAAGCCGAAGGCGGCGCCGAAGTCCGCCGCAGCGGCGAAGAAGCCCGCCGCGAGCAAGACCGCCGCCGCGAGCAAGACCGCCGCCGCGAGCAAGACCGCCGCCGCGAGCAAGACCGCGGCGACCGGGACCGAGAGCAAGCCGGCAGCGACCAAGCCCGCCGCGAGCAAGACCGCGACGCCGAAGCCCGCAACGCCCAAGACGTCGGCCGCGAAGACCGGCGCCGCAGCGACAGCAGCCGGGGCGGCGCAGAAGACCGCTCCGACGAAGAAGTCGGCGTCCGCGGCGAAGCCCGCAGCCGCCCAGCCGAAGCCCGCAGCCGCCCAGCCGAAGCCGAAGGCCGCTCCCAAGCCGGCGCCCGCGACGCCTGCCGAGGACGCCCCCGAGCCGGGCTCCGACCCGGCCCAGGCCTAGCGATCCGCCGCGCGGCTAGGCGACGTCGCGCCGCCAGCTGAACAGGTACGCCAGCACGAGCAGCACCGCCGCGACCGCCAGCAGGACGAGGCCGCCGGCCCACCACTCCAAGGGATTCCCGCCGCCGCCGCCCGTCAGGGCCTCGGCGTTGAACAGGCTCGCGCCGACGAGGGCGTCGGATGCCGCACCCGGCAGGAAGCGCACGACGTCGGCGGCGCCCTCGATGAAGGTCACGAGGGTGCGGGCGATGGGCTCGATGAACTGGGTGAACACCAGGACGCCCACGACGGCGACGATCTGGTTGCGCACGAGCGCGCCGACCGCGATGCCGATGAACACCCACAGCACGAACGCGACGATCATGCGGCCGAGCATCGCCCAGGTGTCGGTGTCGCCCAGTTGGGTCTCCACGCCCTGCAGCGCCAGCATCGCCGCCGACGGGCCGACCGATGACGCGATGCCCACGATGCCGTAGAGCACGCCCAGTCCCGCGCCCACGATGAGCTTCGCGCCCAGCACGCGGGAACGCTGCGGGGTGGCGAGGAAGGTGGGGGTGAGGGTCTGATGCCGGATCTCGGTGGTCACCATGAGGGTGCCGATGAGGAGCGGGAAGACGTACCCCATCGCCGTGGCGAGGCTGTACAGCAGCGGGGGCAGGGTGTCGCCGGGCAGCTGCGGGGCATCGCCCGGCAGCGCGCCGGTCGAGGAGGCCGCGAAGAAGAACCCGAGCGCCGCCGCCGTCGAGGCGACGTAGACGACGAGCACGATGGCGAGGATCCACCAGGTCGACGTCGAGAACTGCTTCGTGGTCTCCGACTTGACGGTGCCGACCAGGCTCATCGGGCATCCCCTTCCTGGGTGGGCTCGACAGGCGGGGCGGACTCCGCGCCCGCGGCGGAATCCCCGCCGAACGCGCTGGCGTGCACGCGCGTGCCGTCCGCGAGCTGCAGGAACACCTGCTCGAGCGACGGACCCTGCCGTTGCAGCAGGGACAGGGCGATGCCGGCGGACGCCGCGATGCGCCCGATGTCGGCGGGGTCGGCGGCATCCACGCGCAGGCCGGCGCGCAGCACCTCTGCGTTCACCCCGGCGGCCGTCAGCGCCGCGGTCAGACCGGCGCGGTCGGGGGCGTCGACGACCGTGGCGTACTCGGCGGGGTCGACGAGCTCGTCGATCGTCCCCTGGAACACCAGTCGCCCGCGGGCGATGACCAGCAGCGAATCGACCGTCTGCTGCACTTCCGACAGCAGGTGCGACGACACGAACACCGTGCGCCCCTCGCGGGCGAGGGCGCGCAGCAGGTCGCGCATCCAGCGGATGCCCTCCGGGTCGAGCCCATTGGTCGGCTCGTCGAGGACGAGCACGCCGGGGTCGCCGAGGAGCGCGGCGGCCAGTCCCAGCCGCTGGCGCATGCCCAGTGAGTAACCGCCGACCTTGCGTCCTGCGGCATCCGACAGCCCGACCAGCGCCAGCGTCTCGTCGACGCGGCGGATCGGCACATCGGATGCCTGTGCGAGCGCGGTCAGGTGGGCAGCCGCCGAGCGCCCGGGGTGGAAGCTCGACGCCTCCAGCGCCGCGCCCACGCTCTGCAACGGGTGGCGCAGCTGGGCGTAGGGGGTGCCGCCGACGGTCGCGGAGCCGTCTGTCGCCCGCACGAGCCCGAGCAGCATGCGCATCGTCGTGGTCTTGCCGGCACCGTTGGGTCCGAGGAAGCCGGTCACCAGGCCGGGTTCGACTCGGGCGGTGAAGCGGTCGACCGCGGTCAGCGGACCGAACCGTTTGGTGAGACCCGAGAACTCGAGCGTCTGTCCGTCGGGCATCCCGGGATCCTCTCGTTTTCCGACAGTCTGCCGGGGATGCACGGCGAACGCGAGCCGATAGCGTGGGGATGTGAGTCAGCCGAGCACCGAATCCCGTATCCGGGCCGAGCGCCGCGACAGCGTCGGGCAGTTGACGCTCGATCGCCCGCGCGCCATCAACGCCCTCGACCTCGGCATGATCGAGGAGCTCCAGACGGCTCTGGATGCCTGGCGCGACGACCCCGACGTGGCCGTGGTGCTGCTGGACGGCGCCGGCGACCGGGGATTGTGCGCAGGCGGCGATGTGCGCGGTCTCTACGATCAGATCGTCGCGGGCCGGCCGGGGGAGACCGGCATCTTCTTCCGCGCGGAGTACGCGCTCAACGCCGCGATCGCCGAATATCCGAAACCGGTGATCGTGCTGGCCGACGGCATCACGATGGGCGGCGGCATCGGCCTGGCCGGCCACGCGGCCGTGCGCATCGTGACCGAGCGCTCGCGGCTGGCGATGCCCGAGACGCGCATCGGGTTCACCCCCGATGTCGGCGGCACCTGGCTGCTCGGCCGCGCGCCGGGGCGGGTGGGCGAGTACCTCGGCCTCACCGGGGCGTCGATGGATGCTGCAGATGCCATCTACGCCGGCTTCGCCGACCACCTCGTGCCCTCGGAGCACCTGTCGCAGCTGCACCACGCGCTGCAGACGCGCGCCGACCCGCACACCCCCACCGAACTCACGCTGCTGTTCGATGCCACGGCCGGTCCGAGCCGGCTGGAGGCCGACCGGGTGTGGATCGACGACGCGTTCGCCGCCGACACCGTCGCCGACATCATCGCGCGCCTGCGGGCGCGGCCCGAGGCCGCGGCATCCGAGACCGCCGACACACTCGAGCAGCTGTCGCCCACGGCGCTCACGGTCACCCTCGCCGCCGTGCGGCGGGCGCGTGAGCTGCCCGACCTGCGCGCCGCGCTCGCGCAGGAGTACGGGCTGGTCATGTGGTTCGCCCAGACGCAGCCCGACCTCGTCGAGGGCATCCGCGCACAGCTGGTCGACAAGGACCGCTCGCCCCGGTGGAACCCGGCGGCGCTCGCCGATCTCGACGAGGCGATCGCGGCGGCTGCGCTCGCGTTCGTCCCCGACGTGCCGCTCTGGGCGTAGCCGCAGTCCGACCGCCGCTTGGCCGATTAGCCTGAGTGGTGGACCTGGGGAGGCAACGTGTTCGACAGTCCGCTGTCCGCGTCGGCGTACGACGTGCTCGCGGTCGACCCCGCGGCCGATGACGACGAGCTGCGCAAGGCCTACCGGCTGCGCCTGCGCCAGACGCACCCCGACACCGGCGGGGATGCCGCGGTGTTCGTGCAGGTGCAGCGCGCCTGGGAACTGGTCGGCACCCCCGAGGCGCGCGCCGCATACGACCGCGGCCACGGCTTCGGTGAGGCCGCCGTGCCCGACTTCTCCGGGTGGAAGGCGCCCGCCGCCCGCACCGACACGCGCCCCCGCGCGCGGTCGTTCGGGCATCCCGGCGGCTGGCGACGGGAGCGGTATCTCAGCCTCATCCGCGAGTGGGCGGGCCGCGGCGTGGAGCTCGCGGACCCCTACGACCCGGCGCTGGTGCGCACCGCACCGCACGACGTGCGGCGTCTGCTCGCCGACGCGCTCGCCGAGGAGGCCACCGCGCGCGTGGTCGCCGACCTCGGCATGGGGTACACCGTGTGGCACGACGTGTCGGCGCCCGGCCGCCGCGACGGGCCAGACGCCAAGCTCGATCACATCGTGCTCGGTCCCAGCGGCCTGTACGCCGTGCTGTCGGAGGATTTCGGCGGGCCGGTGCGCGTGCGCCGCGGCGAGCTGATCGGCGACGGCGTCGACGGATCGCCGATCGCCGACCTGGTCGCGCGGGCACGCATCGTCGCCCGCGCCGCCGGCGTGCGCTTCTCGGGCGCCGTCGTCGTGCTCCCCGACGACGATCTGGGACAGGCGATCGAGGAGCTCGGCAGGGTGCGGGGGCTCCCCGTGGCCGTCGTCTCCCGCAGCGCCCTGGCCACGGTGCTGCGCCGCGGCATGACCGGCGCCCGCGACATCGGCGGCAACGAGCTGTTCGACGTGCGGGCGCGGCTGCAGCGCACCGTGCGCTTCGTGTAGCAGCGGCATCCGCCCGCCGCGACGCCCGGACGCGGGCCGGGGTGCGGGGGTAGCGTTGAGGCGTGGACCCCGTCACCTGGACCTTCGTCATCCTGGGGCTCGCGGTGATCGCGTTCATGAGCGGCAAGGTCCCGCTCGCGGTCGTGGCCATCGGCGTGACGCTGGGGCTGTGGGTCACCGGCATCCAGACGCTCCCCGAGGCGTTCGCGGGGTTCGGCGACCCGACGGTGCTGTTCATCGCGTCGCTGTTCGTGGTGAGCGAAGCGCTGGATGCCACCGGGGTGACGGCGTGGGTGGGTCAGCAGGTCATCACGCGCGCGGGCTCCCGTCCGCGCCGGCTGCTGGCGATCGTGGGGGCGATGGCCGCCGTCCTCACCGGTTTCATCAGCATCAACGGCGCCGTCGCCGCGCTGCTCCCGGTGGTCGTCGTGGTCGCCGTGCGCGCCGGCATCGTGCCGTCCAAGATGCTCATCCCGCTCGCGTTCGCCGCGAGCGCCGGGTCGCTGCTGACCCTCACCGGCACGCCGGTGAACCCCGTCGTGTCGCAGCTCGCGGTCTCGGCCGGTGGGCGGGAGTTCGGGTTCTTCGAGTTCGCGCTGGTGGGTGTGCCGCTGGTCGCGTTGACGCTCCTGCTCCTGGCGATCCTCGGGCCGCGCCTGCTCCCGGAGCGCTCCGCCGACCGGTTCGAATCCGCGCCCGACCCCAGTGAGGCCGCCCGCTCGTGGCGGGAGAGCTACGACGTCGACCTGTCGACGCGGTCTCTCTTCAGCGTGCGCGAGGGCGTCGCCGAGGTGCTGGTGGCGCCGCGGTCGAGCCTCATCGGCCGTCGGGTGTGGCCGGGCATGACCACGCGGGACGAGAACCTGGTCATCCTCGCCGCCCGCCACGGCCGTGCCGACAACCCCAACGCCTCACGCGGCTCGGGCGGCGTCGGCCAGCTCACCCTGCAAGCCGGCGACGCCGTGCTCGTGCAGGGCCCGTGGGCGGCGCTCGAGCGCTACACCCGGTCTCCCGACGTCATCGCGGTCACGCCGCCGCACGCCCTGCAGCGCACCGTGCCGCTCGGGCGCGGCGCCCGCCGGTCGCTCGTGATCCTCGGACTCATGGTGGTGCTGCTCGCCACCAACATCGCCCCGCCCGCCGTGGCGGGACTGCTCGCGGCCGGGGCCCTCATCCTGACGCGCGTCGTGACGATGCCGCAGGCCTACCGGGCGATCTCGTGGACGACGGTCATCCTCATCGCGGGGATGGTGCCGCTGTCGTCGGCGTTCGTCTCCACCGGCGCCGCCGACGTCGTCGCCGAGGTGGTGCTCGGCTTCACCGGCGACGCGTCGCCGCAGCTGGCGCTGCTGGTGCTGTGCGTCGTGACGATCGTGCTCGGACAGTTCATCTCGAACGTCGCGACCGTGCTCATCGTCGCGCCGATCGCGGTGTCGATCGCGGCGACGCTCGACCTCAGCGTGCAACCGTTCATGATGGCGCTCACCGTCGCCGGCGCCGCTTCGTTCCTCACCCCGATCGCCACGCCGGTGAACCTCATGGTGATGCAGCCGGGCGGTTACCGCTTCGGCGACTACTGGCGGCTGGGCACCCCGTTGACGCTGGTGTTCCTCGCCGTCGCGGTGCTCTACGTGCCGCTCGTCTGGCCCTTCTAGGGGTCTCCACCCGCGGCGGGCGATGCGGCGCCGGTCAGCCTGCGAGGCCGAAGAGCTCGAGCGGATGCGTCAGGCGCCACCAGGGCGAGGGGTCGGCGATCTCGGCCGCCAGGTGCACGTCGACGGTGTCGCTGTCCAGTGGGCCCGCCACGGTCAGGGTGCCCACAACGGTGTCGGCCTCACGGTCGTCGCCGACGGAGAGCTCGGATGCCACGGTGGCGGCACCGCCGTTCCAGAGCACGACCGAGGCATCCGCCGACGTCACGAGGTCGACGCGCTCGCCCCACGGCGTCGTGACCACCCCGGCCACGGTGCCGGCGGTGACCGACGGGCGCACCTGCAGTTCGGCTTCCAGCTGCGCCAGCAGCGCGCGGCCGGCGGCGGTGCGCGTCTCGCTGTCGCCCTGCGCCATCACCGACGCGTACACGCGCACGGGGGTGTCGCCGATCATCAGGTCCTTCGCGACCATCAGGTTGAAGTGCTGCCACAGCGAACCGGTCTTGATCCCGATCACACCGGGGTCCGCCAGCAGGGCGTTGGTGTTCTCGATGAGGCCGGCGCCGGGCAGTTCCGCCGTCCGCATCCGCACGATCTCCGCCACCACGGGGTCGGCGAGGGCCTTGTCGGCGAGGGCGAGCAGCGCCGCCGGATCGGCGGTGTTGTCCTCGTCGATGCCGCTCGGGTCGACGACCGTGATGCCGGTGAGTCCTTGCTGCGACAGCCAGGTGGATGCCGCGTTGGCGAACACCTCGTCGCTCGGCCACAGCGTGGAGGCGAGGCGGTCGGCGTAGTTGTTCGCGGAGGCGATGAGGATGCCCTGCAGCATCTGGTACTGGGTCAGCGAGCCGCCGACCGGCACCGGCAGTGCCGACTCGCCGCGTTCGCGATAGGCCCAGTACGACGACTGATCGGCTGCCGTGAACCGGTACTCCGGCCCCTGCTCGCCCACGGCGAGAGGCTGCTCGTCGAGCACCATGAGCACTGTCACGACCTTCGTGAGGCTCGCCATCGAGAGGGGGTCCACGGTGGATGCCGCGGTGGCGGCGATGCCGTCGACCCCGACGGCGGCGGCTCCGGTGGCAGGCCACGCGGGCGCCGCGGCGGGGGCCACCGGCGGGGTGATCGTCGTGGCGGTGACCTGCGGCGGCAGCGCGTGCAGCGGCCACAGGAGGGTCGTGCCGACGTACAGGGCGATGACGGCGAGCACGCTCAGCAGCGGCACCAGCACGCCTGCGCGCAGCGGCGAGCGGCGCGGGCGCCGCGCGAGCAGATCGGGGTGGATCACGGCGTAGGGCGACGCGGCTGCGGCGAGGGCGACACCGGGCGCGGCCGCGGCGACGGCATCCTCGTCGACCCAGCTCAGGGCGACGCGGCCCGGCTTCGTGACCGGGGTGGCAGGCTGCAGGGCGGTGGCGTCATCGTCGGACGCCGTGTCGGATGCCTCGGCGTCGGTCACTACCTCGGCGGGCTCGGGGGCGGGCTCGGGCTCCGGAGCGGGCTCGGGGACTTCGTCGACCGGTGTCGATTCCGCGGGAGCGGTGGGCTCGAGCGGCGAATCCGGCTCGGCGGGAGTGGCGTCGGCGCCGACCCGTGCCGTGTCGGCGCTGTCGGTGCCCGTTGCGGTGACGTCCGCCGTTTCCGGGGCGCTCGCGGCGGCATCCGTACGCGGCAGCGGGCGCGCGCCGGGGTCGGTCGTCGCCTGGGTGCGCGCGCGTCGGGCACGGCGCGTCAGCGGGGGCGCGTCCTCTGTGGTCACCAGCCAAAACTACCTCGTGTCGCCGTGGGTATACTCGACGCCACAACCACGGGAGTCCGGTGAGCCGGGCTGAGAGGAAGCGACCCACGCTTCGACCGTCGAACCTGATCCGGATCATGCCGGCGCAGGGAGGAGAACAAGAATGCACGCATCCACGTCTGCCCGCGAGACCTCGCAGGGCTCGTCCGATCGGCGCGTCCCGCTGTCCGAACGCTGGCGGTGGCGGGTCGTCGACATCGTCGTCGCCAGTGTCATCGCCGTCGCCTGTGCCGCCGTCTTCCTGCTGTGGAACGTCGGCTACGAGGGCCCGAGCGCGCTTCTCAAGCCGCTGCTGCCCGGCATCCAGGGCCTGTTCGCCGGCCCCTGGCTCATCGCCGGCGTGCTCGGCGGGCTCATCATCCGCAAGCCCGGCGCGGCGCTGTACACCGAGACGGTCGCCGCGGTCATCTCGGCGCTCGTGGGCAACCAGTGGGGGCCGCTGACGATCGCCTCCGGGCTCGTGCAGGGTCTCGGCGCCGAACTGGTGTTCCTGCTGTTCCTCTACGGCGTGTGGCGCCTGCCGGTGGCGATCCTCGCCGGTGCGGGCGCGGGGCTCGCGTGCGGCATCAACGACCGCATCCTCTGGTACCCCGGCGCCGACACCCTGTTCACGACCGTCTACATCACCTCGACCACCGTGTCGGGGGCCCTCATCGCCGGGCTCGGTGCGTGGCTCATCGCACGGGGGCTCGCCGCGACAGGGGCGCTCAACCGGTTCGCGGCGGGCCGCGAGGTCTCCCGGCGCGTCTAGCGGTGCCGGCATCCACGGCCACCCCGCCCGCCGCCGTCGAGGCGCGCGGGTGGGGATGGCGCTACGCGACGCGGCAGGCCTGGGCCGTGCGGCAGGTCTCGCTGCGCATCGAACCGGGCCAGCGCGTGCTGCTGCTGGGCGCATCGGGGTCGGGCAAGTCGACGCTGCTGCAGGGCATCGCCGGGGTGCTCGGCGGCGCAGACGAGGGCGAGCAGGAGGGGTCGCTGCACGTGGCGGGCCTTGCCGCCTCCGCCGCCCGCGGCCACGCCGGGCTCGTACTGCAGGATCCCGACAGCCAGACCATCCTCGCGCGCGTCGGCGACGACGTCGCGTTCGGCTGCGAGAACCTCGGGGTGCCGCGCGAGGAGATCTGGTCGCGCGTGGGCGAAGCCCTCGACGCCGTCGGGCTCGATGTGCCGCTGGACCGGCCCACCTCCGCCCTGTCGGGCGGGCAGAAGCAGCGCCTCGCGCTGGCGGGCGTGCTCGCGATGCGCCCGGGCGTCGTGCTGCTGGACGAGCCGACCGCCAACCTCGACCCGGCAGGCGTCGCCGAGGTGCGCGACGCCGTGGGGCGGGCGATGGATGCCACCGGCGCCACCCTCATCGTCATCGAGCACCGCGTGGAGGTGTGGCTGCCGCTCGTGGACCGGGTGATCGTGCTCGCCCCCGGCGGCGGCGTGCTCGCCGACGGGACGCCGCGGGAGGTGCTCGGGGCGGGTTCCGGCGGGGATGCCGCGCCCGCGGTCGCCCATGATCTCGCCGCCGCGGGGGTGTGGGTGCCGGGCATCCCGCCGCGGGTGCCGCCGCCGCCCGTGCACGCCCCGGGAGAGGCCCTGCTCACCGCGCACGACCTCACGGTCGCCCGCCTCCCCGGCGCCGTCGTCGCCGGCCCGCTCGACGTCGAGGTGCGCGCCGGCGAGGTGCTCGGCATCGTGGGGGCCAACGGGGCAGGCAAGTCCACCCTCGGACTCACCCTCGCGGGCCTGCTGCCGCCGGCGGGCGGCCGGGTCGCGGCATCCGCCTCCCTCGCCGCAGACGCCTCGCCCCGCCGACGTCGCGGGCAGGCCGACGACGACCCGTTCGGCTGGTCGTCGCGGAGCCTGCTCACCCGCATCGGCACCGTCTTCCAGGATCCGGAGCACCAGCTGCTGGTCCGTACGGTGCGCGACGAGCTCGCCGTCGGCCCGCGCGCCCTCGGGCTCGCCGAGGAGGAGGTGAGCGCCCGCGTCGACGACCTGCTCGACCGACTGCGACTCGCGCGGCTGGCCGAGGCCAACCCGTACACGCTCTCCGGTGGGGAGAAGCGCCGGCTCACCGTCGCCGCGACCCTCGCCGCGCGCCCCCGCGTCATGGTGCTGGACGAACCGACGTACGGGCAGGATGCCACCACCTGGGCCGAGCTCGTGGCGATCATCGCCGGCCTGCGCGACGGCGTCGACGAACGCGGCCCGCTCGCCGTCGCCGCGATCACCCACGACGAGGGCGTGCTCGCCGCCCTGCACGCCCGCAGATTCGAGGTGACCCGGTGAGCCCGGAGATCGGGCGCGGGCCGCTCGCACGCCGCAACCCGGTCGCCAAGCTCGGTGCGGCGCTGCTCATCGCGCTGCCGCTGGTGGCGACGATCGATCCCGTGTCGGCGTTCGTGGCGCTGGTGCTGGAGGTCCCGCTGCTGGTGGCGGCGGGGCTGAGTGCCCGCCAGTTCTGGCTGCGCACGCTGCCGCTGTGGATCGCCGCACCGGCATCCGCCGTCACCATCGCGCTGTACGGTGCTGCGAGCGGCGAGGTGTATCTGGAGTGGCTGTTCGTGCGCGTCAGCGAGGGGTCGCTGCTGCTGGCGGCGGCGACCTTCCTGCGGGTGCTGGCGATCGGCCTGCCCGCCGTGGTGCTGTTCGTCACGGTGGATCCGACCGACCTGGCCGACGGACTGGCTCAGATCGTGCGGCTACCGGCCCGCTTCGTGCTCGGCGCGCTCGCCGGCATGCGGATGCTGGGACTGCTCGCCGACGACTGGCGGGCGCTGTCGCTCGCCCGCCGCGCCCGGGGCGTCGCTGACTCCGGCCGCCTGCGCCGGGCGCTGGGGACCGCCTTCGCGCTCTTCGTGCTGGCCATCCGGCGCGGTTCGGCGCTGGCGACGGCGATGGAGGCGCGGGCGTTCGGGGCCCCGGGCGCGCGCACGTGGGCGCGGCCGTCGCGGCTGACCACCGGCGACGCCCTCTTGCTCGTCGCGGGCGCCGCGATCTCGACGACGGCGCTGGCCGTGGCGATCGCGGTGGGGGCGTTCACCCCCGTGCTCGGCCGGTGACCCGGTGCCGCGCCGCGGGGAGACGGTCAGCGGTGGGTCACGTCTCGTTCCACAGCTCCTGGTAGAAGGCCATGCGCTGCGGGTCGGGATCGACCCCGTACGCCGCGAGCAGCGCGTCCTCCCACCCGGGTCCGTAGTTCCACCCCGTGCTCATCGCCGCGACCGCGATGTCGGCCCACCGGTCGGCGACGCCCAGCGCGCCGAGGTCGACGTGCGCGGTCCAGCTCCCGTCGTCGTCGAGCAGGGTGTTGGGCGCGCAGGCGTCACCGTGGCAGACGACCAGACGGTCCGTCGGCGGCGGCACCCGCAACGCCTCGGGGACCCGGATGCCGCGCTCGGCGGCGTTCTCGACGCGCGCCGGGACCCCCCAGTCGTACGGGCACTCGGTGACAGGCAGCGCGTCGTGCAGCGCCCGCAGGCCTTCGCCGATCGCGCGTACCGCCACGGCGGGCTCGGCCACCCAGCGCGGGTCGACGGCCGAACGCCCCGGCATGGCTGCCGTCACGAGCCACTCGGTGGTGGCATCCGCCCCCTCTTCGAGCACCCGCGGCACCGGAGTGAACCGCGCTGCCCACCGCAGCCGTTGCGCCTCGCCGGCCATCGACGTCTCCGCGTTGCGGGGTCCGTGCTTGATGTAGCGGCCGTCGTCGGTGGCGAAGGTCACTCCACCCAGGTCGTTGCGCCAGACCGGGGTCAGCGCGGCGCCGGCGGCGAGCGCCTTCACGCGGGCGGGCGCCGTGATCGGATCGACGGGGATGGACACGCCCCCATCCTGCCCCGTGACCCGCCCAGACCCGGTCAGCCGGCGGGTGCGGTCAACGCCTCCCGCAGCAGCAGAGCGTGGTTGTGGGCCTCGTCGTGCGTCGCGTACAGCAGCGTCACGTCGTCGTGCTCGGCGACGATCGCGCGGAGCGCGTCGACCGCGGGACTGCCGGCGAGCTCAGCGCGGTACGCCGTCGCGAACACATCCCAGGGCAGGGCTTCGTGGTGGAAAGCCGTGCGCAGTGCCGCCGACGGCGCGACGTCCTTGTCCCAGAGGTCGACGTGCGCCCGCTCCTTCGAGAGCCCCCTCGGCCAGAGCCGATCGACCAGCACGCGAAAGCCGTCGGCGGACGACGGCGGCTCGTAGACGCGTTTGACCTGCAGCATGAGCCCAGTCTGCGCGTCCCGGCGCGCGCCCGGTAGCCTGGGTATCGTCGACCTCGGCCGTGAGACGCAGTCGCAGGCATCGTGAGACGCAGCATCAGTTCGAAGGAGAACGCATGGACATCGCCGGTGCATCCGCCCTCGTCACGGGAGGCGCCAGCGGGCTGGGGCTCGCCACCGCGCGGCGCCTCGCCGCCGCGGGCGCCCACGTCGTGATCGTCGACCTCGCCTCCTCTGCCGGCGCCGAGCGCGCCGGGGAGTTCGGGGGCACCTTCGCTCCCGCCGACGTCACCGACCCGAGCGAGGTCGCCGCCGCCGTCGCGACCGCCGCGAGCGTCGGACCGCTGCGGGTCGTCGTGAACTGCGCCGGCATCGCCCCGCCCGCGAAGGTGCTCGATCGCGAAGGCGTCCCCACTCCGCTGGCGGACTTCGAGCGCATCGTGCGGGTGAACCTCCTCGGCACGTACAACGTCATCGCACAGGCATCCGCCGCCATCGCCCGCACCGAGCCGACCTCCGGCGGTGATCGTGGCGTCATCGTCAACACCGCCAGCGTCGCCGCGTTCGACGGGCAGATCGGGCAGCCGGCCTACGCCGCCAGCAAAGGCGGCGTGCACGCGATGACGCTCCCCATCGCGCGGGAACTCGCGCGCTACGGCATCCGCGTCGTCACGATCGCCCCCGGCATCATGGAGACCCCCATGCTCGCAAGCCTGCCGCAGGCCGCGCAGGACTCCCTCGGGCAGCAGGTGCCGCACCCTGCGCGCCTCGGCCGCCCCGACGAGTACGCCGCCCTCGTGCAGCACATCGCGGAGAACGACTACCTCAACGGTGAGACCATCCGCCTCGACGGCGCCATCCGCATGGCACCGAAATAAGGAGTGACCATGAGCGACACGATCCTGCTCACCCGTGAGGGCGGCCTCGCGCGGCTGACCTTCAACCGCCCCGCGTTCCTCAACGCCGTGGATTTCGAGATGGGGCAGCGCTGGCGCGACCTCGCGCACGAGGTCACCACCGACGAGACGGTCGGGGCGATCGTGCTGGATGCCGCGGGCCGGGCGTTCTGCGCCGGCGGCGACGTCGTGGCGATGGCCGCGTCGGGCACCGGGGGCGCGGGCGTGACCGACATGGCGCGCGTCATCCATGACGGCATCCGCACCTTCGTCGAGTCCGACAAGCCGATCGTCGCGGTCGTGCAGGGCGCCGTCGCCGGCGGCGGCCTCGGCCTCATGCTCACGGCGGACTACATCGTCGCGTCCGAGCAGGCGAAGTTCGTCAGCAAGTACGCCAACATCGGGCTCACCCCCGACCTCGGCGTCTCGACGCTGCTGCCCGCTGCCGTCGGGCAGCGCCGGGCTTTGCAGCTGCTGCTGCAGGACCTCACGATCGACGCCGCGACGGCCGCGGACTGGGGCCTCATCACCGAGATCGCCGCCGACCCCGCCGCTCGCGGCGATGAGATCGCCCGATTCTGGCTCGAGGGCGCGACGGGCGCCTTCGGTCAGGCGAAGCGGCTCATCCGCACCGGCGCCCGGCGTGCGTTCGCGGACAACCTCGACGACGAGGCCGCCTCCATCGGTGCCCGCTTCGACACCGCCGAATCGCGGGTGCGCGTGACCGCGTTCGCCGCGGCATCCCGCAAGTCCGCTTCGAAGGAGAACGCATGAGCCTCGCCGGCAAGACCATCCTGATGTCCGGCGGCAGCCGCGGCATCGGCCTCGCGATCGCGCTGCGTGCCGCGCGCGACGGGGCGAACATCGCGCTGCTCGCCAAGACCGACACCCCGCACCCGAAGCTCGAGGGCACGGTGCACAGCGCCGCCGAGCAGATCCGTGCCGCCGGCGGGCAGGCACTGCCGATGGTGGGCGACGTGCGCAACGACGACGACATCACCGAGGCGGTGCTGAAGACCCAGGGCGAGTTCGGCGGCATCGACATCGTCGTCAACAACGCCAGCGTCATCGACCTGTCGGGCTCGCTTGAGCTCGCGGCGAAGAAGTACGACCTGATGCAGGACGTCAACGTGCGCGGCACGTTCATGCTCAGCCGCACGGCGCTGCCGATCCTGAAGGATGCCGCGAACCCGCACATCCTGTCGCTCTCGCCGCCGCTGAACCTCGACCCGAAATGGCTCGGTGCGCACACCGGCTACACGCTCGCGAAGTACGGCATGACGATGGTGACGCTGGGGCTGGCAGCAGAGTTCGCCGACTCCGGCGTCGCCGCCAACACGCTGTGGCCCGCGACGACGATCGCGACCGCCGCGGTGCAGTTCGCCCTCGGCGGCGACCGCATGATGAAGGTGAGCCGGACGCCGGAGATCTACGCGGATGCCGCGTACGAGGTGCTGACGCGTCCGGCCGCCTCGCTCACGGGGCAGAGCCTCATCGTCGAGGACGTGCTGGCCGAGGCCGGCGTGACCGACCTCTCGGGCTACGCCGCCGTGCCCGGTACCCCCGACAGCGAGCTGTTCCCCGACATCTTCCTCTGACGCCCGGCGCCCGGCCCCGGGCGGTTACGGGCCCGGGGTGGATGCACGGGGCTGCTCCGGTGTCGGTTGTGGTGGGTGTTGTGCCCGCGCACTGTGCGGTGGTGACACTGGAGCGGCGCGTGGGATGCCGCGCGGGGCCGGGGGGCTGTTCCGGTGTCGCTTCTGGTGGGTGTTGTGCCCGCGCACTGTGCGGTGGTGACACTCGAGCGGCGCGAGGGATGCCGCGCAAGGCCGGCGGGCTGTTCCGGTGTCGGTTGTGGTGGGTGTTGTGCCCGCGCACTGTGCGGTGGTGACACTCGAGCAGCTCGAGCAGCTCGAGCAGCTCGAGCAGCTCGAGCAGCTCGTGTCGCCGCGGCGGCGCGCCGAAGCCGCGGCGGCGCGGCGGCGGGGGGTCAGCCCGCGACGAGGCCGTGCCGCACGAACGCGTTGTACACGCCGTCCTCGCGCACGCTCGTGGTGACCTCGTCGGCACGCGCTTTCAGCGCATCCTCGGCGTTGCCCATCGCGATCCCCACACCGCACACCTCGAACATCTCCACGTCGTTCCAGCTGTCGCCGATGCCGATCGAATCGGCCGGGTCGATCCCCAGCCGTTCGAGCACGCGCTCGATCGCGGAGCCCTTCGTTGTGCCGCTCATGCCGATCTCCCCGTTGGTGCCGCCCGGCAGCGGCATGCTGCCGGCCACGACGTGGAAGCGGTCGCCGAGGTCGGCCCGCGCCCGCTCGAGCGTTGCGGGGTCCTCGCCCAGGAACACCGCCTTGGCGACGTGATCGGGGTCGATGTCGGCGACGTCGAGGAACCGTGGCGCGCGCTGCGGCGCCGTCTGCGGCTCGTCGGCATCGTCGTGCACACTCAGCCACTGCTCCATGAACGCGGCGGTGGCCGCCTGCGCCTCGGGGGTGGCGTACACGGCGGCATCCGTCTGGAGGAAGTAGAGGATGCCGTGCTCGTCGAAGTAGCCGACGAGGCGCTCGACGGCATCCCTCGGCATGGGGTCGGCCACGATGACTTCGTCGCCGAGGGTGGCGTAGGCGCCGCCGTTGGTGATCGCGCCGTCGAATCCGATGGCGCGCACGCGCGGGTCGATGTCGCCGGCGGCCCGACCGGTGCTGAGGAAGACGAGGCTGCCGGCGGCGCGTGCGGCACGCACGGCCTCGATGGTGGAAGCGGCGATGGTCCTGCCGTGGTCGAGGATCGTGCCGTCGACGTCGAGGAAGGCGATGCGGGGGGCGGTCACGCGCTCACCCGGAGTGGTCGTTCCCATGCCCGGATTCTAGGAGGCCGGGATCAACGGATCCTGCGCGTCAGCGGTCGTTGCCGGCGACCAGCAGCGCGCCGCCGAGCCCGATCATCATGCCGCCGCCGGTCGCGGTGAGGCGCTCGATGCGGGTCGGGGACTTCGCGAACCACGTGCGCGCGGCGGCCGCGGCCAGCACCCACGCGCTGTCCGAGATGAGCGCGAGGACGGCGAAGACGAGGCCCAGCACCATCATCTGCACGGCGGGCGCACCGGCATCCACGTCGATGAACTGCGGCAGCACGGCGACGAAGAAGGCGATGGTCTTCGGGTTGGTGACGCCGACGACGAACCCCTCGAGCAGCTGGCGGAAGGGCGAGCGAGCGACCGTCTCGGGCTGCGCGGCGGCTGCGGCGGCATCCTTGCGGTGCCGGATCGCCTGCACTCCGAGGAACATCAGGTACAGCGCGCCGACGATCTTGAGCGTCGTGAACAGCGCGGCCGACTGGGCGACCACCGCTCCCACGCCGATGGCGACCAGGCCCACGATCGGGATCAGCGCGAGGCTCACTCCGAGCACGCTGAGCAGCCCACCGGTGCGGCCGAGGCTGAGGGTGCGCCCCACCGAGAACAGCACGGCCGGCCCCGGGATCACGATCAGCACGAGGGCGGCGACGGTGAACGCCAGGAGGTTGTCGAGCGGGATCACCGGCCCAGCGTAGACCCGGCGGGCGCGTCAGTCGCGCGCCGTCGCGGCCGGGGCCGCGCGCAGGCCGGCCTCGAGGATCGCGGTCAGACGGGGGACGAGGTGGGGGCTGGATGCCGCGATCGCCGGCGGCTGCGGGCGGGTGATCATCCCCACCGCGAGCACGAGCTCCAGCGGATCGAGGTCGGCGCGCACCAGACCGGCGGCGCGAGCGGCGGCCAGCACGTCGGCGACGCGGGCGAGGGTGTCGTCCTGTGCCGCGCGGACGTCGGCGGAGATCGCATCGTCCACGGGATGCGCGATCGCCTCGGTGAGAGCCCCGAGGTCGAGCCCCACGAGGGCCCGGAGGAAGCCGTGCCAGGCGGCGTCCGGGTCCGCCGGCAGCGACGCGAGCGCCCTGCCGGCGGCTTCGCGCATCTCGGCCAGGATCGACAGGGCGACGGCATCGGTCAGCGCCGCGCGCGACTCGAAGTTGCGGTAGAGGGTCGCGATCCCCACGCCGCCGGCCTCGGCGATGGCCTCGAGCGGTACCGACGCGCCGTGTGCGGCGAAGAGGCGACGAGCCTCACGCACGATCACCTCGCGTCTTCGCAGCGCATCCGCGCGCATGGCGGCCCCCCTTCGCCGGGCATCGCGACGATGTCCGCACTCCCAGCGTAAGCGGAGGAACCGCCTCCTATACTGGAGGAAATTCCTCCACTTCGCCCTCGGGCAGACAGGATGCCGCATGACCTCTTCCGCCGTCGACGTCTCCACCGCAGGGCGCCCTGCCCCGGCATCCGCCGCTGCGGCGCCCGACTCTCCGGCGCCCGACTCGGGCTCCGGCATCCCGGCATCCGGCGCTCGCCGTCGTCCGTCGCCCCTCGTGATGTTGCTCGGGCTCACCGCGGGGCTCGGCGTGATCCTCGTCGTGCTGCTGATGCTGTTCGTGATGCCGTCCCTCAAGAGCGGCGCGCAGGACCTGCCGCTCGGTGTCGCGGGTGATGCCGCGGCCGTCGCGCAGGTCGAGCACACGCTGGGGGATGCCGCGCCCGGCGCGTACGACGTCGTCGCCTACGCCTCGGCCGACGATCTGCGCGCCGACGTCGCCGCGCGCGAGGTTGCTGGCGGGGTCGCCGTCGACGGATCCGGCGTGACGGCCTACGTCGCGAGCGCGGCGTCGCCGGTGGTCTCCGGCGCGATCACGGCTACCGCGCAGGGGCTCGGGCAGGCGGTCGGGGCGACCGTGACGGTCACCGATGTCGTGCCGCTCCCCGACGCGGATCCCACCGGCATCGGCATCGGCGGGCTGGCGTTCCCGCTCGTCTTCGGCGGGATCGTTCCCGCCGTCGCCTTCCGCAAGGTGTTCGCGCGCCGGCTCGGGTGGGCCGTCGCCGGTATCGCGACCTTCTCCGCCGTCGGCGGGATGATCGTGGCGGGTATCCTCGCGTTCTCGTTCGGCAGCATCGCCGCGGCCGCGTTCTGGCCCGTCGCCGGCGCGATGGCCCTCGGCATCGGCGCGCTGGCTCTCGCCCTCGCCGGGCTGCAGGAGGCCTTCGGTGGCAAGGGCTTCACGATCGGTGCGATGGTGATGATGTTCGTCGGCAATCCGCTGGCCGGCATCGCCACGGGCGCCGCCTGGCTGCCGGCCGGGCTGGGCCTGGCTGGCCAGCTGCTGCCGCCGGGCGCGACCGGCACGCTCGTGCGCTCGGTCGCGTACTTCGGCGGGTCTGGGGGAGCCGTCGCGGCGCTCACCCTCGCCGGCTGGGCGGCCGCCGGCATCCTGCTGCTGGCGGTGGGCGCTCGCCGTCGCCGCGCGGTGGCGCCCGGGCTCGCGGCGCCCGAGCCGGCGCCCGCTGCCGTCGCTGGGGTGTGACGAGCTCGGCTGCGTGCTCCGCCCGCCGGCTCACCTGTCGCGCGATGCGGGTTTCCGGCCCGCGAAGCCGCGTTTCGCGACGGGCGAGCAGGGGATGCCGGAGGGAGCCCGCTCAGGCCAGGGGCTTCTGCAGGAAGATCTGGTCGCTGCCGTCGCCAGGAACGCGTTCGGATTCGGCGTACCCCTCGCGTTCGTAGAGGCGCAGGTTCGCCTCGCTGAGGGACCCGGTGAAGAGCTCGGCCGTGCGTGCTCCGGCATCCCGCCCGCGCTGCTCGACCGCTGCCAGCAGCCTCGTGCCGATGCCGCGGCCCTGCTGATCGGGGGCGATCGCGATGCGCCCGATCAGCAGCAGCTCGCCGTCGTGCCGGGCGCGCACGGCGCCGACGATGCGCGGGCCGTCGAGGGCGACGCAGCCGAGGTTGTCCACCAGTTCCGCCTGCAGCTCCTCGAGGGTCTGCGTCAGCGGTGGCATGTCGGGGTCGCCGTAGATGAGTGCCTCGCTGACGAACGCCGCGCGCTGCAGGGTCAGCACCTCGCCGGCATCCTCGGGGCGGATGTCGCGGACCTCGATCTCTTCGTCGCTCACCCCGCCACGGTATCCGCGCCCCGAGCTGCTCGAGTGTCGCTTGCGGCGCGTGCGCCCGCGCCCTATCGTTCGCCGGCCGCGCCGGCCGCGCCGTCCCCCGAGCCGCTCCGGTGTCGCGTTCGGTGGGTGTTCCGCGCGTACATTGTGCGGAAGTGACACCGGAGCCGCCCTGAACCCGCGACAGGCGGGCGCGGGCGGCGGCCAGCGCCCGCTCAGGACGGGTCCCGTACCCTGGGAACATGACCGATTCCCCCGTGCGCGCCACCAAACCGCGGCAGGTGCGTCCGGCGACCGAGGGTTGGTCGCAGCAGAAGGATGCCGAGGGCCGCCCCCTCCTGCAGTTCGCGAGCCCGAAGCGCGGCAAACCGCCGGTGCACCTGGCCGACCTCACGCCCGAGCAGCGCGTCGAGAAGGTGAAGGAGCTCGGGATGCCGGGCTTCCGCGCCGCGCAGCTGGAGAAGCACTACTTCACGCACTACACCTCCGACCCGGCGCAGATGACCGACCTGCCCGCGGCCGCCCGCGACGAACTCGTGCACGGCATGCTGCCGCCGCTGCTGACCGAGGTGCGGCGCCTCGAGACCGACAAGGGCGACACGATCAAGTTCCTGTGGAAGCTGCACGACGGCGCCCTGGTCGAGTCGGTGCTCATGCGCTACCCCGGCCGCATCACGCTGTGCGTGTCGAGCCAGGCCGGCTGCGGCATGAACTGCCCGTTCTGCGCCACCGGCCAGGCCGGCCTCACCCGCAACATGTCGGCCGCCGAGATCGTCGAGCAGGTCGTCCGCGCCAACCGCCTCATCGCCGACGGTGGCCTCGGCGACCCCCGCAAGGTGGGCCATGAGGGCGAGCGCGTCACCAACATCGTCTTCATGGGCATGGGCGAGCCGCTGGCCAACTACAACCGCGTCATGCAGGCCGTGCGCACGATGGTCGACAAGAAGCACGGCCTGGGCATGAGCGCCCGCGGCATCACCGTGTCGACCGTCGGGCTCGTCCCCGCGATCCGCAAGCTCGCCGACGAGGACATCCCCGTCACCTTCGCGCTGTCGCTGCACGCCCCCGACGACACGCTGCGCGACGAGCTCATCCCGGTGAACTCCCGCTGGAAGGTCGATGAGGCACTGGATGCCGCGCGCGAGTACTTCGACAAGACCGGCCGCCGCGTCTCGATCGAATACGCCCTCATCAAGGACATGAACGACCACGCCTGGCGTGCGGACCTGCTCGCCGACAAGCTCAACGCGCGCGGCCGCGGCTGGGTGCACGTGAACCCCATCCCGCTGAACCCGACGCCGGGCTCGATCTGGACGTCGTCGGACAAGGACGTGCAGGACGAGTTCGTGCGGCGCCTCAACGACGCCGGCGTGCCCACGACCCTCCGCGACACCCGCGGCAAGGAGATCGACGGCGCGTGCGGGCAGCTCGTGGCATCCGAAGACGACGAGGTCGCCGCGGCCGGGGTGTCGCCCGTCTCCTGACGCACACGACGTCGGATGCCGGGACCGTGAGCCCCGGCATCCGACGCGGTGTCACTCCTTGACCGCTCCGGCGGTCAGGCCCTGCACGATCCACTTGCTCGCGAGGGCGAACATGAGCATCGTCGGCAGGATCGTCACGACCGCGGCGGCCGACATCGAGCCCCAGTCGACGTTGAACGTCGAGATGAAGCCGTTCAGCGCCGCGGGCACCGTGCGGTTCTCGGTCGAGTGCATGAGCACGACCGACAGGAACAGCTCGTTCCAGCAGTTGACGAAGTTGAAGATGAACGCCGCGATGATGCCGGGGGTCATCACCGGCACCAGCACCCGGAAGAGGGCTCCCAGGCGCGAGCATCCGTCGATCATCGCCGCTTCCTCCAGCGCCGCCGGCACGTTCTCGAAGAACCCGCGCAGCATGACGGTGGAGAACGGGATGCACACCGCGATGTAGATCAGGATGAGGCCGAACTTGGTGTCGACCAGCCCCAGGTTGGACATCATCGAGTACAGCGGTCCCAGGGCGATGAACGCCGGGATCATCTGGGTCAGCAGGAATGCGATGAGCACCGCGCCCTTGCTGCGGAACTCGAAACGCGACAGCACGAACGCGCTCAGCAGCGCGATGAGGGTGGCCACGAACCCGGCCGTGAGCGACACGATCGCGGAGTTCATCAGGAACACCCCGAAGTCGTTCGCCGCGAACAGGTTCAGGTAGTTCTGCACAGACGGCTCGCTCGGCCAGTACTCGATCGGGAACGCGTTGACGGTCGCGGGCGACTTGAACGACGTCAGCGCGATCCAGTACAGCGGGAACAGCGTGATCAGCAGCCACACCGCCAGCAGCGCGAAGCGCATCGTGCCGGTGAGGGTGAGCCGCCGGCGCGACGAGGGGCGGATGCCGGAGCCCGCGGGCCCCGCGACGCGGACCGGTGCGACGGCCGGGGCAGGGGCGATCGAGGTCACTTGGTCACCTTCTTCATCGCGAGCAGGTAGAAGCCGCAGAACACGAACAGCACCGCCACGACGATGAGACCGATGGCGCTGGCCAGCCCGTAGTTGCCCTGCTGGGTGTAGTTGATCATCCAGGTCGTGATGATGTGGGTCTGGTTCGCGGGTCCGCCGGCGGTCATCGCCCAGATGATGTCGGGGAAGTTGAAGATCCAGATGATGCGCAGCAGCACCGTCAGCAGGAGCGTCATGGAGATGTACGGGATGATGATCGAGAAGAGCTGACGCACCTTGCCGGCGCCGTCCAGGCTCGCAGCCTCGAGCATCTCGTCGGGAACCGACTGCAGCGCGGCGAGGATCATGATCGCGAAGAACGTCACGCCGTACCAGATGTTCGCGAGGATCACCGCGGTCATCGCGAGCTTCGGGTCGGCCAGCCACGGCAACGGCGCGTCGATGAGTCCCGCCCGCATGAGCAGGTCGTTGACGACACCGAATTCGGCGTTGAACATCCAGCGGAAGAGCATGCCGATGAGGAAGCCCGACACCGCCCACGGGAAGAACACCAGCGCCTGGTAGACCCCGCGGAAGCGGAAGCGACGGCGCAGGGCGAGGGCGATGAGGAAGCCGATGACGAACTGCGGCACCAGCGAGCACACCACCCACAGCACCGAATTCCACGCGACGACGGGGAAGACCGGGTCGCTGAAGATCGTGACGAAGTTGTCGAACCCGACGAACGGCGTCGAGGTGAGGTCCCACAGGTTCCAGTCGTGGAACGCCATCCCCGCGCCCTGCAGCATCGGGTAGTAGGTGAACCAGCTGACGAACACGATCGCGGGGGCGAGGAACGCCAGGATCGTCCAACCGTGCCGACTGCGGAACACGCGCCGGCGGCCGAGCGGGGCGGCGGCCCCACCGGAAGAACCGGTGGGGCGCGCCTCGCGCGTGAGCAGCGACATCGTCAGTCCTGCTCGGTGGCGTACTTGTCCGTCCAGAACGCATCCCACGAGGCGAGCAGCTCGCTCGTGGTCATGTTGCCCAGCAGCACGCTCTGCACGTCCTGATCGGCCTTCTGCACCCACTCGGTCCACCAGCTCACGCCGCGGGGCTGTTGCACGTTGACGTAGGTGTCGGGGTTCTCGGTCATCGTGACGTAGCTCGTCCACGGACCGGTCGAGTAGAACTCGTCATCGGCGGCATCCGTGATGATCGGCACCAGGCTGTTGGCCTGGGCGAACTCGGTGGCCGGCTCCACGGAGGAGAGGAACTGCACGAGGGCGACGGCCTCCTCGGTGTGCTCGCTGGCCTCGGCCACACCCCAGCCGGCGACGGCCAGGGGCTGCGCGGCCTTGCCGGTGGGGCCGACCAGCAGCGGTGCGGTGTCCCACTGGTCGTCGGTGAGGCTGGATGCCTGCACCGTCGCGATCACCTCGGGGTCCTGCAGCAGGAAAGCCGTCGACCCGTTCGTGAAGCCGGCGACCATCTCGGGGTAGCCCCACGAGACCGCCGACGGCGGCGAGGCCTGCTCGAACAGCGCGAAGTAGTCGTCGGCGGCATCCTGCGCCTCGGGGGCGGAGAAGATCGTCGACCCGTCCTTCAGCAGGAAGGCGTTGGCGGGGTCGAGGTCGTCGACGAGGTAGGCCTCGACGGCCGCGACGACGTTGGTGTTGCCGTTCGTGCCGCCGCGGAACGCGTAGCCGTAGACGTTCTCGGCCGGGTTCTGGATGGCGGATGCCTGCTCCAGCAGGTCTTCCCAGCTGTGGGGAGGGCCGTCGAAGCCGGCCGCCTCGACGAGGTCGGTGCGGTAGAACAGCGACAGCCCGTAGAAGCCGTAGGGCACGAAGTAGCTGGCGCCGTCGGTGAGGGCGGCGGCCTGGGCGTTCTCGGTCAGGGCGTCCCAGCCGTCCCAGTCCTCGAGGTCACCGGCCATGTCGTAGAGCCAGCCGTTGTTCGAGAACGGTCCGACGGTGATGTCGCGCACCTCGAGCACGTCGACGCCCTTGCCGGACTGCAGCATCTGCTGGATGGTCTTGTCGGCCTGCTCGGTGGGCGGCGAGACGAGTTCGACGGTGATGCCCGGGTTCTCCTGCTCGAACGTGTCGAGCAGGCCCCGCAGCACCTCGGTGCGGGCGGGGTTGGTCAGGCTCTCGACCATCTTCAGGGTGACGTCGCCGTCACCGGAGTCTCCGGACGATCCGGAACAAGCGGTGAGGGCGAGCATGGCGGCGGTGCCGATGCCGACGGCGAGCGTCAGGCGGTTGCGCTTCACGACGTGGCTCCTTCTTTCTGTGTGCGGGTGGGGGTGGAACGGGTGCGACTGCTCCGGCGGGAACGGTCAGGTCAGGATCGTGCGGGGGAGGGCGGGGGCGCCGGCGCGGCGGAGGATCTCCGGCACGCAGCGCTCCACGAACGCCGTGAAGTCCTCGGCCTCGGTGTACAGGTGCACCGACAGGCGGAAGTAGCCGCGGCCTTCGTAACTCGTGAACGCGGTCTCGACGCCGGTGGCATCCAGCAACAGCATCCGCAGGTCGTCGGCTTCCTCGCGCGTCGCGCCGAGACCGTCGGGCAGGCGGATGAGACGCATCGACGGCACCGGCCGCGGCAGGGTCACACGCGCGTCGTCGGCGACGTAGGGCTGCAGTGCGGCCGCGATGACCGCGGCCCCGAGGTCGGCGGTCTGCCACATGCGCTCGCGCGTGCGCTCCCAGCCGTACTCGCGCTCGATGAAGTCGATCGCGGCAGGGGCGGCGATGTAGCCGGTGGCATCCAGCGTGCCCTGACTGTCGAAGCGGTCGGGGTACGTGTCGGCGCCACCCCACGAGTCGATGAGCGGCCAGAGGTCGTCGCGGTCGGGCGCCGCGGTCACCAGCAGCGCGGCGCCGCGTGGCGCGCAGGGCCACTTGTGCAGGTTGCCGAACCACCAGTCGCCGCCGCCGGCGGCGGCAGCGTCCGCGATGAGACCGGGGGCGTGTGCGCCGTCGACGAGCACGCGGATGCCGTGTTCGTGCGCGAGGGCGGTGATCTTGCGGGTGGGCAGGCGCATCGCGGTGGGCGAGGTGATCTGGTCGACGACGATGAGCCGGGTGCGGGGGGTGAAAGCCGCGCGGAACGACTCGAGCACCTCGTCCTCGCCGGCGAACATGCCCACGCGCACGGTGCGCACGCGCGCCCCGTAGCGGCGGGCCAGGCGTGCGGCGCCCATCGTGATGGCCCCGTAGCCGTGATCGGTGACGAGGATCTCGTCGTCCGCGTCCAGCCGCAGGCTGTTGTACACGACGGTCGCGGCCGCCGACGCGTTGGGGACGAACACGGTGTCCTGCGCCTCCGCGCCCACGAACGGGGCGATCTCGGCGCGCGCCGTTCGGACGTAGTCGGCCACGCGCGGGAACCAGCCCACGGGGCTCGCGTCGGCGCGGGCGCGCAGCTCGTCCTGTACGGCCACGACCGCCGTCGGCACCGCGCCGAATGACCCGTGGTTGAGGTGGACGATCGCGGGATCCAGCGGCCATGCGGCCCTGGCGCGCTGCCCTGAGGTCAGGCGCGCAGGAAGCGACGTGGGGGGAAACGACATGACGCCTCGTTCGTTCTGGGGGAGACTTGTCGCACAACATTGCCACAAACGGCCCGGCGGGTGGGATCAAAGTGGGAGAACTTCGCAAAGTTGTAATACGACTTGGTGATTTGTCGTGCGCCCGGGCAGACTCGGCCCACGCGCGGCGAGGGGGAAGGTGGCGCGAATGAGCGCATTGGAGACGGCCCTGCAGGGGCTTCGGGAGCTCATCGCCGACGGCACGCTGCGTCCGGGCGATCGGCTGCCCAGCGAGGGGGAGCTGTGCGAGCAGCTGGGGGTCTCGCGCGGCTCGCTGCGCGAGGCGATCCGCATGCTGGCCGCCCTCGGTGTGCTCGACACCCGCCACGGCTCGGGCAGCTACGTGGGAGATCTGAACGCCGCCGACCTCATCAAGGCGCTCTCGCTGACGGTCGGGCTGCTGCCGCTGGAGTCGATCATCGAGCTGTACGAGCTGCGTCGCGCGCTCGAGGCCCACGCCGCGAGCCTCGCGGCCGCCCGCATCGACCCCGCCACCGTCGCCCACCTCGAACGCGTGCTCACGGCTCTGGAGGCCGAGACCGACGAGGAGCGGCAGTCCGAGCTCGACCACGAATTCCACATGGGCATCGCCGCGGTGGCGGGAAACGCCGCCCTGGCGAACCTTCTCGACGTGCTGCGGGCCCGCTCCCGGGCCTACCGCATCTTCGCGACCGACGACGCGGCGAGCATCAAGGTGCTCTCGGACGCCGGCCACCGCGCGATCCTGCGGGGCCTCGATGCCCGCGACCCCGTCGCCGCCTCCGCGGCGTCCGCCGCCCACGTCGCCCAGACCGAGTACTGGCTGCGCAAGCACCAGCCCCCGCAGCCGCCCGCCTGACGCGGGGTGGATGCCGGGCCTCGGCGGCCGAGGTGCGGGTAGCGTTTGAGGATGGTCAACTATCGCTATCTCGGCAACAGCGGCTTCAAGGTCTCGGAGATCACCTACGGCAACTGGATCACCCACGCGTCGCAGGTCGAGAACGACGCCGCCATCGCCACCGTCCACAAGGCACTCGATCTCGGCATCACCTCCTTCGACACCGCCGACACCTACGCCAACACCGCCGCAGAGGTCGTGCTCGGCGAGGCGCTGAAGGGTCAGCCGCGCGAGTCGCTGGAGATCTTCACCAAGGTGTACTGGCCGATCGGTCGCAAGGGTCCCAACGACACCGGGCTCAGCCGCAAGCACATCTTCGACGGCATCCACGGGTCGCTGCGGCGCCTGGGCGTGGACTACGTCGACCTCTACCAGGCCCACCGCTACGACTACGAGACCCCGCTGGAAGAGACGATGCAGGCGTTCGCCGACATCGTCCGCCAGGGCAAGGCGCTCTACATCGGCGTCTCGGAGTGGACCGCCGAGCAGCTGCGCGACGGCCACGCCCTCGCGAAGGACCTCGGCGTGCAGCTGGTGTCGAACCAGCCGCAGTACTCCGCGCTCTGGCGCGTGATCGAGGGCAAGGTCGTGCCGGCATCCGAAGAGCTCGGCATCTCGCAGATCGTGTGGTCGCCGATGGCGCAGGGCGTGCTCAGCGGCAAGTACCTGCCCGGCCAGCCGCTCCCGGAGGGCTCGCGCGCGACGGATGACAAGAGTGGTGCCGCGTTCATCAAGCGCTTCATGAACGACGAGGTGCTCACCGCGGTGCAGAAGCTGCGGCCGATCGCCGAGCAGGCGGGCCTCACCATGCCGCAGCTCGCGATCGCGTGGGTGCTGCAGAACCCCAATGTCGCCGCCGCGCTCGTGGGCGCATCGCGGCCGCAGCAGCTCGAGGACACCGTCAAGGCTTCGGGCGTCGTGCTCGACGCCGACACGATGACGGCGATCGACGAGGCGCTCGCCGGTGTGGCCGTCACCGACCCGAGCGAGACCGACAGCGTCTCGCCGAAGAGTCGCCCGGCCTGATGCCCGTCCACAGCGCCGGCATCCTGCTCTACCGGCTCGCCGATGGCGGGCCCGAGGTGCTGATCGCCCACATGGGCGGTCCGTTCTGGGCGAGCAAGGATGCCGGCGCGTGGTCGATCCCGAAAGGCGAGTACGACCCCGACTCCGAGCAGGCTCTGGATGCCGCGCGGCGCGAGTTCCGTGAGGAGCTCGGGGTCGACCCGCCCGAGGGTCCGTACGCCGAGCTCGGCACCTACCCGTACTCGTCGGGCAAGCGCGTGACGGTGTTCGTGGCCGACGGCCTCGGATTCACGGCGACCGAGGACGACTTCTCGTTCGGGGAGTTCGAGATGCCGTGGCCGCCGCGCTCGGGCCGGATGCAGTCGTTCCCCGAGGTGGACCGGGCGGAGTGGATGCCGCTCGCCGCCGCCCGCGCGCGGGTCGTGAAGGGGCAGCAGGCCGCCCTCGACCGGCTCGCGGAGATGCTCGCCGACGCCCGCTGACCCTCCGTGGGCCCGGCGGCGCCGGCTCCGGTGTCACGGGCGCAGCAGCACCTTTCCGACGCGGCCGGCCGACAGGCTGGCGCCGACGGCCTCGGCGATGTCGTCGAGCGCGAACGTGCCCGAGACCGGCAGGGTGAGAGTGCCCGAGGCCAGGTGGCGGGCGAGCTCGTCGAACAGCTCGGCGCGCCGCGTGGCATCCATCGTGGCGATGACCGTGCTGCCCCAGAAGCCCGTCACCGTGAGGTGGCGGAAGATGATGTCACCCGACGTCAGCTCCATCTTCGGAGATTCCATCGCGCCGAAGACCACGAGCGTGCCGCCGTCGCCGAGGAGCGACAGCACCTGGCCGCTGGACCTGCCGCCGACCGAGTCGACGCCGGCGACGATCGCCGCGCCGCCGGTGATCTCGGCGACGCGGTCGCGCCAGCCCTCCGCCTCGACCGAGACGATCCGGTCGATGCCCTGATCCGCCAGCTCGGCCACGCCGGCGTCGCGGCGGACGAGCCCGAGGACGTTGATCCCTCGTGCCCGGCCGATCTGCGCCACCATGCGGCCCACGGCGCCGTTCGCGGCGTTCTGCACGAGCCAGTCGCCGGGGGCGAGGTCGAGGGAGTCGATGAGGCTGATCGCGCTGAACGGCATCGACACGAGCTGGGCCGCCTGCTCGTCGGGCAGGCCATCCGGCACCGGGACCAGAGCCCCGGCCCGGGCGATGAACTGCTCCGCCCACACCCCGAAGGTGCCGCCGGTCGCCACCCGCTGCCCGACCTCGAACCCCGTCACCTCCGGGCCGACCGCCTCGACGACGCCGACCGCCTCGGTGCCCGCGCGGGCGGGGAGGTCGGGACGGAAGCCGTAGGTTCCGCGCACGGTCCACAGGTCGTGGTTGTGGATGGGGGAGCAGAGCGTCCGCACCCGCGCCTCCCGTGGGCCGGGCTGCGGGGTCTCCACATCTCGCACAGCGAGAACCTCGACCGGATCGCCGAATCGGTCGTGCATGAGTGCGCGCATCAAATCCCCTCGCATCGGATGTGGAACTCCCATTCTCGTGGACGGGTGAGCGGTGAGGGCCGAATCCCGCGGCCCGGATGATGTATACCCTGGATGCTCCCAGGTGGCATCCGATGGCAGGAGGTGGCCTTTGTGTATACACTGAGGTGACGACCATGCCGACGGAGGGGGAAGCGATGCGCGCCAGCGACCGTGCCTACGCGGCTCTCCTCGACGAGATCCAGTCCGGCACCCTGGCTCCGGGAAGCGTTCTGGCGGAGGTGGAGCAGGCCACGCGACTCGGCGTGAGCCGTACGCCGCTGCGCGAGGCCCTCGGGCGCCTCGCCGCCGACGGCCTCGTGGAACAGGCCTCGCCGCGCGTCACGGTCGTCTCCGGCATCGATGCCGACGACATCCGCGCCCTCTTCGTCGTGCGCCGCGCCCTCGAGGAGATGGCCGCCCGACTGGCCGCAGCCGCCGGTGACCGCGCGGTCTTCGCCGACCTCGCCGCCGAGTTCGTCGCCGCCGAACCCACGGGCGACGCCGATGCGTACTACGCGCTCATCGCCCGCTTCGACGCGGCGCTGGACTCGGCGGTCGCCAACGAATACCTCGCCTCGTCGCTGCGGATGGTGCGCACCCACCTCGTCCGGGTGCGCCGCCTCGCCCGCGACAACCCCGAGCGCCTGACGGCATCGGTCGCCGAGCACCGGCTCATCGCCGCGGCGATCACCGCCGGTGACGCGGACCTCGCCGCCCACGCCACCCACGTCCACCTGCACAACGCCCTGACCTCGATCCTTGAGTCCCTGGAGGCCCAGCCATGACCATCACGCATCACCTTCGCGTGCACCGCAGCGACGAGAACCTCGCCCGTGAGGGGCAGCTCGCCTGGCACATCGCCGAGGTCGCCGCCGACCCCGTCGAGGTCGACCCCGAGGTCGTCGACATGATCATCAACCGGGTCATCGACAACGCGGCCGTCGCCGCGGCATCCCTCACCCGCGCCCCCGTCAGCGCCGCCCGCCAGCAGGCGCTGGACCACGCCGTCTCGGTCGGCGGTGCCGGTGCGACGGTGTTCGGCTGCAGCCTCGACCGCCGCACGAGCCCCGAATGGGCGGCATGGGCCAACGGCGTCGCCGTGCGCGAGCTCGATTACCACGACACCTTCCTCGCCGCCGAGTACTCCCACCCCGGCGACAACATCCCGCCGATCCTCGCCGTCGCCCAGCACGTCGGCTCCGACGGCGCCGCGCTCGTCCGCGGCATCGCGACCGGCTACGAGATCCAGATGGACCTCGTGCGCGCGATCTGCCTGCACAAGCACAAGATCGACCACGTCGCCCACCTCGGCCCCTCGGCCGCCGCCGGCATCGGCACGCTCTTGGGGCTTCCCGTCGAGACGATCTACCAGGCCGTCGGCCAGGCGCTGCACACCACCACCGCCACGCGCCAGTCGCGCAAGGGTGAGATCTCCACCTGGAAGGCGCACGCTCCCGCCTTCGCCGGGAAGATGGCCGTCGAGGCGGTCGACCGTGCGATGCGCGGCGAGACCTCGCCCTCCCCGATCTACGAAGGCGAAGACGGCGTCGTCGCCTGGATGCTCGACGGCCCCGATGCCTCGTACGACGTGCCGCTGCCCGCCGCCGGCGAGCCCAAACGCGCGATCCTCGACTCCTACACGAAGGAGCATTCCGCCGAGTATCAGGCGCAGGCGTGGATCGACCTGGCCCGCAAGCTCCACGGCGAGCACCCCGAGGCCACCGACCCCGCGAACGTCGAGTCGATCGTGCTGCACACCTCGCACCACACCCACTACGTCATCGGCTCCGGCGCCAACGACCCGCAGAAGTACGACCCGACGGCATCCCGCGAGACGCTGGACCACTCGATCCCGTACATCTTCGCCGTCGCGCTGCAGGACGGCGGCTGGCATCACGTCGACTCGTACGCCCCCGAGCGCGCGAACCGCGAGGACACCGTGGCGCTGTGGCACAAGATCACCACGGCGGAGGACGCGGAGTGGACCCGCCGCTACCACTCGGACGATCCCGCCGAGAAGGCGTTCGGCGGCCGCGTGGAGATCCGGCTGACCGACGGCACCGTCATCGAGGAAGAGATCGCCGTCGCCGACGCGCACCCCCTCGGCGCCCGCCCGTTCGCCCGTGCGGACTACATCCGCAAGTTCCGCATCCTCGCCGAGCCGGTGCTCGAGCCCGCCGAGATCGAGCGGTTCCTCTCGCTCGCGGAGCGGCTGCCGGAGCTGGATGCCGCGGAGGTGCGTGAGCTGTCGATCGTCGCGAAACCCGGCGTGCTGCTGGCCGCCCCCGCACCCAAGGGGCTGTTCTGATGCTGTACTCGACCGTGACCCCCGCCGACAAGCGCCGCCTGCTGCGCGAGCGCCTCGCCTCCGGCGAACTGCTGCGCTTTCCCGGCGCCTTCAACCCGCTCTCGGCCCGCCTGATCCAGCAGAAGGGCTTCGAGGGCGTCTACATCTCGGGGGCCGTGCTCTCGGCGGACCTGGGACTGCCCGACATCGGACTCACGACCCTCACCGAGGTCGCCGGCCGTGGGCAGCAGATCGCCCGCATGACCGACCTCCCCGCCATCATCGACGCCGACACCGGCTTCGGTGAGCCGATGAACGTCGCCCGGTCGATCCAGACCCTCGAGGACGCCGGCATCGCCGGTGCCCACATCGAGGATCAGGTGAACCCCAAACGGTGCGGCCACCTCGACGGCAAGGCCGTCGTGGACGAGGACACCGCCGTCAAGCGCATCCGTGCCGCCGCCGACGCCCGGCGCGACCCGAACTTCCTCATCATGGCCCGCACCGACATCCGCGCCGTCGAGGGGCTCGACGCCGCCGTCGACCGCGCCAAGGCGCTCGTCGACGCCGGCGCGGACGCGATCTTCCCCGAGGCGATGCGGACGCTGGCGGAGTTCGAGGCCGTGCGCCGGGCCGTGGACGTGCCGATCCTGGCGAACATGACGGAGTTCGGAAAGAGCGAGCTGTTCTCCGTCGCGCAGCTGCAGAACGTCGGCGTGAACATCGTGATCTGGCCGGTGTCGCTGCTGCGCATCGCGATGGGAGCGGCGGGCCGGGCGCTGGACGAATTGACCGCCGAGGGTCATCTCACCGGCAAACTGGGCGAGATGCAGCACCGTGCCGACCTGTACGAGCTGCTCGACTACGAGTCGTACAACCAGTTCGACACGAACGTCTTCAACTTCCAGATCGCTCGCTGAGCGGCATCCATCACGAAGGAGTGAGCATGACCGAGTCCGACATCCACAAGGGCCTGGCCGGAGTCGTCGCCGACGTCACGGCGGTCTCGAAGGTCAACCCCGAGACCAACAGCCTGCTCTACCGCGGCTATCCCGTGCACGAGCTCGCCGCGACCCAGCCCTTCGAGGCCGTCGCGTACCTGCTGTGGAACGGCGAACTGCCCGACGCCGCGCAGCTGGCCGACTTCCGGCGCACGGAGCGCGAGCATCGCGCCCTCCGCGACGACGTCAAAGCGGCGATCGACCTGGTGCCGCTGGACGCGCACCCGATGGACGAGGTGCGCACCGCGGTGAGCCTGCTCGGCGCCGTCGACCTGGCCGGCACCGGCTCGGTGCTCGACGCGAGCGGGAGCGACGAGGACAACCTCGCGCGCAGCATCCGCCTGTTCGCCGCACTCCCCGCGATCGTCGCGTACGGTCAGCGCCGCCGGCGGGGCCTGGCGCCCGTCGAGTCGCGCGACGACCTCGACTACTCGGCGAACTTCCTGTGGCTCACGTTCGGAGAGGAAGCCGACCCGATCGTCGTCGATGCGTTCAACCGCTCGATGATCATGTACGCCGAGCACTCCTTCAACGCTTCCACCTTCACCGCCCGGGTCATCGCCTCGACCCTCAGCGACCTGTACTCCGCCGTGGTCGGCGCGATCGGGGCGCTCAAGGGTCCGCTGCACGGTGGGGCCAACGAGGCGGTGCTGCACATCTTCGACGAAATCGGGGAGGCCGCGAACGTGGGGCCGTGGCTGGACGACGCCCTCGCCGCCAAGCGCAAGATCATGGGCTTCGGCCACCGGGTCTACAAGCGGGGCGACTCGCGGGTGCCGACCATGAAGGCGGCGCTGGACGAGCTCATCGTCTTCTACGACCGCCCCGAGGTGGCGGAGCTGTACGACGCGCTGGAGTCGGAGTTCGTCGCCCGCAAGGGCATCTACCCGAACCTCGACTACCCCTCGGGTCCCGCGTACAACCTCATGGGCTTCGACACCCTCACCTTCACGCCGCTGTTCGTTGCCGCGCGCGTGACGGGATGGACCGCGCACATCCGCGAGCAGCTGGCATCCAATGCCCTGATCCGGCCGCTGTCGCTGTACAACGGCCCTGATGAGCGGCACATCGACGGCCATGTTCCCGACGAGGCCGTGCTCGAGGCGCTGCAGCGTCAGGAGGAGGCCGCGGGATGATGCGGGCGGCCCGCGTCGGATTGCCGCCCGAAGATTGTATAGAATCGTCCCACGCGTGAGGAGAGTCAATGAAGATCGTCGTGCTGGTCAAAGAAGTCCCCGATACCTACGGTGACCGCAAGCTGAACCTGGAGACAGGGCTTGCGGACCGTGAAGCGAGCGAGCGGGTGCTCGATGAGATCGGAGAGCGGTCGCTGGAAGTGGCGCTGAGCTACGCCGATGCGAACCCCGGCACCGAGGTCGTGGTGCTCTCGATGGCGCCGGAGGCGTCGGCGGCGACCATCCGCAAGGGATTGGCGATGGGCGCGGCATCCGCAGTGCAGGTCGTAGACGAGGCACTCGCCGGTGCTGACCTGGGCCTGACGGCCGAGGTGCTGGCCGCCGCCGTCAAGCGCACCGGCTTCGATCTCGTGATCACCGGCAACCAGTCCACCGACGGCACCGGCGGGGTGGTCGGGGCGATGATCGCCGAGCACCTCGGTGTGCCGCACGCGACCGCGCTGTCGGCCGTGGAGATCGGCGAGACGCAGGTCTCGGGCAACCGCGCGACCGACGCCGGCAACGCCCGCGTGACCGCGTCCCTGCCGGCACTGATCTCGATCACCGAGGCGCTGCCCGACGCACGGTTCCCGAACTTCAAGGGCATCATGGCGGCGAAGAAGAAGCCCTTCGAGACCTTGTCGCTCAGCGACCTCGGGGTGGATGCCGGTGTGGAGACCACCGCGCGGTCGATCATGACCGCCGTGAATGAGAAGCCCCCGCGTTCGGCGGGAGTCAAGATCGTCGACGAGGGCGACGCCGGCGAGAAGCTCGCGGCGTACCTCATCGAGAACCGGCTGGCGTGAGGGGAATCCGCGACATGACTGACTTTGCAGCAGATTCGATCCTCGTCCACCTGGACGTGCTCCCGAGCGGCGAGCTGGCCAAATCGGCCGCGGGCCTGGTCGGCGCGGCCGCGTCGATCGGCACCCCGGTGGCGCTCGTCGTCGCCGGCGCCGAGCAGCACGACGCGCTGGCATCCGCCGCCGCAGCCCTCGGTGCGCAGGCGGTGTTGACGGCCGACCTCGGCGGAGCCGATACGGCGCTGACCGTGCCGCTCGTCGACGCGCTCGTCGCGGCATCCGACCTCGTACAGCCCGACGCGGTGCTGGTGTCCAACTCCATCGAAGGTCGCGACATCGCCGGGCGCTTCGCCGCCCGCACGAAGCGCGCACTCGCGGTGGATGCCGTCGGCGTCGCCCGCGACGACGAGGGCGTGGTCGCACAGCACTCCGTCTACGGCGGGGCCTACAACGTCACCTCCGCGCCGACGTTCGGCGCCTACGTCGTCACCGTGCGTCAGGGCGCGGTCGACGCGCGCGCCGAGGCCGTCGCGAGCCCCGCGATCACGCGGCTCGACGTGACGCCGTCGGGGGCTCCTGCGGCGACGATCGAGTCGTTCGAAGAGGCCGTCGTGGCATCCTCGCGCCCCGAACTGCGCGGCGCGGCCAAGGTCGTCTCGGGCGGTCGCGGTCTCGGTTCGGAAGAGAAGTTCGCCCTCGTCGAGCAGCTCGCCGACACGCTCGGCGCCGCGATCGGTGCTTCGCGCGCCGCCGTGGATGCGGGCTACGTGCCGTACTCGTACCAGGTCGGTCAGACCGGCGTCTCGGTGTCGCCCCAGCTGTATGTCGCTCTCGGTATCTCGGGCGCGATCCAGCACAAGGCGGGCATGCAGACGGCGAAGACCATCGTCGCGATCAACAAGGACGGCGACGCGCCGATCTTCGACATCGCCGACTTCGGCGTCGTCGGCGACCTGTTCACCGTCGTGCCGCAGCTGATCGCGGCCCTCGAAGCGAAGAAGGCGTAGCGACGGATGGCGACTTACGGGCGTACGGTACGTCGCGGTCTGCCGCGGGTGACCGGCGGCGAGCCGTGGCCGCCGGCGGGCACCGCGCCCGAGGGGGTCGGCGCGGAGGCCGCGCCCGTGGCGCCGGTCGCAGCATCCGCTGCCGCGCCCGCGCCCGCGCCTGCGCCTGCTGAGCCCGTGGCCCAGGCTGCCCCCGCTGCGGCGGCTCACCCGTCGCAGGATGCGCCTTCCGTGCCTGCGAAGCGACAGGATGCGACAGGCGAGCCGGATACGGCCGGCCGAGCGTTGCGTCGCGGTCTGCCGCGCGTTCCCGGCGGCGAGCCCTGGCCGCCCGCCGGCGCCGCCTCCGCCGCCGCGTCCGCGCCGCCCGCCGCGCCGCCCGCGCCCGCGGCCAGCGCTGCTCCGGTGTCGGTTGTGGCGGGTGTTTCGGCCGCGGACCGTGCGGAAGTGACACTCGAGCAGCCCGCGGCGCAGCCGCCGGCGGGGGCGGAGGGTGTCGCGCTCCGGCGCGGACTGCCCCGCACCGTGGGTGGTGACCCCTGGCCGCCGGAAGGCGTGGCACGCCCCGCGTCGGCGACGACGACGGATGCCGCGACGGCGGATGCCGCGACAACGGATGCCGCGACGGCGGATGCCGCGACGACGGATGCCGCGACGGACGCAAGCGCGCCCGTGGCTCCAGCCGCAGCGACGACCTCACCGGCTGCCGCGACCACCCCCGCGACCCCCGCCCCCGCACCATCGACCGAGGTCGCGACCGGACCTCGCCCGCCGCTCACGGTGCCGCGCACCGTGTGGCCGGGAGCCGCGGCATCCCGTCGCCCCGCCCCGAAGCCCGAGCCGAAGCGCATCGGGCCGTTCACGCGCGGCCAGTGGGCCGGCGTCGTGGTCGTCGGCGGCGGCGGCCTGCTCGTCGCCGCGGCGATGGCGGTGTTCTTCGTGCGGTGGTTCCTGAGCCTCGATTTCATGCAGGACTTCCTCGTCACCTACCCGGGCGAGTACCACCTGCCCGAGGGCGCGCCGGTCGGCTTCCCCGCGTGGCTCGGATGGCAGCACTTCTTCAACGCGTTCTTCATGGTGCTGATCATCCGCACCGGCCTGCAGGTGCGCACCGAGAAGCGTCCCGCGGTGTTCTGGACACCGCGCGGCGACAAGAAGGGCAAGACCAGCCTCACGATCTGGCTGCACCAGTCGCTCGACCTCCTCTGGATGGTCAACGGTCTCGTGTTCCTGGTGCTGCTGTTCGTCAGCGGCCAGTGGATGCGCATCGTGCCCACCAGCTGGGAGGTCCTCCCCAACGCACTGTCGGCGGCGCTCCAGTACGTCTCGCTGGACTGGCCCACCGAGAACGGCTGGGTCAACTACAACGGGCTGCAGCAGCTGGCGTACTTCTCGACGGTGTTCATCGCCGCCCCGCTCGCGATCATCACCGGCTACCGCATGAGCGGACTGTGGCCCAAGAAGAACGCCCGCCTGAACAAGGCGTACCCGATCGAGTGGGCGCGCGCCGTGCACTTCCCGGTGATGCTCTACTTCGTGGCGTTCATCATCGTTCACGTCGCGCTCGTGTTCGCCACCGGGGCGCTGCGCAACCTCAACCACATGTACGCCGCGCAGGGCTCGGTCGACGGTGTCGCGTACGCCGACAACTGGACCGGGTTCTGGATCTTCATCGCCTCGCTCGTCGTGATGGCCGGCGGGTGGATCGCCGCCCGCCCGCTCGTGGTCGCCCCGATCGCGCGGCTGTTCGGCACGGTCAGCGGCCGGTAGTCATGACGGATGCCGCGGTGCGCTGGACCAGGCTGGTCACGCGCGTGCAGGCACCCAACGCCGGGCCGATGACGCTCGACGGCACCAACTCCCTCGTGATCGGCGCGCCCGGCGGAGGAGGGGTGGTGGTCGTCGACCCCGGTCCCGAGGATGCCGGCCACCTGCGGGCTCTGCAGCAGTTCGGCCCGGTGGAGCTGATCCTCCTCACCCACCACCACCACGACCACACCGAGGCGGCACCCCGGTTCGCCACGCTCACCGGCGCCCCGGTGCGCGCGTTCGACGCGGCGCTGTGCCTCGATGCGTCGCCGCTGGTCGACGGGGAGCGCATCGAGGCGGCGGGCACGGTCGTCGAGGTCGTCGCGACGCCCGGACACACCGCCGATTCGGTGTCGCTGCACCTGCCGGCGGATGCCGCCGCGGCCGATCCCGCGGCATCCGTCACCGGCAGCATGCTCACCGGAGACACGATCCTCGGGCGCGGCACGACCATCATCGCCTCCCCGGACGGCTCGCTCGCCGACTACCTCGCCTCCCTCGACCGACTGCGCGGGTACGGCGCGATCCCGGCGCTGCCTGCGCACGGTGCGATGCTGCCCGACCTCGCCGCCGTCAGCCGCATCTACGCCGCACACCGCCGCACGCGGCTCGACGAGGTGCGCGCGGCGCTCATGGCCCTCGGCAAGCCCGCATCGACGGATGCCGATCTCATCGCCGCGGTCACCGACGCGGTCTACGGGAGCGTCGACCCCGCGGTGCGCTTCGCCGCCGAGGCGTCGGTGCGCGCCCAGCTGGTGTACCTCCGCGACACCCCCGCGCCCTGACGCCCCGCGGCCCCGACGCCCCGCCCCGCCCCGCCCCGACGCGCGGCCCCGCCACCCCGCCGCCCCGAGGCGCCGACCCGGACGAGGGGATCTGCCGAATCGAGGCCGGTTGCGCTCCGGAAGGCCGCATCCGGGCAGATCTCCGCATCTCGGCAGGCGCCGGTACCGGCGGCAGACCCCGACGGATGCCACTGCCCGACGCGCCGTTCGTTCCCGCAGCCGCCGCGACTACACTGTTCGCACCGCTCACACCGCCTCGGCCAAAAGCCTGAACAGGATGGAACGACGATGACGTCGATGCTGACCGACCCGCCCGCGCTCGAAGACGACGACAGGGCAGCGATCCTCGCCGCGGTGCGGGAATTCGCCGCCGCCGAACTCGCCCCCCACGCCCTCGAACGCGACACCCACGAGATCTTCCCCCGCGAGACGCTGCGCCGGGCGGGGGAGCTGGGACTCGGCGGCATCTGCGTCCGCGACGACGTCGGCGGGGCGGGGCTCGCCCGTACCGATGCCGTCGCCATCTACGAGGCGCTCGCCGCGGGCGACACCGCCGTCGCCGCCCACATCTCGATCCACAACATGGTGGCCGGCATCATCGACGTCTACGGCACCGAGGCGCAGCGCACCGAGTGGCTGCCCCGGCTGGTGTCCCTCGAGGCGGTCGGCGCGTACTGCCTCACCGAACCCGGCGTGGGCTCGGATGCCGCCGCACTCACGACGACGGCCGTCGCCGACGCCGACGGGTATGTGCTGACGGGCGTGAAGCAGTTCATCTCCGGTGCGGGGGAAGCCGCCGTGTACGTCGTCATGGCCCGCACCGGCGACTCGGCCGACCCCGCCACCGCCGGTTCACGTGGCATCTCGGCGTTCCTCGTGCCCGCCGAGGCCGCAGGGCTGAGCTTCGGCGCGCTGGAGCACAAGATGGGGTGGCGCGCCCAGCCCACTCGGCAGGTGCTGCTCGACGGTGTGCGCGTGCCGGCATCCGCGCTCATCGGGGAGCTCGGGGAGGGCTTCCGCATCGCGATGGCCGCGCTCGACGGCGGCCGCCTCGGCATCGCCGCGTGCTCGCTCGGCGGCGCGCAGTGGGCACTGGACCGCGCGGTCCGCTACGTGCAGGAGCGCCACGCGTTCGGTGAAGCGCTCGCCGAGAAGCAGTCCGTCGTCTTCACCCTCGCCGACATGGCCACCGAGATGCACGCCGCGCGCGGCCTCGTCGAGCGGGCCGCCCACGCCCTCGACGCCCGGGCCGACGACGCCGCGGTGCAGTGCGCGATGGCCAAGCGCTACGCCACCGACGTCGGGTTCCGCGTCGCCAACGACGCGCTGCAGCTGCACGGCGGATACGGCTACCTCAGCGAGTACGGGCTCGAAAAAGTCGTGCGCGATCTGCGCGTGCACCAGATCCTCGAGGGGACGAACGAGATCATGCGGGTCATCGTGGGCCGTGACGTGCTGCGCCGCGGGCGCATGCCACGATGAGCGTATGACCGCATACGAGACGCTCATCGTCGAGACCCGTGACCGCGTCGGCTGGATCACGTTGCACCGCCCTGACGCGCTCAACGCATTGAACTCCCGGCTCACAGAGGAACTGGGGGCGGCGGTGGCCGCGTTCGACGCGGATGAGAACATCGGATGCATCGTGCTCACCGGGTCGGAGCGTGCGTTCGCCGCCGGCGCCGACATCAAGGAGATGGCCGACAAGTCGTCGCACGACATGACGATGCACAACCCCTTCGTCGGGCTGGAGGCCGTCGCCCGCGCCCGCACGCCGCTCGTGGCCGCGGTGGCGGGCTTCGCGCTCGGCGGCGGGTGCGAGCTGGCGATGATGTGCGACGTCATCCTCGCCGCCGACACCGCCCGCTTCGGCCAGCCCGAGATCAACCTCGGCGTCATCCCCGGCATCGGCGGCACGCAGCGGCTGACGCGCGCGATCGGTGCGTACAAGGCCGCGGAGCTCGTGCTGACCGGTCGCATGATCGACGCCGCCGAGGCGGAGCGCGCCGGCCTCGTATCGCGGGTGGTTGCGGCATCCGACCTGCTCGACGAGGCGGCCAAGACCGCCCAGGCGATCGCGTCGAAGTCGCTGCCGGTGGTCTACGCCGCCAAGGACGCCCTCCGCGCGGCGCAGGAGACGAGCCTCGCCGAGGGCCTGCGGCTGGAGCAGCGGATCTTCACCTCGCTGTTCGCACTCGAGGATCAGAAGGAGGGCATGGCGGCCTTCCGCGAGAAGCGCTCTCCGCGGTTCCGCCACCACTGAGCCCTGATGCGCCCCTAGGATGCCCACGTGAGCGTCGATCGGGCGGACGGGGAAGCTCAGGGCATCATCGCCCGGGCGGCCCGACTGGATGCCGCGCTCGAGCCCATCGACTGGAGCGTGCTGCCGCCCGGGGTCGATCGCGACACGGTGCCGGCTCCCAGCGGGGATCTGGCCCGCATCACCGCCGGCCCCGTCGACGGTCCGCGTATCGTGCTCGTGCCGGGGGTGACGGGGTCGAAAGAGGATTTCATCCGCATGATGCCGCTGCTGGCGACGGCAGGGTACCGCGTGGAGTCGTTCGACATGGCGGGGCAGTACGAGTCCCACGCGGCGGGCCCCGAGAACCTGCATCCGCCGCAGCGCCACTACACGCTGCAGCTGTTCGTCGACGACCTGCTCGCCGTGCTCGCCACGGGGGCGACGCCCGCCCACGTGCTGGGATACTCCTTCGCCGGCACCGTGGTCTCGGCGACCGTGGTCGCCCACCCCGAGCTGTTCGCGAGCGTCACGCTGCTGTCGGCGCCGCCGCTGTCGGGGCAGGTGCTGCGCGCCTTCAAGATCCTGGGTCCGCTGAGCGGGCCCGTGCCGGCGCGCACCGAGGCCAGGCTCATGATGTGGGGCGTGCGCAACAACCTGCACCACGGGCCACGCGATCGCGCCGTGTTCGTGCGTGCCCGGTTCGCCCTGACCCGCCGCGCCAGCGTCGAGGACATCTTCTGGCTCATGAAGCACACCCCCGACCTCGCCGATGCGATGCGCGCGCTGGGGCTGCCGATGCTGGTCGTCACCGGCACGGGCGACGTCTGGCCCGTTGAGGCGCATCGGGCGTTCGCCGAACGGCTGGGGGCGGACATCGTCATCATCGACACGGGGCACAGCCCCTGCGAGTCTGCGCCCTATCAACTCACCGAGGCGATGCTGACGCACTTCCCGCGATGATCCGCTGCTGCGCCCGCCGCCGGCGGCGCCCCTGCGCGCAGAGCAGGTGGCGTCGGGCCCAGCCGATGTCGCGCCAGTTGACGGCGACGACGTGGAACCCCCACGAGGCGCGGCGGCGGAAGCCGGCGAACGAGTCGAACGGCCGGGCGGAGACCCGCACGCGCAGCCGACGGTCGAACTCCACGCCCGTGCCGGGATCCAGCGCGAAGCTGATGTCAAGATCGTCATGCATCCGGGGGTCGTCCAGGTGCACGCGGCGTCGGGCGTCGAGCCAGGTGTCGCGACGCAGCGCGAAGCTCGAGCCGAACAGCGGCACGTGGCCGATCATCAGCCGCATGAACCAGAAGTACCCGCCCAGGTAGCCGAAGCGGCCGACGACCCGCCACCCCAGCCCCTTGCCGTAGAAGCTGCCGGTGCCGGTGAGCGCGCCGAGGGTGGGGTCGGCGTCGAAGCGTTCGACGAGGCGGGCGATCCAATCCGGGTACGGGAGCGAATCGGCATCCAGCCGGCCGATGATGTCGCCCGAGGCGGCGTCGAACCCGGCCGCCGTCGCGAGCAGCACACCGCGCCGCGGCTCGCGCACGACGACGGCACCGGCCGCACGGGCGACCGCGGCGGTGTCGTCGGTCGAACCGTTGTCGACCACGACGATCTCATCCGGCGGGCGCGTCTGCGCGGCGAGGGAGGCGAGGCAGTTCGCGAGCATGAGCGCATCGTCCAGAGACGGGATGACGACGCTGACGGTGCTCATCGAGCGCCAGCCTAGGCCCTGCCGCGCGTCTGGGGCGGGGGATCGCTCACCCGGCGCGTCGCCCGGGCAGTCGGTCCACGAGAGGGGCCAGCGCTCCCCGCAACAGCCCGACGAGCCCGAACGGGACGAAGAAGGCGAAGAGGATGAGCACGATGCCATAGGTCGCGCCGGTCGCGGCCGGGCTGATGCTCGAGGTGAAGGCCGGCACGTACTGGATGAAGAGCGCTCCGAGCACCGCACCGGCCACGGTCGCGAGACCGCCCACGACGATGAGCGTCACGAATGAGATCGACAGCATGAGCCCGAAGTTCTCCGGGCCGACGAACTCCAGCAGCAGTGCGTAGAGGCCGCCCGCGACGCCCGCGTAGGCGGCCGAGCTCGCGAACAGCCGGGTCTTGGTCTGCCACACGTCCACCCCGAGGGTCTCGGCGACGAGTTCGGCGTCGCGCACCGCGACGAACGACCGCCCCAGGCGTCCCCGCGCGAGCCTGCGGGTCACGACGTAGGCGAGTGCCGCCGTCGCGAGCGCCAGGTAGTACACCCACTGGTCGTGGGCGAGGGGGATGCCCGCCGGTGGGCTGGCGTCGATCGAGATGCCGCGGCTGCCGTGGGTCACCGGCTCCAGCGCGCGGATGACGGCGGGCGTCGCCATGGCCATCGCGATCGTGACGAGGCCGAGCTGCAGCCCACGCAGCCGCAGCGCCGGTAGCCCGATGAGGTAGCCGACGGCGAAGGGCAGGATGCCGGCGATGACGAGGGTGAGGGGATGGGCGATGCCCGCCTCGCCCGCGACGGCGACCGCGTAGGCGCCGATCGCGAAGAACGCCGAGTGCCCGAGCGAGACCTGCCCGCCGTAGCCGACGAGCAGGTTGAGGCCCAGCCCCACGATCGTCCAGATGCACACGAGGGTGACGGCGAGGTTGATGTAGCTCGGGTTCACCAGCGGCAGGACGACAAGCCCGGCCGCCAGGGCCCCACCGAGCACGATGGCCAACCACCGCGGCGGGGCGAGCGGCGGGCGGGGGCGGCGCAGCCATTCGGCGGCCGAGGTGCGCCGGGTGTTCGCCGCCAGCAGTGAGCGGATGGGGGAGGTGACCATGGTCATGCGCGTACCAGCTCTCGTCGGCCGAACAGTCCTTGGGGTCGCACCAGCAGCACCACCACGATGATCAGCAGGGCCACCAGCTGCTTGAGCTCAGACCCGACGGCCGGCAGGTAGCTGCCGGCGAGGTTCTCGATGATACCCACCGCGACGCCACCGACGAGCGCGCCGACGGGGGACTCCAGCCCGCCGAGCGTCGCGGCGGCGAACGCGTAGATCAGCACCGGCGTCATCATGCCGGGGTGCAGGAACAGCTCCGGTGCGATGAGGGTGCCCGCAAGCGCCCCCACCGCGCCGGCCACGGCCCAGCCGACGGTCATGGTGCGCCCGGTCGAGATGCCCGACAGCTCCGCCGACTCCGGAGCGGAGACGGCGGCGCGCATGCGCAGCCCGATACGGGTGAACCCGAACAGCGCCGCGAGCACGAGGGCGGCGGCCAGCACCGTGAAGACGATGCCGATGTCCTGCCGCGACACTGCGACCCCGCCCGCGACGAGCGCGCCGGAGCCGAACAGCGCGGGCACCTCCTTGGTCTGGTACGACCAGACCCACCCGATCAGGGCGTTGAGGGCGATCATGAGGCCGAGGCTGACGATGATGAGCGGGAGATGCTGATGGCGTCGCACGAGCGGGCGGAACAGCAGCCGTTCGATGCCGGCCGACAGCAGCGCGAGCGCGACCATCGAGATCGCCAGTGCCACCCCGATGGGCAGCCCCCACACGGTGAACTGCCACGACAGGTAGGCGCCGAGCAGCGCCAGCTCGCCCTGGGCGAAGTTGAGGGTGCGCGACGCGCGGTACACCAGCACGATCGCGAGGGCCAGTGCCCCGTAGATCGCCCCGGTGGCGATGCCGTCGACAAGCTGCTGCAGGAACATGGGTCGGTCCTCACACCCCCAGATAGGCGCGACGCACGTCGTCGTTGTCGCGGAGGTCGGCGGCGGTGCCGCGCACGGTGACGCGACCGCTCTCGATCACGAGGGCGGTCTCGGCGATGCCGAGGGCGAGCTGGGCGTTCTGCTCGACCACGAGCATCGCGGTGCCGCGCTCGCGCGCGAGGTCGTCGAGCGTCGCGAACAGTTCGGCGGTGATCTTCGGCGCCAGCCCCAGCGACGGCTCGTCCAGCAGCACCAGACGCGGGGCCGACATGAACGCCCGCGCGATGGCGAGCAGCTGCTGCTCGCCGCCGCTGAGCCCCGACGCCGGCCGTGCGCTGCGCTCCGCCAGGCGCGGGAAGCGCTCGAGCCAGCGGTCGGCTTCGGCGGCGGCTTCGCGCCGCGGGCGGGTGATGCCGCCGGCGAGGAGGTTCTCGCGCACCGTCAGCTCGGCGAAGGTGCCACGCCCCTGGGGGACGTGCGCGATGCCGGCTGCGGCGATGCGGTGCGGCGCCCACCCGGTGATGTCGCGCCCGCCGAAGCGGATCGACCCCTCGGTGCGGCACATGCCCGAGATCGTGCGCAGCGTCGTGGTCTTGCCGGCTCCGTTGGCGCCGAGGATCACCAGCCGGCCTGCGTCGCCGACCTCGAAGGCGAGGTCGCGCAGGATGGTGACGGGGCCGTAGCCGGATGCCGTGACGTCGACGGTCAGCACGCTCATGCCGCCGCGCTCCCGAGGTAGGCGGCCACGACGTCGGGGTCGCGCGCGACGGCGTGCGGGTCGCCCTCGGCGATGAGGCGGCCGAAATTGAGGACGACGACCCGGTCGCAGACGCTCGTCACGAGCCCCATATGGTGCTCGACGAGCAGGATCGCCGTGCCCCGCTCGGCTGCGAGACGCCGCAGGGTGGTGCCGAGCTCCGTCACCTCGCCGTGGATGAGGCCGTTGGCCGGCTCGTCGATCAGCAGCAGCCGCGGTTCGCTCAGCAGGGCGCGGGCGAGTTCCACCCGCTTGAGCGTGCCGAAGGGCAACGTGCCGACGATGCGGGTGGCCAGCCGTTCGAGGTCGAGCTCGGCCAGCAGCTGCAGGGCGGTGCCGCGCAGGCGCCGCTCGGTGCGCGCGAGCGCGGGGAGTGCGAGGGCGCTGGCCCAATACCCGCCGCGCGTGGCGTGATAGGCACCGGCGAGCACGTTCTCGAGCACCGTCTGGGATGCCAGCAACCCGAGGTTCTGGAAGGTGCGCCCCACGCCGAGGCTCGCGATGCGGTGGCGGGGCAGCCGCGTCACCTCGGTGCCGGCCACCCGGATGCTGCCGGACCTCGGCCGGTACAGCCCGCCGATGCAGTTGAACAGGCTCGTCTTGCCGGCGCCGTTGGGACCGATGAGGCCCACCACCTCGCCGTCGGCGACCTGCAGGCTCGGACCGTCGAGGGCCTGCAGGCCACCGAACGACAACCGCACGTCGGTGACCTCGAGTAGTGCCGGCATCGGCGTGCTCCTTTCAAGACAGGGGCGGCCGGGTCGGGGCCGCCCCTGCGGGTCAGTCGAGGGTGTAGGTGCTCGCGGAGAGGTCCCACGTCTCGCCGTTGAACACCTGCACCCCGAGCTCCCGGAACACGAACGGGTAGTCGGGGGTCGTGGTGATCGGCACGGTCCCGAGGTCGAGCTCGAGGCCGTCGAACGACGTCGCCGCGGCCAGCAGATCCTCGCGGGTGCAGCCGTCCATACCCACCAGCGCCGCCTCCAGCAGCTGCGCGGTCTGGTAGCCGGTGGCCGCGGGCGCGAGCATCGGATTGACCTCATCGGGGTGGGCGGCAGCGAACTCGGTCCAGGCGTCGAAGCCGGGATCGCCCGCCTGCGAGAGGTCGGTGATGTCGCGCGTGAACGCGATCGACACCGCGCCATCCGCGGCGCCGGGGCCGGCCGGCTTCAGGAAGAACGTGGCATCCGCCGATGTGGAGCTGATGATGGGCGTGGCATCCCATCCCAGCTCCAGCTTCTTCTTGAGCGACTGCGTCGTGAACGCTCCGGTGGCCCAGTTGAGGAACACGTCGGCGCCCGAGGACGCGAGCGCCGTTACCTGGCTGTCGACGGTCGCCGCGCTGAGCTCGTACGGCTCGGCCGCGACGAGCTCCACGTCGGTGCCCTCGAACGCGGCGTCGAAGCCCGCCCGGATGCTCTCGCCGAAATCGTCGTTCTGGTAGAGGATCGCGGCCTTCGCGCCCGGGTGCTCCTCGGCGATGTAAGCGGCGAGGGTCTCGACCTCGAACGCGTACTGCGGCAGGTAGGCGGTGGTCCACATCGTGTCGGTGTGCAGCGTCGGGATGGCGTCGCTGCCGGTGCCGGTGAACAGGTTCGGCACTCCGGCCTCTTCGATGAACGGCGCCACGCCGATCGCGGCGCCGGTGCCGAGCACGCCTGCCAGGGCGAACACGCCGCTCTGCTCGACGAGGGTGCGCACATTGGTCGAGGTCTTCGCCGGGTCGTACCCGTCGTCCATGATCTCCACCGTGACGTCGCGTGAGACGCCGTCGGCGAACTCCAGCCCGCCGGCGGCGTTGATGTCGTCGAAGTACAGCTTCATGGTCTGGGCGATCGCGCCGTAGGCGGCGGCGGGTCCCGAGAGGGCGATGCTGTTGCCGATCTTCACCTCGGTGTCGGTGAAGCCGGGGCTGCAGGCGGCAGCATCATCGTCGGTGTCGGCGACGGGGGCCGCTTCGCGTCCGGCGCAGCCGGAGAGCACGAGGGCGGCGAGGGTGCCGGCGACGACGGCCGGCGCGAGTCGGGTTCGGGTGGTGCGCAGGGTGGACATGATCATTCCTCCTCGAATGATTCGGGTGCTGCAGGCTTCGGGTGCGAACGGCGGACGGGTGGCGGGATCTCGACGGGGCGGTCGACGGCCCGTTCGAGCAGGAAGTAGTAGAGGCGGCCGGCGTCGGCGGCATCCCGGCCCGTCATCACGCCCAGCACCGCGTCGGGGGACAGGCGCGTGAAGTGGTCGATGATCGGCTGACCGTCGTAGCTCATCGACGCGGTGGGGATGCCGTCGTGGACCACCGTGCGCAGCATGGCGCCGCCGCGGGCGAGGGCGCGGTCGGCCGCGAGTGTGCCGTCGGGGCGCTCGCAGACGAGCGGGGCCACGTCGTCGGCGGAGGTGAAGAGCTTGCCGAACCAACCGCTCGCGGCCAGCAGTCGGTGCACGCGGTGGCCGGTGCTGAGGCCCTGACCGCGCCAGAGGCCCCGCAGCTGCGCGGGGGCGACGGCGGGCAGCGACCGCCACAGGTGCGGCAGGTCGTCCTCGCGCACGCGGCCCTCGCGCAACTGGGCGAGCAGGTCGCCCTTCACGGTCGGGGCGGGGTCGATGGCGGGGACCATGCGCAGCACCGGCTTGATCGCGGCGCCGGTGCGCACGGCGTCGACGGCGGCGGCGATCTCGGCGAACGGGAAGGCGGTGACCAGGCGCTCGACCGGCAGCCGGCCGGTGCGCCACAGCGCCGCGAGGAGCGGGATGTCGCGGGAGATGTCCGCGTCGCCCTCGATGACCCCGACGAGGCTGCGACCCCACAGCAGCCGGGACTGCGAGACGCTGATGCGATTGGATCCCGCCCGCAGGGCCACCGTCGCGCAGATGCCGTGCGGGGCGGCGGCGAGAAGCCCCGCGTCGATCGTCGACTGCACGCCGACGGTGTCGAGCACGTGACCGGCCTGCACCCCCGCGGCGGCGAGGTCGTCGGGGGTGAACGCCTCGGTGGCGCCGAGATCGAGCGCGAGCGCGCGGCGGTCGGCGGACGGCTCGCTCACGACGATGCGGGTGACCCCGCGGTGCCGGGCGGCCATGACGGCCGCGAGTCCCGTGGTCCCGGCGCCGAGCACGACGAGCGTGTCGCCCGGCCCGGGGCGCAGCACGTTGATGACGGCGCCGGCGCCGGTGAGGATGCCGCAGCCGAGCGTGGCCGCGACGTCCCACGGGATGTCGCGGTCGATGCGCACCGCGTTGGACTCGCGCGCCACGACGTGCGTCGCCCACGACGACTGCGCCATCCAGCCGGTGGTCGCCGCCCCCGCCTCGCCCACCGCGTCGGCTCGGGCGCCGTAGTTGAGTTCGGCGAAGCGTGCGCAGTACGCGGGATGGCCGGCGGTGCACGAGGGGCACTGCCCGCACGAGTCGAAGCCGAGCACGACGCGGTCGCCCGCCCGCACACCGGTCACGCCCTGGCCGATGCGCTCGACGATGCCGGCGCCCTCATGCCCGAACACGGCGGGGAAGCGGTCGCCCGCCGACCCGGCGATGCCGAACAGGTCGGTGGGGCACACCCCCGATGCGGCGATGCGCACCAGCAGTTCGCCCTGCCCGGGTTCGCGCACGGCGACGTCGGAGAGCGCGACGGATCCGCCGCGCTCGTGAACGAGCGCGGCCACGGCGGCTGTCATCTCTAGGCCGGTGCCAGCTCGCGGTCGGCTGCGCGCAGCGCCACCTTGTTCACCTTGCCGCCGGCGTTGCGCGGCAGCGCCGGTACGAGCACGAGGTCCTTGGGCTGCTTGAAGCGGGCCAGTTTGTCGCTGAGCCACTCCTGCAGCTCCTCGAAGGTCAGCCGCTGCTCGGGCATGAGGGCCACCGCCGCGACGGGAACCTCGCCCCAGCGCTCATCGGCGCGGCCGTAGATGGCGGCCTCGAGCACCTTCGGGTGGCCGGCCAGCACGTTCTCGACCTCGGCGCAGTACACGTTCTCGCCACCGGAGATGATCATGTCCTTCTTGCGGTCCACGACCCAGACGAAGCCCTCCTCGTCCTGGCGCACGAGGTCGCCGGAGTGGAACCACCCGCCCTCGAACGCCTCCGCCGTCTCGGCGGGTTTGCGCCAGTAGCCCTTCATGAGGTTGGGGCCGCGGTAGAGGATCTCCCCCACCTGGCCACGGGGGACGTCGTTCATCTCGTCGTCGACGACGCGGTACTGCAGTGTCGGGATGGGCTTGCCCACCGAACCGAGCTTGCGCAGCGAGTCCTCGCCGCTGAGGGCGCAGGTGATCGGCGTCATCTCGGTCTGGCCGAACACGGCGACGTTCGTGGCATCCGGGAACGTGTCGGCCATCTTGTGCAGCAGCGTGTCCGAGGCGGGGGCGGCGCCCCAGCTGATGATGCGCAGATGCAGGTCGCGGTCGTGCACCGTCGGGTCGGCGCAGATGACCTGCCACTGCTGCGGCACATTGAACACGACCGTGGCCCGTTCGCGCTCCCAGGCGTCCAGCAGCTCGGTGGGGTTGAACGCGCCGAGCGGATGCATGACCGTCGGGATGCCGATGACGAAGTTCGGCGCGATCGAACCGAGCCCGGCGATGTGGAACAGCGGCGCCGTCATGAACGCGATGTCGTCCTCGTCGAAGGTCTGGTTGACCCGCAGGAGCGTGAGCGACTGCGCGAACAGGTTGACGTGGTCGAGCATGGCGCCCTTGGGGCGGCCGGTGGTGCCGGAGGTGTACATGATGAGGCAGGTGGTGTCCTCGGGGACGTCCGGGGCCTCGAAGTCGCCGGCATCCTCGGCGATGAGGTCGGCGAACGACTCCTGCCCTTCGCCGGCCTCCCCGATGACGATGACCCGGCTGATGCGGTCGGTGACCTGCGCGACCGCGCCCACGAGCGGCGCGAGCGCCTGCTCGACGATGAGCACGTCGGCGTCGGCGTCGTCGACGATGTAGGCGATCTCGGGCGGGCTGAGACGGATGTTGATCGGCACCGCGATGGCGCCGATGCGGTTGATGCCGAACACCGCCAGCACCACCTCGGTGCGGTTGAGGGTCAGCAGCAGCACCCGGTCGCCGGCCTTCACGCCGCGCCGCTGCAGGGCGGCGGCGAAGGCGTCCATGCGATCGCGGGTCTGCCGCCACGTGGTGACCTCGCCCAGGAACTTGAAGGCGGTGGCATCCGGCTTCATCTCGGCATGGGTGGCCACCTGGTTCATCCAGTGGTTGCGGCGCGCAGCGGCGGGAATGGCGCTGGGAATCTGATCGGTCATCGGGTCGTCCCTTTTACGTCGTCGTAAGGCTGCCGCAACGCTGCGGCCGGGCTTGGGATGAGTATGCCAGGCACTGCGCGCGTTGTCACCACTTTTTGTTAACAGAGATTCACATTCGGGAGCCGCCGAAGTGAACCGACGATCACGTTTGGCGATGTGCGCGGCGATAGACTGCGGGGATGACCGTCGCCGAGGACCCGATGCGCCCGCGCACCCGGCCCCGCGACCGCAAGCGCCACATCGAGCAGGCCGCGGCACTGGCCTTCGCGCGGCAGGGCTACCACGCCGTCAGCATGCAGGACATCGCCGTGGCGGTCGGAATCTCGGCTCCGGCGCTGTACCGCCACTTCCCCAACAAGTACGCGCTGTTCGTGCGCACCGCGATGACGCTGGCCCATCGGCTGACCGAGGCCACCGACGCGGCGGCATCCGCGGCGCTCGAGTCGGCGGCCGACGCGAAGGCCATGCTCGACGAGCTGCTGGATGCCGTCATCGCCACGACCGTCGAGCTGCGGGCCACCGGCGGGATCTACCGCTGGGAGGGGCGTTACCTCGACCGTCCCGACCGCGCCGCGCTGACGGCGGAGTTCCTGCTGCTGCGCGCGCGGTTCGAGGCCGCACACCGCTGCTACCGGCCCGAGGTGGGCGACGAGGACCGCCGCGTGCTGGTGCTGGCGGCGCTGAGCGTGGTCGCGAGCATCACCGCGCACCACACCGTCGTCGCCGCGCGGACGCTGCGCGGACTGCTCAAGACCGCGGCCTGGCGTGCGCTCGACGGCGACCTGTCGATCGAGGGTCCGTCGTGGGAGCCCGCGCCGCCCGCGGTGCACGCCGCCGAGGGGCGGCGCGAGCGGCTCATCGACTCGGCCGTGCGGCAGTTCGCCGCCCGCGGCTACAACGAGGTGACGATCGAGGACCTCGCCGTCGAGGTGGACCTCACCCCGTCGGGGGTCTACCGTCACTTCGACGGCAAGCCCGCGCTGCTGCTGGCTGCCTGCGACCGGGCGGCGGTGGAGCTGGAACGCTCCGTGCTGCAGGCGCGCGAGTCGGCATCCATACCGCTCGAGGCGCTTCAGCGACTGTGCCGTGTGTACGTGGCGCACAGTTTCGCGCACCGCTCGCTCATGCGGGTGTATTTCTCCGAGCTCGGCAACCTCGCGCCCGAGCAGCAGCGGCGGCTGCGGGCGCTGCAGCGGGCGCATGTGGCCGACTGGGTCGCGCTGCTTCAGGCGGTGCGACCCGAGCTCGGCGGTCGCGAGGCGGCCGTGCTCGTGCACGCCGGCCTCGGCGTCGTCGCCGACCATGTGCCGCTCGCGGCGTCGTCCGATGTCCTCGCCCAACGCCGGCTGACGCGCCTCGTGGAGATCGTGCTCGGCGTGGCCTGAGTCGCGGCATCCGGTCGCCGTGTCGTGTCGTGCTGGTCGGCGGCATCCGTCGCCGTGGTTCGCCCGAAGTGGCGCGGATGCCATCGGGCGGCGCCCCGGGAACCCCCACGCCTCGGCATCCGCCATGTTCTCGGTCATCGCCACTTCTTCGGACCGGTTTCGGCGCTCCGGTCCGAAGGACCGGCTTTCTCCGAAGAAGCGGCGGGGCGGATGCCGAGGGCGGCGGGTCAGCGGCCTTTGCCGTGCAGCATCGGGATCATCTTGGCGACCAGGTGCATGTCGCGCTCGCTGCGGTGCATCGTGAGGAGGTTCAGCGCGGCCTTGCGGGTCTGCCGGGCGACCGACTTCGGAGAGGCGAACTCGCGCAGGCCGTCGGCGCCGTGGATGCGGCCGAAGCCCGACCCGCGCACGCCACCGAACGGCAGCGACGGGATCGAGGCGAAGCCCAGCACCGAGTTGATCGTGACGACGCCCGCTCGCAGCCGCGCGGCGACGGCCTCGCCGGTGCGCGCATTGCGGGTGAAGACCGCGGCGCCGAGGCCGTACGCGGTGTCGTTGGCGCGGGCGATGGCCTCGTCGAGGTTCGCGACCGCATTGACGACCACCGTGGGGCCGAAGGTCTCCTGCTGCACGGCGTCGGCGTCTTCGGGGACGTCCACGAGCACGACCGGCGACACCCGGCGGCCGTCGACCGACTCCGCGCCGCCCAGCACGGCGCGACCGCCGCGGGCGACGGCGTCCTGCACGTGCCCCGCGATGACCTCCGACTGCGAGCCGAGCGTGAGCGGGCCGTAGGAGGGGTGGTCGCCGTCGAGCCGCAGGCGCTCGGCGCGCTCGACGATCTTGGCCACGAGGGCCTCGTGCACCGGGCGCTCGGCGTACACGCGCTCCACGCCGACGCACGTCTGGCCGGCGTTGCCCATCGCACCGAACACGACGAAGTCGGCGGCGGCGTCGAGGTCGGCATCGGCCGCGACGATGAGGGCGTCCTTGCCGCCGCACTCCGCCACGAGCGGGGTGAGGGTCTCGGCGCACGCGGCCATGACGCGCTTGGCGCTGGCCGTCGACCCGGTGAAGGCGACCTTGTCCACGCCCGCCCGCACGAGGGCGGCGCCGGTGTCGCGGTCGCCCGTGGCCACCTGGAAGACGGGCCGGTCGCACACCTCGTTCCAGCGCGCCTCGATCCACCGGGCGGTGCCCGGGGTGAGCTCGCTCGGCTTGAACACGATCGCGTTGCCCGCCGACAGGGCGTAGGAGATCGACCCCATCGGCGTGTAGAGCGGGTAGTTCCACGGGCCGATGACCCCCACGACGCCGTAGGGCTCGTAGCGCAGCGTGGCGCGCTGGTTGTAGTTGATCAGCCCCGCCTTCATGCGCCGCGTGCGCAGCACCCGCTCGGCGTTCTTGGCCGCCCAGTCGAGGTGGCCGAGGGTCAGCATGACCTCCAGCAGCGCGTCGCCGCTGGGCTTGCCGGTCTCGCGCGAGATGACCGCCGCGAGCGATGCCGCATCGCGCGCGATCGCGCCCTTCCAGGCCAGCAGCACGCGGCGGCGGCCGTCGAAGCCGAGTTCGGCCCACCAGTGGGCCGCCTCGCGGGCGACGGTGACGCGCTGGGCGACCTGCGCGGCATCCTCGAGGGCATAGCTGTCGATGACCGATCCGTCGCGCGGATCGTGGGTCGGGTATGTAGTGGCCTGATCGCCGCCTGCAAGGATCGTCATGATCTCGCCTTCCGCTCTCCGTTGAGCATAAGTGAATCGAGATTCACACTAGGCCCGCGCTCGTGCCCGCACAAGGGGCGGATGCGGAGATTTTCGAATCGTCATTAGAATGATCGGCGGAGGTGCCATGACGCAGGAAGCGCCGTCGAAATCGGTCCGTACCAGGGAGCGCATCCTCGATGCGGCCGCCGAGGTGCTCAGCCGCAAGGGGTATGCCGGCACCCGCCTCACCGACGTGGCCGAGGCCGCCGGCGTGCAGGCGCCCGCGATCTACTACTACTTCGCCTCCCGCGACGACCTCGTCGAAGAGGTCATGTGGACCGGCGCCCACCGCGTGCGCGCCCACCTCGAAGAGGTGCTGGCGGCGCTGTCGGCCGACACCGAGCCGCGCGACCGGCTGCTGGTCGCCGTCGAGGCGCACCTGCGGTACGAGCTGCAGATCTCCGCGTACACGACCGCCGCCGTGCGCAACGCCGGCCAGGTTCCCGAGCACCTGCGCGAGCGCCCCGCTGCGGAGGAGAGCGCCTACAGCCGCCTGTGGCGCGAGCTGTTCCGTGATGCGCAGGATGCCGGTCAGCTGCGGGCCGACCTCGACATCAACGTCTTCCGGCTGCTGCTGCTGGGCTCCATGAACTGGGCCGTGGAGTGGTGGAACCCGCGCACCCGGTCGCTGGACGACCTGGTGCGCGCGACACAGGACATGGTGCGCCACGGCACCTTCGCGCACCCCTGAGCGGGCACCGGAACAGGACATGTGCCCGGCGTAGGACGAATCCACGTGGATCGGTCCTACCGCGAGCACATCCCCTACCCGCGGCGCGGCGCGGCGCGGTGCGGTGCGCGGTGCTCAGCCGAACGCGGCCAGCCGCGCGGTGAGCACGTCCCGCGCCTGTGCGACGGTGCGGCGCACCACCTCGCCCGCGGTGGGGATGTCGCGGATGATCCCCTGCACCTGCCCGACCGTCCAGATGCCGGCATCCAGGTCGCCGTCTTCGAACACGCGGCGCCCCCGCGCGCCCGCCACGAGCGGCTGCACGTCGGGGAACCGCCCACCCGCGGCGAGGATCTGCACCACCTCGTCGGAGACGGCGTTCTTGGCCACCCGCGCGGTGTTGTGCAGGCTCCGGAAGATGAGGTTGGTGTCGAGCTCGGATGCCGCGACGATGCGTTCCTTCACCGCCTGCGCGATCGGCGACTCGACGGTGCACATGAAGCGCGAGCCCATGTTCACCCCGTCGGCGCCGAGGGCGAGGGCCGCCGCGAGCCCCCGGCCGTCGGCGAACCCGCCGGAGGCGATGAAGGGGATCTCCAGCGCGTCGGCGGCCGCCGGGATGAGCACGAGGCCCGGCACGTCGTCCTCGCCGGGGTGACCGGCGCACTCGAAGCCGTCGATCGACACCGCCGTCACGCCCACGCTCTGGGCCTTCAGGGCGTGCCGCACCGACGTGCACTTGTGGATCACGCGGATGCCGGCATCGCGGAACATCTCCATGTGCGGCTCGGGGCTCGATCCCGCCGTCTCGACGATCGTGACCCCCGCGTCGATGATGGCGCGCCGGTACTCGTCGTACGGCGGCGGGGTGATCGACGGCAGGATCGTGAGGTTCACTCCGATCGGCTTGTCGGTGAGCGTGCGGGCGCGCTCGATCTCGGAGACGAGGTCGGCGGGCGTGGGCTGGGTGAGCGCGGTGATGATGCCGAGCCCGCCCGCCTCGGACACCGCCGCGGCGAGCTCGGCGCGGCCGACCCACATCATCCCGCCCTGCACGACGGGGTACTCGATGCCGAGCGCCTCGGTGAAGCGCGTGCGCAGCCGCGGCGTCGCCGTGACTGCGGCGGTGGTGGCCGTGTCGCTCATCGGTACTCCTCGCCGGCCTCGGCCCGCGCCACGAGCGACGCCGGCGGGGTGAAGCGCTCGCCGTAGGTCGCGGCGAGTTCGCGGGCCCGCGCGACGAAGCCGGGGAGCCCCCCCTCGTACTGGTTGACGTACTGCAGCACCCCACCGGTCCAGGCGGGGAAGCCGATGCCGTAGATCGAGCCGATGTTCGCGTCGGCGACCGAAACGAGCACGCCGCTGTCGAGGCAGTCGATCGCATCCAGTGCCTCGGCGAACAGCATCCGCTCCTGCAGGTCCTTCAGCGGGATGTCGGTGCGGCCCGAGCCGTACTTCTCGCGCAGGCCCGGCCAGATGCCGACCCGCTTGCCCGTTTCGTCGTAGTCGTAGTACCCCGCGCGCGCCTTGCGGCCGGGGCGGCCGGCCTCGTCGACCATCCAGTCCACGACCGCCTCGGACGGGTGTTCGACGTAGGTCTTCCCCTCCGCCTCCTCGGCAGCCCTGGTCTCGATGCGGATCTTCTGCGTCAGCGACAGGGTCAGCTCGTCCTGCAGCTGCAGCGCGCCGGCCGGGTAGCCCGCCTGCAGGGCGGCCTGCTCCACCGATGCCGGCTCGACGCCCTCGCCGACGGCCGCGACGGCTTCGCCGATGAGCTTGCCGATGACCCGGGACGTGAAGAATCCGCGAGAGTCGTTCACGACGATGGGGGTCTTGCGGATCTGCTGCACGTAGTCGAACGTCTTCGCGAGCACCTCGTCGCCGGTGTTGTCGCCGCGGACGATCTCGACGAGCGGCATCTTGTCGACCGGGGAGAAGAAGTGGATGCCGATGAAGTCCGACCGCCGTTTCACACCTTCCGACAGCAGGGTGATCGGCAGGGTCGACGTGTTGGACCCGAGCACGGCATCCGGCTTCACGATGTCCTGGATCTCCTGGAAGACCTGCTGCTTGACCGGCACCGATTCGAACACCGCCTCGATGACGAAGTCCACACCGGCGAAGTCCGCCGGGTCGCCGGTCGGGTGGATGCGGTCCAGCAGCGCCCGGCTGCGTTCCTCGGTGGTCTTGCCGCGGGCGAGCGCCTTCTGCTCTAGCCCCCGCGCGTAGTCCTTGCCCGTCTCGGCGGCCTCGGCCGAGACATCCTTGAGGACGACCTCGATGCCCGCCTTGGCGGAGACGTACGCGATGCCGGCGCCCATCATCCCCGCCCCGATGACGCCGACCTTCGTGGCGGTGAACCGGGGGTAGCCCTCCGGGCGGCTGCCGCCGGAGTTGATCTCCTGCAGATCGAAGAAGAACGCCGTGATCATGTTCTTCGCGACCTGGCCGTGGGTCAGCTGCACGAGGTAGCGCGATTCGATCGTCGACGCGGTGTCGAAGTCGACGTACGCACCCTCGACCGCAGCGGCCAGTGCCGCACGGGGAGCGGGCATGGGCGCACCCTTGAGCTGCTTGCGCAGCATGGCCGGCAACGCCGGCAGCATGCTTGCGACCCCGGGGGAGGTGGGTGCGCCGCCGGGGAGACGGAAGCCCTTGGCGTCCCACGGCTTCACGGGCGCCGGGTTCGCGGCGATGAAGGCGCGCGCCCGGGCGTCCAGCTCCGCCGCGGGGGCGACCTCGTCGACGATGCCCACCGCCAGCGCGTCATCCGCGCTGAAGCGGGTCGCCGGCAGGATCACTTCCTGCAGGGCCCGCTGCAGTCCCAGCATCCGCACCAGGCGGGTCACGCCGCCGCCGCCGGGGAGCAGCCCCAGCGACACCTCGGGCACCCCGAACCGGGCGCCCTTGGCGTCGGATGCCGCGATGCGGTGGTGGCAGGCGAGCGCCACTTCCAGGCCGCCGCCCAGCGCCGTGCCGTTCATCGTCGCGACGACCGGCTTGCCGAGCTTCTCCACGCGGCGCAGCAGCGCCTTGACGTGCTCGATGTGCGCGGTCTCCTCCGCCGATCTGGCGGGGTCGGCGGCACGGAGCAGATTCAGGTCACCGCCGGCGAACCAGCTGCGCTTGGCCGAGGTGAGGATCACCCCGGCGATGTCGTCCCGCTCCGCCTCGAGCCGGTCGACCGTCGCCTCCAGCGCCGACACGAAGTGCGGGTTCATCGTGTTGACGGCGCTGTCCGGGTCGTCCATCGTCACGGTGACGACGCCGTCGGCATCCTTGTCCCAGGCGTATCCGGTGTACACGGCGATGTTCTCCTCGGTCGACATGCTCAGACCCTCTCGATGATGGTGGCGATGCCCATGCCGGCGCCGACGCACAGCGTCGCGAGGCCTCGGCTCAGGTCGCGACGCTCGAGTTCGTCGAGCAGCGTGCCCAGGATCATGGCTCCGGTCGCTCCCAGCGGGTGGCCCATCGCGATGGCGCCGCCGTTGACGTTGACCTTGTCGTCGGGGATGCCGAGGTCCTTCTGCCACTTCATGACGACGGCGGCGAAGGCTTCGTTGAGCTCGAACAGGTCGATGTCCTCGACGGTGAGTCCGGCGCGGTCCAGCGCCTTCTGCGTCGCCGGGGTCGGGCCGGTCAGCATGATGGTCGGCTCGGAGCCCGTGACGGCGGTCGCGATGATCCGCGCCCGGGGGGTCAGGCCCGCGGCGCGGCCGGCTGCGGCGGAGCCGATGACCAAAAGCGCTGCGCCGTCGACGATGCCGGAGGAGTTGCCCGGGCCGTGGATGTGCTCGATCTTCTCGACCCAGTGGTACTTCTGCAGCGCGACGGCGTCGAAGCCGGCCTGCTCGCCGATGCCGGCGAAGCTCGCCGGCAGCCGGCCGAGCGATTCGACGGTCGAGTCGGGGCGGCGGTGCTCGTCGTTGTCGAGCACGACGACGCCGTTGACGTCGCGCACCGGGACGACCGACCCCGCGAACCGGCCTTCGCGCCACGCCGCGTCGGCGCGTTGCTGGGAGCGCACCGCGAAGGCGTCGACGTCTTCGCGGCTGAAGCCCTCGGTCGTGGCGATGAGGTCGGCGCCGATGCCCTGCGGCACGAAGTAGTTGTCGTAGCCGGTGGTCGGGTCCTGCGCGTACGCGCCGCCGTCCGAGCCGATCGGCACGCGCGACATGGACTCCACGCCGCCGGCGAGCACGAGGTCTTCGAATCCGGATGCCACCTTCTGCGCGGCCAGGTTGACCGCTTCCAGCCCCGAGGCGCAGAAGCGGTTCACCTGCACGCCCGCGACCGATTCGGGAAGCCCGGCAACGAGCGCCGCGGTGCGGGCGATGTCGCCGCCCTGCTCGCCCACGGGGGACACGACACCCAGCACGATGTCGTCGATCGCGGACACGTCCAGGTTCGGGTTGCGCTCGCGCAGCGCGTCGATCAGGGTGACGACCAGGTCGACGGGCTTGGTGCCGTGGAGGGCCCCGCCCTTGTTCTTGCCGCGCGGCGTGCGTACGGCGTCGTAGATGTATGCGTCGGCCATGATGCCTTCCTTCTCAGAGCCCGAGCTCGCGGCCGACGATCTCTTTCATGATCTCGGTCGTGCCGCCGTAGATGGTGGTGATGCGGGAGTCGAGGTAGTCCTGGGCGATGCGGTACTCCTGCATGTAGCCGTAGCCGCCGTGCAACTGCAGGCAGCGCCCGACGATCTGGACGTACTGCTCGGTCGTCCAGAACTTCGCCGCCGCGGCATCCGTCGCCGACAGCTCTCCGGCGCAGTGCTGGCGGATCGCGCGGTCGATGTAGGCGCGGCTGACCGCCGTCGCCGTGGTCATGTCGGCCAGCTCGAACCGGGTGTTCTGGAACGAGCCGATGGGCTTGCCGAACGCTGTGCGCTCCGTCACGTAAGCGAGGGTACGCTCGAGCACCCCTTCGCTGGAGGCCACTGCGCCCGCCGCGATCGACAGGCGCTCCTGCGGCAGGTTGCGCATGAGGCCGAGGAACCCGGAGCCCTCGGCGCCCAGCAGGTTGGCCGCGGGGACCCGCACGTCCTCGAACACCAGCTCGCTGGTGTCCTGCGCGTGCAGTCCGATCTTGTGCAGATTGCGACCTCGGGAGAACCCGGCCATGCCGGATTCGACCACGAGCAGGCTGAGCCCCCGGTGCGGGTCGGGCGAGGTGCGCACCGCCACGGCGACCAGGTCGGCGTTCTGTCCGTTGGAGATGAAGATCTTCGAGCCGTTGACGATGTAGTCGTCGCCGTCGCCGTCGCGGATGGCGGAGGTGCGGATGCCGGACAGGTCGCTGCCGGTGCCCGGCTCCGTCATGGCGATCGCCGTGATGAGCTCGCCTGCGGCGATCCCGGGCAGCCACCGCTGCTTCTGCGCCTCGTCGGTGAGGTCGGTGAAATAGGGGATCACGATGTCGTTGGACAGGGCGATGCCGGCCATGCCGCTGGAGACGGGGTTGCGGGCCAGCTCCTCGGCCATGATCGCGTTGAAGCGGAAGTCGTCCGCCCCGCCGCCGCCGTACTCCTCGGGGACGGCGAATCCGAGGATGCCGGCCTCGGCGGCCGCCGTGAACAGTTCGCGGTCGACCGCTCCCTGCTCGTCCCACCGCTCGACGTGGGGCTTGGCGTGCTTCTCGACGAAATCACGCACGATGTCGCGGAAAGCCTCGTGCTCTTCGTCGTACAGATCGCGGGTCAGCGCCATCGCTCGTCCACCTCTCGGCCGCTTCGATGCGGCGAATGTTTTTATTATGCATTAGAAATAGCACAACGCAACTCAGGTCCAACGCCGAGGATACGGCTTGCGGTCGACAAGGTCTTTAATCAGGATTAGACAAATTCGCTCATCGAAGGAGATGCCATGCCGGATGCCGCGTTGCAGGGGCGCGTCGCGCTGATCACCGCCGCCAGCCGGGGGATCGGACGGGCGATCGCCGAGCGCCTGGCCGCCGACGGCGCGTTCGTGTGCTTGACCGCCCGCAGGGCCGAGGGCCTGGACGAGGAGGTCGTGGCGATCGGCCGCGACCGCGCGATCGCGGTGGCCGGCGCCGCCGATGACCCCGCCCACCGGGAGGAGGTGTTCGCGCGCATCGAGGAGGAGTTCGGGCGGCTGGACATCCTGGTCAACAACGCCGGGATCAACCCCGTCTTCGGGCCGCTGGCCGGGCTGGACCTGGATGCCGCGCGCAAGATCCTCGAGGTCAACGTCATCGGCACCCTCGCCTGGACCCAGGCGGCGCTGCGCAGCGGGCTCGGCGCGCAGTCGGAGCAGGCGGCGGTGGTCAACCTCGCCTCGGTCACCGGGCAGGTGCCCTCGCCCGGCATCGGCTGGTACGGCGTCAGCAAGGCGGCTGTGGCCCACCTCACCCGCACGCTGTCGGTGGAGCTGGCCCCGCGCGTGCGGGTCAACGCGGTGGCCCCGGCGGTCGTGAAGACCCGCTTCGCGCGGGCACTGTACGAGGGTCGAGAAGAGGAGGTGACCGCCGACTATCCGCTCGGCCGGCTCGGCGTCCCCGATGATGTGGCCGCAGCGGTCGCCTACCTCTGTTCGGACGGCGCCGCCTGGGTGACTGGCCAGGTGCTGACCCTCGACGGCGGACTGCTCAACGCGGGGGGAACGGCATGAACGCGGCATCCATCGATCTCGTCGCCCGCACGCGGGCGTTCGTGCGCGACGTGGTGATCCCCGCCGAGCCGGCGTGGGGCGAGACGCTGCGCGAGGACGCACTGGCCGCACTGCGCGCCGCCGCGCGTGACGCCGGCGTGTATGCCCCGCATGCGCCGGTGGAGTACGGCGGGCTCGGGCTGGCGCTGCCGGAGTGGTCGCCGGTGTTCCAGGAGGCGGGGTACTCGCCCATCGGGCCGGCGGCGCTCAACTGCATGGCGCCCGATGAGGGCAACATGCGCCTGCTGGAGGTCGTGGCCGGCCGGGAGCAGAAGGAGCGGTATCTGCGACCCCTCGTGCAGGGCGGCATCCGCTCGGCGTTCGCGATGACCGAGCCGCACCCCGGTGCCGGATCCGACCCGGAGGCGCTCGCGACGACCGCGCGGCGCGTGGACGGCGGCTGGGTCATCGACGGCGAGAAACGGTTCATCTCCGGCGCCGAGGGCGGAGCGTTCGCGATCGTGATGGCACGCACCGAGGCCACGGGGGAGTTCGGCGCCGGTGCGACGATGTTCCTCACGCCGCTGGATGCCACCGGCGTGCGGGTGGGCCCGGGGATCGGAACGATCGAGGCGGCGATCGCGGGCGGGCACCCGCACGTGGTCTTCGACGGGGTGTTCGTCCCCGACGCCGACGTGCTGGGGCAGCCGGGCGAAGGCTTCCGCTATGCGCAGGTGCGCCTGGGGCCGGCGCGGCTGACCCACTGCATGCGGTGGCTCGGCCTGGCCCGCCGCGCGCACGACATCGCGCTGGACCGCGCCGCGAACCGGCAGCTGTTCGGTGCCCGGCTGGGGGACCTGGGGCTTGCCCAGGCGCTCATCGCGGAGAGCGTGATCGACCTGGAGACCACGGATGCCCTCATCGACAAGGCGGCGCGCGTGCTCGAGGCGGACCCCCGCGCCGGTGCCGCACTGTCGTCGGTGGCCAAGGTGCACGCCTCCGAGGCGGTGTACCGCGTGATCGACCGGGCGGTGCAGCTGTGCGGCGGTGACGGGGTGAGCTCGGGGCTGCCGCTGATCCAGTACCTCAACGAGGTGCGGCCCTTCCGCATCTACGACGGGTCCAGTGAGACGCACCGCTGGGCGATCGCCCGGCGCGCGATGCGTGCCCGCGACCGGGAGGTCGCCGCGGGCGAGCCGCGCCGCGACCGTGTCGACCCCGGGGCGTCGCGGTGACCGCCGTCGGCCGGCCGCGCCGCGACGTCGTGGCCGCGGGGGAGCGGCCGTGAGCGCGGCGCTGGGCGCGTGCGTCCGGCCCGTGGCCGTGGTCGTCGCCCCCGGTTCGGGGCGCGTATCGGGTACCGAAGCCGGTTCCCGGGGGGTTTGGGGCGCGTATCGGGCAACGGGTGTGGGGTCGGTGGTTGCTCGCGCCGGGGTGGGGCGCGTATCGGGTACCGAAGCCGGTTCTCCCGGGGTTTGGGGCGCGTATCGGGCAACGGGTGTGCCCGAACCGCGGTTCGGGGCGCGTATCGGGCGCCCGGCCGCGGTGCCGACCGCGGTGTCCCGCACAGCCCCGGGGGTGGCGCGGTGAGCGCGGTTGGCGGCGCCGACATCGCGCGCACCCGCGCGGAGGCGAACCGGATGCCGCTGCCGCCGCTCCTGGTGATCGATCCGCTCCGCGAGTATCTGGCATCCGTCGGGCTCGACGGAGCCGGCGAACTTCACGCGCGACGCATCGGCGACGGACACTCCAACGTCACGTTCGCGATCGAGGTGGCGGGACGCCGCCTGGTGCTGCGCCGCGGACCGCGGCCCCCGCTGCCGCCGACGACCCACGACATGCTGCGCGAGGCGCGCGTGCAGCGGGTGCTCGCCGGTGCCGGCGCGCGCGTGCCCCGCATCGTCGCGGTCTGTGACGACCCCGCTGTGCTCGGAGGGCCGTTCTACGTCATGGAGCACCTCGACGGCGTCGTCGTGACAGACCGCATGCCCGCCCACCTCGACGATCCGGCCGCGCGACGCGAGATGGTGTTCGCGGCCGTCGACGCGCTCGCCGAGCTGCACGGCGTGGATGCCGCGGCCGGCCCGGTCTCGACCCTCGGGCGCCCCGACGGCTACCTCGCCCGGCAGGTCGACCGGTTCGCCGCGCTCTGGCCGACGGTGTCGCGCCGCGTGCTCCCTACCGTCGACGCGCTCGCCGATTGGCTCGCGGCCCACCGGCCGGCGTCGCTGCGCGCGAGCGTGGTGCACGGCGACTACCGCATCGGCAACCTGATGTTCGAGCCCGCGGCGCCCGTGCGGGTGCAGGCGATCCTCGACTGGGAGATGGCGACGTTGGGTGATCCGCTCGCCGACCTCGGGTACATGGTGGCCACGTATGCCGAGTCAGGGGCGGTGGCCACGCCGCTCGAGCTCACGCCCGTGACTCGCGGCGACGGCTTCCCGTCGCGGGCGGACCTCGTCGATCACTACGTCGAGCGCACGGGCGCCGACGTGGCGGCGCTGGCCTGGTACCAGGTGCTGGCGCTGTGGAAGGCGGCGGTGTTCTGCGAGGCGATCCACACCCGCTGGCTCGACGGCGAGCGTCCGGGGGACGCCTTCGCTCCGACGCTGGAGCGTGGTGTGCCGGTGCTGCTGGGGGAGGCGGCGCGGCTGGCGGGGATCGCGGGGGACGCGCGGCGCTGACACGATGAACGCCGCCGCCCCGCTGCAGCGAGGTGGCGGCATCCGTGTCGGCGGTCTGTCACGTCCGCGGCTAGGAGATCTTGCGCTTGTAGATGTTCATCGCCAGGACGAAGGCGACGATGAGGATGCCGACGCACCACGCCAGCGCGACCCAGATGTCCGTGCCCACCGGCTCCCCGGCGAACAGGGCACGAGTGGTGTCGACGATGGAGGTGACCGGCTGGTGCTCGGCGAACCAGCGCACCGGGGCGGGCATGGTCTCGGTGGGCACGAACGCGGAGCTGATGAACGGCAGGAAGATCAGCGGGTATGAGAAGGCGCTGGCGCCGTCGACGGTCTTCGCCGACAGCCCCGCGATCACGGCGATCCAGGTCAGTGCCAGGGTGAACAGCAGCAGCATGCCGATGACCGCGAGCCACTCCAGCACCCCTGCTCCGGTGCGGAATCCCATGATCAGCGCGACGCCGACGACGATCACGAGCGAGACCGCGTTGGCGACCATCGATGTCAGTACGTGGCCCCACAGCACGCCGGAGCGGGCGATGGGCATGGACTGGAACCGCTCGAAGATGCCGCCCTGCATGTCCAGGAACAGCCGGTACGCGGTGTATGCGATGCCCGAGGCGATCGTGATCAGCAGGATGCCGGGCAGCATGTAGTCGATGTACGACTCGGGGCCGACGTCGATCGCTCCCCCGAAGACGTAGACGAACATCAGCATGAGGGCGATCGGGGTGACGGCCGTGGTGATGATCGTGTCGGGGCTGCGCAGGATGTGGCGCAGCGACCGGCCCGTCAGCACGGCGGTGTCGCCGAGGAGGTGCGTGGTCATGAGCGTTCCCTACTGGTGGGCGCCGGCGCCGTGGCCGGAGCGGTGGCATCGCTGCCGATGATGGCGAGGAAGACCTCCTCGAGGGTGGGCTGCTTTTCGACGTATTCGACCTTCGCCGGCGGCAGCAGCTTCTTCAGCTGTGCCAGCGTGCCGTTCGCGATGATGCGGCCCTGGTGCAGGATCGCGATGCGGTCGGCGAGCTGTTCGGCCTCGTCGAGGTACTGCGTGGTCAGCAGCACGGTGGTGCCGCCGCGGGCGAGCGCGCGCACCGCCTCCCACACCTCGAGCCTCGCCTCGGGGTCGAGCCCAGTGGTGGGCTCGTCGAGGAAGATCACCGGCGGGTCGCCGATGAGGCTCATCGAGATGTCCAGCCGTCGCCGCATGCCGCCGGAGTAGGTCCCGGTCTTGCGGCCTGCGGCATCGGTGAGCGAGAAGCGGGCCAGCAGCGCGTCGGCGATCGCGCCCGGGTCCTTCATGTGCCGGAGCTTCGCGATCAGGATCAGGTTCTCCCGGCCGGTGAGGACCTCGTCGACGGCGGCGAACTGGCCGGTGAGGCTGATCGATTCGCGCACCGCGGCCGCCTGCCCGACCACATCGGCACCGTTGACCGTCGCCGTGCCGGCATCCGCCTTGAGCAGCGTCGAGAGAATGCGCACGACCGTGGTCTTGCCGGCGCCGTTCGATCCCAGGAGGGCGAAGATGCTCCCGCGTTCGACGTCGAAGTCCACGCCCCGCAGCACATGCAGGTCCTTGAACGACTTCTCCAGTCCCGCCACGCGGATGGCAGGAGTCTGTGTGGCGGTCATGACTCCGCTTCCTTTCCGGCGGTGTCGCCGGTCACGGCGTCGATGGCCTTGACCAGTCGGGCACGCTCCTTGTTGATCCACTGCCCGGCGGTGTAGTTGCGCATGAACTCCTCGGCGAACTCCACCGGGTCCTCGCCGACGATCGCGCGGATCGGCGTGCCGTCGGCCGCAGCCCGCTCGAACAGATCGGCGAGGTCGCCGAGCATCGCGACCAAGATGTCGCCCTTGGTGATCGAGCCGTAGTACATGAGGTAGCGCTCCAGTGCCGCGGTGGCGGTGCGGTAGTCCGCGGGCAGTTGCGCCACGCGTGCCTTGTACTGCTTGTACTGCTTCTTCTCTTCGATCGGTCCGGTGACCTTTTCGATCCAGCCTGCGGCCATGGTCATTTCCCCCCTCGGTGGAGCTGTTCCAAACGTTCTGCCAGGAAGCTCCACGTCCTCCAGAACTCTTCGAGCTGTTCGTGTCCCTGCACGTTCAGCGAGTACACCTTGCGCGGCGGTCCCTTTTCGGACGTGACCTTCTCCACGTCCACGAGGCCGCGCTGTTCGATGCGGACCAGCAGTGCGTAGACGGTGCCTTCGGCGATGTCGGAGAACCCCTGCTCACGCAGCCAGGTGGTGATCTCGTAGCCGTATGCCGGACGCAGCGCGAGGATCGCCAGGACGACCCCCTCGAGCGTGCCCTTGAGCATCTCGGTCATCTGCTTTCCCATCGCCACCCTTTACTACTCAGTGTTGTTGACTACCGGTAGTCAGTATCACTGAATACCGAAGGATGCACAAGGGGCGGATCCTCCGGTCGCTCCGGTCGCTCCGGTTCGGGGCGCGTATCGGGTGACGAAGCCGCTCCGGCGCCGGTTCGGGGCGCGTACTGGGCGACGGAGGCCATCAACCCCGGGTTCGGGGCGCGTATCGGGTCACGAGGCCACCGGCCCCGGGTTCGGGGCGCGTGTCGGGCGCCGGCGGCCGCCAACCCCGGGTTTGGGGCGCGTATCGGGCGCCGGCGGCCACCGGCCCCGACTTTGGGGCGCGTACTGGGTGACGAAGTCGCTCCGGCGCCGGTTCGGGGCGCGTATCGGGCGAGGGGGCGGATGCCGCGCGTCAGCGCGCGGCGAGCCCGGCGGCGTAGCCCTGCGCGTATGCCTCGTCGGCGCCCAGGTGGAAGAAGTCCCGCTGCGCGGGGCGCACGATCGAGCGGGCGCCGGGGAGCTCGAGCGACCCCACGAGGTCGGCGCGGCCGCGCACGACGGCCACGGGACGCCGCGACGCCTTGCCCTTCACGAGGTCGCCGGCCGCGGCCAGCTCGTCCGCGACGCACGGCATGGTCACCACGAGCGGGCGACCCTCGGCATCCGTCTGTCCGCGCAGGTCCTCCATCACGACGACACCGCCGGCGCCGATCGCGTGGTCGGTCTGCCCCTCGCGCCACGCGCGGCCCAGGGTGTCGGAGACGATGACGCCCACCTGCACGCCGAGCCGCTCGCGGAGGCCCCCGGCGATCGCGCGGGCGGAGGCATCCGGATCCACCGGCAGCAGCAGCACCGTGCCGTGCGGGGTGTTGGAGGCATCCACCCCCGCCGCCGCCGAGACGATGCCGAGCCGATTCTCGACGATGCGGGTGACATGACCGGATGCCGCGGTGCGCGAGGCGACGACGCGCACCGTCTCGGCGGTGATCGCATCCTCGCGGTCGTCCGCGCGGATCATGCGGCCCTCCGCCTTGGACACGATCTTCGAGGTCACCACGAGGATGTCGCCGTCGGCGATGGTGCCGCCGGCGGCATCCGCGATCAGCGCGACGAGGTCATCGCCGGCCGTGATCTCCGGGATGCCGTCGAGCGCCCAGGCCTGCAGCACGACGCTCAGCGGACGAAGCGGACTTCGGTCAGCGTCTCGCCGAGGAAGGGTTCGGTGTGTGCGGCGCCGTCGAGGGCGAAGCCGTTGCGCTGGTAGAACCGGTGCGCGCGGGGGTTGTCCTCGGCGACCCAGAGGTAGGCCTCTTCGTCGGGGTGGATGGCGGCGTCGAAGAGTCGCTGGCCCACGCCGGTGCCCTGATACCGGGCGAGCAGGTAGATGAAGTACAGCTCGCGGCTGCGCGGGGCGTCGCGGTCTCGGGCCGGACCCGAGCCGACGAATCCGACGATCTCGCCGTCGTCGAGTGCGGCGTGCATGCGGAAGTCGGGGCCCTGCTGGGCCCAGTGGGTCCACAGTTCCGCCAGGCGCCGGGGGGAGACGTTCTCGAGCGCGGCCTTGCTGATGAGGTGGTCGTAGGTCTCGTGCCAGCACGCGGCGTGCACGCGGCCGAGGGCCTCTGCGTCCACATCCCGCACCGGACGGACGACGATGTCGGTCTGGGTCTCGCGTTCCATGCCGCGACTCTACGCGCGGGCCGCGTGGCCGCGAAATCGGGATCGCCGGGGTTAATGGGCGGGGTGCGAGCACGGGGGAACGGCCCTACGCGCTCGTTGTGCGGATCCTCAACGCGATTGCCCGAACCGTCGTCGATCCCGCTAGCATCACGCCTCGTGAACGTGTGGTGGCGGACTCTTCTGACGATCCTGCGGGCCAAGGTCCGGCTGCGGCGCAACGGGCCGATCGAGCCGACCGCGGTCGGCCGGGTTCGCCTGCGCACGTTGCCCACCGACATCGACCTGCTGGGACATATGAACAACGGCCGCTACGCGTCGCTGTTCGACCTCGGCCGTTTCGACCTGCTGGTGCGCACCGGCATGTGGGACCTCGTCAACGCCCGCGGCTGGTACGCCGTCGTCGCGAGCGAGACCATCACGTTCCGCAAATCCCTCGGGCTCTGGCAGCGGTTCACCGTGGAGTCGCGGCTGCAGGGACACGACGACAAGTCGGTGTACATGATCCATCGCGCGGTCGTCGGCGGCGAGATCTACGCCGAGATGCTGGTGCGGGCACGCTTCCTGCGCCGCAGCGGCGGCATCGTGCCGCTGGACGAGCTGTTCGAGGCGCTCCACAGGCCCGACGATCTGCCGGCGATGGCGCCGTGGGTGGCCCAGTGGGCGGCGGCATCCGCCCTGCCCTCGACCAAGAGCCCCGCGCCCAGCACCTGGGACTGACCCGCCCCCGGCGGGCAGCCCACGCCGTGATCAGCTCAGCGCGGTGAACACCGGAGCGGCTTCACGCGTGAAGACCCCGATCGTGGCATCCGGGATCTCCTCCCAACGGCGTCGGGAGGCGTGCAGTTCGAGCGGCTCCGAGACGACGAGTTGTGCGTCGTCGGGGAGTTGTTCGGTCACCCCCTTCGCCACGTGCAGCGTCTCGGGCCCGATGCTGTGGAACAGCGACGGCGGCGGCAACTGCGGGGCGTCCGGGCTCGACCAGCGCAGCACCACGAGGCGGCGTCCATCCGACGCGCACATCGCGCCGCGGAAGGCCGCGGCGATGCCGCGGTCGCGACGAGCCGTCTCGACGCGTTCGACCATGCGCCTGAGTGCGGCGACAGGATCGGTGTCCAGCCCGTAGGTGAGGGCGAGGAAGAAGCAGACCTCGCTGTCGGTCGTGCCCCGGATGAACGGGTACAGCTCCGGCGCCACCTCCATCGTCAGTTCGCGCTTGAGATCGGCGAATCCGCCGATCTCGCCGTTGTGCTGGAACATCCACTTGCCGTACACGAAGGGATGCGCGTTCTGATCCGAGATCGTTCCGCCCGGCGCCGCACGCACGTGGGCGAGGAAGCACCCCGATTCGATCTCCGCGGCGAGGTGGCGCAGGTTGTCGCTGTCCCACGCCGGAGTGGACTGGCGGTACTGGCCCGGGGTGTCCCGCCTGCCGGACCACGCGAGTCCGAAGCCGTCGCCGTTGGTGGGGAAGGCGTGCCCACGGAACTGCGACGACATGGCGATCCCGGGCAGGTATAGCTTTCGGGCGACCAGGCTCTGGTCGATCAGCGAATGGTCCGGACGCACGAGCACGTCCTCGACGGGCAGCGGAGAACCCAGATAGGCGACCCAGCGGCACATGTGCCCTCCCTCGCTCGCATTGTGCGGCCATGATCGCAGGGGATCGTCGGCGCGTCGACGCCCCTTCCGCGCCGGAATTCAGGCCGGCGGGGCGTGGAGCGGCCGAATCGGGTCGGATCAGCGCCCAGAGCCTGAATTCCGACACCGCCCGCGGGTGCGTCCGCGGACACCGCCCGCGGACACCGTCCGCGCGACGCGTCCTCCGGCCCGGCAGCCCGCCGCCGACCTAGGCTGGGCGCATGCCGCAGACGCCCCACGATCCGCCGCGCTCCGAGGGGGAACCGCTCGCCCAGCGCGCCGTCGAGCTCGCGCAGCGATGGGTCACCGAGTCGGCGAGCGTCGAGACCGACCCGGCTGCCCAGCGCCTCGCGGGCGTGCTCAAGGACCCCCGCGGCCTGCCGTTCACGATCGGCTTCGTCGACGGCGTCATGCGTCCGGAGAGCCTGTCGGCCGCGGCCTCCCACCTCACCCGCATCGCCCCGCTGGTCCCCGACTTCCTGCCCTGGTACCTGCGCGGAGCCGTGCGCGTGGGCGGGGCGGTGGCGCCCGTGCTGCCGACCCCCGTCGTGCCCATCGCCCGCCGCGTGCTGCGCGAGATGGTGGGGCACCTCGTCGTCGACGCGCGCCCCGACAAGCTCGGCAAAGCCATCGCCCGCATCCGCGAGTCGGGCGCCCGGCTCAACCTCAATCTGCTCGGCGAGGCCGTGCTCGGCGACACCGAGGCGCTCCACCGCCGCGACGGCATCCACGACCTCATCCGCCGCGACGACGTCGACTACGTCTCGGTGAAGGTCTCCGCGATCATGCCGCGCATCTCGCTGTGGGCGTTCGATCAGACGGTGGATGCCGTCGTCGAGCGGCTGCTGCCGCTGTACGTCTCCGCGGCATCCGATGGCACCTTCATCAACCTCGACATGGAGGAGTACCGCGACCTCGATCTCACGATCGCAGTGTTCACGCGCCTGCTCGAAGACACGCGCCTGGCGGGCCTGGAAGCCGGCATCGTGCTGCAGGCCTACCTCCCCGACGCCCTCCCCGCGCTGCAGGAGCTGTCGGCGTGGGCGCGCGCCCGCGTCGCCGACGGCGGCGCCCGCATCAAGATCCGCCTCGTGAAGGGCGCCAACCTCGCGATGGAGCGGGTGGATGCCGCCATGCACGACTGGCCGCTCGCGACCTACGACACCAAGCTCGACACCGACGCGAACTACCTGCGGTGCCTCGACTGGGCGCTGCAGCCCGACCGCACCGCGGCGGTGCGCATCGGCGTCGCCGGTCACAACCTGTTCGACATCGCCTACGCGTGGCTGCTGGCGGGGGAGCGGGGCGTGCAGGACGACATCGACATCGAGATGCTGCTGGGCATGGCCCAGGCGCAGGTGCACGCCGTGGCCCGCGAGGTCGGCCCCGTGCTGCTGTACGTGCCGGTCGTGCGCCCCGACGAGTTCGACGTGGCCATCAGCTACCTCGTGCGCCGATTGGAGGAGAACGCCTCCAGCGAGAACTTCCTCTCCGCCGCCCTCGACCTCGGCGCCGACCCCGCGCTGTTCGAGCGTGAGCGCGATCGGTTCCTGGACTCCCTCGACCGCAGCACCGAGCCGGGCCTGGCGACAGGGCCCCGCCGCACGCAGGACCGCACCGTCGCCCCCGGCGCGGGGCCGCACGCGATCGTGCGCGAGGCCGCTGCCGCGGACGACGACGGTCTCACCCAGGCGGTGCTCGGCATCGCCCGCTCGGCCACGACCGACCCCGACGACACGGTGCCCGTGGAGCCCGCCGTCGATGCCGTGCTGTTCGGCGGTCACGAGTTCGTCGAGACCGCCGTGTTCGCCCCGCGCGAGACCCGCCGCGCGCTCGGTGCCCCCGGCTTCCGCAACGCACCCGACACCGACCCCGCCGTCCCCGCGAACCGGGCGTGGGCGGATGCCGTCTACGCGCGCATCGAGGTGAGTGCGGCGGGGGATGCCACGATCGACGCCGCACGCGTGACCGACATCGGCGATCTCGAACGCGTCATCGCGACCGTGACCGCGGCGGCTGGCGCCTGGGGTGCGCGCCCCGCCGCGGACCGCGCCGTCGTGCTGCTGGCCGCCGGCCGCGCCCTCGAGGCGCGGCGCGCGGAACTGATCGAGGTCGCCGCCTCCGAGACGGCCAAGGTGCTCGCCGAGGCCGATGTCGAGGTGAGCGAGGCCGTCGACTTCGCCGACTACTACGCCGCCACGGCGCGCGAGCTCGACCGCGTCAGCGGTGCGGTGTTCGAGCCGTCGCGGCTGACCGTCGTCGCCCCGCCCTGGAACTTCCCCATCGCCATCCCCGCCGGCGGTGTGCTCGCCGCGCTCGCCGCCGGGTCGGGCGTCGTGCTCAAACCCGCACCGCAGGCGCGACGGTGCGCCGCCGTCATCGCCGAGGCGCTGTGGGCGGCGGGCGTGCCGCGCGACGTGCTCGCCCTGGTCGACCTCGACGAAGGCGAGCTGGGGGAGCGGCTCATCTCCCACCCGGCTGTGGACCGCGTGATCCTCACCGGGTCGTGGGACACCGCGGCGCTGTTCGGGTCGTGGCGCCCCTCGCTGCCGCTGCTGGCCGAGACCAGCGGCAAGAACGCGATGATCATCATGCCCACCGCCGACCTCGACCTCGCCGCCGCCGACCTCGTGCGCAGCGCCTTCGGTCACGCCGGTCAGAAATGCTCGGCCGCGTCGCTGGCGATCCTCGTCGGCCCAGTGGGGCGGTCGCCGCGCTTCGCCCGGCAGTTGGTGGATGCCACGCGCTCGCTGCGCGTGGGGGTGCCGACCGACCCGCGCACCGAGATGGGCCCCCTCATCGAGGTGCCCACCGGCAAGCTCGACTGGGCGCTTCATACGCTCGAGGACGGCGAGAAGTGGCTCGTCGAGCCGCGCCGCATCGACGACGTCGACCCGGAGTACGCCGGGCGCCTGTGGACCCCGGGCATCCGCGTGGGCGTGCAGCCCGGGTCGCGCACGCACCTCGAAGAGTTCTTCGGGCCGATGCTCGGCATCATGCACGCCGGCTCTCTCGCCGAGGCCATCGAGCTGCAGAACGCCGTCGCCTACGGCCTCACCGCGGGGCTGTACACGCAGCACCCCGACGACCTCGCGCTGTGGCTGTCGCGCGTCGAGGCCGGCAACCTCTACGTCAACCGCGGCACCACCGGCGCGATCGTGCAACGCCAGCCCTTCGGCGGGTGGAAGCGGTCGTCGGTGGGCGCGGGCGCCAAGGCGGGCGGCCCCAACTATCTCGTGGGACTCGGCTCCTGGCGTCCCTCGACCGGTGGCTCGGCGTCGTCGACACTGCACCTGCGCGGGCTCGACTCGCGCATCACCGCGATCATCGAAGCGGCCCAGCCGACGCTGGACTACGAGGGGTTCGACTGGCTGCGCCGCGGTGCGCTGTCGGATGCCATCGTCTGGGACCGCGAGTTCGGTGCCGTGCGCGACGTGTCGCAGCTGGGCGTGGAACGCAATCTCTTCCGGTACCGGCCCGCCCAGGGCGTCGCGGTGCGGGCGACGGCGGATGCCACGTGGCAGACGGTGCTGCGGGTGGTCGTCGCCGGCATCCGGGCGGGAACGCCGTTCACCCTCAGCGCGCCGGTGGGCCTGCCCGCAGCGGTGCGTCGCGCGCTCGGTGACGTGGGCGCGTCGGTGCACGTCGAGACCGACGAACAGTGGCTGCAGCGCATCGTGGGCGCCGGCGTCGATGCGGCATCCGCAGACCTCGGGATGCCCTCCGGGCGTCCCACCCGCGCCCGCCTGGTCGGCCCGCGGGAGTCGGTCAGCTCGCTCCACCGGGCGCTCGCCGAGGCGGTCGCCGGCGACCCCGACCTGGCGGTCTACGACAACGAGGTGACCACGGCGGGACGGCTGGAGCTGCTGCCGTTCCTGCGCGAGCAGTCGATCACCATCACGGCGCACCGCTTCGGCAACCCCGACCCGTGGAGCGAAGCGGTGATCTGAGCTTCCGCAGGTGGGCTCTGCAACGTTGTAGGGTGACCCGGGGGAGGTGGCCATGGCGGCGACACTGCATGACGTGGCACGGCTGGCGGGCGTGTCGATCAAGACGGTCTCCAACGTCATCAACGACTATCCCCACATCCGCCCGGCCACGCGCGAAAAGGTGGAGAAGGCGATCGCCGAGCTGGGCTACACGCCCAACCTGACGGCGCGCAACCTCCGCTCCGGGCGCACCGGGGTGATCGCCCTCGCCGTGCCCGACCTCGGGCTGGCGTACTTCGCCGAGCTCGCCGCCGCCGTCATCGCCGAGGCCGAGCGGGCGCACCTGGTCGTGCTCATCGAGCAGACCGGCGGCGACCGCGACCGCGAACTCGAGCTGTTGCGCAGCGGCCGCCTCAAGCTCACCGACGGCCTCATCTTCAGCCCGCTCGGTATGGGGCAGGACGACGTGGCGGCGCTGTCCGTGCCGTATCCGCTGGTCGTGCTCGGCGAGCGGATCTTCGACGGGCCCGCCGACCACGTGACGATGCGCAACGTGGAGGCCGCCCGCGCGGCGACGGAGCACCTGCTGGCATCCGGCCGCCGACGCATCGCGGTCGTCGGCGCGCACGAGGGCGAGGTGATCGGCTCGGCCGGGCTGCGGCTGCGCGGCTACGCCGAGGCGCTCGAGGCGCACGGCGTGCCGTACGACCCCGACCTCATCGGCTACACGACCCTCTGGCACCGCTCGAACGGCGCCCGCACGATGCGGGAGCTGCTGGAGCGCGGGGTCGAGTTCGATGCCGTCTTCGGCTTCAACGACACGCTGGCCCTGGGGGCCGCGCGCGTGCTGCAGGAGGCGGGGCGCACCGTTCCCGGCGACGTCGCCGTGATCGGCTTCGACGACCTCGACGAGGCGCAGTACTCCATCCCGTCGCTCACGACGGTCGATCCCGGGCGCGACTGGATCGCCCGGACGGCGGTCACGACGCTGCGCGAGCGCATCGCGAACACCGACCCCGACGCCCCGCCTCGGCTGCTCCTCGCCGACTTCCGCCTCGTCGAGCGCGAGTCTGCCCCGGCATCGCCCTCCACCACCCGCTGATCGTGTCGCCGCGGCGACCCTTGACAGCGCCCGCTGCTTTCCTCCATCATCTGTACAACGTTTACTTTCTAACGTTGTAAGTCGCGCTCGCCGGCACAACAGGAAGATCGCTCCATGACCCACGCACGTCTCACCGTCGACCCCGCCTTCGCGATCGGCCCCATCCGGCGCCAACTCTTCGGCGGCTTCGTCGAGCACCTCGGCCGGCACGTGTACGACGGCATCTACGAGCCCGGACACCCGAGCGCGGATGCCGAGGGGTTCCGCACCGACGTGATCGAGCTGGTGCGCGAGCTCGGTGTCTCCACGATCCGCTACCCCGGGGGCAACTTCGTCTCGGGGTTCCGGTGGGAGGACTCGGTGGGACCCCGCCAGGACCGCCCGCGCCGGCTCGACCTGGCCTGGCACTCGACGGAGACCAACGAGGTGGGCCTGCACGAATTCTCATCGTGGCTCGACAAGGTCGGCAGCGACCTGATGCTGGCGGTCAACCTCGGCACGCGCGGGACGCTGGAGGCGATCGACCTGCTCGAGTACGCCAACATCCCCGGCGGCACGACGCTGTCCGACCAGCGCATCGCCAACGGCCGGATCGCGCCGTTCGACGTGCGCATGTGGTGCCTGGGCAACGAGATGGACGGGCCGTGGCAGCTGGGCCACCGCTCCGCCGACGACTACGGCAAGCTCGCCGCGCAGACCGCGAAGGGCATGCGGCAGCTCGACCCGGACATCCAGCTCGTCGTCTGCGGATCCTCCAGCGCCCACATGCCCACCTTCGGCGAGTGGGAGCGGGTGGTGCTGACCCACACCTACAACGACGTCGACCTCATCTCCTGCCACGCCTACTACGAGGAGCGCGGCGGCGACCTCGGCAGCTTCCTCGCGTCCGCGGTCGACATGGACGGCTTCATCGAGACCGTCGTCGCGACCGCCGACCACGTGAAGGCCGTCAAGGGCAGCGACAAGCGCATCGACATCTCGTTCGACGAGTGGAACGTCTGGTACATCGACCGCTTCCACGGCGTCGACAAGATCGAAGGCATCGACAACTGGCCGGTCGCCCCGCGTCTGCTCGAGGACGTGTACTCCGTGGCGGATGCCGTCGTGTTCGGCAGCCTCATGATCTCGCTGCTCAAGCACGCCGACCGCGTCACGAGCGCGTCGCTGGCGCAGCTGGTCAACGTCATCGCGCCGATCATGACCGAACCCGGCGGGCCCGCGTGGCGCCAGACCACCTTCTTCCCGTTCTCGCTGACCTCGCGCCTGGCGCGGGGCGAAGCGCTGCGGGTGAAGCTGGCGTCGCCGGAGTACACCACTGCCGTGTACGGCGAGGTGCCCCTGGTCGACGCCGTGGCCACGCACGATGCCGCGTCGGGGGACAGTGCGCTGTTCCTCGTGAACCGCAGCCTCACCGAGGCGATCACCGTCACCGCCGACATCGCCGCGCTCGGGGCGACCGGCATCCTCGAGACGCACACCCTCACCGACGACGATGTCAACGCCAAGAACACGCTGGAGGACCCGGAGCACGTCGCGCCGCGGGAGAACACGTCGGCCGCGATCTCCGACGGCATCCTCACCATCACCCTGCCGCCGGTGTCGTGGACGGCCGTCGCACTCGGAACCACGGCCGGGATGTAAATAATTCTTGACATGGATGCCACGGCGTCCGATACTCGGGAGTGTCAAAGATTCTTGACACCCCCGAGGAGGACGCCGTGGTCTACCAAGAGCGGAACACCTGGGCGGGACTCATCGTCCTGCCCTTCGTGCTGACGGGCTACGTCATCGCGATCCTGCAGGCCGCCGACGGTGGTCCGCTCACCGAGGTGCAGTGGTGGCCGATCATGCTGTGGGCGATCGGCGGCGGCATCGTCGGCTCGATCGTGCTGAGCATCGTGTGGGGGATCCTCGCCGGTCTGCGCGACCCCGAGGGGGCGAGCGCTTCGGATCTGCGCGACCGTGACATCGCGCGCCTGGGCGACCGGGTCGGCCAGGCGTTCCTGGTCATCGCGGGCCTCGGTGTGATCGCGCTGTGCGCGCTGGAGGCTGCGTGGTTCTGGATCGCGAACGCGATGTTCCTCGGGTTCGCGATGTCGGCCCTCGTCGGCGGCATCGCCCAGGTCATCGCCTACCGCCGGGGCCTGGCCTGATGGTCAAGCCCACGAAGGTCACCAACGACATCCGCGGGCTGCGCGAGGCCGCGGGCCTCACCCAGGTGGAGCTCGCCCGGCGCATCGGGGTGACGCGGCAGACGCTCATCGCGATCGAGCAGGGACGATACTCGCCCACCTTGGAGCTCGCCTTCCAGATCGCGCGCGTGTTCGGCACGCCACTGGATGCCGTGTTCCGCTACCCCGACGAGGAGTCGTCATGAGCACTGAAGCCATCCCCACGACCATGACCGCGTGGCGGCAGCACCGCTACGGCGACGCGGACGCTGTGGCCCCCGAGAAGGTGCCTGTGCCCGCGCCGCGCGCCGACGAGGTGCTGGTGCGCGTCGCGGCGACATCGCTGAACTCCGCCGATGCACGCGTCATGCGCGGCGACCCGCTGCTGCTGCGCCTCGCGTTCGGGCTGCGGCGCCCCCGCACGATGGTGCAGGGGCGCGACATCGCCGGCACGGTGGTTGCGGCGGGCGACGGCGTCACGACGCTGCGGGTGGGCGACGCGGTGCTGGGCGAGGCCACCGGCGGCGGGCTCGCACCCTTCGTCGCGGTGCCGGCTGCGCGGCTCGTGCGGCGCCCCGACGGGCTGGAAGACGTCGTCGCCGCCGCGCTGCCGATGGCCGGCGGCACAGCGTGGCAGGCACTCGCGCTCGCCGGTGTCGAGGGCGAGACCGCCCGTGGCGCCCGGGTGCTGGTCGTGGGCGCCGGCGGTGGCGTGGGGCACTTCACCGTGCAGCTCGCGGCGCGGCGCGGTGCCGAAGTCACCGCACTCGCCGGCCCGCGGGCCCTCCCCGTGCTCACCGGGCTCGGAGCCGCGACCGTGCTCGAGCACCGTCGCACGGACCTCGCCCAGCTGCCGGCGGCATCCTTCGACGCCGTCGTGGTGATCGCCGGCGACCATCCGCTGCGGACGCTCCGGCGCCTGGTCGTGCCCGGCGGCACCGTCGCTCTCGTGAGCGGCGGCAGCGGTCCCGTCATCGGTCCGCTCGGCGTCATCGCCCGGGCGATGGTGCTGTCGCTCTTCGGGTCGCGGCGACTGCGTCCCCTCGCGGCCACCGCCAAGCCTGACGTCACCGCCGAGCTCGCGCGTCTCGCCGCGGCGGGCGACCTCGTGCCGCACATCGAGCGGGTGTGGCCGCAGTCCGAGTCCCGTGCCGCGCTCGCGCACATCGACGCCGGACACACGATCGGCAAGATCGTCGTGCGGGCGGAGGATGCCGGATGACGATCACCGCCACACCGGGGCATCCGTCGTGTCACAATGGTCCCGGCGTGTCCGGATCGACCTTTCCCCGCGGCTGACGAACCACGGGTCGAAGGGCCACCGGGCCAGAGGACGGCGTCCGCCGCGTTTCGCGAAGGAGCATGATGTCCACGCACCCCACCCTTGCGCAGCCCCGGTCGACGCCCGAACCCGTGGCCCCGCAGCGCATCGCCCAGCACCGCCGCTACCTGATGTGCCGGCCGGAGCACTTCACCGTCAGCTACCGCATCAACCCCTGGATGGAGCCCGACCGGCCCACCGACACCGCCAAGGCGCTGCGGCAGTGGCAGGACCTGCACGACACCTACGTGCGCCTCGGCCATGAGGTGGAGCTGATCGACCCCGTGCCGGGACTGCCCGACATGGTCTACACCGCCAACGGCGGGTTCATCATCGACGGGCGCGCGCTGGGCGTGCGCTTCCGCGTGCCCGAGCGTCGCGGCGAGGAACGGCCGTTCATGCAGTGGTTCGCCGACCACGGGTTCGACGTCGTCGAGCCCGTCGAGGTGCAGGAGGGGGAAGGCGACTTCCTGCTCGTGGGCGACACGATCCTCGCGGGCACCGGGTTCCGCTCGGTCGGCGACAGCCACCGGGAGGTGGCCGAGGTCTTCGGTCGTGAGGTCGTGAGCCTGCGTCTGGTCGACCCCCGGTTCTACCACCTCGACACCGCGATCGCCGTGCTCGACCCGGTTGAAGGGCCCGGCGGCGTCGAGCGGGCGACCATCGCCTATCTTCCCACCGCGTTCGACGAGGCCTCGCGGGCGATCCTCGCCGAGCGCTACCCCGACGCGATCCTGGTCGACGACGCCGACGGCGCCGTCTTCGGGCTCAACACCGCCAGCGACGGCCGCAACGTCATCGTCTCCCCCCGGGCGGTCGGGTTCATCGCGCAGCTGCGCGAGCGCGGCTACGTCCCCGTGACCGTCGACCTGTCCGAGCTGCTGCTCGGCGGCGGCGGCATCAAGTGCTGCACCCTCGAGCTGAGAGGCTGACATGACCACCGCTTCGCAGAACCTCGACACCGGGGCGCTCCGCGTCATCGCCGCAGAAGAGGCGCACGTCGCCCACAACTATCACCCGCTCCCCGTCGTCGTCGCGACCGGCGAGGGCGTGTGGGTCACCGACGTCGAGGGCAAGCGCTACCTCGACCTGCTGTCGGCGTACTCCGCGATGAACTTCGGCCACCGGCATCCCGACCTCGTCGCCGCCGCCACCGAACAGCTCGGACGCATCACCCTCACCAGCCGCGCCTTCCACAACGACCGGCTCGGCCCCTTCGCCGCGGCGCTGGCGGACCTGTGCGGCAAGGACCTCGTGCTGCCGATGAACACCGGCGCCGAAGCGGTGGAGACCGGCATCAAGGTCGCCCGCGCGTGGGCGTACCGCGTCAAGGGCGTGCCGGCGGATGCCGCGACGATCATCGTGGCGAACGACAACTTCCACGGCCGCACCACGACGATCGTGGGCTTCAGCGACGACCCGACCGCCCGCGACGACTTCGGGCCCTACGCGCCCGGGTTCGTCTCAGTGCCGTTCGGCGATGCCGCCGCGATCGAGGCCGCCATCGACGACACCACCGCGGCGGTGCTCGTCGAGCCGATCCAGGGCGAGGCGGGCGTCATCGTGCCGCCGGAGGGCTACCTCGCCGCGGTGCGGGAGATCTGCACGCGCCGCGGCGTGCTGTTCATCGCCGACGAGATCCAATCGGGGCTCGGCCGGGTCGGGGCGACCTTCGCCTGCGACCGCGAAGGCGTCGTCCCCGACGTCTATCTGCTCGGCAAAGCGCTCGGCGGCGGCATCCTGCCGCTGTCGGCGGTGGTCGCCGATGCCGACGTGCTCGGGGTCATCCGCCCCGGCGAGCACGGCTCGACCTTCGGGGGCAACCCGCTCGCTGCGGCGGTGGGCCTCCGCGTGGTCGAGATGCTCGCCACCGGACGCCTGCAGACCCGCGCGCAGGCGCTGGGGGAGCACCTCGACCAGCAGTTGCGGGAGCTCATCGGCCACGGCGTGACCGCCGTGCGGACGGCCGGCCTCTGGGCCGGCGTCGACATCGACCCCGCCCGCGGCACCGGCAGGGAGATCGCCGAACGGCTGCTCGGACGCGGGGTGCTCGTGAAGGACACCCACGGCCAGACCATCCGCATCGCACCGCCGCTGGTGGTGCGCGCGACCGAGCTGGATTGGGCGGTCGAGCAGTTGCGGGTGGTCCTCGGCTGACCCCGGCATCCCCTCGTTGCAGACGGGGGATGCCGCGCCCGCTGTCAAGTCCACGCCGCCGAAACACCGCGGCAATGCGCCGCGGTTAGGGTGAATGCATGGGTGACCTGTTCGACGGCTACGGCTCTACGCTGGCGCCCCGCAAGACGCCTTCCGGCGTGCCCGCGTTCGACGAGATGTTCGGTCGTCCCGATCACCCCGGAGCCCCCGCGCCGTCGCGTCGGGCCTACCGTGAGCTGTACCAGGCGCTGGCCCAGATGACCCAGGAAGAGCTGCGCGGTCGCACCGATTCGCTGGCCAGCTCCTACCTCGCGCAGGGGGTCACGTTCGACTTCGCCGGCGAGGAGCGGCCGTTCCCGCTCGATGCCGTGCCGCGCATCATCGACTACGACGAGTGGTCGCGCATCGAGGCGGGGGTGAAGCAGCGCGTGCTGGCGCTGGAGGCCTTCCTCGACGACACCTACGGGCACCAGCACTGCGTGCGCGACGGTGTGCTGCCGGCCGGGCTCATCGCCTCGTCGCAGTACTTCTACCGGCAGGCCGCCGGCATCCACACCGCCAACGGCGTGCGCATCCAGGTGTCGGGCATCGACCTCATCCGCGACGAGCACGGCGAGATGCGGGTGCTCGAGGACAACGTGCGCGTGCCGTCGGGGGTCAGCTACGTCATCTCCAACCGCCGCGTCATGGCCCAGACGCTGCCGGAGCTGTTCGTGTCGATGCGCGTGCGCCCCGTCGGGGACTACCCCAACAAGCTGCTCGCGGCGCTGCGCGCCTCTGCGCCGTCGGGGGTGGAGGACCCCAACGTGGTCGTGCTCACCCCGGGCGTCTACAACTCCGCCTACTTCGAGCACACCCTCCTCGCCCGGCTCATGGGTGTCGAGCTCGTCGAGGGCAGGGACCTGCTGTGCGTGGGCGGCAAGGTGTTCATGCGCACGACCCGCGGGCCGCAGCGCGTCGACGTCATCTACCGTCGCGTCGACGACGACTACCTCGACCCGCTGCAGTTCCGCGCCGACTCGATGCTCGGCGCCCCCGGCCTCATGCTCGCGGCTCGTCTCGGCAACGTCACCATCGCCAACGCCGTCGGCAACGGCGTCGCCGACGACAAGCTGCTCTACACGTACGTGCCCGACCTCATCCGCTACTACCTCGCCGAGGAACCCATCCTCAAGAACGTCGACACGTGGCGGCTCGAAGACCCCGCGGCGCTCGAGGAGGTGCTCGACCGGCTCGACGAGCTGGTGGTCAAGCCCGTCGACGGCTCCGGCGGCAAGGGGCTGGTCGTGGGGCCGGATGCCTCGCCCGCCGAACTGGACAAGCTGCGCACGCAGCTGCGCGCCGATCCCCGCGGCTGGATCGCGCAGCCGGTGGTCATGCTCTCCACCATTCCGACGCTCGTCGAGGACGGGATGCGCCCGCGTCACGCGGACCTGCGTCCCTTCGCCGTCAACGACGGCGACGACGTGTGGGTGCTGCCGGGCGGGCTCACCCGCGTCGCGCTCCCCGAAGGGCAGCTCGTGGTCAACTCCAGCCAGGGCGGCGGCTCGAAGGACACCTGGATCGTCGGCGGCTCCGCCCCCGGCCGCGTGGAGTACGGGCAGGGGCAAGGCCTCTCGGGTCTCGTCGCCGACCAGGCGGCCGTGACCGAGGCCATCCCGATCGTCTACGACGGGCAGCCGGAGCCCGCCCACTCCCCGCAGGACCGCCCGCGCTCGACCACCGAGCAGCAGGAGCAGCAGCAGCAGACCCGCGAGGAGGGGACAGATGCTCTCGAGGATCGCTGAGAGTCTCTTCTGGATCGGGCGGTACATCGAGCGCTCCGACGGCACCGCCCGCATCCTCGACGTGCACCTGCAGCTGCTGCTGGAGGACCCGTGGATCGACGAGGACACCGCGTGCCGGTCGCTCCTGAGCGTCATGGGCTCGGCCACCCCCGATGCCCTCGACAAGGTGGAGCGCCAGGACGTGCTCGCCCGCCTGGCCGTGGACCGCAACAACCCGTCGAGCATCGCGTACTCGCTGCAGGCCGCGCGGGAGAACGCCCGCCGCGCCCGCGAGATCGTCTCCACCGAGCTGTGGGAGACCCTCAACACGACCAATTCACGGATGCCGCGGCGGCTGCAGTCCGAGAAGGTGCATGAGTTCTTCCAGTGGGTGCGCGAGCGCTCCGCGCTCGCCGTCGGCATCGTCGATTCCTCCACGAGCCGTGACGAGGCGTGGCAGTTCTTCACCCTCGGCCGCAGCATCGAACGCACCGACATGACGGCGCGCATGCTCGCGACGCGGTCGCTGACCGAGGCATCCGGCCCGTCGTGGACGACCATCCTGCGCTCGTGCGGCGCGTACGAGGCGTACGTGCGCACCTACCGGGGCATGCCGAGCTCCCGCAACGCCGCCGAGTTCCTGCTGCTGGACCGCCTGTTCCCGCGCTCGATCATCTACTCGATCCAGCGCGCCGAGGAGTGCATGGCCGCGATCGACCCGCGCGCCGACCGCGTGGGGCACTCCAACGCGGTCGCCCGTGCGCTGGGGCGCATCCGCAACGACCTCGAATACAGCCCGATCGGCGACATCCTGGGGGAGCTTCCCGAACACATGGAACGCGTGCAGACGGTGACGCGGGAGGCATCCGAGGCGATCCGCCACCGGTTCTTCCCGACGCAGGCCGAGCCCGGCTGGGTGGGGGAGATCTCATGATGCGGCTGCGGATCGAGCACGCCACCGGGTTCACGTATCCGGGGGAGGTGTCGGCGTCGTACAACGAGGCGCGGATGCTGCCGGTGTCGACCGAGAACCAGTTCGTGCTCAGCTCGTCGCTGGACATCGAGCCCTCCTCGAGCGTCAACCAGTACGTGGACTACTTCGGCACGCGGGTGGCGTCGTTCGACGTGCTGTCGGCTCACACCGCGCTGAGCATCACGGCGCGCTCGCTCGTGGAGGTCCGCCCGCGCCCGCAGGACCACCCCGCGATCTCGTGGGAGGACCTCGCCGCCGAAGCGCAGCGGGCCGTGTCGACCGTGGAGATGCTCGCGCAGTCGCCGCGCACGGCGCCGCACCCCGAGGTCGCCGACCTCGCCCGCACGATCGCCGCCCGCCACGACCGCCCCGCCGCCGCGGCGCATGCGATCGCCGTCGCGGTCGGCGAGGCCATGACGTACATGTACGGCGTCACCGGCGTGCAGTCCACCGCGGCCGAGGCCTGGGAAGCGCGCACCGGGGTGTGCCAGGATCTCGCGCACATCACGCTCGGGGCCCTGCGCGCCGTCGGGATTCCGGCGCGGTACGTCTCGGGCTACCTTCACCCCGACCCCGAGGCCGAGGTGGGGGTCGCCGTCACGGGCGAATCGCATGCCTGGGTGGAGTGGTTCGCGGGCGACTGGCAGGGGTTCGATCCCACCAACAACACCGAGATCGGTGAGCGTCACGTGCTGGTCGGCCGCGGCCGCGACTACAACGACGTCCCTCCGCTGCGCGGCGTCTACGGCGGCACGTTCACGAGCGACCTGCACGTGAAGGTGACGATCACCCGCGAGGCCTGACCCGGCCGCCGAGTGAGTATTCGCGGCGCCGAGTGAGTATTCGCAGCGCCGAGTGCGCACTCGTCCGAGTACTCACTCGACGCGATGGATACTCACTCGCGGGCGGGAATGCTCACTCGGGAGCGGTCAGCGCGGGGCGGTCGATGCGCGCACGATGAGCTCCGGTGGGAACACCGTCTGGCGCGGGATGCTGGCGGGGTCCGCCGCCTCCTCCAGCACGATGCGCAGCGCGGTGCGCCCGATCATGCGGCTCGGCTGGCGGATCGACGACAGCGGCACCGCGGCCGCCGCGGCGAACGGGATGTCGTCGAAGCCGATGATGGCGATGTCGTCGGGCACGTGCGCGCGCCCGTCGACCACGAGCGACTGCAGCAGGCCGAGCGCGACGAGGTCGTTGGCGGCGAAGAGCGCGTCGGGCCACTCGTGACGCGGCCGTGCCAGCAGACGCGCGCCGGCGCGAGCGCCCTCATCCACCGTCATCGCGCCGGTCGCGACGACCTCGAGGTCGACCGGCGTGCCGGCGTTCTCGGCCGCCGCCCGCGCCCCGGCGAGCCGGTCGGTGACCTGGCGGATGTCGAACGGACCCCCGACGAAGGCGATACGCCGCCGCCCCGTCTCGATGAGATGCGTCACGGCCAGTCGGCCGCCGGCGATGGAGTCCACCGACACCGAGGAGAATCGGCCGTCCCCGCTGAACCGGTCCACCAGCACCGCCGCGATGCCACTGGCCCGCAGCCGCTGCAGCCGCGAGGTGACATCGCCGTAAGGCGCGATGAGGAGCCCGCGCACCTGCTGCTCGTGGAACAGGTCGATGTACAGGCGCTCGCGCGAGACGTCCTCGTCGGTGTTGCCGTAGAGGATCGCGATCCCGTGACGGGTCGCCTCGTCCTCCGCACCCCGCACGACGTCGGTGTAGAACGGGTTCTGCCCGTCGAGCACGACGAAACCGACCGTCGTCGACACCCCCGCCCGCAGCTTGCGCGCCGCGTCATTGCGCACGTAGCCCAGCTCGTCGATCGCCTGCGTGACGCGCTCGACCGAGTCGGAGGACACCTCGTCGGGGCGGTTCAGCACGTTGGAAACGGTGCCCACCGAGACGCCCGCCCGTTGCGCGACATCGCGGATGCTGACCGGCATGGCACCTCCGTTGTGTCGTCGGATCACGATTCGATCACTGTCGTCTGGCGACTTGACCGCCCCTGGCGGCATCCATAGAGTAGCCGTGAACATGACCTGAATCGATTCAGATCATTCAATCACACCCGATGTGCACCCTCGAAGAGGAGGAGTAGACGTGGCTTTCGACGCCGATACGCCCGATCCCCCGCACGCGCTCGAATTGAAACGCGTCGTGAAGTCGTTCGGGCCGGTGGTGGCGCTGCGCTCGGGCAGTCTCACGCTCGACCGCGGATCGATCCACGCGCTCATCGGCGAGAACGGCGCCGGCAAGTCCACGCTCGTGAAGATCATCGCCGGGCTCTACCGTCGCGATGCGGGCGATCTGCTGCTGGAGGGCGAGTCGGTGGACTTCACCAGCACCGCACAGTCCAAGGCCGCCGGCATCGCGGTGATCTACCAGGAGCCGACGCTCTTTCCCGACCTGTCGGTGACGGAGAACATCTTCATGGGCCGCCAGCCCACCAACCGCTTCGGCCGCATCGACCGCAAAGCCATGCGCACCGAGGCGGTCGAGATCTTCGGGCGCCTCGGCGTCGCGCTCGATCCCGACCGGGTGACCGAGGGACTCTCGATCGCGGACCAGCAGATCATCGAGATCGCCAAGGCCATCTCGTTGGATGCCCGGGTGCTGATCATGGACGAGCCGACCGCGGCGCTGTCGGGTGTGGAGGTGGAGCGACTGTTCGCCGTCGCCCGGAGCCTGCGCGACGAGGGCCGGGCGCTGCTGTTCATCTCCCACCGCTTCGACGAGGTGTTCGCGCTGTGCGACACCGTCACCGTCATGCGCGACGGGTCGTACGTCGAGACGACGCCCATCGCCGAGACCACCGTCGACGAGCTCGTCCGCCAGATGGTGGGGCGCGACGTCACCGAGATGTTCCCGAAGCAGCCCGCCGCCATCGGCGACGTCGTGCTGCAGGTGGAGGGCCTCACCCGCACCGGTGTCTTCCGCGACATCTCGTTCACGCTGCGTCGTGGGGAGATCGTCGGGCTCGCCGGTCTCGTCGGCGCCGGCCGCAGCGAAGTGGCGCGCGCGGTGTTCGGGGTGGACACCTACGAATCCGGCCGCGTCGTCCTCGACGGCGCGGTGCTGCGCAAGGGCGACCCCCGCGCGGCCACGGCACGCGGCATCGCGCTCGTCCCGGAGGACCGGCGCAAGCAGGGCCTCGTGCTCGACGACGGCGTCGCCCGCAACATCACCCTCACGATCCGCTCGAAGCTCGCCAGGTGGGGGCTCATCTGGAACCGGCTCGAGAACGAGGCGGCACGGGTGTGGGCCAGCCGGCTCGAGGTGAAGACGGCCGCATTGGATGCCGAGGCCGGCACCCTTTCCGGGGGCAACCAGCAGAAGGTCGTGCTCGGCAAATGGCTCGCCACCGAGCCCATCGTGCTCATCGTCGACGAGCCCACCCGTGGCATCGACGTCGGCACGAAAGCCGAAGTGCACCGCCTGCTGAGCGAACTGGCCCAGCAGGGCATCGCGATCCTCATGATCTCCTCGGAGCTGCCGGAGGTGCTGGGCATGGCCGACCGCGTGCTGGTGATGCGCGAAGGGCGGCTGACGGCGGAGCTCCCGCGCGCCGAAGCCACCCCCGAAGCTGTGATGTTCGCCGCGACCGCCCCGGCGGAGGCCGCCGCATGAGCACCACCCTGACTCCCGTGCAGCCGGGCACGAGCGGCGCGTCGCGCATCGTGCGGCGCATCGCCACCGCGCGTGAGACCGGCATCGCCGTCGCCCTCGTGCTCGTGATCGTGGCAGCGACCGCGTCGAACCCGACGTTCCTGTTCTCCTCCGACGGATTCCGCGACCTGCTGCTGACGCCGTCGCTGCTGCTGCTGGTCGCCGTCGGCCAGGCGTTCGTCATCATCACGCGCAGCGTCGACCTCTCGGTCGGATCGGTGGTCGGCCTCACCGCCTACCTGACCGGCCGGCTGTTCATCGACATCCCCGGCATCCCGATCATCGTCGTCTTCGTCGCCGGGGTCCTCCTCGGCGGCCTGCTCGGCGCCGTCAACGGCGTGCTCGTGGCGTGGGCCAAGGTGCCGGCGCTCGTGATCACGCTCGGCACGATGTACATCTACCGCGGCATCAACGTCGCCTGGACCGGCAGCGACCGCATCAACGCGTCCGACCTGCCCCGCGATTTCCGCGGTCTCGGCACCGAGCATCTCCTCGGCATCCCGATCCTCACGATCATCGCGCTCGTGGTGCTGGTGGCCGCCGCCTGGTACCTGCGGAACATCCGCGGCGGCCGGGAGCTCTACGCCATCGGGTCCGATCCGGATGCCGCGCACCTCTACGGCCTGCGCGTGAGCCGCCGCATCATCACGGCGTTCGTCGTGTCGGGGGCCCTCGCGGGCCTTGCCGGGGTGCTGTACGCCGCGCGCTACGGCACCGTGAGCTCCGCTGCCGGCTTCGGCTGGGAGCTGCAGGCGATCGGCGCCGCCGTGATCGGCGGGGTGGCGATCTCCGGCGGCGTGGGGACGGTCTGGGGCGCGGCGATCGGCGCCTTCCTGCTGCTGACCATCAACCGGGCGCTGCCGATCCTCGGCATCGACGATTTCTGGCAGCGGGCCGTCGTCGGCGTGCTGATCCTCGGCTCGATCGTGCTCGATCGCCTGCTCGCGGTGCGCCAGCATCGACGACTCATCGCCCAACGGGAGGTCGACCGATGACCGTCGTGACGGATGCCGCCACCGCGCGGGTCTACCAGGCGCACGCGCGTCCCGCGTGGCGCCGGCTGCTGCTGACGCGCGAGACCGCGATCATCGCCCTGCTCATCGTCGTGATCGTGGTGGCGCTGGCATCCGTGCGCAACTTCGACAGCCCGCTCACGGTCACCTATCTGCTGCGCGACATCGCGCCCATCCTGCTCATCGCGCTGCCGATGACGCTCATCATCATCACCGAGGAGATCGACCTGTCGGTCGCGAGCATCGTGGGGCTGTCGAGCGTCATGACCGGCATCCTGACGCAGGCGGGGCTCCCGTTCCCGCTCGCGGCGGCGCTGGCGGTCGTGGTTGGCGCGGTCGCGGGGGCGTTCAACGGCTTCCTCGTGACGGTCGTGGGGCTGCCCTCGCTCGCGGTGACGATCGGCACGCTGGCGCTGTTCCGCGGCATCGCGGTGGGGCTGCTCGGAACGACGGCGATCACCGGCTTCCCCGAGGAGTGGACCGACCTCGCCAAGGCGAACATCCCGGGCACGCCGGTGCCGATGATCATGATCGTGTTCGTGATCCTCGCGGCCGTGTTCGCCGTGCTGCTGCACTTCACGCCGTTCGGCCGGTCGCTGTACGCGATCGGGCTCAACAAGGAGGCCGCCCACTTCTCGGGCATCGACGTCGGGCGGGCGAAGTTCACGCTGTTCGTGCTCTCGGGCGCGGTCTCGGGGTTCGCCGGGGTCTACTTCACGCTGCTGTACTCCAATGCCCGCGGCGACAACGCCATGGGGATGGAGCTGCAGGTGATCGCCGCCGTGCTCCTGGGCGGCGTGTCGATCTTCGGCGGCCGCGGAGCGCTGCACGGCGTGATCGCCGGTGTGCTGCTGATCGGGACCCTCGGCAGCGCGCTGCGCCTGGCCGGCATCACGAGCGACATCATCAACGTCATCACCGGAGTGCTGCTCGTGCTCTCGGTGGTGTCGGCAAGCCTTCTGGCCTGGCTGCATCAGCGGAGATCCGCAGCCGTCGGAAGACGAAGGGGAAGACGCAGCGCCGAAGGCGGCGCTGCCGGTGACGAAACCCACAACCATGCGAGCACCTCGCACCAAGGAAGGAAACAGAGATGATGGGAATGAAGCGGAACCGGCGCGCAGGCGCCGTGGTCGCGCTCACCCTGGGCGCCCTGCTCGTGGCCACCGGCTGCGCCGGCAGCGGAGGCGACGACGGCGGCAGCGGGGGCGGCGACGGCGATGCGGAACTGTCGATCCAGTTCCTGCCGAAGAACCTCGGCAACCCCTACTTCGACACGTCGAATGCCGGGGGCGCAGAGGCCATCGAGGAGTTCGGCGGGACGTACGAGGAAGTCGGTCCCACCGAGGCGAGCCCCACCTCCCAGGTCAGCTACATCCAGACCGCCGCCCAGCAGGGCGTCGGCGGTCTCGTGGTGTCGGCGAACGACCCCGAGGCCATCTGCGACGCGCTGGACGAGGCGCGCAGCGCCGGAGTGAAGGTCGTGACCTTCGACTCCGACACCAACCCCGACTGCCGTGACCTGTTCATCAACCAGGCCACCGCCGAGGGCATCGCGCAGGTGCAGGTCGACCTCATCGCCGAGCAGATCGGCGACGCCGGTCAGGTCGCGGTGCTGTCGGCCTCGGCCAATGCGACGAACCAGAACGCCTGGATCGAGCTGATGCAGGAGGAGTTCGCCGCGAGCCACCCCGACATCGAGGTCGTCGAGGTCGTCTACGGTGACGACGACGACCAGACGTCGTTCGACAAGACGGCGGCGCTGCTGCAGACCTACCCGGAGCTGAAGGGCATCATCTCCCCGACCACGGTGGGCATCGCCGCCGCGGCGCGGTACCTGTCGACGTCGGAGTACAAGGGCAAGGTGGCGCTCACCGGGCTCGGCACGCCGAACCAGATGCGCGAGTACGTCGAAGACGGCACCGTCACGGCGTTCGCGCTGTGGAACCCGGCCGACCTCGGCTACCTCGCGGCGTGGGCGGCGCAGGCGCTCATCACGGGTGAGATCACCGGCGAAGAGGGCGACACGTTCGAAGCCGGCAAGCTCGGCTCGTACGAGGTGGGTCCCGACGCCACCGTGCTGCTGGGCGACCCGTACGTGTTCGATGCGGAGAACATCGGCGACTTCGACTTCTGAGTCACCGGCGGACCGGGCCCGGTGGGGGAGATCCCCTGCCGGGCCCGGTCGCGTCAGGCCGGCGGGCTGTCGGGGTCGAGGGTCTTCAGCGTCTGCTCCTCGGCCTCGTTGTCGGCATCCAGCTGCTCTTCGGTGGTCTCGTCGCCGCCCAGCGGCGCGTCGTCGTCGATCGGCTCGTTGTCGCGTTCCATGCCGCCAGGTTATGCCGCCGAGTGAGTATTCGGGTGGTCGAGTGAGCATTCATGACGCCGAGTGAGCATTCGCGCCGAGTACTCACTCGGCGCGACGAATACTCACTCGGCGCGACGAATGCTCACTCGGCGCGACGAGTGCTCACTCGGCAGCGGGCGGGGCGGCGGTGCTGCGGCGGGTCTCGAGGCGTGGCTGGAACACGACGTTGTGCTCGGGTGCTGCGCCGCTGATGAGCGACTGCATCCGGCTCCACGCCAGCGTGCCGAGCACGTCGTGCGGCACCGACGCGGTCGTCAGCGACGGCGAGAGGAACCGCGCGAACGGGATGTCGTCGAACCCGGTCACCGAGATGTCGTCGGGCACGTGGATGCCGCGCTCGACGAGGCCGTGCACGAGCCCCACTGCGACCAGGTCGTTGAAGGCCAGCGCCGCCGTCGCCCCCGACCGGATGACGGCCTCGACCGCCGCGAGACCGTCCTCGCTGCCCGCACCGCCGGGGACGTGGGTGATCGTCACGTCGGCGAGGTCCTCCGCGAAGTCGCCGAGCCCCTTCACGCGGTTGGCGTTGGCGACGCCCTCGGGGCCGGCGACGTAGACGAGGCGTCGGTGCCCGAGGCTGTAGAGGTGCTGCGCGATCAGCTCGAATCCGGCGCGCGAATCGACCGACAGCGTCGGAGCGCTCACGCGAGGGCTCGACCGGTTCATCAGCACCACCGGGCCCAGCGTCGCTGCGGCGCGCTCCAGATCGTCCTCACTCATCCGCGGCGCGCACAGCACGATGGCGTCGCAGCGGCTGCGCACCTCGGCGGCCAGCACCGGCTCATCGTCGGGGGACTCGGCCGAATCGGCGACGAGCACGCGGTACCCGTCGGCGGCGGCGGCCTTGCTCAGCCCGGCCAGCACCGTCTGGAACGCGGGGTTGGCGAGGTCGGGGACGAGGAACGCGATCGCCTTGGTGCGGCCCAGCGCGAACGAGCGCGCCAGGTGATTGGGGGAGTAGTCCAGCTGCCGGGCCGATTCCCGCACGCGCTCGGCGATCGCCGGTTCGCCGAGGAAGTTGCCGTTCATGACCCGCGACACGGTCGCCGGAGAGACCCCGGCGTGCGTCGCGACGTCGGAGATCGTTGTGGCGCGCGGGCGCTTGGCCATCGGGTCCCTCCCGGACCGGTGTCGGCGTCATCGCCGCGGTCCGAGATCATCCTAGAAGCTGAAACCGCTTTCCCGCGAAGAACCGCGCGCTGCACCACAGAATCCGTGACCGAACGCCACCGCGCGAGAAAGCGGTTTCTTGTAGGCTGGCGCGAACACGACACAAAGGAGCGCCGTGACCACTCTCGATTTCCTCGCCGTCTCCGGCACCGACCTCGTCGACTCCACCGGAACCCCCGTGCGCCTGGCGGGCGTGGGTCTGGGCGGCTGGATGAACATGGAGAACTTCATCACCGGCTACCCGGGCGACGAGGGCACGATCCGCCGCCTCCTGCGCGACCGGATGGGACGCGAGGCGTACGACGCGTACTTCGACGCCTTCACCCGCGACTTCTTCGACGAGCAGGATGCCGCGCACCTGGCATCCCTCGGGTTCAACAGTGTGCGCATCCCGATCAACTACCGCCACTTCGAAGACGACGCGGCGCCGTTCGAGCTGAAGGAGGACGGCTTCGCGCGGCTCGACCGCGTCGTGACGCTCTTGGCACGTCACGGGATCTACTCGATCATCGATCTGCACGCACTCCCCGGCCGGCAGAACCAGCACTGGCACAGCGACAACCCCACCCACCGCGCCGAGTTCTGGAACCAGCGGCACTTCCAGGACCGCGTCGTGCACCTGTGGGAGGCGCTGGCCGACCGCTACAAAGACCGCCCCGAGGTCGCGGGCTTCAACCCGATCAACGAGCCGAGCGACCCGAGCGGCCGAGCCCTGCCGGCGTTCTACGAGCGGCTCGAACGCGCCATCCGGGCGATCGATCCGCGGCACATCCTGTTCCTCGACGGCAACCGGTACTCCACCGATTTCTCGTTCCTCGACGCCCGCGCCGAGCCGATGGCCAACACCGTCTACACCGCGCACGACTACGCGCTGCCGGGGATCACGAGCGCGACGGCGTACCCGGGCGTCACGCGCGGCGAGTACTTCGACCGCTCGGTCGTGGAGCAGACGTTCCTGCGCCGCACCGAGTACATGCGCCGCACCGGCACCCCGATCTGGATCGGCGAGTTCGGGCCGGTGTACTCCGACGATCGCACCCAGGATCCCTGGCGCCTGCAGCTGCTGCGCGACCAGCTGGAGATCTACCGCGAGCACGGCGCGAGCTGGGCGCTGTGGACCTACAAGGACATCGGGCTGCAGGGCCTGGTCACGGCGCGCCCCGGCAGCGTGTACCTCGAGCTCGTGGGCGACCTGGTGGAGAAGAAGCGGCGGCTGGGCGTGGACTCGTGGGGCGGGTCGGATGCCGGGGTGCGCGAGGTGCTCGACCCCATCGACGCCCTCTTCGATCGCGAATTCCCCGACTACGCCCCGTACCCGTGGGGTCGCCAGCCGCACATCGCGGTGCTGGTGCGCCACATCCTGTTCGCCGAACCGCTCGCCGAGCAGTTCGCCGACCGCTTCTCCGGGGCGACGCCCGAGCGCGCCCGCGACCTGGCGGCATCCTTCCGTTTCGACGCCTGCGATGAGCGGGAAGGGCTCTCGGCGGTGATCCGCGAGCACCTGCGCAGCTGAGGGTGACGGGCGGAGCCCCCGCCCGCCCGGCGTTCACCTGTCGCGCAATGTGCCTTGCCCTCTGGTGAAGGGGCATTGCGGGACGGGTGAGCCCGGGCATCCCGCCGCGCGGGGGAACGGCGTGGACTGCCCGTCGGAGCCCGGCGCTCCCCCTCGGGTCACGACCGCGGCGGGGTGAACCCGCGCGAGACCACGTCACCCGCGCGACCGCCGGTGACCGTCACGCGGTCGTTCGGGGCGAGGTCCAGGGCGATCCCGGGGTCGGCGCCGGCCATCGACAGGATGCCGCTCACCCGACCCGCCGCGAGCCCCACCACGGCCGCGACCTCGCCCCGCGCGTCGAGCACGACCCGCCACCCGCGCGGGAAGCCCAGCCATAGCGTGCCGTCACGGTGCACCTCGATGCGCTCGTCGTCGCCGACGAGTTCGTAGTGGATGCCGCGCACGGTGCGGGCGGCGCCGGTGGCGGTGGCCGCCTGGCCGTGGCCGAGCCGGGCGGGCACCAGGCCGCTCAGCCACACCTCGCCGTCGGGACGGGGGAGCACCCCGGCGGCCCGCTCGAGCGCATCGAGCAGCCACAGGATCGAGGGGGAATACGCCTCGGTGTACCCGGCGTCGGCCGACCACGGGTCGTAGCACTGTGCGAACCGATCGTGCCCGGCCATCGCCGCCAGCAGCGGCTCGTGGGTGAGGGCGAGTTCGGCGACGCGACCGTGGTGCTCGAAGGCGTGCGGCGCCCGCAGCAGGCTGAGGGCGTTGACGGGGCCCGCCCACGAGTTGCGGGTGTGGTCGCCGTCGAAGCGCGGATCGTCCATCGCGATGGAGGCGAAGCCGGCTTGCGAGAGGAACCGCCGCGTGTTCATGAGGTGGTCCTCGAGGGCGGTGGCGAACAGGTCGTCGTCGCCGATCTCGCACGCCAGCACCCGCAGCAGCACGTCGGAGTCCACGCGTACGTGGCTGCCGTCGGCGGCCCGGTCGTAGAACATGCCGCCCCGGTGGCACTCCCGCATGAGCGCGCCGCGGGATGCCGCGGCCTTGCGGGTCCACGGCGCCGGATCCTCGCCCAGCTCCGCGGCGATGCGACCGAGGTACTCGCGCTGGCAGGCGACGTTCGCGGTGAGATCGGGGGCCACCAGCGGCAGCAGCGGGGCACCGGGGTCGTAGGTCGCGGCATCCCCGTGATGACAGCGCTCGGGCAGGTGCCAGAAGCGCGGGGACAGGTCGTGTCCGGTGTCGAACGTGCAGAACGCCTCCACGCCACCGGTGCCCCGCGTGTCGCGATGCGCGGCGAGCCACGCATCGTTGCGCACCATCGCGGCGTGCATGCGGGCGAGGTAGTCGCGGTCGCGCCCGGTGAGCAGGTAGTGATTCCAGACGCTGCGGGCCAGCGGCGTCACGGTCTGGATCTGCGTGAACGCCGCGCCGTCGGGGGTGAGCTTGTACGGCAGCAGCCCGTCGTCGCGCTGCGCGGCGGCGAAGGCGAGGTGCGTGGCGCGGGTCACCGAGGGGGCGAACCGGTCGAGCACCTCGGCGTTGATCGTGGCGGTGCTCTCCAGCCACGCGCCGTCGTACGCGCCGCCCTCCCGCAGCAGCGGCTCGCCCGCGCCGATCGGCGCGATGCACCCCCGCAGCTCCTCCCACGCGCGCTGCCAGCGTTGTTCGAGGCCGCCGCCGAGGGCGACGAAACGGATGCCGCCGGCGCGGATCTCCCGCGCGACGGCGTCGTCGTCGCCCGCGTGCGGCAGCGGCGCACCGGTCTCACGCAGGCGGGCGAGCGCCCGGTCGATCGCGGTCATGGCATCCTTCATGCTGATGTCGGCGGGATCACGGTGCCGTCTCGGCGGCGGCGCCCGCAGACGCCGGATGGGCGGACCTCTCACGAGGCCCACCCACCCGGTGCCGCTCGGGTTCAGTCGTCGGCGAGAGCCGCCGACAGTTCGTCGATCCACTGCTGCGCGCCGTCTTGGACGCTGGTGTTGCCGAACAGGATGTCCGACTCGATGCGCTGCGACAACTCGTTGAGCATGGCGCCGCCGGCCGGCTGCGGCGGTGCGTGCACGCCCACCTCGAGCACGGTGCCGAGGTACTCGGCCGACTGCGCGTCGGCGGGGGCCAGCAGCGGCTCGACCACGGCGAGCGTCTCGGGGTTGAACGGGAGGCCGCGGTTGGCGAGGATCAGCTCGGCCGCCGCGGGCTGGTTGAGCAGCCAGTCCACCAGCAGCGCCGCCGCCTCGGGGTGCTTCGACTCCGACGCGATGGCCCAGAACTGCGACGGCAGCACGGCGACGCCCGAGACATCGGTCGACGTCGGCGGCGTGAGGATCTGCACCTCGGCGCCGGTGCCCGCGCCGTATGCGCCGATCTGGTTGCTGTAGGCGAAGGACATGCCCGCCTTGCCGGTGCCGAACAGGCTGAGGTCGGGAGTGACGTTCCAGTGCTCGACGATGACGGACGGGTCGGGCAGGCCTCCGGATGCCACGAGCTCCTGCTCCATCTCGTACCACTGCTGGATGATGTCGGCATCCACCGACAGGTCGCCCTCCCAGTCGTAGATGCCGGTTTCGGTGTACTGCGCGACGTAGGTGCCCAGCACGTCTTGCACGCGCAGGTCGAGCCCGACGATGCCGTCGCCGGCGTTGGCGGAGATCTCATTGGCGATCTCGCCGAACTCCTCCCAGGTCCACGACTCGTCGGGCAGGTCCACGCCCGCGGCCTCGAAGATCGCGGGGTTCACCAGCACCCCGATCGCATTGCCGCCGGTGGGGAGGCCGTAGAGGGTGTCGTCGACGGTCGCGCTGGTGAGGGTGAAGTCGGGGTACGCGTCGGTGGGCAGGTACTCCTGCACCGTCGCGAGGTCCAGCAGCGCGCCGGCCGCGCCGTACTCCTGCGGCTTGGCGCCGCCGAGGGCGAAGACGTCGGGGGCGGTGCCGGAGGCGAAGTCGGTCGCGAGGCGGTTGAAGAGGTCGTCGGGAGCGCCGACGGGCTCCTCCACCACCGTGATGTTGGGGTACTCCTCCTCGAACAGGTCGATCGCCTCGGCCATGATGGCCGAGCGTTCGTCATTGCCCCACCAGGCGATGTGGAGTTCGATCTCGGCTTCGGGGTCGAAGCCCGCTTCGGCAGGGGCGGGTTCGGCGGCGCCGCCGCAGCCCGCGAGGGCGAGGGCGGTGACGAGGATGGTTCCGGCGGCCGCGCGGGCCGCGAGGGGTCGTGCTGAACGCGTCATTGCGCCTCTTTCCATGTCGTGTTCCGGGGGAGCCGGCTCTGGCGCCCCTCGTCCGGCGACGGGGCGCCGGTCGGGCATGCACGCGGCATCCGCAGAAACCGCTTTCACCGGAAAGTAGCAGCGAGCCCCGTCCCTGTCAATTGTTGTTGCATTGTCGTTATTCCGGGGTGATCGGGGTCTGCCGCGGCATCCGCACTGTTTCAAGGGCTGCGGGGCGTTTGACGTCATCGCCGCTGGTGGTCCATACTGATCGGCGCACGTGAAAGCGGTTTCTTCTCACGTGCCGGAACGAGGACGAGGAGGTCTTTGTGAGCAGCATCGGCGAACTGCGCAAAATCGCGATCCGACCGCGCCGTACGGCCGGTGCGGCCCGCGGACGCGCGCGCAACCCCGACAACAAGGCGGGGTATCTCTTCCTCGCGCCATGGCTGATCGGGCTGATCGTCTTCACCGTCGGACCCATGCTGGCCTCGCTCTACCTGGCCTTCACCGACTACAACCTGCTGCAGCCGCCGGAGTGGTCCGGGTTCGACAACATCGTGCAGATGTTCGGCGACGCGCGGCTGTGGAACTCCCTCCGGGTGACGCTCACGTACGTCTTCGTGTCGGTGCCGCTGCAGCTCGCCCTCGCGCTCGCCGTCGCGATGCTGCTGGACCGCGGCATGCGAGGGCTCGCCTTCTACCGCTCGGTGTTCTACCTGCCGAGCCTCCTGGGCGGCTCGGTCGCCATCGCGATCCTGTGGCGCCAGGTGTTCGGCAAGGAGGGGATCGTCAACGGGTTCCTCGCCTGGTTCGGCATCGAGGGCCCTGGCTGGATCTCCCACCCCGACTACGCGCTCGCGACGATCATCATCCTGCACGTGTGGACGTTCGGGTCGCCGATGGTCATCTTCCTGGCGGGGCTGCGGCAGATCCCGGAGATGTACTACGAGGCCGCGCAGATGGACGGCGCCGGCAAGGTGCGGCGGTTCTTCGCGATCACCTTTCCGCTGCTGACACCGATCATCTTCTTCAACCTGGTGCTGCAGATCATCTTCGCGTTCCAGTCGTTCACGCAGGCCTACATCGTCTCCGGCGGCACCGGCGGCCCGTCCGACTCCACGATGTTCTTCACCCTCTACCTCTACAAGGAGGCGTTCACCGAGCTCAACATGGGCTACGCCTCGGCGATGGCCTGGTTCCTGCTGCTGATCATCGCCGCCTTCACCCTGCTGAACTTCTGGCTGTCGAAGTACTGGGTGTTCTATGACGACTGAGCAGCCCGTCCCGACGTTGACCCGCGCGGAAGAGAGTGCCATGACCACGACCACCGACGACACCCTCGCCGTCGTGCTGCCCGACGCGGGCGAGGAGGCCCGCCGGCGGATGCGGCGACGATCGAGCATCCGCTCGGTGTTCAAACACACCGGCCTCATCGCGCTGTCGATCGTGATGATCTACCCGCTCATCTGGCTGGTGGTGTCCTCGTTCAAGCCGAACAACGAGATCTTCACCGACCTCGGCATCTTCACCACCGATCTCACGGCGGACAACTACGTGCACGGCTGGACGGCGCAGCAGCTGCCGTTCACGGTGTTCCTCGGGAACTCCACGATCCTGGTCGTCGGCGCCATCATCGGCAACCTGGTGTCGTGCTCGCTGGCGGCGTACGCCTTCGCGCGGCTGCGGTTCTGGGGACGCAATGCGTACTTCGCGATCATGCTCGGCACGATCATGCTGCCGTTCCACGTCGTGCTCGTGCCGCAGTTCGTGATCTTCCGGGAGCTGGGGTGGCTGGAGACGTTCCTCCCGCTCATCGTCCCGAAGCTGCTGGCGACCGACGCGTTCTTCATCTTCCTGATGGTGCAGTTCATCCGCGGCATCCCGAAGGAGATCTTCGAGGCGGCCCGCATCGACGGGGCGGGGCACGCGCGCATCTTCGGGCAGATCACCCTGCCGCTCATGGTGCCCGCCCTCGCGACGACGACGATCTTCACCTTCATCTGGACGTGGGGTGACTTCTTCGGTCCGCTCATTTATCTGCGCACGCGCGAGAACTTCCCGGTGTCGGTCGCGCTCAAGGGCTTCATCGACGCGCAGTCGTCGTCGAACTACGGGGCGATGTTCGCGATGTCGGTGGTCTCGCTCATCCCGCTGTTCCTCGCCTTCCTGATCGGTCAGAAGTACCTGGTCAAGGGCATCGCGACGACGGGCATCAAGTGAGCGGCGGCACCCTGACCGCGCTGACCCGCTATGCGCTGGTCGGTACCGGCAGCCGGGCGCAGATGTACATCGACGCGCTCGCCGGACCCTACGCCGACACTGCGGAGCTCGTCGCCTGGGCCGACCCCAACCCGGGCCGGGTGGACTGGTACGAGCGTCGGGTGACGGATGCCGGTGCCGCGGCGCCCGCGCGGTTCGATGCGGCGGAGGTCGGGGCCGCGGTCGCGCGTCATGGCATCCAGCGCGTCATCGTCACGAGCCCCGACTGGACCCACGCCGACATCGTCGTGGCGGCGCTGGAGGCCGGCGCGGACGTCGTGGTGGAAAAGCCCCTGACGACCACCGAGGAGGGGGTGCGGCGCATCGCGGATGCCGCCGAGCGCACCGGGCGCCAGGTGATCGTGACCTTCAACTACCGGTATTCGCCGCGCAACGCCGAACTCAAGCGCGTCGTGGCATCCGGGGAGATCGGGGAGGTCACCTCGGTGCACTTCGAGTGGGTGCTGGACACCGCGCACGGCGCCGACTACTTCCGCCGGTGGCACCGCGACAAGCAGTGCTCGGCGGGGTTGCTCGTGCACAAGGCGTCGCACCACTTCGATCTGGTCAACTGGTGGATCGACGACACCCCGACGCGGGTGTTCGCCAGCGGGGGACTGCGGTTCTACGGGGCCGACAACGCGGCGCGCCGCGGGATGGGCCCGCGGCCCGAGCGGGGGACGACCGACTCGCCGCTCGGTGACGCGTTCAGCCTCGATCTGCGCGACGACCCGACGCTGCGGGCGCTGTATCTCGAGCAGGAGCACCACGACGGGTACCTGCGCGATCGCGACGTGTTCGATTCCGGCATCACGATCGAGGACAACCTCTCGCTCGTGGTGGACTACGCCCGCGGGGCGTCGATGTCGTACGGGCTCAACGCCCACGCGCCGTGGGAGGGGTACGTCGTCGCGATCAACGGCACCCGCGGGCGGGCGGAGCTGTCGGTCGTGGAGCGCGGCGCCGTGCTGCTGGGCGACAACGGCCGGCCGTCGTCGATCGTGGACCCGAGCGCGCGACCCGAGCATGTGGCCCGCAGCGCCGCGCGGCCGGTGGCGGAGCGGCTGCTGGTGCAGCGGCACTTCGAGGCGGCGCGGGAGGTGCCGATCCCGGTCGGTGCCGGCGGGCACGGCGGCGGCGACGCGCAGCTGCTGGACGACGTCTTCCGCGGCGTCGGGGACGACCCGCTGGGTCGCGCGTCGACCTGGCGCGACGGCGTGCGGTCGATGGCCGTGGGTCTCGCCGGCAACCGGTCGCTGGCCACCGGCCAAGCCGTCCCCACCGCCGCCCTGAACCTCCCCCTGGCTCCCGAGTGAGCATTCGTCGCGTCGAGTGAGCATTCGTCGCGCCGAGTGAGTATCGGCGCGAATACTCACTCGCGACCGCGAATGCTCACTCGGGGGTGGGAATGCTCACTCGCGTGGGGCCGGGGTAGGAGGCGGACTCGGTCACCAGCGTCGTGCCCGCGGGAACCTGCACGTGCACGGTTCCGGGTCGGGCATCGGTCACGATGTCACCGTGAGGCGTGGGGGTGACCGCCGCGGCCCACCCCAGCGACCCCAGGCAGGGGGCGACCGTGAACCTCCGCCATCCGTCGGCCAGGGGACGGATGCCGAGGACGAGCTCGGGCAGCAGCGCCGCCGGCCCCGCCGACCACGCGTGGCACAGGCTCTTGCCGAACGGGCGCCCGTACATCTGCCACGCCGTCCCCTCGGCGTCGAAGTCCTCCCAGAACGTCGTCGCCCCGGCATCCAGCATGCCGGACCACAGCCGGCGCACCTCGGCCACCGCGGTGGCGCGCTCGCCGAGCCGGCCCAGCGCCATGAGGGCGAACGCGCGCATGAAGGGTGTCCCGGTGGACGAGCGCGCGATGAGGTCGGATGCCGCGGCGGGGGAGCCGACGGTGATCCCGGCCAGCACGGCGAGGAAGTTCGGGTAGGCGCTCGCGCACTCCGCCTCGTCGAGGTATTCGCTCCACAGCCCGGCCTCGGCTCGCCACGCGCGTGTCGCCAGCGTCGCCCGCAGTCGCGTCGCCATCGCCGCCCACTCCGGCGCGCCCGGGTGCCCGGCCACCTCCAGCACCGCTCTGGCGCTGGTCAGCGCCCAGTACCAGAGCATCTGGAGGGCCGTGGACACGCCGTCCTCGCGGACGGTCACGCCCCAATCGAGGAAGACCGCACCGGGGCCCGCGTGCGCGAAGGATCCCGCGGCCCGCGGCGGACGCAGCACGCCGTCTGCGTCGGCATGCGCCGCCAGGTCGGCCACGAACGCGTGCAGGTGCGCCGCATCCGCACGGGCGAACGCGGCATCGCCGAACTGCCGCTGATACTGCCCGTGCGAGATGACCCACCACAGCGAATAGTCCGAGATGCCGTTGACGTACCCCTCGCGCGGCCGCCCCAGCGCACGCAGCGTGGTGCGCACGATCTCGGCGTCGCCGAGAGCGGCGGCATCGGTCAGGACGCCGAGGGCGTGATCGCCCATCCACGGCATGCGATCGCGCTTGATGCCGTCGACGAGGAAGGTCTGCATGCACAGCCGCAGCGTGTACGCGCTCGTCGCCCAGATGCTGTTCAGGGTGGGGTCGTCGGTGAGGAACGCACCACGCCGGGATGCCGGGCGCACATGGGCGTGCACCGTCACGGCATCCGCCGAGGCGCCGGTGATCGAGGCGTACCGGAAGCCGAGCGCATGGTCGCTCAGGTAGACACCGGGGGCGGTCTCGGTGAGGTCGAACCGGCTCTCGCCGGCAGCGGGGCCCGCAGCGGCCTCGGCCTCGGATTCCCCCGTCGTGAGCACGGGTCGCGTCGCCGCGACGATCTCCACCCGCCCGAGCACGGGCGCCGGCAGCGCGTACATCGACGGCGACGTGGCCGTCAGCGGGAGGGCCACGGTGGGCTCGCCGCGCTCATGCGGGGGCACGTCGTCGCCCGCGCGCGCCTCCACCGGCTCCCACTCGTCACCGTCGAGGGACGCCTCCCACCGCCAATCGTCCTCGGGCAGGGCGGCGGCAGGCGGCACGGTGTCTCCCGCGGTACGCACCTCGATCTCGAGCACACCGCCGAGGGCGTCGCCCGAGAGCTCCACTTCCCCGCCGGGACCGATGGGCGCCGTCATCCCGTTCACCCGCACGACGGCTTCGCCGGTCGTGTGCAGGGCGAACGGCGCGGCGGACCGCGGGACGACCGAGCGGAACACCGCCCGCACCGCGGTGCCGCCCACGTTCTCGGCGTAGTCGACGTGCCGATTGGCCCGGCGCCCCTCGTCGATCACGCGGTGGAGGGCGCCGGCCTCGTACTGCTCCCGCGGGTAGAACCATGCCCGGCCGGATGCCGCGACCGGCGCGTCCGGCAGCGTGTCGGCGCCGGCCGCCCGGGAGAGGCGCACGAGATCGTCGCGCTCCCACCGGGCGGGCGGCGCGGCCGGCAGGGGATCGGTCACGTCGACGGGGCGTCGCTGGGGACGACCGCGGCGGCGGTCACGACGACCCGGTGGGTGCCGTGGGTGAGGAAGGTCGGTGCCGCCCCGCCGTCGACCGTCACGGTCGACGCGTCGGTCGTCGGCAGGTCGAGCTCGGCGCGCACGCCGAACGGAACCGTGATCTCGGCGGTGAGTGCGCCGCCGGCGGAGACGGTCCAGTCGATCGCGAGCGCACCGTAGGACGTCTGCACCCGGGCCCGCGCGTGGCGCAGGCTCTCGGCCGGGCGCGGCGCGATCCGCACGACGCGGTACCCCGGTTCGACGGGGTCCAGGCCCGCGACCGTGCGGTAGACCCAGTCGATGACGGCACCGTAGGCGTAGTGGTTGAAGGAGATCATGGTGTCTCCCTCCTTGGAATCCATGGCACCGGTGTGGATGGTGCCGTCGGGGCGGATCGCGTCCCACCGCTCCCACACGGTCGTGGCACCGCGGTCGACCTGGTACAGCCACGACGGCGCCTCGCGACGCAGGAGCATCCGGTACGCCTCGGTGAGGTGCCCGTTGCGGCTCAGCGCGAACAGCACGAGCGGCGTGCCGAGGAACCCGGTGGCGATGCGACCGTTCTCGGCCCGCACGTTCTCGGCGAGGGATGCCGCGAGGGTGGCGCGCTCGGCGGCCGGGACGATTCCGAACTCGAGGCACAGCGCGGCGCCGGTCTGCGTGCGCATCGCCTCGTCGCCCCAGCGCTGCCACACCGCCTCGGCGACGCGGGCGGCCAGGTCGGCGTGCGCCTCGGCGCCCTCCTCGCCGAGGATCGCCTCGGCGCGCGCGAGGAGCGCAGCCGACTGCACGTAGAAGCAGTTCGCGACGAACAGGGGCGACGTCTTGGCCTCCCACGGGCGGTCTCCCGGAGCGTCGGGGTCGAGCCAGTCGCCGTATTGGAACGGCTCTTCCGGCAGCAGCACGTCGTCGCCGGCGCGCCGGCGCAGGTGGTCGACCCAGCGACGCATGCTGTGCAGCTGGGTGCGCAGCACGTCGGTCGAGCCGTAGGCGTCGTAGGTGGACATCGGCACGATCGTGGCGGCATCGGCCCACCCGGCGCGGCCCATGTCGTCGACGGCCTCACCGCCCATCAGCAGGTCACCGGGACGGATGATGTTGGGCACGAGGGATGCCACGGCGCCGTCGTCGTTCTGCTCGACCTCGAGGTCGCGCAGCCACGACGCCCAGAACGACTCGCTGTCGAAGAGCGTGTTCGCCGTCGCTGCGAATGCCTGCGCGTCACCGGTCCAGCCCAGTCGCTCGTCGCGCTGGGGGCAGTCGGTGGGCACCGAGACGAAGTTGTCGCGCTGGGACCACACGACGTTCTCGTGGAATCGGTCCAGCGCCGCGTGGGAGCTGCTGAATTCGGAGCGGGGGGCCAGGTCGCTCGAGATGGCGACGGCGGTCGCCGACAGCACGCGCACGTCGCCGGTCACCTCGGCGTAGCGGAAGCCGTGGAAGGTGAAGGCCGGCTCCAGCATCTGGCGCCCGTCGCGGCCGAGCACGTAGGTGTCGGTGGCCTTGGCGGTGCGCAGCGCCGCGGTGTGCAGGGCGCCGTCGGGCTCGAGCACCTCGGCGTGGCGCACGGTCACGGTATCGCCGCGGCGGCCCTCCACCTCCAGCCGCACCCAGCCGGAGATGTTCTGACCGGCATCCAGCGCGACCGCTCCCGCTCGCTCGGTGGCCGACATCGGCAGCGCCTGCACTTCGCGCACCGGCGCGACCGGGCGCGGCACGAACAGGGCGCGGTCGAAGGGGACCGTGCGCGCCGGCATCCACTCGGCGTCGTCGAACCCGACCACGTCGCTGTCGACGGCGAGGGTGAGGTCGGTGTGCGTGCCGTCGTAGATGCTCGCCGATCGCACGGCGCCGAAGCCGCCGCGCCACGACGGATCGGTCACGATCGTGGCGCGCGCGCCGTCGGCGTCGGTCACCTCGAGCTGGGCGACGGGGCCGATGCGGTCGCCGTAGATCTCGCGGCGGTCGGCGAAGCCCATGCGGCCGCGGTACCAGCCGTCACCGACGGTGATCTCGATCGCGTTCTCGCCCGTGCGCAGCAACGGCGCCACGTCGAGCGTGTCGAGCAGGATGCGTTCCTGGTACGACGTCCACCCCGGGTTCAGGATGCCGTCGGTGGCGCGCTCGCCGTTGATGCGCACTTCGTAGACACCGAGCGCGGAGATGTACAGCCGGGCGCGCCGGGGCGCTGTGGTCAGGGTGAACTCCCGCCGGAAGATCGGCGTCGGCCCTTCGGTCTCACTGGCGATGTCGATGACGTCGGCGTGGAGGTCGGCCCCGGAGAGGGCTCCCTCGACGACGAGTTCGTCGCTCCACGGCGTCCACCCGGCCTCGGTCACCAGGCGCACGCGGTAGCGGCGGACCTCACGGGGGAGAAGCGCTTCAGTGCCGGCCTGCACGTCGATGGCCGCGTCACTCGCGACGGGCTCGCCCGTGATCCAGGCGCCGTCGCCGCGACGCCACTGCAGCTGGTAACCCTGCTGCGTCAGGCCCGGGGTCTCGGAGGCGACGCTCCACCGCAGCCGGATTTCGCCGGACGGGACCGCGACCAGCCGGGGGTCGAACTGCGAGCGCAATTCGGTCACTCGCGTGTGCGCGTCGGACTGGGTGGTCGACAAGACGGTCATCGTCTGCTTCCTCTCGGGCGGCCGGCGTTGCCGCAGGTATGGGGTGCCAGCCGCGTGATGCGGTGCCGGCTTGAATCGCTTCAAGTACGCATTCCCGACTGTACGGTCGAGCGGGCTTGATCGTCAACCGCAGTCCAGATGCGGGAAAAATGCGGAACTTCGCGCCATTGTTGCGATGTCGTAACGACGTCGGCTCTCGCGCGGAAAAACAAGGAAGTGCTGTTTGACAGCACCGTCACGGGGGACGTACATTCACCGTGAAGTGAATCGCTTCAATCAATCGCCGGAACGAAGACGACGGCGAGGTCTACAGGGAGGTAAACCGTGGGAACTACCCCATCGCGCCGCTGGGCGCTGGGAGCGACCGGAATGGTCGCCGCGCTCGTGCTCACCGGCTGCGCCGGCGGCGGAGACACCGATGACGCAAGCGAGTTGTCGGTCTACATCGACAGCAACCCCTCGTCCACCGCACTGTGGGATGCCATCGTCGACGCGTACGCCGAGGTCAACCCCGACGTGACGCTCACGGTCGAGACGCACCCCGCCGGCGGCGAGGGTGACAACCTGATCAAGACCCGCCTGTCCACCGGCGACATGAACGACATGCTCTGGTACAACTCGGGCTCGCTCCTGCAGGCGCTGAACCCGGACCAGCAGTTCATCGACTTCAGCGACGAGGAATGGGCCGACAAGCTCGACCCCAACTTCGTCAAGGCCGTCTCCACCGACGAAGGCCTGTACGGTCCTCCGGTGGGTGCGTCCTTCGCCGGCGGCATCACCTACAACAAGGACGTCTACGCCGAACTCGGGCTCTCCGTCCCCACGACGTGGGACGAGTTCATGGCCAACGCGCAGGCCGTCACGGACGCCGGGCTCGTGGGCGTCATCCAGAGCTACGGCGACGCGTGGACCTCCCAGGTCCCCGTGCTCGGTGACTTCTTCAACGTGACCGCTGCCGACGCCGACTGGGCGGAGCAGTACACCGCCGGTGAGGCGAAGTTCGCCGACGAGCCGGCCGTCGCCGGCTTCCAGCACCTGCAGGATTTCCAGGATGCCGGGCTGCTCAACCGTGACTTCGCCTCCGCGAGCTACGACGACGCCGTGCGCATGCTGGCCGAGGGTGAGGGCGCGCACTACCCGATGCTCACGCAGAACGTCATCGAAGCGGTGGGCGCGAACTACCCCGACGCGCTGGAGTCGATCGGGGTGTTCCCGATCCCCGGTCCCGACGCCGACACCAACGGTCTGACGGTGTGGATGCCCAACGGCGTGTACGTGCCCAAGACCACCGAGGGCGCGAAGCTCGACGCGGTCAAGGAGTTCCTCGCCTGGCTGGTCACCCCCGAGAGCTGCGAGGTCCAGGGCGCGGCGACGACCCTCGGCGGCCCGTTCGTCGTGGACGGCTGCGACGTCCCGGCCGACGCCGCACCGCTCGTGGCCGAGATGCAGCCCTACTTCGACGAGGGTCGCACCGCCGTCGCGCTGGAGTTCCTCTCCGCCATCAAGGGCCCCTCGCTCGAGCAGATCACCGTCGAGGTCGGATCCGGCATCCGCCCGGCCGCCGACGGCGCTGCGCTGTACGACCAGGACGTCATCAAGCAGGCCAAGCAGCTCGGTCTGGACTGGTAACACCACCCGATAACGCGAGGTGGGGCCGGCTGCGGCCGGCCCCACCTCCAACGGAGGAGAACTGATGGCATCCGCGACCATCGCGCCCACGCGTCGCAGTCGACGCACCGCAGGCCCGCAGCCCAAACGCGGGCACAATCCGTACCCGCTGTGGTTCCACATTCCGGCCGGCGTGTTCTTCGTGGCGCTGTTCGTGATCCCCACAGCGGCATCCTTCTACTTCTCGCTGACGCGATGGACGCTGTTCGAGGTCGAGTTCATCGGGCTCGACAACTTCGTGCAGTTCTTCCGGGAACCCGCCCTCGTGCGCGGGTTCACCAATACGTTCATCTACGCGTTCCTGACGTCCGCCGCCAAGGTCGTGCTGGGGCTGCTGCTGGCGATCCTGCTCACCTCGCAGATCATCGCGCGCGGCTGGCTGCGCTCGGTCGTCTTCTTCCCGGTGCTCGTGAGCACGATCGGCGTCGGCGTCACCTTCACGGTGCTGCTGGACCCGTTCGACGGCATCGTCAACCAGCTCCTCGGCCTTGTGGGCATCGAGGGCCCGGGCTGGCTGACCGACCCGAACCTCGCTCTGCTGTCGGTCGCGATGGTCGACATCTGGAAGGGCGTGGGTCTGGCGACCCTCATCTACATCGCTGGCATCGTCGCGATCCCGCAGGAGTACTTCGAGGCCGCGCGCATGGACGGCGCGACGTCGTGGCAGAACTTCCGCTTCATCATCCTGCCGCTGGCGCGCCCGGCGACGGTGACGGTCATCATCCTCTCGCTCATCGGCGGGCTCCGCTCGTTCGACCTCATCTGGGCGATGACCGGCGGCGGCCCCGGCTTCACCAGCGATGTGATCGCCTCCGTCATCTACAAGCAGTACCAGGCCGGATTCTTCGGCCTGTCGACCGCCGGCAACGTGGTGCTCTTCCTCGTCGTCGCGGCGATCGTCGTCCCGCTCTCGTTCTGGCTCAACCGAAAAGGCAGCGAATCGTGAAGACCCGACAGAAGAAGGGCGTCGTCGTCGGCGTCATCGCGATCGTGCTGAGCGCGATCGTCTTCCTGGTGCCCTTCGCCTTCATCGTGCTGACGGCGGGCAAGACGCAGCAGGAGGCGTCCCGGCTGGAGTTCTCCTGGCCGACCGAATGGGTGTTCTTCGAGAACCTCAAGGCGGTCATCGAGACCAACGACTTCATCATCATCCGCGCGTTCATCAACAGCGCGATCCTCACGATCGCGGCCGTGGCGATCATGGTGGTCCTCGGCGCGATGGTCGGCTACGTGCTGCAGCGCCGCCAGTCCCGCTGGAACGGCCTGATCAACATGCTCGTCCTCGCCGGACTCATCATCCCACCGGCTGTCGTCCCCACCATCTGGGTGCTGCAGGGCACGGGGCTGTACGGATCGCTCGGGGGCCTCATCGCGGTGCACGTCGCGTTCGGGCTGTCCTTCTGCATCCTGTTGTTCAAGGCGTTCGTCGGCACGATCCCGCGGGAGCTGGACGAAGCGGCTCTCATCGACGGAGCGGGGCCCATCCGCCTCTTCTTCCAGGTGATCTTCCCGCTGCTGCGCTCCACCATCGTGACGGTGATCGTCGTGCAGGCCGTGACGGTGTTCAACGACTTCACCTACGCGCTGTACTTCCTCCCAGGGGCGGACGGCGCGACGGTGCAGCTCACGCTGTACAACTACCAGTCGCAGGGGCTGAACCAGTGGAATCTCCTGTTCATGGACGTGCTGCTGATCACGATCCCGCCGCTGATCATGTTCATGTTCTTCAACCGCCAGATCGTCGCCGGTATGACCTCCGGAGCGATCAAGGGGTGACCGGACTGCGCTACGGTGACAGTCGAGATGAGGAGCCGCGTGCCACGTGAGTCGGATGCGCCCCCCAAGCTGCGTGACGTCGCGCAGCATGCCGGGGTGTCGATGGGAACGGTCTCGCACGTCCTCAACCACCCGGGAAAGGTGAGTCAGAAGACGCGCGACCGGGTGCGGGCCTCGATCGAGGCGCTCGGCTTCGTGCGCGATGCCAACGCCAGCTCGCTGGCGGCCGGAGGTTCCCGCAGCATCGGTCTCGTCGTGATCGACCTGGCCAACTCGATGTTCGTGGACGTCGCGCTCGGCTCGCAGCAGGTCGCGCGGGAGCGGGGACTCAACGTGCTGCTCGCGGGAAGTCAGGACGATTTCGAGCTGCAGGCCGCGAACGTCGACTTCTTCGACGAGGCGCGCGTGGCGGGGCTGCTGCTGGCGCCGATGCGCGATTCGGCGGGGCAGATCAGCAAGATCCGCAAGCGCGGGTGCCCGGTCGTGCTGGTCAACTACGACCCCGGCCCCGGGGACGACTGCTGCGTCGTGGTGGACAACGAGCAGGTGGGCTACCTCGCAGGGCGCCACCTGATCGACGAGGGCTGCGACCGGCTGATGTTCGTGGCCGGGTCCGACCCCTCGCTGCAACCCGTGGCGCTGCGCCGCGAAGGGCTGCGCCGCGCGGTGCGCGAAACGGCAGGAGCGGTGCGGTTCGAAGAGCTCCACGTCGCCGACCTCACCGAGGCCAGCGGCGTGCGGGCGGCCGAACGCATCGCCGCGCGCGGGCCCGACACGCGCCCCAACGGCGTGGTGGCCGTCACCGACACCCTCGCCGCGGGCTTCATCGCGGAGATGACCCGCCGCGGCGTCGACGTGCCGGGGGAGATGGCCGTCATGGGGTGCGACCACAATTCCACGGCTACGGTCACCTCGGTGACGCTCACCACCGTGTCGATGCACGGTGAGCGTCTCGGTGCCGCCGCGATGGGGCTCCTCCTCGAGGAGATCGCCGACCCCGACGGGCACCTGCATCAGCGGGTCGTCGTCGAGCCGCAGCTGGTGCGCCGGGGTTCGACCACCGGCTTCCGCCGCGCCGCCCTGGCCGCCGAGTGAGCATTCGTCGCGTCGAGTGAGTATTCGTCATCCCGAGTGAGCATTCGTCGCGCTGAGTGAGTATCGGCGCGGGGAGGGCGCTCGCGCACGCGAATGCCGACTCGGCGGCGTGAGTACTCACTCCGCGGCGTGAGTACTCTCTCGCGATCGAGCGCGCCGGCGCAGTTCAGGCGCCGGCGACGATGGCGTTGTCGAGTTCGTCGGCGTCGACGCCGGGCCGGTCGATCCGGTTGGTGAGAAGGACGTAGGCGACACCGGCGGACGGGTGCACCCAGAACTCGGTGCCGGGCCATCCGGAGTGTCCGTAGACGTCGCGGTCGACGAGACCGGGAGCGCGCGTGCGCAGATTGAACGTGAAGCCCCAGTCCTGCCCGCTCTCGGCGGGGTACGGCTCCAGCCGGGGGATGTCTCCGGTGAGCGGTCGGCGCATCATCGCGTGCGTCTCGGGCCGCACGATCTCGCCAGCATCGCGCAGCAGCGCCGAACCGACCGCCAGCAGATCGGTGGCCGTGCCGATCATCCCCGCGCCGGGATGCCGTTGCGTCGCGAACGCCGCGATGTCCACGCCCGCAGCGTCGGCGTCGACGATGGGATGCGGGTCGGCGCCTTCGTCGAGCGTCAGGCCGTCCGCCCCGATCGACTGCGCCCACGCGGCGACATCGGCATCCCAGGTCTGCCCGGTCGCGTGGGAGACGAGCGCCGCGATGCCCTCAAAGGCGAGGGTGGAATACCTGGACGCGGCCCCGGCGGCGAAGTCGCGACCCGGTGTCAGGAGAGCGTCCTGCAACGGTGTCGCGTCGTCGAGCTCCGGCTCGGGGATGCCGGAGGTGTGGCTCACCAGATGCTCGAGCCGCACGATGTCGTCGCGCCACGAGCCGAATCCTGCGACGGCATCAGACAGCGGGGTTTGGAGCGCGAGCCCTCCGCGTTCCACGGCGCGCGCTGCGGTGAGGCCGGTCAGCACCTTGGTGATGGAGAAGAGCCGGTAGGCGTCGTCGACGCTCACCCGGCGACGGGCGTCGCCCCCGAACGCATCGAGCGCGACGACGCCGTCGGCCGTCGCGACGCCGAGCACCGCCGACGGCAGGCGACCTGCCTGCACGTGTCGGCGGGCCCAGTCGAACGCCGCGGCATAGTCCGTCATCGCATCCATCCTCGAATACTCACTCGGAACCTCGAATACTCACTCGGGGGCGAGAATACTCACTCGGCGACCCCAGTACTCACTCGGCGCGGGGGAGGTACTGGAGCGGGGCGTGGGTGCGGGCGACGAGGTCGCGCAGCGATTCCAGCGAGCCGGCCACGAGACCGGCGGCACGCGCCTGCACCAGCAGGTTGCCGAGCGCCGTCGCCTCGACGGGGCCGGCGAGCACCGGCATCCCGGCGCGGTCGGCGGTGCGCTGGCACAGCAGCCGGTTGAGGGACCCGCCGCCGACGATGTGGATCGTCTTCACATCCACGCCGCCGATCGCGCCCGCGAGGCGCGCGGTGTCGGCGAACGCCTGCGCGAGGGATTCCACGATCGAGCGGGCGTACTCCGCGCGGGTGCGCGGGGCCGCGACGCCGTGCTCGGCGCACCACGCGTCGATGCGCGCGGGCATGTCGCCCGGCGGCAGGAAGCGCGCGTCGTCGACGTCGAACACCGGCACGGATGCCGCATCCACCTCGGCCGCCGAATCCAGCAGGGTCGGCAGGTCGATGTGATGTCCCTCCCGCTCCCAGCCGCGCACCGTCTCGCTGAGGACCCACAGGCCCATCACGTTGTGCAGCAGGCGGGTGCGCCCGTCGACGCCGCCCTCGTTGGTGAAGTTCGCCGCGAGGGCTTCGGTGCTCAGCACGGGGCGCTCGACCTCCACGCCCACCAGCCCCCACGTGCCGCACGAGATGTACGCGGCCGACTCGGCCTGCATCGGCACCGCCACGACCGCGGAGGCGGTGTCGTGCGAGCCGACGGCCGTGACGCCCGCCGACGGTCCGGCGCCGAGCGAGGCGGCGACGGCGGGCAGCAGCGCACCCAGGTGATCGCCGGGGGCGATGAGGGTGGGAAGGATGCCGCGGGGGAGCCCGAGCGACGCGATGAGTTCGTCGTCCCACGCAGCCTCGCCGCCGCGGAGCAGCCCGGTCGTGGAGGCGTTGGTGAGTTCGGCGCGGGCCTGGCCGGTGAGCCAGTAGCCGACGAGGTCGGGCACGAGCAGCGCGGTGTCGGCGAACGCCAGCAGGTCGGCCGGCTCCGCGGCCAGCTGGTACAGCGTGTTGAACGGCAGGAACTGCAGTCCGTTGCGGCCGTACAGTTCGGCGTGCGGCATCCGCTCGTGCACCGCGGCGACGCCCTGCTCGGAGCGGGCGTCGCGGTAGTGGAACGGCGTCCCTACCAGTCGGCCCTCACGCAGCAGCCCGTAGTCCACCGCCCACGAGTCCACGCCGATGCTCGCGATCTCGGGGGCGACGCGGAACGCTTCGCGCAGTCCCACGAGGGCGGCACCGTACAGACCCAGCAGGTTCCAGTGCAGCCCGTCGGGGGTGGCGACGGGGTCGTTGGCGAACCGGCCGACGGTGGTCGCCTCGAGCGTGTCGGGCCCGACGTGGCCGACGATGACCCGGCCGCTGGTGGCACCGAGATCGACCGCCGCAACGGTGCCGACCACGGCCGAACCCGACCCGCTCATCGCAGGAACGCGGCGGCGACGCCGGAGTCGACCGGGATGTGCAGACCCGTCGTGCGGGACAGCTCGGGCCCGGTGAGCACGTACACGGCATCCGCGACGTTCTCGGGCACGACCTCGCGCTTGAGGATCGTGCGGTTCGCGTAGAACTGGCCGAGGTCCTGCTCGTCCACGCCGTAGGTCGCGGCGCGGTTGGCGCCCCAGCCCGAAGCGAAGATGCCGGAGCCGCGCACGACGCCATCGGGGTTGATGCCGTTGACGCGGATGCCGTGCTCGCCCAGCTCCACCGCGAGCAGGCGCACCTGGTGGGCCTGGTCGGCCTTGGTCGCCGAGTACGCGATGTTGTTCGGGCCGGCGAAGACGGAGTTCTTCGACGAGATGTAGATCACGTCGCCGCCCATCTTCTGCTCGATGAGGGCCTTGGCCGCCGCCTTCGCGACGAGGAACGAGCCCTTGGCCATGACGTCGTGCTGCAGGTCCCAGTCCTTCTCGGTGGTCTCCAGCAGGGGCTTGGACAGCGACAGGCCCGCGTTGTTGACGACGAGGTCGACGCCGCCGAACGCGAGGAGGGTGGCGTCGATCGCGGCCTGCACGCCCGCGGCATCCGCCACGTTCGCCGCGACGCCGATGGCGACGTCGGTGCCGCCGAGCTCGGCCGCGACGGCCTGGGCCTTCTCGAGATCGAGGTCGGCGACGACGACGCAGGCGCCCTCGGCGGCCAGGCGTGTGGCGATGGCCTTGCCGATGCCGGAGGCTGCGCCCGTGACGAACGCGATGCGCCCCTGGTGGGTCTTCGGCTTCGGCATGCGCTTGAGCTTGGCCTCTTCCAGCGCCCAGTACTCGATGCGGAACTTCTCGGCATCCGAAATGGGGCTGTAGGTCGACAGTGCTTCGGCGCCGCGCATCACGTTGATGGCGTTGACGTAGAACTCGCCGGCCACGCGGGCGGTCTGCTTGTTGGCGCCGTAGCTGAACATGCCCACGCCCGGGATGAGCACGATGAGCGGGTCGGCGCCGCGGATGGCGGGGCTGTCGGCCGTGGCGTGCGCGTCGTAGTAGCCCTGGTAGTCGGCGCGGTACTCCGCGTGCAGCTCCTGCAGGCGGGCGATCTGCTCTTCCACCGACGCGGATGCCGGCAGGTCGAGGATCAGCGGCTTGACCTTGGTGCGCAGGAAATGGTCGGGGCAGCTGGTGCCGAGGGCGGCGAGGGCAGGGGCCTTCTCGGAGGCGAGGAAGTCCAGCACCGCGGCGCTGTCGGTGTAGTGGCCCACCATGGGCTTGTCGGTCGAAGCGAGGCCCCGGATCGTGGGGGCGAGGGCCGCGGCGCGGGCGTGGCGCTCCGCCTCGGGCAGGGCTTCGAAGCCGGCGCGCACGCCGCCGAACGGGTCGGCCTTGCCGTTGCTCGCGATGTAGTCGGCGGCGGTGTCGATGATCCACAGCGAATTGCGCTCGGACTCCTCGGAGGTGTCTCCCCACGCGGTGATGCCGTGGCCGCCGAGGATGCAGCCGATCGCCTGCGGGTTCTGCGCCTTGATCTCGGCGATGTCCAGGCCCAGCTGGAAGCCGGGGCGGCGCCAGGGCACCCACACGACCTTGTCGCCGAAGATCTCCGTGGTGAGCTTCTCACCGTCGGCGGCCGTCGCGATGGCGATGCCCGAGTCGGGGTGCAGGTGGTCGACGTGTGCAGCATCCACCAGCCCGTGCATCGCGGTGTCGATCGACGGCGCGGCGCCGCCCTTGCCGTGCAGGCAGTAGTCGAACGCGGCGACCATCTCGTCTTCGCGCTCGACGCCGGGGTAGACGTTCACGAGCGCGCGCATGCGGTCCAGGCGCAGCACGGCCAGGCCCTGCTCGGTGAGGGTGCCGAGGTCCCCGCCGGAGCCCTTCACCCACAGCAGCTCGACCGGGTCGCCCGTGACCGGGTCGGTCTCGGTGCCCTTGGCGGAGGTGTTCCCGCCGGCGTAGTTGGTGTTCTTGGGGTCCGCTCCGAGGCGGTTGCTGCGAGCGATCAGGTCGGCTGCGGCGGGATTGGTCATGAGGAGGTCACCTTTTCAGTGTTCGTTCGATTGTGACGATGAGGGGCGGGGCCCGCCGGTTCGGTGGCGGACCCCGCCGCAGGATCAGACCGTGGTGGTCTCGCGCGCCGGTGCGGCGCCGAGGCGGGCCTGCGGTGCGCCGTAGCGCTCGAGCTCGATCTCTTCGAGCGTCTTGCCCTCGGTCTTGGGCGCCCAGATGGTACCGATCAGCAGCGCCGCCACGAGCAGGCCGATGATGAGCAGGCCCAGCTGGCCGAGCCCGATGCTGTTCAGCAGCACCGGGAAGACGAGGCTGAGCAGCCCCACCATGACACGGGCGAGCATGAACAGCATGCCCTGGGCGCTCGCGCGGTAGCGGGTGGCGAACAGCTCCGCCGTCCAGAGACCGTAGAACGCCTGCGCGCCCAGTCCCGCCGAGATGCCCCACGCGCACGCGAAGAACAGCAGCGAGAAGACTCCGGGAGGGGCGAAGACGAGGACCACCCAGGCGATGACGCCCAGCAGCGCGCCGCCGAAGTACAGCCAGCGCCGGCTGACGCGGTCGCCGTACCGCATGAACCCGAAGTAGGTGGCCAGCGCCGTGAGCGTCCACACCAGCACCTGCAGGAGGTTCTGTGCGGCGGGATCCTCGAGGCCGGCGGCGGCATACACGCGCGGCTGGAAGATGCCCGCCTGGCCGGCGACGGTGTTCCAGAGGCCATAGACGCCGATGAGGAACGCCAGCGCACCGAAGTTGCGACGATCGGACAGCAGCCCCTTGATGCCGGAGAACAGCGACAGCTTGTCGCCGTTGGCCACGTCTGCGTCGCGGCCTTCCTTCCAGCGCTTCGATTCCGGGAGACCCCGGCGCACCCACCACGTGACCGCCGCGATGACGAACAGGTGGAAGAAGATGAGCCGCGACCCGACGATGCCCAGCGGCAGCACGAGCACGGCCAGGAGGAACCCGACCGCAGGGCCGATCGACCAGGCCAGCTGGGCCGTGCCGACGTGCGCCGCGCGGTGCTCGCTGGGCGCCTCTTCGGCGATGTAGGTCCAGGATGCCGGGACGCCCGCGCCCACGGCGATGCCCATCATCACGACACCGACCAGCAGCACGGCGAAGTTCGGGGAGAACGTCACCATGAGCGCGCCCACCATGAACAGGATGAGGTCGTAGGTGTAGATGAACTTGCGGCCGAGGCGGTCGCACAGCGGGCCGCCGATCGCCGCGCCGATCGCGGCACCGAACGCGTTCGCGCTCAGCGCCGCGACGAGACCGACGGCCGCGTCATCGAATCCGAACTCCTGCTGCCACAGCACGAGGCTCGTCGCCAGCGCGATGATGGCGCCGGCCTCGATGTAGTTCGACATGGCCACGGCGATCGTGGCCTTCCACGCCGTCAGCGGACGGCGGCTCTTGACTGCACTGCTCATCGTGCTTAGGCCCCCCAGCCGGCCTGGGTGCCGCCGACGCGCTCGGACTCGATCTTCTCCTGGTAGCCGGACGCGGCGAACGCGGCCATCGGGTCGGCGGGCAGACCCCGCGACTCGCGCCACTCGGCCAGTGCCGGGCGCACGTCAGTGGAGAAGGCGTCCATGAAGACGGCGTGGGCGCCGAGCACGTCGTTGGCGGACTGCGCCGCCGCGAGGGCGTCGCGATCGACCAGCAGGGCGCGCGCGGTCATCTCCTGCACGTTCAGCACGGAGCGGATCTGGCCGGGGATCTTGGCCTCGATGTTGTGGCACTGGTCGAGCATGAAGGCCACATCGGGGTTGTTGAGGCCGCCGCCGCGGATGACCTCGAACAGGATGCGGAACAGCTGGAACGGGTCGGCGGCGCCCACGATGAGGTCGTCATCGGCGTAGAAGCGCGAGTTGAAGTCGAACGAGCCGAGCTTGCCCAGGCGCAGCAGCTGCATGACGATGAACTCGATGTTCGTGCCGGGGGCGTGGTGGCCGGTGTCCAGGCACACCATCGCGCGCTCGCCGAGGGCGGCGACCTGCACGTAGGAGGTGCCCCAGTCGGGAACGTCGGTGTGGTAGAACGACGGCTCGAAGAACTTGTACTCCAGAACCAGGCGCTGCTGGCCGGTCAGGCGGGCGTAGATCTGCTGCAGGGAGTCCTGCAGGCGGTCCTGGCGAGCGCGCATGTCGGTCTGGCCGGGGTAGTTCGAGCCCTCGGCGAGCCAGATCTTCAGGTCGCGGGAGCCGGTGGCATCCATGATGTCGATGCACTCGAGGTGGTGGTCGATCGCCTTGCGACGCACGGCCTCGTTCTCGTTCGTCAGGGCGCCGAACTTGTAGTCCTCGTCCTGGAACGTGTTGGAGTTGATGGTGCCGAGCGTGACGCCGAGGTCCTCGGCGTAGCTGCGCAGCGCGGCGTAGTCGTCGACCTTGTCCCACGGGATGTGCAGCGCCACCGACGGGGCGAGCCCGGTGAACTTGTTGACCTGGGCGGCATCGGCGATCTTCTCGCGCGGATCGCGGGGGGTGCCCTCGGTGGTCCACACGCGGAAGCGGGTGCCGGAGTTTCCGAACGCCCAGCTGGGCAGTTCGATGCCCTGCTGAGCAAGCGTGCTCTGGATGTCGGGGGAGAGGATGCTCATCAGTGGGTGCTCTCAGTCGTGTCGGTGGTCGCGCCGGACGCGGCCAGTTGGTCGTGGAGGTTGAAGACTTCGGTGAGGGGGGTCGCTGCCTGGTCGGGGCGGCCCTCGAGGCCCTCGAAGAACGGGGCCATCTGGGCCTCCCACCGGGTGGCGACCTCGGAGGCGGCGAGATAGGCCTGGGCGGCCACGTCGTCATCGGTCTCGTAGTAGCCGATGAGGCGGCCGCCGTCGCCGAGGAACAGCGAGTAGTTGCGGCGACCGGAGGCCGCGATCTCCGCGAGCATCTCCGGCCAGACCGGGCTGTGACGGCGGATGTACTCGTCGAGCATGTCGGGTTTGACGCGCAGCTGGAAGCAGACGCGTTGCGTCGGGCTCGTCATTGAGGTCTCCTGGGTTCGGGGCGGAGTGAATCGTTTCAACAGCGTAACCCACCCCCGCGGCGTCCTGCAACGGGAAGCTGCTCGGCTCCTCGGGAGTTGGACGGGCCGCAAGGTGCGAGCGCTAGGCTCGGAAACAGATTCATAAACGAATGGATATTTATGAATGGCAAGGGTGCCGGACCGATGACGAACTACTGGGAGAGCACCGCACCCGGCGAAGGTCGACGGCGTCCGCGCGCGGACGCCGTGTCGGATGCCCGCATCCTGAGCCTCAACGGCACCTGGCGGTTCCGCCTTTCGCCGACAGTGGCCGGCACCGGCGACGCCTTCGTCGCCGACGATTTCGACGACTCGGCCTGGGATGCGATGCCCGTGCCGTCGCACTGGGTGCTCGAAGAGTTCACGCCCCTCGCCGGCGGGCCCGCGCGGTCGATGCTCGGCACCGCTGAGGGCCCGTTGTACACGAACACCGCGTACCCGATCCCGCTCGATGCCCCCCGCGTGAGCACTGAGAATCCGACGGGCGACTACCGCGTCGCGTTCGACGTGCCGGATGCTTGGGCCGGCGGCGTGCTGCGCTTCCAGGGCGTCGATTCCTGCGCGAAGGTGTGGCTCAACGGGCATGAGCTCGGGTGGTCGATGGGCAGCCGGCTGCCGTTCGAATTCGACGCGCCCGTGCGGCCCGGACGCAATGTGCTCGCCGTGCGGGTGCACCGCTGGTCGGCGGGCACCTACCTGGAAGACCAGGACATGTGGTGGCTGCCGGGGATCTTCCGCGATGTCGAGCTGATCGAACGACCTGCGCAGAGCATCGACGATCACTTCGTGCACGCCGACTACGACCATGAGACCGGAGTCGGGATGCTCCGGGTGGAGGCATCCACCTCGGGCATCGTCGAGATCCCCGAGCTCGGCATCCGTCTGGCCACGGGGGAGACGGCGACCGTGCCGGTCGAGCCGTGGAGTGCGCAGTCGCCGCGCCTGTACCGGGGAACCCTGCGTTCCCCCGGCGAGACCATCGAGTTGGCAGTGGGCTTCCGCCGCGTCGCGATCGTCGACGGCGTCTTCACCGTGAACGGCCGGGCGCTGACGTTCCGCGGAGTCAACCGCCACGAGCATCACCCCGACACCGGGCGCACGCTCGATCGCGACACGATGATCCGCGACATCGTCATGATGAAGCGCGCCAACATCGACTCGGTGCGCACGAGCCACTATCCGCCGCATCCCGAGTTCCTGCGCCTGTGCGACGACTACGGGATCTGGGTCGTCGTGGAGAACGACCTCGAGACGCACGGGTTCATCTACGCCGGGTGGGAGGGCAATCCGCCCGCCGAGGCCGTCTGGCGCGACGCGCTGCACGACCGCATGCAGCGCACGGTCGAACGCGACAAGAACCATCCCAGCGTCGTGGTGTGGTCGATGGCCAACGAGAGCATGACGGGCGACGCGTTCGAGGAAATGCGGCGCTGGATCGAGGAGCGCGACCCTTCGCGTGCCGTGCTGTACGAACGCGATCCCAGCTACAAGGACTCCGACTTCTACTCGCTGATGTATCCGTCGCTCGAGCTGCTCGAGCAGATCGGTCGCCGCGAGGAGCCCCGTGGCGGACGTCTCGGGATGCACGGCATGGTCGTCGGAGATGCCACGGCGCCCTTGCCCGACGGCGTGACAGAGGCGGACGAGGAGCGTCGCCGCGGCCTTCCCTTCCTCCTCGTCGAGTACGCGCACGCGATGGGCAACGGACCAGGATCGCTGCAGGACTACTGGCGCATCATCCGCGCGCACGACCGCTTGTGCGGCGCCTTCGTCTGGGAGTGGATTGACCACGGCTTCCACGCGGTGACGGCCGACGGCACCGCGCACGTGCTGCATGGCGACGATCTGGACTACGAACCGCGCGGCGGGCGCTTCAGCCTGCACGGACTGGTCTTCAGCGATCGCACGCCCACTCCGGGCCTGGTCTCCCTCGCGAAGGCCCATGAGCCGGTACTGGTGGAGATCGGCGACGCCGTGGAGATCTCCAACATTCGCCATTGCGCCGACACAGCCGATCTTGCGTGGCGCTGGCGGGTGGAGGTCGAGGGGCACGAGATCGCGGCGGGAGCGCTCGAGGTGCCGGTCGTCGCGGCTGGCTCTTCGGTGAGTGTGATGCTGCCCGACAGTCCTGACGCGGGAGGTGCGGGTGAGGTCGTGCTGACGGTCGAAGCCGTGCTCGCCCACGATGAGCTGTGGGCGGATGCCGGACACGTCGTCGCGTGGGGGCAGGGCGTCGTCGTGGAGCGGGCTCTGCCGGCGGTGCCGTCGGCGCCGACACAGGCTGGTGCCCCGGCGTCGTCGGGAGCAGTCGCTGTCGGACCCGCGCGGTTCGATGCGGCATCCGGTCGTCTCGTCTCGCTAGGTGCACTCGAACTGGACGGGCCGTGGATTGACGTGCATCGCGCGCCCACCGAGAACGACCACGGCCAGGGCTCGCTCAACGACCTCGCGTCGCTGTGGACGGCAACCGGCATCGATCGGATGCTCCCTCGCACGGATCGCGTCGAGCGCGGCGAGGGGTGGCTCCGCGTCGAGGGCCGCACGGCGCCGACGACGCATCCCCACGGCATCGCCTGGTCGATGCTGTGGCAGGCCGACGGCGAGGGCGTCGTGCTGACGACCGCTGTTGACTTCACAGGCCCGTGGCGCGATACGCCGTACATGCACCGCGATATCCTGCTGCCGCGCCTCGGCCTGCTGTTCTCGCTGCCGGCGGGCTTCGATGAGGTCCAGTGGTACGGGCGCGGGCCCGGGGAGACCTACGTCGACTCGTTCGAGGCGTCGCCTCTCGGACGGTTCTCGTCGTCGATCGACGGGCTGCAGACGCCCTATCCCGTGCCGCAGGAGAACGGCAATCATGTGCAGACCCGCACCCTGGCGGTGTCCGGGGAGGGGATGCCGCAGCTGCGCGTCGACGGTATGCCGGTCTTCGACTTCACGGCGCGACGCTGGACGTCGCACGACCTGCAGCGGGCGGCGAAGCCGTACGAGCTCGGGGACTCCGGCCGAGTGTGGCTCAACATCGACCACGCGCAACAGGGGCTCGGCTCGGCATCGGTGGGTCCTGCCCTCCCCGAGCAGTACCGCGTCCCGCGCGAGCACACGGCCTGGAGCGTGCGCCTGGCCGCCGACTGATGTGGACGGTGCGCCGGCACGGGTCAGAGCGCCCGCACGCGCTCCAGCAGGTCGGCGTCGCCGACCTGGCCGCCCTTCAGCAGCAGCTCCAGGCCGTCGATCGCGGGGTCGTCGGCGTGCGCGCGCAGCAGCACCACGTTCGCCCACGGATTCGCGACGATCGACAGCGAGTCGACGCCGAGCAACCGCGTGACCCGGCTCGAGGTGTCCCCGCCGCACACCACCACCCGGCGTACCACTGCGGCATGCGCGGCCGCCGCGACGACGGATGCCGCGGCCTCGGCGATCACCGCGAGAATCTCGTCCGGCCGCACGCCCGAGGCATCCGCGTCGTCCGATGTCAGGACGACGCTGCGTCCGGCTGCGAGGGCGGAAAGCACGTCGTCGAAGGAAGCCGCATCGGCGCCGAATGCGAGCGGACGCACCCACCAACCCGCCGCACGGGCGGCATCGACCTGCCGCCGCGTCTGCGCGGAACGGCTGCCGGAGACGGCGAGCACCGGTCCATCGGTGGGTGTGGTGGTGGGAATCGACCGACCCATGCCGGGAGTCGCCGCCGCGACCGCGTGGCTCAGCCCGCCCGAACCGACCGCGAACACCGGCGTCGGCAGCAGCCCGACCGCGGCACCGAGCAAGTCCAGATGCCGGTCGTCGAGAGTGTCGAGCACGACGGCCGCGGCCTCCGTCGTCGAAAGCCCCGCCGCGATCGCCTCGGGGGACGTGTATGCCGTGTACGGCATGCTGGTGATCGGCAGATCGGTCTGGTGTGACAGGTGCACGGCGAGGTCGGACTCCGTCATCGGCGTGGACGGGTGCGTCGACATCGTCGGCTGCTGGTCGAGCCGGTAGACGACGCCGTCCTCGGCAGCGAAGTGGTGTCCGAAGACGGTGTAGCGGCCGAAGTCAGGCTGCGCGAAGAGCATCGGGACGGGGCGGTCTTCGCACACCAGGGCGCGCCCGAGCTCGATCACGCGGCCGAGGTTGCCGATCGACGGGGAGGAGTCCGCGGTCGAGCACGCCTTGTACTGCACGAGGTGGGGCTTGACGCTTACGAGCGCGCGCAGCGCCGGCTCGAGCTCCGCGTCGAGGTCGGACACCGCGAGCGAACGCGCGATCCCGGCGATCCCGATGACATCAGCCTCGGCCGCGGCGGCGCCGAGCGCCTCTGTGGGCGGCACGCCCACGAACAGGCGCCCCGTCCATCCGCGGCGCTCGAACTGCAGCAGCGCGTCGACGCTGCCGGTGAAGTCGTCGCCGTAGAACGCGGCGCGGACACCGCTAGACACGGACCGGGCCGAACCTCTCGGCCGCCCGACGCAGGGCGCCGGATGCTTCGAAGGCCGCGGCGGCCGACTCGCCGCGCTCGGCGGAGGCCCAAGCCTCACGCATACTCGCGACCCCACCTGTCGCGCCGTCGGGGTGCCCGTGGATGCCGCCGCCGGCGAGCACGAGCAGGTCGGTCGTGCCGACGGCATCGTACGTGGCGTGCGCGAGGCCCGCCCACTGGCCGGAGGAGAGCACGGGCAGTGTCGGCGTCAGCCCGAGGAGGGGTTCGCGCACGGCGGCGATGGAGTCGAGCACTTCGGCGTCCGATTCGTAGAACTTGTTGCTGATGCCGTTCGTGTGCAGGTGGTCGGCGCCGGACAGCCGGGCGAGCTTCTGCCACGCGCGGTAGGCGATGCCGACCTGCTGCGAGCGGCTTATCGCTCCGAGCATGGCACGGTGCGCGTGAATCGGGACGGCGCTGAAGGTGCGCAGGTACTCGATGCCGGCGAGGCCCACGAGGTTCACGCACGCCATCACGGAGGTGCCGCCGGCAGCGACGACGAGGTCGTGGTTCGCTTCGAGGCGTCCGATGTCGTCGGTGATGTTGAACGCGTACATCGGCTTTACGCCGGTGCGGTCGGCGTGACGCTCAAGCACCGGCATCACCGCCTTCACGCGCTCGGCCAGCGGTGCGGAGGGCCCATTGGCCTGTAGCTCATCGTCCTTGATGAAGTCGATGCCCGCCTCGGCCAGCTGACCGGTGAGCTCAGCGAGATCCGCGGGGGGGAGCCCGATTGACGGCTTGACGATGGTGCCGATCATCACGCCCTCGGGGCGGCTCATGAGCCGACGCGTCCCGTCGACGCCGAACGCAGGACCGGCGTAGCGCGCTGCGAAGGAGGACGGCAGATCGATGTCGATCAGGCGGATCGCGGCGAGCTCCTTCAGCTCGAAAAGATTGCCCGCGACTGCGGCGAGCAGGTTCGGCAGCGACGGCCCGAAGTTGTCCAGCGGGAAGCGGAGTCGGAGTATGGCCCGACGGCGCAGCGCCGGGTCGCCGACGGTGCCAGGCAGCGGGCCAGCACCGGTGAGCGGGATCTCCTGGACGCTCTCGACCTGGGCGGCGAAGCGTGCCCGCAGGTCGTCGGACTCGCGTTCAACGCGCACGAACGTGCCGGTGGACTGCTCGCCCGCGAGCACCTCGGCGGCTGCCATCAAGGGAAGGGACGTCTCGATGACGTAGGTGGCGATGACGTTCTGGGTGCTCATGATCGCGCCCTCACCACACCACGGGAAGCCAGACGGACATTTCGCCGGCCCCTCGGTTGCCCCACGCGAAGTAGGGGACGAGTCGGGCGGGGATCGTCTGCAGTGGCGCGTCGTCGATGTCGCGGTAGAGACCGGATGGCTCGCCGGACGGCAGGACGGTGAGCTCGGTGTCCAGTGCGACGACGCGGTGGCCCGCGACATCCGTCTCCACCGGCTCGAGAGCGGTGCCCCGTCGGAACGCCGCCTGCTCGAGGAGGACGCCGTCAGGCAGATCGGCGCTCTCCAGCGCGTAGACGAGGGGGCCGCGCTGCACGGCGACCTGGTTGGTGATCTCCTCGGCGAGGCGGTGTCCGCGCAGCACGCGGATCGGCATCGGCAGATTCAGCTCGACGACATCCCCGGCCTGCCACTCGCGCTCCACGCGCGTGTAGGTGCCAGGTGGGGAGACCTCGACGGGAGATCCGTTCAGGGTGAGCGAGACATCCGTCGACCACCCCGGAACGCGCAGGTGCAGCGGCAGGGCCCCTGAGGCGTCGGTCACCGTGAAGGTGATGCGCCCGTCCCACGGGTAGTCGCTGTCCTCGCGGAGAGCCAAGCGGCCGGCGTCCCCGGCGACGTCGAGGTCGCTGCCGCCGTACTGGTGTACGTGCAGCCCGTCGGCCGACAGCGAGGCGATGCGCTCGTGGAACTGCGCCAGGGTGCGCGCGATGTTCGGCGGGCAACAGAAGCAGGTCAGGTATTCCTGGCGCAGCCGTTCATCCGACGGCGGCGGCGGCGGCACGATCGGCTGGCCCGTGTCACCGGGACGGCGGAGCGGGTACGGAAGTCCGCGCACCTGGCGGAGTGCGTTGGTGTAGAAGTACTCCGAGCCCGCCAGGCTGATGCTCGCGAGCAGTGCGTTGTAAGACACCTGCTCGATCACGTCGGCGTAGCGCGCATCCGGCGCACCGAGCGCCAGCATCCGCTCGCTCCACAGGATCAGGCCGATGTTCGCGCACGACTCCGCGTGGGCGGTCGTGTTGGGCAGCTGGTACGCGCGGCCGTAGGCCTGGTGCACGCGGCTGATCTCGCGCTGCCAGGGGTGCCCATCGGGGGACGCGCCGTCGTAGAGGGCACCGCAGCCGCCGGTCAGGTAGAGCTTGGTGTCGACGACGTCGGCCCAGAGACGCTCGAGGACTGCCGTGATCTCGGGATCGCCGGTCTCGGCGACGAGGTCGGCGAGGCCCGCGTAGAGGTAGTTGGCGCGCACGGCGTGGCCGGCGACGACGGTCTGCTCGCGCACGGCGACGCGATCCTGATTGTCGTCGCCGCCTTCCTCGAAGTCGTCGCGCACGCGCACGAACGACTCCGCGAGGCGCAGGTAGCGCTCGTCGCCGGTGGCGCGGTAAAGCTCGATGACGGCCATGTAGTGCGACGGGCAGATGGCGCTGCGGGCAAGCTCCACGGGCTTTTCGGTGGCCAGGCTCTCCAGAAAGGAGGCCGCCTTCTTGGCCGCAGCCAGGAGCGTCTCGCTGCCGGTGACCTGCCAGTGCCGGATGCCGGCGGTGATCAGGTGACCGAGGTTGTAGGTCTCGAAGTTGAAGCGATCGGCGAGGGCGACGACGTCTTCCTCATTCCGCTCCGCGATGAAGGTCGGAGTGTGGAGGTAGCCGTCGTCGCGCTGCACGGACGCGATGAGCGCGGCGAGGTCTTCGAGGCGCGCCTCGAGCGTGGCATCCGGATCGGTCTCCAGCCGCGCGACGGCCGCCTCGAACCATTTGTAGAAGTCGCCGTCCATGAACGGCGGGCCGACGTGCGATCCGGAGGCGAGGCCGGCCGCCATGTGGAAGTTCGCCAGGCCGGGGCTCGTGTCGGGGTCGCTCAGCGACTCCCAGATGCGGGGGACGGTGACGTCGCGGGTGCGCGTGTGTAGCTCGCCCCAGAATCCCCGCGCCCACCGGGCGTGTGCGGCGTCGAGCGGCCGCAGGGGTGCGTGGGCTCGAAGCTCGGTCGTGGGGGGCATGGGATGCGTCCTTCCAGGAGTGTGGTTCAGCCTCGCGCTGAGACGGATCACCCGGCAAGCGCAGCACTGCTTCGACGATTCAGTCACAAAGTGAATAGAATTTCAACCCCGACTGTTGACACACTTCCCAACTCGACCTACTGTCACTGATGTACCCGCACTCACTTCCGCATGTTCGTCGTCAAGGAGGACGCTATGAATACCCGCAGCACGCGGCGCAGCATGATCGTGACCGGTCTCGCACTCGCCACGATCATCCCTCTGGTGGCTTGTTCCTCTGGGGCCGCCACCCCCGCCTCGAGTGACCCGGCCGCGGCCGAGGGCAACTTCCCCGGCACCGACCCCGATACCTTCACGGTCCTCACCGCCAACGAGAACGCGACCCTCGAGGCGCAGCTCACCGCGCTGAGTGAAGACCAGTGCAAGGCCGAGAACGAGGCACTTCCGCTCGTTCACGAGAAGACGGCACAGGCCGACGTCGTGCAGAAGGTCACTCTCCTCGCCAGCCAGGACGCACTGCCCGCCCACTTCATCGCCGGAACCGCCATGGTGCGTCCGACCGGTGACCTCGGCGTCGCAGGGCTCGTCGTCGACTACGAAGAGATCCTGACCGAGACCGGCGCGTGGGACAACGTGCTTCCCGCCGCGTCATCCACCGTCAACAACGTCTACGGCCAGATGGTCTCGCTCCCGTACCAGTACAACCTCGAAGGCATCTGGTACAACAAGGAGATCTTCGCCGAGCTCGACCTCGAAGAGCCCCAGACGTTCGACGAGCTGATGGATGCCAGCGAGGCGATCAAGGCGGCCGGCTACACGCCGTTCGCGCAGGCCGGATCGCAGGGCTGGCCCCTGACGCGCCTCATGGGTCTGTACATCTTCCGCAACGCGGGTCCGAACGCGATGATCGACATCCGTGACGACAAGGCCAAGCTCACCGACGAGGCGTACGTCGCCGGTGCCGAGGCGCTGCAGACGATGGCCGAGAATGGCTTCTTCGGCGAGGGCTTCAACTCCCTCGAGGCAGACGCCGCCACCGCGGCGTTCCTGACGGGCAAGGCCGCCATGAAGTACGACGGCACCTGGATGCTCAGCAACATCAACGATGAGGCGCAGAACCAGATCGGCGCCGAGAACGTCGGCTTCATGCCGTTCCCGTCCGTTAAGGGTGGCAAGGGCAGCAGCGACGAGTGGCCCGCGAACGCCGGTACCGCGATGGCTGCGAACCCGCAGACCACCGGCCCGAAGGTCGCTGCCTGGTTCTCGTGCATCGCGGAGAACTACGGCCAGCAGGCGCTGCAGGACGCCGGCGTGCTGTCGGGCTTCAAGGTGAACGGCGAGGTCACCGACATCCCCGAGACCACCACCATGGTGCAGGAGAAGATGGCTGAGATCTCCGACACCGTGCTCTGGTTCGAGGCTCTGCTGGACGCCAAGTCGAACTCGCTCGCCTCGACGAACGTCACGCTGCTCACCACGGGTCAGATGACGGCCGAGCAGTACATGACCGACCTCCAGGCCAGCGTCGACGCCAACCGCTGATCGACCTGAGGCCCGACCATCCGCGCTCGGACGGTCGGGCCTCCCTCATCATGGAACCGGGAGGGCTCCGCCGATGAACCGTGTCTTCGGGGACCGCAAGACGATCCTCATCCTCCTGCTGCCGCCACTGGCGATCTACGTCCTGCTCAAGGTCGTGCCGGTGCTGTGGTCGCTGGGGCTCGCATTCTTCCAGGGCAATACGCTCCGGGGCTTCGAGTTCGTCGGAGTGGAGAACTTCACGACTTTCCTCACCGACAAGGCGGCGCTGCAGTCCCTGTGGGTGAGCGTGAGCTTCGCGATCATCGCGACCCTCGCCCAAGTCGCCCTGGGTTACCTTCTCGCACTCCTGTACGTCTTCGTGCTCCGCAAGGGCTCGGCGTTCGTGCGCACCGCAGTCTTCTTCCCGATGGTGCTTCCCACCGTTGCGGTGGCGCTGCTGTTCCGCAGCTTCGTCGCGGTCGGCGACAACCAGGGCCCCGTCAACGACATCATCAACTTCTTCGGAGGCGAGAGCGTCGAGTTTATGGCCTCGACGGCGGGCACGATGTCGACGGCGATCGTCATGACGCTGTGGAGCTCGATGGGCTTCTACGCCGTGCTGCTGTACACCGGCCTCCTCGACATCCCCGACGAGATCATCGAGTCCGCGCGGATCGACGGCGCCGGGGGTCTGCGCCTCGTGCGTCACATCATCGTTCCCCTGTCGGCGCCGATCCTGCTCTCGTCGATCATCTTCAGCCTCAACTCGACGCTCAAGGTGTTCGACAGCCTGCTGGCCCTCAACAAGGGTGGACCCGGGACGTCGACCTCCCCACTGACCCTGTACATGTACCGGACCGCCTTCGAGTACGCCGAGTACGGCTACGGCTCCACGATCGCTCTCGTGCTGACGCTGCTGTGCCTCGTATTCACCCTGACCGTATTCAAGTCATCAAGCAAGCGTGTGGAGGACTGAGATGACCGCCACCCAGACCCTGACCCAGGCGCGGCCCTCGTCGCGCAAGGCGCCCCTCCGTAAGCTCCCCTCGGGGCGCCCGCAGCCGCTCGGACGCCGCGTCATGCGCATCGTCCGCCGTCTGCCGATCTGGATCCTCGTGACGATCGTGCTGGTCGTCGTGCTGTACCCGATGCTGTGGATGATCCTCGGATCGTTCAAGACGCAGACCGAGTTCTTCGAGAACTCGACGTGGGCGCTGCCCGAATCATGGAAGTTCGACAATTACGTTGCCGCGCTCACGCGCGGCAACGTGGCGACCAACTACCGCAACAGCATCCTGGTCACCTTCCCCTCGGTGTTCCTGATCATCCTGCTTGGCGTCGCCGCCGGCTACGTTCTCGAGGTGATGATCTGGAAGGGCCGCCACAAGGTGCTGCTCTTCATCCTCGCCGGCGTCATGGTGCCCGGCCAGATGATCCTGGTGCCCCTGTTCACGGTGTACTTCCGCCTCGGGCTCACCAACACGCTCTGGCCGCTGATCCTCACGTACACCGCGATGGGCCTGCCGCTGACGACCTTCCTCATGGCCGCGTACTTCCGGTCGATGCCGAGGGAGATCTTCGAAGCCGCGACGATGGACGGTGCCAGTCCGCTGCGCTCGTTCTTCGTTATCGCGCTGCCGCTCATGAAGAACGCGATGATCACGATCGGTCTCGTGCAGTTCTTCAGCGTCTTCAACGATCTGCTGATCGCGCTGACGTTCACGACCAGACCCGAATTGGCTACGATCCAGGTGGGCTTGCTCAGCCTGTCGGACGAGTACGGCTCGACCCAGTACGGGCCGCTTTTCGCGGCCATCAGCATCAACATCGTCGTGCTGATGATCGTGTTTGTGTTCTTGAACAAGAAGATCATGGCCGGCCTCGCCGCCGGCTCGGTGAAGGGGTGACCATGACGCGCATCGCGTTCCTGCACACCGGCGCGGTCAACATCGCACCGTTCGGGGCGCTCGCGACGGAACTGCTCCCCGGCGTCGCGGTGGTGAACTACCTCGACGACAAGATCGTCGCGGATCTCAGCGATGCCGCGCGGGTGGCATCCGTCCCCGGTCGCGTCGAAGACCTCGTGCGCGCCGCGGCGGCCGGTGGGGCGGATGCCGTGATGTTCACGTGCTCGTCGATCTCCGAGCTCGCGGCGCCTGCGGGCGCCGCGGCCGGGATCGTCGTGCTGCGGGTCGACGAGGCGATGGCGGATGCCGCGGTGCGCGCGGGATCTCGGATCCGGGTCATCGCGACCCTGCCCACGACCTGCCGGCCGACGCTCGCGCTGATCGAGGAGCGGGCCGCGGCTGCAGGCACCGGCCCGGAGCTGACGAGCGAAGTCGTCGAGGGCGCATTCGAGGCCATCGTGGGTGGTGACCGTGAGGCGCACGACCGGCTGGTCGGCGCCGCGATCGTGCGCGGCGCAGCCGAGGCCGATGTCGTCGTGCTCGCGCAGGCGTCGATGGCGACCGCGGCGGATGCCGTGTCCGTCGACGTGCCGGTGCTCGCAAGCCCCCGGCTCGGCGTGGAGCGGCTGGCCGCTCAGCTCTCGCACTGACGTCGCTCGACTGCGCGAGCGCAGAGCCCCAAGGCGTCACGCGTCGGCGAGGGCCTCTGCCGTGCGCAGATCGGTGATGAGCGTCGTCATCCACTGGCCCGCGAGGGCTCCGCGGATCGCTTCGAGCTTGTGCGGACCGCCCGCGATGCCGACGCGCCGCGGGATGCGCAGCAGCACGTCGACGGGGATCGCGATGATGCGGTCGTCGATCTCGCCGCGCACCTGCGTGCCGTCGGCGCGGAAGATGCGGTGGCAGATGTCGCCGACGGCCCCGGCCGCCAGCAGAGGCTGACGCTCCTCCTCCGTGAATGCGTTGCCGCTGTTGGCGAGCACGTGGGACGGCTCGATGCTGCCGATGCCCATGACGGCCATCGTCAGCTCGCTCCAATGCGTCTGCACTTGCTGCATCGCGGCATCCGCCAGCAGACTGTCGCGGATGGCGGGTCCTGCGACGACCCCGGGCGCGGGGACATAGACGGCTTCGGCGCCGAGCATGCGGGCGAGCTCGTCCAGCAGCCGGTTCGAGTGGCTCTGCGCTTCGGGCGCGCCGACGCCGCCGAGAAGCTGCACGACCTCGATCGCACCCCGTGTCGTGAAGGGGCGGAGGCGGTCCACCATAGCGAGGATCGTCTGGCTCCAGGACGACACTCCTATGCGGTCGCCGCCCGACAGCGTCGCCTCGAGATAGGCGGCGGCGCCAGCACCGATGGAGGCGAGTGTCTCGGCGTCGTCGGCCTCGGGATCGACATCCACGACGACCACCTCGGTGAGGCCGTAGCGTTCCTCGAGCTGTTCTTCGAGCTCGGTGTACACCCCCGGAGCGACGGTGACGGTGGTGCGGACGATCCCCGTCGCCTCGGCGCGCTTGAGCAGTCGTGAGACCTTGGCCTGCGAAATGCTCAGCGCCTCTGCGATCTCCGATTGTCGCGCACCGCGCTCGTGGTACATGCGCGCGATCTTGGTCATCAGGCGCACCTGACCGTCGTGGGGTCGGATGTAGCGATTCGGGGACAAGCGGGGCTCCGATCGTTCGGCGTCAGGAGGGGACGGATTCTCGACGGACTGTGCGGGAGTGCGTGCCTGGGCCGAGGTCTTCCGTGGCCTTTCCCTGGAGGTCAAGGATGCCACTCGAACCGGTCGGGATCACGATCTCCACGCGCAGCTCATCCGCCGTCGTCGTCCACGAGATGGATGCCTCACCGTACGGGGTGAGGTGTCGGGCCGATGCCGAGGTGAGCGCCGCAGACGGACGCGGCGCGAATCGGATGCGACGGTAGCCGGCCTCCTCCGGCGCGATGCCCGCAACGGTGCGGTGCAGCCAGTCGGCCACCGCGCCCAGCGCGTAGTGGTTGAAGGAGGTCATCGTGCCCGGATTGACGGTGCCGTCGGGCAGCATCGAGTCCCAGCGCTCCCAGATCGTGGTGGCCCCCATGCCGATCTGGTAGAGCCACGACGGGCACTCGCGCTCGAGCAGCAGGTTGTACGCGGTGTCCACGTGCCCGTTGTCGCTCAGCGCGCCCGCGATGAGCGGCGTGCCGACGAAGCCGGTCGCGATGCGGTTGCCCGCTTCGGCGACGAGGATGGCGAGCCGGTCTGCGGCGACCCGGCGGCGCGCGGCATCCGGGATGAGGTCGAACGACAGCGCCAGCGCATACGCGGTCTGCGCGTCGCTGGTCATGATGCCGTCGGCACCGATGTACTCCGCGGTGAAGGCGTTGCGCACCTCGGCGGCGAGGGTGGCGTAGTGCGCGGCCTCGGCCGGAAGCCCGAGACGCTCGGCCATCAGTGCGACGGTGCGTGCCGACTGCGCGAAGTACGCCGATGCGACGAGGTGGCGGTCGGTACGGGCATCCGCCGGGTCTTGCGGGGGAGCAGCAGGATCGAGCCAGTCGCCGAGCTGGAAGCAGGTGTTCCACAGCCGGCTCGGGCCGGACAGACGCTCGAGAAGGTCGACCCACTTGCGAGCACTGTCGAACTGCGCACGAACGAGGCCGAGATCGCCGTAGGCCTCGAAGAGCGTCCACGGCAGAAGAGTCGCGGCGTCCCCCCACGCGGCGCCTGGGCGCATAGGCGTCCACATCTTGTCGGCGGGGATCACGGGCACGTACCAGGGGACGGTACCGTCGGGGAGCTGTTCGATGGCGAGGTCTTCGAGCCAGCCGGACAGCATTCCCGAGACGTCGAACAGGAACGACGCGGTCGGTCCGAACACCTGGATGTCGCCCGTCCAGCCGAGCCTTTCGTCGCGCTGGGGGCAGTCCGTGGGGATGTCGACGAAGTTGCCGCGCGTGGACCACACGACGTTCTCGTGGAGACGATCGAGCATCGGGTCGGACGAGGAGAACCACCCGGTGCGCTCGAGGTCGGTGTGGTACACCCGTCCGACGATGTCCCCCGCCGCGACCGCTGCTGCGACATCCGTCGGCCAGCCCGACACCTCGGCGTAGCGGAAGCCGTGGAATGTGAACCGGGGCTCCCACTCCTCGCCGCCCGCGCGGCCGGAGAGCGTGTAGTTGTCCTCCGATCGCGCGTCGCGCAGCGGGCGCGTGTAGACGTCGCCATTTTGAAGCACCTCCGCGGTGCGGATGGTCACCGTCGTGCCGGCCTCGCCGGTGACGCGGATGCGCAAGCGGCCCGCGAAGTTCTGCCCGAAGTCGAGCACCGTCCGACCGGTCGGCGATGTCGTGACCGCGATGGGGTGCAGCTCCTGCGTGCAGCGCACCGGCGGACCCGTCGGGGCGACGAGCGTCGCACGGTCGCGGTGTCGGAGCTGCACCATCTCCCACGCGGCGTCGTCGAAGCCGGGGCTGCTCCAGCCGTCGAGCTCGAGGCGCGCGTCGTAGTCCTCGCCGTCGTAGATGCCGCTGCGCAGGATCGGGCTCGGCGCGACGCGCCAGTCGTGGTCGGTCGCGATGATCTCGCGGGTGCCGTCCTGGTAGGTCAGCTCCAGCTGCGCAAGGAAGGAGAGATCGTCGCCGTACACATTGCGCCAGCCCCCGCGCCAGCCGAGGCGTCCGCGGTACCAGCCGTCGCCGAGCCACGCGCCGAGCGCATTCTCGCCGGTGACGAGCAGGTCGGTCACATCGTAGGTGTAGCACCGCAGGCGCGAGCCGTAGACGGTCCAGCCAGGGGAGAGTGCGTCGTCTCCGACGCGGACGCCGTTGATCTCAGCTTCGTAGAGGCCGTGCGCCGTCGCGTACAGGCGGGCCCTCGCGAGACCGGCTCGCACGTGCACGCCGCGGCGGACGAGCGCCGCGCGCCGAGCATCCGAGGCGGGGTTCTCGTTCCAGGTCGCGCCGATGGGCCATGCCTGCCAGTCGTCGGTCGACAGCAGGCCGGCTTCGAGCGCGGTTTCGGGTGAGGCATCCGACCATTCGCCGTCCTCGCCACGAACGCTGACTCGCACGCCCACGCGTTCTCGGGAAGCGAGGGAGGCGAACGGCCAGGCCACGAGCACCTGCTCGTCGGATTCGACCTCGTGGGAGAGCGCGCGGCCGTCATCGGCGCGGACGTCGATCCGGTACGCGCTCTGGCGCCAGTCGTCGGGGGTGTCGAGGATGGTCCACGACAATCGGGGCGCGCGCTCGCCGATGCCGAGCGGTTCGCGGTGGTGCTCGATCCGCGGAGCGGTGACGGTCGTCATCGAGTCTCCCCCTGAAGCTTGTTTCACTATAGAATCATTATGCAATCTACCGTCCGGAGGGGCGGAACGCGAGAGCAGGGGTTCAATGACGAGCAGCAAGTCCATGACGATCGGCGTGACCGGCAGCGGCGGCAAGCTCGGGAGGGCGACGGTCGACAGGCTGCGCGCCGACGGTCATGACGTGATCGGCTTCGACACGAACGGCATCCCAGGTGCGGGATTCACCCGCGTCGACCTCGCCGACTACGGCCAGACGCTCGACGCCTTCCACGGCGTCACCGCCCGCCACAGCGGGCTCGACGCGATCGTGCACCTCGCGGCGATCCCCGTGAACGGACTCGTGCCGGATGCCGCGACCTTCGACAACAACGTGCGTGTCTCTTTCCACGTGCTGCATGCCGCCCACCGCGTCGGCATCCGCAGCATCGTATTCGCATCGAGCATCACCGCGATGGGGTTCCCGTTCGACGAGGCTCCGCCGAAGCTCCCCGTGGACGACGACTACACGAGCGCCAACAACACGTACGGCCTGGGCAAGGTGGTCGAGGAGGCCATGGCCGCGCAGCTCGTGCGGTGGACGCCGGATGCCTCGATCACCGCGCTGAGATTCACCAACGTCGTCGCGCCCGACGAGTACGCCACCTTCGATCGCGCGGCCGAACCCGACTACCGCCGCGACCTCATCGGATCGTGGATCGACTCCCGCGATGGCGCGCAGGCCGTGGCCCTCGCGCTCGCCGCCACCGCGCCCGGCTTCCGCGTCTACAACGTCGCGGCTCCGACATCCGGAACCGCCGCCCCGTCGCGCGACGTCGCCGAGCGCTGGTTCCCCGGAACCCCCGTAGCCGATGACCTCGGCGAGTTCGAGTCACTCATGTCGACGCGCAAGATCCAGCGCGAACTCGGATTCACCGCCGCCCACGACTGGAGGACCGCACGATGACGGCCCATCCCCGCCATCGCCCGTTCGAGCTCGTGCTCGAAGGGCCCGAGGAGGTCATTCCGGCGACCACCGTGCCGTTCACGACCGTGTTCCGCCTCGGCGAGCAGGACCTGCGCGTTCCCGGATTCTGGGACGGCGGCCGTCGCTATGTCGCACGCTTCCTCCCCGAGCAGGAAGGCGCGTGGGCGTGGCGGACCGAGAGCGCGGCATCCGAGCTCGACGGACTGACCGGCTCCCTCGAGGTACGGGGCTCTGCGGGACCCGGCACCGTGCGCGTCGCGCACCGATTCCACTTCGCGCACGCCGATGGCACACCCCACCGTCCGGTCGGCGCCACGGTGTACAACTGGCTGCATCAAGACGAGCCCCTCTACTCGCAGACCGTCGAGGCGATCGCGGACGCCGGCTTCACCAAGCTGCGGTTCATGGTCTTCCCGCAGGCGGGCGGGCACGTCGAGCACTTCCCGACGCTCCTCCCCTTCGAGAAGGATGCCGCCGGTCGCTGGGACGTCTCTCGTCCCGTCATCGCGTTCTTCCGCCGACTCGACGCCGCCGTGGCGCTGCTCGGAGAGCGTGGCATCCAGGCCGACGTGCTCCTCTACAACTCTTACGACGGCGGGCGGTTCGGCCTGGACGGGCTGACCGAAGAAGAGGATGGCGCGTACCTCCGCTACGTCGTCGCGCGCCTGTCGGCCTTTCCCGGCGTCTGGTGGTCGCTGTGCAACGAGTTCGACATCCTGGACCGTCCGCGCGAGCGTTGGACGCGTACCGGCGAACTGCTCGCCGAGATCGACCCGCACCGACACCTGCGCTCCATCCACAACTGGATCGAGCTCTACGACTACAACCAGCCGTGGGTCACGCATGCCTCGATCCAGAACGGCCACGTCACGACCGAGTTCGGGCGTGCGGGACTCTACCGCGACGTGTACGGCAAGCCGGTCGTGCTCGACGAGATCAAGTACGAGGGCGATACGCCCGAGCGCTGGGGGCACCTGAGTGCACAGGAACTGGTCCACCAGTTCTGGATCGCCACCGTTTCGGGCACCTACGCCTCGCATGGGGAGAGCTTCGTGCTGCCGGACGACGGCCTGCACATCGTGCAGGGCGGGCCGTTGCGCGGTGAGTCGCCCGCCCGTCTCGGTTTCCTCCGCGAGGTGCTCGACGAGCTGGCGATCCCCGGCCTCGACCCGATCGACAAATGGGACGACCCCGAGTACGTGGCCGGTGTCGCGCGGCGCCAGTACCTGCGGTATTTCGGGCGTTCGGCGCCGGCCGAATGGGCGTTCCGGCTGCCGCAATCGACCATGGTCGGCGAGCGGATCCAGGTCGGCGATGCGTTCGAGATCGACGTGATCGACACGTGGAACATGACGATCACGCCTGTCGGACGTCGCTTCGTGCTCGACGACGTGCAGCGCAACGAGGGCTTCGCACGGTCTTCCGGTGCCGTGGCGCTCCCCGAAGGCGAGGCCCTCGCCCTGCGCATCACCCGAGTGGCCTGATGGCGCGGATCGGCACAGCCGTCGGGCTCGGCGTCGCCTACTACAACGAGTACCTGCCCGATCCGTCTCGCCTGGAGGAGGACCTGCGGCTGATGGTCGCCGCCGGCATTCGGTGCATCCGCGTCGGCGAGTCGGTGTGGTCGACGTGGGAACCCGAGGACGGGCGGTTCGACCTCGAATGGATGACGCCGATCCTCGATGCTGCGCACGCTTTCGGCATCGAGGTCATCCTCGGCACCCCGACCTACGCTGTGCCGCCGTGGCTCGCTCACGCGCATCCGGAACTCGCGGTGCGCAGGGCTGACGGCTCACCGGTGCCGTGGGGTGGGCGCCAGGAGGTCGACTACACGTCATCGGTGTTCCGCACCTACGCCGAGCGCGTCATCCGGGCTGTCGTCGGTCGGCACGGGCGGCATCCCGCAGTCGTCGGAGTGCAGCTCGACAACGAGGCAGGACTGCACCTCATCCACAACGCCGATGTCGTCGCGGCGTTCCGGGAGTGGCTCGCGAAGAGGTATGGCACCCCGGAGGCGCTGAACGAGGCGTGGGGGCTGGCCTACTGGTCGCACCGCATCGCGTCGTGGGATGAGCTGTGGGCGCCCGCCGGCAACACGACGCCGGCCTACGCGCTCGCATGGCGCCGATTCCAGGCGGAGCAGACGACGGACTTCCTCGCATGGCAGGCCGTGATCGTGCGTCCGCTCGTCGCTGCGGAGACCCTGCTGACGACGTGCATCGCCTACGGGCGTCCGGCCATGGATGACGTGGCCGTGGGGGAGACGCTCGACATCGCGAGCGGCAACGCGTACTACGCGGCGCAGGATTCGCTCGACCTCGCCCACACCGCCGGCGCCGACGACTGGTTCGCCGACGACGTCGCGCAGATCGTGCTGATGGCCGATCGCATGCGTGCGACACGGGATGCGCCCTTCCTGGTGACCGAGACGGGAGCGACGTCGATCGGCGCCGCGCATGAGGCCCGGCCCCCGTATGCCGGTCAGCTGACGCAGGCGGCCTGGCTGCTCGCCGCCCGTGGGGCGCGACTCGTCTCGTACTGGCATTGGCACACCCTGCACTCCGGGCACGAAGTGCACTGGGGTGGGGTGCTCGGGCACGACCTGAAGCCCGGCCGCGTGTACCGAGAGATCGCCGCGCTCGGCGCGCAGTTCGACGCTGCGTCGTCGTGGCTCTCCGGTGCCGAGGCCGACGCGGACGTCGCGATCGTGATCTCGCACGACAGCGAGTGGGTGATGTCCGCAGAGCCGCCGCTGTGCCGTCCCGACGGCAGCGCCGACCCGCACGCGTACGGTCGGATCGTGCAGGCCTTCGCACGCGGGGCGGTCGATGCGGGGCGCCAGCTCGCCGTCGTGAACGAGCGACAGCTCCCCGAAGCCGCAGCCCTGCTGGGGCGGTACGCGACCGTCATCGTGCCCGGGCTGGTGGCGGCATCCGATCGCACCCTCGCCGTTCTCGCGGACTACGTGCGCATCGGGGGCACGCTCATCGTCGGGCCTCGCACCGGCTTCGGCGACGACGAGGGTCGGGTGCGTTCAGCGGTGGTGCCCGGCGCGCTCGCCGAGGTGCTCGGCGCGTCATACGCCGAGTTCGCGTCGCTGCGCGCCGACATCGTGATCGAGGGTCTGGGCGGCGGGATCGCCCAAGGGTGGATCGACTCCTACGAGCCCCAGGGTGCCGAGGTGCTCGCGCGGTATGCGCATGCGCACTACGGCGCGTGGGCGGCGGTGACCAAGCACGCGTTCGGGGACGGCATCGCGTATGCGGTGGGGACGCTGCCCGACCGCGCGCTGATGGCGCGGATCGTGGCGGATGCCTCCCTTCCGCGCGTCGATTCGCCGCTGCGTCATCGGCCGGCGAGCGTCACGGTCCACTCGCTGCGCGGGCCGCGCGGACGCGTATGGGTCGTGCACAACTGGTCGCCCGAGGAGGGCGAGATCGTGATGGCGCGCACCGTCGTGGACGTTCTGGCCGAGGACGCACCGGTGCGGGCGGGTGAGGCGGTCACGCTACCGGCCTGGAGCGTGTCCGTGTGGGGCGAGATCTCTTCGTGAGCGCTGTGCGTCGCTGAGCGCGCGGGTCAACCCCTGGCGGGGAGATCCACGTGCAGCCAGGTCAGGGGCCCGAGGTGCACGCCGGCATGGCCGGTCGGGGTCGTGATGCGCAGTGTGCGACCGACCGAGTCCATATTGGAGACGAGCACCCGCTCGGCTCCGTCGTCGCTCCGCGCGCCGATCGCCCACACGAGACCGTCCGGGCTGGCGCCGTGCAGCGACGCGCGACCCGAGAGCTCGGCGAGGGCCCGCATCGCCGCAGCCACGGGGCGTTCGGCGCCGGACTCGTCCCGGATGCCGCGGGGGCCCCATTCCTCGAAGAACGTCAGCGTCGCAACTCCCGGCACCGCAAGGGCCGCAGCGCTCGCGATCGTCCAGGCGGCGAGCTGCTCGGCATCCTGACGCGGATCGGTGAGCTCGAGCAGCGCCGGACCATACCCGTCGCGGAGATCGTCGGCGGCCGGACGCGGTGGGGGAATGGTTGCGACGTCGTTGAAGTGCGGACGCAGCCCGATCGGCCCGATGTGCACGGGCACGCCGGTTCCCGACGGATCTGTCTCCCCGCGCGCGGCGTCACTGACCGCAGCCGCGATGACCACACCCTGCTCCGCGACCAGCCGCTGCATCGCCAACGACTCCACGAGCTGCTCTGTGCCGAGGCTGTGGAACAGCGGCGTTACGCTGAAGACGATCCCGTCGAGGTCGCGCGGCAGCCGGTGATGCTCGCGGTTGAGCTCGGTGAAGTGCGAACGGGCTCCGCCCACGACCTCGGTCGAGACGCCGGCATGCGCGAGTGCGCTGCGCAGCGCCGCGATGGCCGAGGCATCTGAGACATGCCGCGACGCCCCCTCGGGCGGGAACGCCGTGACGCGCACGACGTCGTGCCCGCGCAGCGCGGCGACCCCGGTGGTCAGCGCGTCGTCGTCGGCGAGCACGAAGCGCACGTCGAGGGGAAGTCCGGATGACGCTGCCCGGCGCAGTGCGGCACGCCAGTTGCGCGTGGCGAGGTCGAGTTCGACGAGCACAGCCGATGCGGTCGGGTCGAAGGGCGGGGCGGGGTCGGGGGCCGTCGAAGCCGCGACGGCGAGCGAGGGGAAGGCGCCGCCCGCGACGAGGTCGATGCGTTCCGCCGCGGGAGCGGGCGCCGTGGCATCCGTCGGCTCGACATCGATCTCGAGGGTCTGCCGCACCTGATCGCCGGCGTCGAGGGGGTAGGGGAATGGCAGGGCGAGAGGGCGACTGTAGGTCTTGAACGAGGCGTCGGTCCAGTTGCGCTGGTCCTCCATCTCGAACACGTCGCCCTCGAAGCTCATACGCACTCTCAGGCCGTCATGCTCCCAGGCGAGGGCGGAGATGCCGCGCACCGGCTGATGTGGACTGATCGCCCGCGGGAACGCGGTCGACTCCACGTCGCCCTCGGGGTGTACGACCTCCAGCGTTGCGCCGGCGAGTGCGGGAGGATGCAGCACCACGAGACCGGTGCGGTTGGTGTCGAACGGATGCTCCGACTCGAGATCCGCGATCACCACGAACCGCGAACCCCGCGCCTCGACCCGCATGACGCCTCGAAACGAGGAGCCGAGACCGACCGAGCGCACGTGCAGTGTCACGGTGGCATCGGTCTCGCGCACGCGATCGACGATGAGCGGTGCGGTGTCCCAGTTGCGGTCCCGCACGACGGCCCGCGCGGCGCGCAGCACGATGCGTCCGTCATACGAGATGTCGGCGATCTCGTCGTCGCGGAGCTCGAACGACCACGGCCCGCCGCGCCAGGGTCGCGACAGGCGGTGCGTCGAGTCCCAGGCCGTGCTCACAATGGGCCCTATCGCTTGATCTCGTCGAGGTGGAGCATGCGCGCGAGGTTCTTGTCGAGCTCGTCGTCGCGGAAGACCTTCTTCCAGTCTTCCTTGATGATGCTCTCGCGCCCGTAGTCCATCGCGATGAGACACGCGTCGCTGAAGGGATTATCGCCGCGCAGTCCGTTGGCCAGCGCCACCTGGGTGTGCCCGTAGAGGATGCTGCGTGCCGCCGCCTCCGGCACCCCCATCGTGTCGACGGCCTCGGATAGTGCCTCGTTGAGGAGGGAGCCGATCATGCAGGCGACGGTCTCGACCAGCGTTGGCTCAAGCTGGGCGAGCTGCTTGATCGTGACCCAGTGCACGTCGATGACGGGGGCGTAGATCGCGCGAACGGTCGCCTCGACGATGGCCTTCTTGGCCTCGTCGCCGGATTCGATGGCGGCGATGGCATCCTGGGGAGCGGCGATGCCGCCGAACGTGTCAGCCCACTGCTCGGGCGTCTCGCGTTGCAGGAAGATCGACGGATGGCACGGGTGCGCCACGGCTTGGATGACGTCGTCACGCGTCGTGAGGAGCCCTGCGTAGGCGGCGGCGGGGTCGAGGGTCAGCACGATCGCGCCCGCCTTGAGCTGCGGCACGAGGTCGGCGGTGACGGGGCCGAGCGCGAGGTCGGGCACCGCCAGGACGACGATGTCGGCATCGGCGACCGCGACGGTGGCGTCGGTCAGCTCCCGACCCGCGTCGATCGTGCGCTGCTGCCCGGCGGGGGAGTTCTCGACGTAGCGCACCTCGTGGGCGGTCGTGACGAGGTTGTCGGACACGCGCATGCCCATCTTGCCGCCCGCGCCGACGACGGCGATCTTGTAGGACTCGGTCACAGTGTGCTCCTGAGGTATTCGAGGGTGGTGCGGGTCCATTCCCGCTCGGTCTGGATGGTGCTCTCGCCATCCCCTTGCCAGGGGAGCCAGTGCTCGACGATCTCGTTGACGCCGCGCTCGCGCGGGCGGACGGTCTCGAGCAGGTGCGGATAGTCGTGCAGGCCGGTGCCCATCGGAGCTCCGGAGTAGGTGAAGCCGACCCAGCCGGGCTGGCGGGAGAACGCGAAGTCCTTCACGTGCACGTTCTTGACGAGGGGCGCCGTGAGTTCGACCGCGTCACGCGGCAGCTCGAGCCGCGCCGTGACGTTGGCTGGGTCCAGGCACACGCCGAGGCAGTCGCTGCCGACGCGCTCGATGACCGCGACGAGGCCGGAAGTCGCGACCTGTTCGTATGTCTCGAGGGCGAGCGTGACTCCGGATGCCGCATATCGCGGCATCGCGGCGCTCAACCACTCCACGGCTTGGCCCCGGGTCGGACGCGAATCGGGTCCGTAGAGCATGCTGCGCACGAGCACGGCGTCGAACGTCGCGGCCAGCTCGAGGAAGCGGGCGAGCCGTCCGGGCTCGATGCCCTTCGTGCCGAGCTCGATCGTGAGGCCGAGGTCGCGCGCCGCCGCGGCGGCGTCGCGCAGTTCGGCATCCGTCATGCGCTCGAGGGGATCGAAGTCGCAGATCTGGAACAGGTCGACGCCGAGCTCGCGCGTCGCGCGGAACGCGTCGGTCAGCGAGAGGGGTTCGAGCGCGCGGTCGGAGTGCTGCCAGAAGAACGCGTACGTGCCGAGACCGATCATGCGTCGGGCCCCGTGCGTGCCGGGGCGAGGGCGGCGGCTTCGTGGAGGACGGCGAGGAGATTCGCAGGGTCGTGGGCGAAGCGGCCGAGGAATAGCCCGTCGACCGAGCCGTCGAGGCGCCTCAGCAGGCCGGGGCCGGCGGAGCCGCCATAGACGACGGATGATTCGGCTCGGTCCGGGAGGGTGTCGAGCTCGGCGCGGAGCGCGCGGGCGACGGGGATGATGTGGTCGGGCCCCGCTGGCTCGGCCGCGCCGATCGCCCAGACAGGTTCGTAGGCGACGATGACGCGTCCGTCCGGCGCGGAGGCGAGCGCCGAACGGAGCTGGTCGACCACGACGGCAGCAGCGTCCGAGGTCTCGTGCATCTCGCCGAGGCACAGCACCGGAGTGACGCCGTGCGAGAGCGCGGTCGCCACCTTGGCCGTGACGACGTCGTCGGTCTCGGCGAACAGACGGCGGCGTTCGGCGTGGCCGATCTCGACCACTCCGATGCCGATTTCGGCGAGTTCGGCGGCGGAGACCTCGCCGGTGTAGGCGTCGGGCTCGAACTGCGAGACATCCTGCGCTCCGATCACCACAGGCGTTCCCGCGAACGCGTCGACGGCGCCGACGATCTGCGGGAAGGTCGGGATGACGAACAGCTCAACGCTGCCGTCGGCCACGGCGGGGCAGATGCCGACGAGGTCCGCGACGCGCGTGCACCACTCGATCGCCTGACCATGCCCGAAATAGGTCTTCAGGCTCACTCCGACCGTGACGCGTGCCATCAGCAGGATCCGGTGGCTTCATACTGTCCGATGGCGGCGACCTTCTGGGCCGATGCGGACGTCGGGTCGAAGCGATAGGTCAGCCACTCGCGCACCAGGCGGCGGGCGAGTTCAATGCCGATGACGCGTTGGCCCATCGTCAGCACCTGGGCGTCGTTGGAGAGCACGCCGCGCTCGACTGAGAACGAGTCGTGTGCAGTGACGGCGCGGATCCCGGCGACCTTGTTCGCCGCGATCGCGACGCCCAGGCCCGTGCCGCAGATGAGCAACGCGCGGTCGGCTTCGCCGTTGGCGACGAGTTCGGCCGCGGCGATCGCCACGCGCGGGTACGCGGCGTGTCCGTCGGCGCCGACTCCGACATCCACCACCGAAGCCACGAGGTCGTGGACCTCGAGATCGCGCTTGATGACTTCCTTGTAATCGAATCCAGCGTCGTCGCTGCCGATGACGAGGCGCAGGGGCTCGGTCATGATGCGGTCCTTTCGGTCATCGCGACCACATCGGCAACTGCGGCCACGATGAGTGCGAGGGAATGGGCGCCGGGATCGGGGATGCCCACGCTGTTCTGGCCGTGTGCACGCGCGCGTCCCATGCGGGGGAGGAGGTCGGCAGTGGCGGCGGCGGCGGCGGTGGCGACGACGACGGCGGCGCGCCAGCCGTCGGCGAGCGACGCGCCCGCATCGACGGCCGAGGTCAGTGTCGAGGCGAAGGGCACGAGCACGTCGACCATGGTCTTGTCGCCGACTTCGGCCTTGCCATATGACATGACCCCGGTCGCGCCCGCCTCGACGCCCGCTGCGATGTTGGCGGCCGACGGGCGGCCCACATCTCCCAGGTGAGCGGCGAGGGCGGAGAGGATGACGCCCCACAGGGCCCCGGAGGTGCCGCCTGCGCGGTCGGACCAGGCATTCGCCGCGCGCTCCATCACGGTCCCAGCACCAGCGCCCGCGGCGGCCGCGGCCCGGGCCGCGGCGAGGGCGGCGCGTGAGCCTCGTTGCATGCCGATGCCGTGGTCGCCGTCGCCGGCGATCGAGTCGAGCCGGCCGAACTCGTCGACGTTGGCGTCGATCGTCCCTTCGAGCACTTCGAGCACCGACACAACTGTCGCTGCGCACGTGCGCGACGTGGCGTCGCCCGGCGCGATCACAACGATGTCCGCGGTCGGTGCAGAAGCATCTGACCGCACCTGAGGGGCGACCGACCCGCGTCGGTAGGCGGGAGTGTCGACGGGGGTGTCCCAGAGGCGCTCGAGTTCGTCGTCGAGCCAGAACAGGGTGAGGGAGGTGCCGGCCATATCGAACGAGGTGCAGTACTCGCCCACGTGCGGGTCGACGAGCTCCAACCCTGCGCCCTGCAGCAGTTGGGCGATGCGTCGGTAGACGACGAACATCTCCTCGTACTTGAGCGATCCGAGACCGTTCAGAATCGGCACGACCCGCGTGCCCGCACCGTCGGGGCGCTCTTCGAGTAGCCGCGAGACGAGCAGTTCTGCCAGACCGTCGGCGGTCGGAATGTCGGTTTCGTCGATCCCGGGCTCTCCATGGATGCCGAGTCCGACCGCCATGCGACCTTCGGGCACCGAGAACAGGGCGCGGTCGGCGCCGGGAAGGGTGCACCCGGTGAATGCGACTCCCATCGACCGGGTGCGCTCGTTGGCCTTGGTGGCCACAGCCGTGACAGCCGCCAGGTCGTATCCGGCCTCGGCGGCGGTCGCTGCCGTGCGGAACACCGTCAGGTCGCCGGCGATACCGCGACGCTTGTGTCTCACCGCGGGCTGCGCGCTGAAGATGTCGTCCGTCACGGCCACCGTCTCGCACGCGATGCCCTCGGCGCGGAGTCGGTCCTGTGCCGCATCGAAGTTGAGCACGTCGCCGGCGTAGTTGCCGTATGCGAAGAACACGCCACCGCCGTTCTCGGCCGCCTTCGCGACCGCGAACACCTGCTGCGTCGAGGGCGAGGCGAACAGATTTCCCATTGCCGCCCCATGCGCGAGCCCGGGTCCGACCAGACCGCCGAACGCGGGGTAGTGGCCCGAGCCGCCGCCGATGACCACGGCGACCTGGCCTGCGGGGGACCGTGTCGCGCGCACCACGCCGCCGGTCACACGACGCACCGAGCGGGAATGCGCTGCGACGAAGCCGTCGATCATCTCGTCGGCGAAGTCGCCCGGGTCATTCCACAGTCTGGTCATGGTCGATCGACCTCCTCGTCTTCAGGAAGTTTGGCAAACCGGTTGACCACTTGCAAATTAGATCGGGCGGTGGCGCCGGCCCCGTTGCCGCGGGCCGTGGATGAGCGCACCCAGAACGCGCGGAGGTCGTCTTCGTAGAAGCCGATCTTGCTATCGTCGTTGAAGAGGACCCTGCCCTGTGCGCGCAGCACGTTCTCGAAGTTCACGAGGCGGGTCGAGGGGTCCACTCCGCCCCAGACATCCGTGCCCGCTGCCGCGCCCGCGGCGCTGACCTCGGCCATCCACTCGCAATAGTCCTCCCAGGTTCCGCCGTCGAACGCCTCCACGCCGAGGCTGTCGAGTGTCGTGGTGTTCTGGAAGAGGCTCCAGGCGTTCGTGGAGGGGGGAGGCCGGTGATGACGCCATCGACGACACCCGATCCGAGCAGCTGCGCATCGATCGCGTCGGTTGCGATCTAGGCGAGGTCGATCGTCACGACGTCGGGCAGGCCGGTGCCCGCTGCCCCGATCTGACGCTTCTCCCAGTAATCCTGGGGCGCGAGGAAGATGACCTTGATGTCGATGTTCGTATGCTGGCTCTCGAACTCGGCGATCGCCTCGTCGTAGAGCTCTGCGCGTACGTCGTTACCCAGAACGTGAACGAGATCGAGACGTCCTCGTCGGCGTCGGCGGTCGTGGAGGCCGCCCGGGGCGGAGCCGCCGGCGCAACCGCCGAGAGCGAACATCGCTCCCAGGGTGACGGCGGCGAGCGCCGTGGTCGTGCGTGCTGTTTTCCTGAACATCATCGTCCCTTGTCTTCGGCATTCACAGAGGAGTGAGAAAACGTTTCCAGAGTGACCTCAGGCAAACCGGTTGACCGAAGGCGAGCGGAATGCCGCACGCGAGGTAGATTGTGCGCATGCCCGCATACCCTGGCGACGGTTCCGACGCGATCGCGGCCGCGCTGGGCGCCCTGCCCGCGGGCACACCCGTCTCGGAGGTCGCACGACGGCTGATGGACCTGTTCACGAGCGGATCGATCGAGCCGGGCACGCGCCTGCCCCCGGAACGTCAGCTCGCGACCACGCTCGGCGTCGGCCGCTCGGCCGTGCGCGAAGCGCTCGCCGCGCTCGAGATCCTCGGCATCGTTGACGTGCGCCCGGGTTCAGGCACCTACCTGCGCGGCACGGCGAGCGAGCTGCTCCCTCAGACGCTGCGCTGGGGCCTGCTGATCGGGCCCCGCAAGACCGGGGAGCTGCTCGAACTGCGTGCCGGGCTCGAGATCTACGTCGCGCGGCTGGCCGCAGGGCGGGCCGAGGCGTCCACGCTGCAGGAGATCGGCGCCGCGCTCGAGCGCATGCGGTCCTCCGTCGGCGATCTGTCCGCCTTCGCGGAGGCCGACCTCGACTTCCACAACGCGCTGGCCGCCGCCGCTGGCAACGAACAGCTCGTGGACCTGCTGCACGTCGTCCGGTCGCTGCTGCAGGTATACGCCGACCGTGCCGTGCGGGACGAGGCCGAGGTGCGCACCGCCATCGACGAGCACGACGCGGTGGGCCGGGCGGTTCGTGCCGGTGATGAGGATGCCGCGGCTTCGGCGATGGCTGTGCACATGGCGACGGCTGCCGCCCGACTCTCTGCCGAGACGGTGTAGCCCAGCCAGGAGTGGGCGTCGCGTCAGCCGCGCAGTGCGAGGGCGAAGGGGAGCACCGCCGCCGCCCCGGCCCGGCGCAGCTCGCGTGCGGCGATCGTCAGCGTCCATCTGCTGTCGACGAGGTCGTCGACCAGGAGGACCGGCGCGGCGGGAACATCGAGACCAGCGGCGCTGAAGCGTTCCCAGACGCCGGCGAGCCGGAAGGCGCTGTTGCCTCCCGGTGCGCCGATCGGACCGCCGTCGACGAGATCGAGGGTGCCCAGAAACGGCATGCGGCCGATCTCGGCGATGCCGCGGGCCAGCGTACCGACGAGCTGCGGCTTGGATCGTGACGGCATCGCGACCACGGCGACCGGACGCTCGGCCCAGCCCCAATCGGCCAGCACGCGCACGCAGGCGGCCGCCACGTTCGGCGGCACCGGCGCATCGGCGGCGCCGGCCGCGAACATCTCGCGCAGTGTCCCACCCCACCCGAGGTCGGTGAGCCGCGCGAGCGCCCGTCCCGCGTCCGACTGCTCGTCGGCGGGGATGCGACCGCGCACCGGCACGCCGAGCGAGTCGGCACCGGTGGGCCACTGCCGACGGGGTTCGATCGGCACACCGACCCGGTCGAGTGCGGCGGAGGCCGCCTCCGTCGCGTCCTTTCCGATCCCGAGCGGAAACCATGCGCCGGCGCAGTTGTCGCAGCGACCGCACGGGGTCGCGGTGTCGTCGTCGAGGGCGCGCTGCAGGAACTCCATGCGGCATCCGCGGGTCTGCTCGTAGTCGATCATGTGCTGCTGCTCGGCGAGGCGCTCGGCGGCGATACGGCGGTAGCGGTCTTCGTCGTACGTCCACGGCTGGCCGGTCGCGATCCAGCCGCCCTTCGTGCGGGCCACCGCGCCGTCGACATCGAGCACCTTCAGCAGCAGCTCCAGCGGAGTGCGCCGGATGTCGACCAGGGCTTCGAGCGCCGGCGTCGAGAGTGGCCCACCCGAGGCGGAGAGGGCCGAGAGCACGCGCTCGGCCCGTTCTCTGTTGGGCATGGATGCCGTGGCGAAATAGTGCCAGATCTCGCGGTCTTCGGCGCCGGGGAGCAGGAGCACGTCGGCAGACGCCGTGGCGCGCCCCGCGCGCCCGACCTGCTGGTAGTACGACACCGGCGACGACGGTGCCCCCAGGTGCACGACGAAGCCGAGGTCGGGCTTGTCGAATCCCATACCGAGGGCGCTCGTGGCGACGAGCGCCTTGACCCGGTTCTGCTTCAGGAGTGTCTCGGCTTCCTCGCGGTCGTCGGGATCGGTCTGCCCGGTGTAGGCGCGCACGTCGTAGCCGCGGTCGCGCAGCAGCCGGTCGGTGTCGTTCGCGGCGGCGACGGTGAGCGTGTAGATGATGCCCGATCCCGGGAGATCGGCGAGGTGGCTGATCAGCCACGCGAGGCGGCTGGGGGCGTCCGGAAGTCGCAGCACGCCGAGCCGCAGCGACGTGCGGGCGAGGGGGCCGCGGATGACGAGGACCTCGGGCGAGTCCGTGCCCTGGTCGAGAGCGCCCAGCTGCTCCGCGACATCGGCCACCACACGGCTGTTGGCCGTCGCCGTCGTCGCCAGCACGGGGACGCCGGCGGGGATGCTGGCGATGAGGTCGCGCAGTCGTCGGTAGTCCGGGCGGAAGTCGTGCCCCCAGTCGCTGATGCAGTGCGCCTCATCGACCACGAGCAGGCCGATCCTCGGGACCAGCTGCGGCAGTTGCTCCTCGCGGAACGACGGGTTGTTCAGGCGCTCGGGCGACACCAGCAGCACGTCGACCTCGTCGCGGTCGAGCTGTGCGAGCACGTCGTGCCACTCGTACGCGTTCGTCGAGTTGATCGCGACGGCCCGCACGCCCGCACGCCGTGCCGCGGCGATCTGGTCGCGCATGAGGGCGAGCAGCGGCGAGACCAGGATCGTCGGCCCCACCCCGCGTCGGCGCAGGAGCAGAGTCGCCACGAAGTACACCGCGGACTTGCCCCACCCGGTGCGCTGCACCACGAGCGCGCGGCGGCCGCCGTCGACGAGTGCCTCGATCGCCTCGAGTTGCCCGTCGTGGAACTCGGCGTCGTCACGGCCGACGAGGGCGTGGAGCACGTCGAGTGCCTGGGCCCGTGCCGTCGAAGTCATGGGCTCCACCCTGCCTCATGCCACCGACGCCGTGGACCCCCACCCTGCGCCGGCCGCGCCGTAGACCCCGCCCGGCGGCGGAGTCGATAGCCTGGGGCGACGAACGAGGGGACACCGATGGTCGTCAGCATCAGGGACGTCGCGGCGGCGGCAGCCGTCTCGGTCGGCACCGTGTCCAACGTGCTCAATCGGCCCGCGAAAGTGGCGCCGGCCACCGTCGAGCGCGTGCAGCGGGCGATCGACGATCTCGGGTTCGTGCGCAACGACGCCGCCCGCCAGCTGCGCGTGGGTCGCAGCCGCAGCATCGGCCTGGTCGTCCTGGATGCCGGCAACCCCTTCTTCGCCGACGTCGCCCGCGGCGCCGAGGCGCGCGCCGATGAGGCGGACATGGCCGTGCTGCTCGGAAACGCCGACGAGGACGCGGCGCGCGAGGCGCGTTACCTCGAGCTGTTCCTGGAGCAGCGGGTCAACGGCGTGCTGATCACCCCGGCGGACGACGACACCCGGCGACTGACGCGTCTGCGCGATGCGGGCACGCCGGTGATTCTCGTCGACCGTGAGATCCCCGGATCCGGGTTCTCGTCCGTCTCCGTCGACGACATCGAGGGCGGCTTCCTCGCGGCATCCCATCTGCTCGCCGGCGGCAGGCGCCGCCTCATGTTCCTCGGCGGCCCGCAGTCGATCCGGCAGGTGGCCGATCGCCTGGCGGGCGCGCGCCGCGCCGTCGACGCCGTCGACGGCGCCACGCTGCAGGTCGTGGAGATGCCCGCCCTCACCGTGCTGCACGGCCGTGCCGCGGGGCTGGAGGTGCTCGAACGTGCGGCCGCCGAGCGGCCCGACGCGATCTTCGCCGCGAACGACCTGCTCGCCGTCGGCGCCATCCAGGCGCTGTCGATCCTGTCGGGGGTGCGCATCCCCGACGACATCGCGCTGATCGGCTACGACGACATCGACTTCGCCGCCTCGACGATCGTGCCGCTGAGTTCCATCCGTCAGCCCGCGACCCTCATCGGGTACACGGCGGTCGATCTGCTGCTGGCCGAGCTCGACGACCCGCACGGCGACCACGATCGCAACGTGCGCTTCCAGCCGGAGCTGGTCGTGCGCGAGTCCACGAGCGGCTGAACGAGACCGAAAGGCATCCCATGCGACAGACGAGCCTCGGCTCCACCGGCCTCACGGTCGGCGAGCTCACCCTGGGCGCCTCCGCCCTCGGCCAGGGGACGGCGCCCGGATCCCCCGAAGAGGCCCGGGCGGTCGAAGCCGCCGAGGCGTTCCTCGTCGGCCCGGTGCCCCTCATCGACACCTCGAACAACTACGGCGACGGCCGCTCCGAGGCCGTGCTCGGTCTCGCGCTCGCGGCCGTCGGCTCCCGCGCGACGGCCCGCATCGCGACCAAGGTCGACCGCGATCCGCACACCGGCGCCTTCGACCGCGACCGCGTGCTGCGCTCGTACGACGAGAGCCTCACCCGGCTCGGGCTCGACCGCGTCGGCATCCTGCACTTCCACGACCCCTACAGCGTCACCTTCGCCGAGGCGACCGCACCCGGGGGTGCGGTGTCGGCGCTGCAGGAGTTGCGCGATGCCGGAGCGGTGGATGCCATCGGCATCGCGGCCGGTCCGATCCCGATGATGACCCAGTACGTCGAGACCGGGCTGTTCGACGTCGTGCTCTCCCACAACCGGTACACGCTGGTCGACCGCACCGCCGAGCCGCTGTTCGCCGCCGCGCGGCGCCTGGGCATGGGGGTGTTCAACGCGGCGCCCTTCGGCGCCGGCATCCTCGCCAAGGGCGCCGACTCCCGCGCGACGTACGGCTACGTCGACGCCCCGCCGGAGCTCATCGCGTGGATCGCGCGCGCCGAGCAGGTGTGCGCCGACCACGGCGTGCCGTTGGCCGCCGCGGCGCTGCACTTCTCGCTGCGCAGCGACCTCATCGACTCCACGATCGTGGGGATCTCCTCGATCCCGCGGCTCGAGCAGCTGCTCGACCTGCACGCCGTGGCGGTGCCCGAGGCGCTGTGGCCCGAGCTGGAGGCGTTGGGCCCTGCGCCGAGTCCGCTCGCCGACGACGCCGACGGCTGAGCCTGCCGGGCGAGCCTGCCGGGGCAGCGCCTGCGCACCTGGATAGTCTGCGGACGTGACTGACACCCCCCGCCCCGCCATCGGGGTCATGCTGCCCCGCAACACCGACTCCACGCGCGTGCGGGAGTTCGCCCAGCGCGCCGAGCGGCTCGGCTTCGATGAGCTGTGGGTCGTCGAAGACCTCGGATTCCGCGGCGGCATCGCGCAGGCGGGCGCCGTACTCGGGTGGACCGAGCGCATCCGGGTGGGCATCGGCATCCTCCCCGCCGGGGCGCGCAACGCCGCCTTCGCGGCCATGGAGCTCGCGACCCTCGCCCAGCTCTTCCCCGGCCGCGTCGACGCGGGGATCGGCCACGGCATGCCCGACTGGATGCGCTCGGTCGGGGCGTGGACCGACCGGCCGCTGCGCACGCTCGACGCCCACGTGAGCGCGGTGCGTGCGCTGCTGCGCGGCGATGAGATCACCGAAGGGGTGCGACTGGATGCCACGAGCGTGCCGGCCACCCCGCCCCCGCTGCTGCTGGGCGTGCGCGGACCCCGCTCGCTCGCGCTGTCGGGCCGCATCGCCGACGGCACGGTGCTGGCCGAACCCGTGACGCCCGAGTACGCCCGCGCCGCCGTTGCGAGCATCGCGGCGACGGGCGACCACCGCCTGATCGCGTACAACGTGGGTTCGGTCGGACCGGATGCGGCGGCGGCGCTCGCCGCGGTGCGCCCCGCGCTGGCGTGGATCGGGGAGCCCGACTGGGCGCCGCACATCGACCCGCTGCCGTTCGCGGCGGAGTTCGCCCAGCTGCGTGCCCGCAGCGCCTCGCGCGAGGACTTCGTCCGCGATCTGCCCGACGAGTGGGTCGCGCAGCTCGCGCTGGCCGGCACCCCCGCCCAGGTGCGGGCGCGCATCGACGCGCTCGCCGCCGCCGGCGTGCACAGCTCGGTGTTCGCCCCGATCGGCGACCCCGTCGCCGCGCTGGACTCTCTCGCAACCGTCCTCTAGCCCCGCTGCCGAGTGAGCATTCGTCGCGCCGAGTGAGTATTCGTCGCGCCGAGTGAGCATTGAGGACGAATACTCACTCGCGGTCTCGAATGCTCACTCGCGGCCTCGAATGCTCACTCGGCGGGTTATGTTGTGGGGGACGCGAAACGCGAGGGGGCGGCGATGGCACGCAACTGGGCAGGGACCTACACCTACCGCGCGCCGCGCATCGCGGTGGCCGAGAGCATCGACGACGTGCGGCGCCTCGTCGCCGCCGGCGGCCCGGTGCACGCCCTCGGCACGCGGCACTCCTTCACCGACCTCCCCGACACCGACGGCACGCTCATCGACGTGACGCGCATCGACCCCGCCTTCCGGCTCGACGAGGATGCCGCCACCGTCACCGTCGGTGCGGGCACCCGCTACGGCGAGCTGGCGGTGTGGCTCGAGGACCGCGGCTGGGCGCTGGGCAACCTCGGCTCCCTGCCGCACATCAACGTCGGCGGCGCCACCGCCACCGGCACCCACGGGTCGGGCGACCGCAACGGCGTGCTGTCGGCCGCGGTGCGGGGGCTGCACTACGTCGGTGCCGACGGCGACATGCACGAGGTGCGCCGCGGTGACGCCGACTTCCCCGCGCTCGCGGTGGGGCTCGGCGCGTTCGGCATCGTCGTGTCGCTCACCCTCGACGTGCAGCCGACCTTCCGCATGCGGCAGGACATCTACACCGGCATCTCGTGGTCGGCAGCCCTCGCCGGCTACGACGAGCTGACCGCCGCCGGGTACAGCGTCTCGCTCTTCACCCGCTGGGAGGACGACTCCATCGGACACGCCTGGGTGAAGACACGACTGGATGCCGATGACGACCCGGTCGCCGACACCCTGCTCGACGGGGTGCGGGCCGTGGGCGGGGAGTCACCCCTGAGCGGAGCCGACAACGTCACCGAACTCGCCGGCGTCCCCGGGTCCTGGCTGGCGCGGCTGCCGCACTTCCGTCTCGACGCCGAGCCGTCGTTCGGCGACGAGATCCAGAGCGAGTACTTCGTCGACCGCGCCGATGCGCCGGCGGCGCTGCGCGCCGTGCGGGAGCTGGGCGACGGCATCCGCCCGCATCTCATCGTGAGCGAACTGCGCACGGCCGCCGCCGACGAGCTGTGGCTGAGCGCGGCCTACCGCCGTGACGTCGTCGCCATCCACTTCACGTGGCACAACCACCCCGACCAGGTCGCGGCACTGCTGCCGACGATCGAGGCGGCGCTCGCGCCCTTCGGCGCCCGGCCGCACTGGGGGAAGGCGCACCGGTTCGACCGTGCCGCGATGGCGCGGGTGCACCCGAGGCTGGCCGATGCCCGCGCCGTCTACGAGCGGCTCGACCCGCACGGCCGCTTCGTCAACGACCACCTGGTGCGCGTCGGGGTGCGCGAACCCCGCTGACCCGCGAACCCCGGTGACCCGCAACCCCGCTGACCTGCGGCCGACTCGGATCAGACCGCGCGCTTGCGCATCCGCTCGCGCTCGTCGTCGGGCAGCCGGATCGGCGTCGTCGAGGCGAGTTCGTCGGAGAACGCCTCCGGCGGCACGACCGCGAGGGGCCGCGTCTCGCCGACGGTGAGGTGGAAGCGGCGCGACTCGGTGCGCGACACCCGGCCGGATGCCAGCAGCCAGACCGCGCCCACGGCGAACGCGACGAAGGCGGCGATGGCGCCCAGCAGAATCGCCGCACGCGGGCCGTACGCGTCGGCCACCCAGCCCACGATGGGCGCGCCCAAGGGCGTCCCGCCCATCAGGATCGCCATGTACAGCGCCAGCACTCGGCCGCGCAGGGCCGGGTCCGTCGTCGTCTGCACGTAGCCGTTGGCGGTGGTGAGGGTGGTCACGACCGCGAAGCCGGTGAGCATGAGCGTGAGGGCATACAGCCAGTAGTTCGGCATGAAGGCCGAGACCGTCGCCGCGACGGCGAACATGAGCGTGCCGAGGATCACCATGCGGATGCGCGCGCGGTCGCGGCGGGCGGCCATGAGCGCGCCGATGAGCGAACCGATGGCGAGGATCGAGCTGAGCAGGCCGTACCCGTCGGCCTCCTGCCCGAATTCCAGCGCCATGGTCGAGGCGAAGATGGGGAAGTTCATGCCGAAGGCGCCGAGGAGGAACACCATCGCGAAGGCGACCATGAGGTCGGGGCGCTTGCCGACATAGCGGAAGCCGTCGGCCAGACGAGCGGCGCCCGGGGCGTGCACGCGGGGGATGAGCTGGTCGGTGCGGATCAGCATGAGCGCGACGATCATCGCGATGAAGGTGACCGCGTTGACCAGGAACACCCAGCCGGTGCCGACGGCGACGATCACCACACCCGCCACGGCCGGACCGATCATGCGGGCGCCGTTGAAGGATGCCGCGTTGAGCGCGACCGCGTTGGAGGCATTCTCGCGCGAGACGAGGTCGGAGACGAAGGCCTGTCGCGACGGGTTGTCGAACGCGGAGATGAGGCCCAGCACGATGGCGAACCCGTACATCATCGGCAGCGTCATGATATCGAGCAGCAGCAGCACACCGATGATGACGCCCACGATCAGCAGCAGGCTCTGGGTGAGCATCAGCAACTTGCGCCGATCGAAGCGGTCGGCGACCCAGCCGGTGACGCCCACCAGCAGCAGCGGCGGCGCGAACTGCAGCGCCATCGTGATGCCCATGGCGCCGGCGTCGTTGTCGGTCAGCTGCGTGAGCACGACCCAGCTGAGCGCGGTCGCCTGCATCCACGCGCCGATGTTGGACACCAGTGCGCCGATGAACCAGACGCGGTAGTTGAAGACCGAGAAGGAGCGGAACATCGCCGTCATCGTGCGGCCACCTCCCGCATGATCTCCGCGGCCTGGGCGAGCACGGTGCGCTCGGCATCCGTCAGCGATGCCAGGGCGCTCTCGAGCCACGAGTCGCGACGGCGGGTGGTCTCCTCCACGACGGCGCGGCCCTCGCCGGTGAGCGAGATGTTCACCTTGCGGCGGTCGACGGCGTCGGGGGTGCGGGTGATGTAGCCCGATTCCTCGAGGCAGTTCACGGTGCGGTTCATCGACGGGGCCGACACGCGTTCGCGCTCGGCGAGTTCGCCGAGGGTGTGGCCGCCGTGCACGGTGAGAGCGGCGAGCACCGCGAACTGGGCGTCGCTCATGGCGTCGACGGCGCGCTGGGCGCGCAGGCGCCGCGCGAGGCGGAACGTCGCCATCCGCAGGTCGGATGCCGCTGTGGCGAGATCGGGGGACGAGGCGGAGAGGTCTGTTGCAGTCATACGGTTCATTAGCTTAGCTCATTAGTCTTGCTAAGTAAAGTTGGCGGGTGTGTGCCATTGACCAGCGGGCGAGGTGCCCTCTAGGCTCGGGATCGCGACTGGGGAAAGCGCATTCCAACGATTCGAAGGTGAACCGAATGAGAACCCCTGCCCCCCGCACGCCCCGCACATCGCTGCGCTCGCGCACCGTGGCCGTCGCCACGGCGGCGCTCACGGCGACCGCCCTCGTCGTCCCCGTCTCGGCGGCGACGGCGGCGACCCCGGATGCCGCGGCATCCGTCGCCGCACCCCCATCCGCACCCGCCGCCGGCCCCCGCCTCGAAGCGCTCGACCGCGGCGTCGTCGCGGTGCAGACCGGCTCGGGCGTCTTCCTCAGCTGGCGCCTGCTGCAGGGTGAAGCCTTCGGCACCGGTGAGACGGGCCTCGTCGGCACCGACTTCGTCGTCACGCGCGACGGCGAGGCGATCGCGACGGTCACCGACAGCACCAACTTCCTCGACCCCGACGGTACGGCGGCCTCGCGCTACCGAGTGACGCCGGTGCTCGCCGGACGCGAAGGGGAGCCCAGCGCCGAAACCTCGCCGCTCGCCGACAGCCACCTCGACATCCCGCTCACCCGGCCCGCCGACGGCGTGACCCCCGCGGGCGAGGCCTACACCTACTCCGCCAACGACGTCTCGGTCGGCGACGTCGACGGCGACGGTGCCTACGAGTACGTCGTCAAATGGGACCCGTCCAACTCCAAAGACGTCTCGCAGGTCGGCTACACCGGCCCGGTGTTCCTGGACACGTACGAGCTCGACGGGACGCTGCTGAACCGCATCGAACTCGGGGACAACATCCGCGCCGGCGCGCACTACACGCAGTTCCTCGTCTACGACTTCGACGGCGACGGCCGTGCCGAGACGATGCTCAAGACCGCACCGGGCACGAAATCGGTCACCTACGCCGCCGACGGCTCCGTGACAGGCGAGGCGTTCGTCACGATGCCCGCCGACGACATCGTCGCCGGCTACTCCCACGACGACGACTACCGCATGAGCGCCGCCGACTACGAGGAGCACCTGGTGCAGATGTTCCTCGGCTGGGCCGAGCGCGAGGAGGTCGTCTCGGGCCAGTGGCCCGCCACCCTGGAGGAGGCGTTCGGCACCGACGTCACGCACGAGTACCCGCTCTCGCGGGAGAGCGCGGAAGAGCTCGTCGACTACTTCATCGACGTCTACGCGCCCGGCCGATCGGCCCGCAATGTGCTGCGCGCGTTCGAGGGCTTCATCGTCGACGGACCGGAGTACCTCACCGTCTTCGACGGCGCCACCGGTGCCGAGTTGCAGACCGTGCGCTATGAGCCGGGTCGCGGTGACGACGGGCTGCTGTGGGGCGACTACGCGATGAGCCGCATCGAGCCGGGCAACCGCGTGGACCGCTTCCTCTCCGGCGTGGCCTACCTCGACGGCGAGCGGCCGTCGGCGGTGTTCGCCCGCGGCTATTACACCCGCTCCACGGTCGCGACCTATGACTGGGATGGGGAGAACCTCTCGCAGCGCTGGTTCGTCGACAGCGGGCACGTGCCGCTGACGAACCCCTTCAACGACGGCCCGCACGGGCGCGACGGCACCGACCCCGTCTACGGCACGATCACGACGCAGGGCTTCCACAGCCTGTCCGCCGCGGACGTCGACGGCGACGGACGACAGGAGATCGTCTACGGCTCGGCGACCCTCGACGACGACGGCGGGCTGCTGTACTCGTCGTTCGACGTCATGCCCGAGGGCAGCGGTGCGCCGGGCGAGAACACCCGACTCGGCCACGGTGACGCGATGCACGTCGCAGACATCGATCCCGCCCGCCCGGGCCTGGAGATCTTCACCGTGCACGAGGGCGGCGCGTGGGCGCCATACGGCACGGCGCTGCGCGATGCCGCGACCGGCGAGGTGCTCTTCGGCGCCTACTCGGGCCGCGACACCGGCCGCGGCATGATCGGCGACGTGCGCGCCGATGTGCCGGGCATGGAGGTCTGGTCGAGCATGCCGGCCGGCACGGATGCCTCGGGGCTCCTCTCCGCGACGGGCGACGTGCTCGCTCCGACGAATCCCGGCACCAACATGTCGATCCGCTGGGCGGGCGACCTCACCACGCAGATCGTGAACGGCGCGGGGGAGGTCACCCCGACGATCGACGACTGGACGCGGGGCACGCAGCTCACGGCATCCGGAACCCTCACCAACAACGGCACGAAGGGAAATCCCTCGCTCGTCGCGGACGTCTTCGGCGACTGGCGCGAGGAGCTCGTGGTGCGCACGACCGATTCGAGTGCCCTGCGGGTGTACACGTCGACCGAGGTCACCGCGCACAAGCTGTACACGTTGATGCACGACCCGCAGTACCGGGCCGAGATCGCGCGCCAGCAGACGACGTACAACCAGCCGGCCTACACGTCGTTCCACCTCGCCTCCGGGATGGACTTCGCCGCCGTGCCGCTGCGGGCAGCCCCCCAGCCGGTCGCGGCCCCCGGGCTCTCCGTCAGCGGCCGCGACGTCACCGTCACCTGGGAGGCGCCCGCCTTCACGGGCGGGTCCGACATCACGGGGTACGTCGTCACGCTGACGCCGGAAGGGCGCAAGAACGAGCCCCTCGTCACGGAGGTCGCCGCCGACGCCCGCACCGCCACGTTCGCCGGCGTCGCCCCCGGACGCTGGTCCGCCACGGTGGTCGCGGTCAACGCGACGGGCGCCTCGCAGCCCTCGGCGGCGTCGCCCACCGCGACGGTGACGAAGGGGCAGCCGACCCGACTCGTGACCACCGCGAGCGCCTACTGCCTCGGCGGCTCGGTGCGCGTGGGAGTGCTCGCGATCAACGTGGGGGCACCGCGGGCCGACATCACCGTCTCGGTGCTCGGGTCGGAGAAGAGCCGTACCGACGTGCGACGCGGCGGGAGCGTCGCGGAACTGGTCGACAGCGGCACGCGGTCGCTGGCGGCCGGGGTGGCCACCGTGACGGCGACGACCGTCGTCGACGGCGTGCAATACGTCTCGACCTACGAGGCCGCCTACCGCGCGGCATCCTGCCGACGCTGAACGCGCGGGCGGGGGAGGCCGCGGTCTCCCCCGCCCCCGTCGGCGACCTAGACTCATCGGCATGCCCGAGTTCATCGACGCACACGGCATCACGATCGTGTACGACGTGCATCCCGCCCGCTCCGAACCGCGCGGCATCGTGCAGGTGCTGCACGGCGTCGGCGAACACGCCGGCCGCTACGGCGCCCTGATCGACGCGCTCACCGGCGCCGGCTACATCGTGTACGCCGACGACCACCGCGGGCACGGGCGCACCGGCATCCGCCAGTACGGGGGCGATGCGTCCCGGCTCGGGCGCCTCGGCAAGGGCGGGCTGCGGGCGGCGAGGGATGCGGTGTGGCAGCTGACCGAGATCATCCACGACCAGGAGGACTCGGGGCTGCCGCTGGTCCTCTTCGGCCACTCGTGGGGATCGTTGCTCGCGCAGATGCTCGCGAACGAGCATCCCTTCGCCTACGACGGTCTCGTGCTGTCGGGCTCGGGACTGCGCCGGCCGGACTCGCTCAAGGTCGGCAATTACAACGCGCCGTGGGCGACCGCCGACGCGCTGGGGACGGAATGGCTGTCCGCGGATGCGGCGGTGGGTCGTGCCTTCCTCGACGACCCGCTCACGACGTCGGTGCCGCTGGCGAAGCTCTTCGGCGTGCGGGAGGGGCTGCGCCTCTACGGGCTCCCGCGGCGTGATCCCGGGGTCGACCTGCCCGTGCTGCTGCAGGTGGGCCGCGACGACACCGTCGGCGGGCCGCGCAGCGTGCACCGCCTCGCGGACGCGTACCGGCGCCGTTCGGGCTTCACCGACGTGACGACCCTGGTGTACCCCGAGGCCCGCCACGAGATCTACAACGAGGTGGCGCAGGAGCAGGTGCGCGCCGACCTGCTGGCCTGGCTCGCCGCCCGCTTCCCCGCGCGCCCCGCCGCCGCCCCCGAACCGTGAAACAACAACTGACGGCCGAGACGATGGGAAGTTCCCAATGTCTCGGCCGTCAGCTGTAGTCTCAGCGGGCGTCGCGGCGCGGGTCAGCCGTGCGCGCGGCGCGAGCCGCGGCCGCGGCCGGTGCCGGAGCTGGCGCGGATGTCGGCGACCGTGGCGCCGGTGGTCGGACGCGAGGGGCGCTGGGCCGGGCGACCGGATGCCGGTGCCTGACCTGCCGCCGAGCGGGCGCCGCCGCCGGAACGGCCGGAGCCGCCGCGTGCCGCCTGCGACTCGCCGGTGCGGCCGGAGCCGCCGCGTGCCGCCTGCGACTCGCCGGTGCGGCCGGAGCCGTCGCGGCCGGAGCCGCCACCGCGACGCGAGCCGCCGTTGCCGCCGCCGGAACGCTGGCCGCCGTTGCCGCCGCCCGAGCGCTGGCCGCCCCCGCCGCCACCGCGCTGCGGGGTCGAGACGACCGGCGCGGGGGTGACGTGATCGGCCGGCTCGCCGACGAGCACGGAGACCTCGTCGCCGTGGGCGGCGACGGGCTCGAGGGCCGCGGAGACCTGGGCCTTGCGCAGCAGGTCCTTGACCTCGCTGCGCTGGGCGTGCAGGGCCACCGTCACGACGACGCCCTCGGCGCCGGCGCGGGCGGTGCGGCCCGAACGGTGCAGGTACGCCTTGTGCTCCATGGGCGGGTCGACGTGCACGACCAGCTCGACGTCGTCGACGTGCACGCCGCGCGCGGCGACGTCGGTGGCGACGAGCACGCGCACGCCGCCCTTGGCGACATCGGCGCCGAACGCGGCGAGGTTGCGGTCACGGGCGCCCTGCGACAGGTTGCCGTGCAGGTCGACGGCGGGGATGCCGGAGGCCGTGAGCTGCTTGGCGAGCTTCTTGGCCTGGTGCTTGGTGCGGGTGAAGAGGATGCGACGGCCGCGGCCGGAGGCGAGGTGACGCACCAGCGCGGTCTTGTCGTCGGTGCCGGGCACGACGAACACGCGGTGGGTCATCTGGCCCTGGGGGACGCTGGACTCGTCGACCTCGTGACGCACCTCGTCGCGCAGGAACTTGCGCACCAGGGTGTCGACGCCGCGGTCGAGCGTCGCGCTGAACAGCAGGCGCTGACCACCGGCGGGGGTGGCGGCGAGGATGCGGGTGACGCCGGGGAGGAAGCCGAGGTCGGCCATGTGGTCGGCCTCGTCGAGCACCGCGATCTCCACGGCGCTGAGGTCGACGACCTTCTGCTTCATGAGGTCTTCGAGGCGGCCGGGGCACGCCACGACGATGTCGACGCCGCGGGACAGTGCCTGCTCCTGCGGGCGCTGGCTGACGCCACCGAAGATCGTCGTGACGGTGAGGCCCACGGCATCCGCCAGGGGCGCGATGGTCGCGGCGATCTGGGTTGCCAGCTCACGGGTCGGGGCGAGCACGAGGCCGCGGGGGCGACCCGAGCGACGACCGGATGCCGCGGCGCCGGACAGGCGCGCCACCATCGGCAGCGCGAAGGCGATGGTCTTGCCGCTGCCGGTGCGGCCACGGCCGAGCACGTCGCGCCCGGCGAGGGAGTCGGGGAGGGTGTCGCGCTGAATGGCGAACGCCTCGGTCTTGCCGTCAGCGGCGAGGACGGCGGCGAGCTTCTCGGGCACGCCGAGGGAAAGGAAAGTAGACATGTGTGCTTTCGGGCAGGCACACGCAGATCGACAGAGGATCGCGGTGCGGGGGAGGCGACGGCGCGGATTCGCGCATCGGTTCGCCGTTCGAAAAGATGCCGCGATCGGGATCGGGGAGTCGTGACGACGACGTAGTGGCACTGAGGCCACCCGACCAGCCTACCAGCGCAGCGCCGTAGGCTTGACCCATGCACGGTGAGTACAAGGTTCCTGGCGGCAAGCTCGTCGTGGTCGACCTCGAGGTCGACGAGGGGCTGATCACCGATTTCCACCTGGCCGGCGACTTCTTCCTCGAGCCCGACGACGCCCTGGCCGACATCGATGCGGCCGTCACCGGGCTCCCCGTGGAGTCCGACGTCGCCACGATCGCGGCGGCCGTGCGCGGGGCGCTGCCGCCCGGCGCGCAGCTGCTGGGATTCACCCCTGAATCGGTCGGCACCGCCGTGCGGCGGGCGCTGGTGACCGCTCCGGGGTGGCGCGAGTTCGACTGGGAGATCGTGCACGACGGCCCCGTGTCGCCGCAGATGAACCTGGCGCTGGACGAGGTGCTCACCACCCGCGTCGGCGACGGCCGGCGCAACCCGACGCTGCGCCTGTGGGAGTGGAACGAGAATGCCGTCGTGATCGGCTCGTTCCAGTCGTACCGCAACGAGGTCGACCCCGAGGGCGCGGCCCGCCACGGCTTCGACGTCGTGCGGCGCATCTCCGGCGGCGGCGCCATGCTCATGGCGGCGAACTCCATCGTCACCTACTCGCTGTACGTGCCGGCATCCCTGGTCGCCGGCCTCACCTTCGCCGACTCGTACGCCTTCCTCGACGACTGGGTGCTCCAGGCGCTGCGCTCGCTCGGCATCGAGGCCACCTACCAGCCGCTCAACGACATCGCATCGCCGCAGGGCAAGATCGGCGGCGCCGCGCAGAAGCGCCTCGCCAACGGCGGTGTGCTGCACCACGCCACCCTCAGCTACGACATGGACGGCCAGGTGCTCACCGAGGTGCTGCGCATCGGCCGCGAGAAGCTCAGCGACAAGGGGACGACCTCCGCTGCCAAGCGTGTGGATCCGCTCCGCAGCCAGACGGGCCTGCCCCGCGAGCAGATCATCGAGAAGCTGAAGCAGACCTTCGCGAACCTCTACGGCGCGACCGAGGGGCACATCACCGAGGACGAGTACGCCGAAGCAGAGGCGCTCGTGCAGTCGAAGTTCGCCACCGACGCGTGGCTGCACCGCGTTCCGTGAGCGGCGAGCCCGGCGGCGAACCCGGCAGCGTCGAGATCCACCACGGTGACAACCTCGCCGTCGCGCGCACCCTCGCGGCCGGCTCCTTCACCCTCATCTACCTCGACCCGCCCTTCAACACCGGCCGCACGCGCGAGCGCGCCGTCGAGTCGGCTGTCAGAATTCCTGCTGCGGGCGCGGATGCGGCCGGTGGCGGCGCAAAGACGCCGCTCAGCCTGAATTCCGACAGGGATCCGGTGAAGACCGGGTTCCGGGGCCTCGAATACACGCGGCTGCGCGGCGACCTCAGCCGTTACGACGACCGGTTCGAGGACTACTGGGACTTCCTCGAGCCGCGCCTGGCCGAGGCGTGGCGGCTGCTCGCCGACGACGGCACCCTGTATCTTCACCTGGATTACCGCGAGGCGCACTACGCCAAGGTGCTCATGGATGCCCTCGTCGGCCGCGAGCGCTTCCTCAACGAGCTGATCTGGGCCTACGACTACGGCGCGAAGAGCCGCCGCCGCTGGCCCACCAAGCACGACACGATCCTGGTGTACGTCAAGGATCCGCGCGGCTACCACTTCGACTCCACTGCCGTGGACCGCGAGCCCTACATGGCTCCGGGCCTGGTCACGCCCGAGAAGGCGGCGCGCGGCAAGCTCCCCACCGACGTCTGGTGGCACACGATCGTGCCGACGTCCGGGCGGGAGAAGACCGGCTACCCGACGCAGAAGCCCGAGGGCATCCTCCGGCGCATCGTGCAGGCTTCCAGCCGCCCCGGCGACCGCGTGCTCGACCTCTTCGCCGGCAGCGGCACGACCGGCGCCGTCGCCTCCGCCCTCGGGCGCGACGCGGTGCTGGTGGATGCCAACCCCGAGGCGATCGGCATCATGTGCGCCCGGATGCCGCACGCCGTCGTCCACCCCGGATGAGTACCGTCTGAGGCCGCGGCATCCCTAGGCTGGCGTCCATGCGATTCGGACTCTTCATTCCCCAGGGCTGGCGTTTCGACCTGGTCGGCATCGACCCGGTGGATCACTGGACCACCATGCGCACCCTCGCCCAGCAGGCCGACGCCGGCCCCTGGGAGTCACTGTGGGTCTACGACCACTTCCACACCACCCCCGTCGCGAGCGAGGAAGCGACCCACGAGGCGTGGACGCTGATGTCCGCGTTCGCGGCGTCGACCGACCGCATCCGGCTCGGCCAGATGTGCACGTGCATGAGCTACCGCAACCCGGCCTACCTCGCCAAGGTCGCCGCGACCGTCGACGCGATCTCGGGCGGACGCACCGAGATGGGCATCGGCGGCGGCTGGTACGAGCACGAGTGGCGCGCGTACGGCTACGGCTTCCCGCCGATCGCCGAGCGGCTCGGACGCCTGCGCGAGGGCGTGGAGATCATGCACCAGGCGTGGACGACGGGCACCGCGACCCTCGACGGCCGCTACTACACCGCCGACGGCGCCATCGTGCGCCCGCTCCCGCTGCAGCCCGGCGGCATTCCGCTGTGGATCGCCGGGGGCGGCGAGAAGGTGACCCTGAAGATCGCCGCGACCTACGCGTCGTACACGAACTTCGCCGGGTCGATCGAGGAGTTCACCCACAAGTCCGAGGTGCTGCGCGGCCACTGCGACGCCGTCGGCCGCGACTTCGCGGACATCACCCGCTCGTCCAACTTCAACACCGTCATCGCCGACACCGAGGCGGAGGTCGCCGACCGGGTGGCCGCCGTCGTCGCGCGCCTCGCCCCCTTCGTGGGTGCGGAGCGGGCCGGCCACATCGAGCGGGAGTACCGCGAGTCCCCGGGCGTCGGCACGCCCGAGCAGGTCGCCGAGCGGCTCGCCGCCCGCCAGGCCGCGGGCCTCGGATACGCGATCCACTACTTCCCCGAGGCGGCCTACGACCGCTCCGGCATCGAGCTGTTCGAGCGCGAGGTGGTCCCCGCGCTCAGCTGACCAGCGGTCGCGCGCCGGCGTAGCCGTCGGTCACGACGTCGGGGGTGCCGGGCGCGCCCCCGAACACACGCGCCGTCCCGGGGCGGGTCGACCACGGCATCCACCCCGGGTCGCCGTCGCGGAGGTAGGCGACGGCCGAGCCGTGCAGCGCATCGGCGAGCGCCTGCGGCGGGGCGGAGCCTGCCACCGCCGCGACGCGTTCGGCGTCGAGGTGGTCGAACCAGAACGGCACGTCCAGGCAGTGCGTCGCCAAGCCGCTCGCGGGCGAGGGCCACGAGAACCGGTACACCCACGTCGGAGCGGTGGCATCCCGGCGCGCGTCGGCGGCGCGCACCACGACGGAGCGGAACACCCGGTCGGTGACGAACCGGCCGAGCACCGCCGCGGTGCCCCGGCGCCGGAGCGCCCGGTTCGCGGCGAGGTAGGCCCGCCGCATCCTCCGGTCGCGGAGCACGAGCGAGACGGCGACGGATGCCGGCAGCCACCGCAGCGTGTTCTTCATGCCGTCGAGCACGCCGGTGAACTCGTCGTCGGTCGTGCCGAGCACGAGCGGCTTGTCGGCGCCGATGCCCGCGGCCAGGCCTTCCAGCGTCGGCCGGGGCAGCAGTTCGCCGTCGACGAGCGGCCCCCACGGCGGACCTTCGTCCAGGAGCGCCCGCACCGGCGCGAGCCGGCCGGTCGCCTCGGGTCTGCCCGCCGCCTCCTGCAGTGCGTACAGCCGTTCCTCGGGCACCGAGGCGAACCCGTCGCGGGTGGGGGCGACGCCGGCGAGGGCGGCGAGGCGCCGGGCGGCGGCCGCGGCGCGGTCGGGCTGCACGTCGCCGATCGCGGCGGAGAGAGCGAGGGCGCTGTGGAAGAGGTGCTGCGCGGCCGGCATCGACAGCAGCGTCAGCACCGCGCCGCCGCCGGCGGACTGGCCTGCGATCGTGACGCGGCCGGGGTCGCCTCCGAACACCGCGATGTTCTGCTGCACCCATTCGAGGGCGGCCAGCCAGTCGCGCACGCCCCGGTTGGTCGGTGCGCCCTCGATGGCGCCGAAGCCGTCGAACCCGAGCCGGTAGGAGATCGTCACCGTCACGACGCCGTCGCGGTTGAACGCCCGGCCGTCGTACCAGCTGCTGGCGGGGGTGCCCGAGGTGAAGCCGCCGCCGTGGATGTACACCAGCACCGGGAGCAGCCCGGAGGCGTCGGGGCGCGGGGTGAAGACGTCGACGTTGAGCGTCGAGTCGCCCGGCACGACGGGCTCGGGGATGATCGTCATCCCGTCGTCGGTACGGTGCACGGTGGGGCCGTGGGTGGTGGCATCCCGCGTGCCCTCCCAGGGCTCGACGGGCACCGGCGCGGCGAAGCGCAGGGGTCCGACGGGCGGCTGGGCGAAGGGGATGCCGAGGAATGCCGCCGATGCGGCGCCGTCGTGTTCGCGCCACACTCCGCGCACAGCTCCGGATGCGGTGGTCACGACGGGGGGTGCGGTCATGGGTCGAGCGTAAACCGGCCGGGTGCGTGGCCCGAAACGGTGACATATGGTGTGCCCATGACACCGCAGTCACGCCCGTCGGCATCCGATCTCACCCTCCAGGAGAAGGCGTCGCTGACCAGCGGCGCGGACTTCTGGACTACGAAGGCCGTCGCGCGCGTCGGCATCCCCTCGATCATGCTGACCGACGGGCCGCACGGCCTGCGCAAGCAGATCGGCGCCACCGATCACCTCGGCCTCGGGGCGAGCGTGCCGGCGACCTGCTTCCCTCCCGCCGTCGCGCTCGGGTCGTCGTTCGATCCCGAGCTGGTGGAGCGGGTCGGGGCGGCGCTCGGGCTCGAAGCGGCCATCGAGGACGTCGCCGTCGTGCTCGGCCCGGGCATCAACATCAAGCGCTCGCCGCTGTGCGGACGCAACTTCGAGTACTACTCCGAGGACCCGCTGGTGTCGGGGGTGCTCGGGGCGGCGGCGGTGCGCGGCATCCAGTCCCGCGGGGTCGGGGCGTCGCTGAAGCACTTCGCGGCGAACAACCAGGAGACCGACCGGCTGCGCGTGAGCGCCGACATCGACCCGCGGCCGCTGCGGGAGATCTACCTGCGCGGTTTCCACCGCGTCGTCACCGAAGCCCGGCCCTGGACGGTGATGTGCGCGTACAACCGCATCAACGGGGTCTACGCCTCGGAGGATCCGTGGCTGCTCACGCGGGTGCTCCGCGACGAGTGGGGGTTCGACGGACTCGTCGTGTCGGACTGGGGCGCGGTGGAGGACCGCGTGGCCGGGCTCGTCGCGGGGCTGGACCTCGAGATGCCGGCCAGCGGCGGGCGCACCGACGCGCAGCTGGTCGCGGCGGTCGAGGACGGCAGCCTCGACGAGGCGGCGGTGCACCTCGCCGCCTCGCGCGTGATCGACCTGGTTCAGCGGACCGGCCGCCGGCCCGCGGCGCCGGCCGCGCTCGACGTCGACGCCCACCACGCCCTCGCCCGCGAGGCCGCGGGGCGGTCGATCGTGCTGCTGCGCAACGACGGCGCCGTGCTGCCGCTGCGACGGGACGCGTCGCTGGCGGTCATCGGAGCGTTCGCCGCGGAGCCGCGCTACCAGGGCGCCGGGTCATCGCTCATCAACCCCACCCGCCTCGACACCGCCCTGGAGGAGATCCTCGCGCTTGCCGAGGGCGACGTCGTCTACGCGGCCGGCTTCACGGTCGCCGGCGACGCGGCGGCGGCAGCCGGCGACGGGGCGGGCGACGGGGCGGGTGACGTGCCGGATGCCACGGCGCTCGTGGCCGAAGCAGTCGAGGCCGCGGCATCCGTCGAGACCGCCATCGTCTTCCTCGGGCTCCCCGCTGCGGCGGAGTCGGAGGGCTTCGACCGCGAACACATCGACCTGCCCGCCGACCAGCTGGCGCTGCTGGCGGCGGTCGTCGCCGCCAACCCCCGCACCGTCGTCGTGCTCTCCCACGGCGGCGTCGTGGCGCTGCCCTTCCGCGACGACGTCCCGGCGATCGTCGAGGCGTGGCTCCTGGGGCAGGCGGGCGGCGGGGCGACCGCCGACGTGCTGTTCGGCGTCGTGAATCCGTCGGCCAAGCTCACCGAGACGATTCCGCTGCGCCTTGCGGACACCGCCGCGTTCGGCAACTTCCCGGGGGAGTTCGGGCACGTCCGCTACGGCGAGGGCATCCTCGTCGGCTACCGCTGGTTCGACGCCCGCGCGCTGCCGGTGGCGTACCCCTTCGGCCACGGGCTGTCGTACACCTCGTTCGCGTACGGCCCGCCCGCGGCATCCGTCGCCGACGACGTGCTGCGGGTCACCGTGACCGTCACCAACACCGGCGACCGCGCCGGGCGGGAGGTCGTGCAGCTGTACACCGCGGTGCCCGCGTCCACCGTGCCGAGGGCGCCGCGCGAGCTGCGTGCCTTCACCGGGGTGACGCTGGAGCCGGGGGAGACCCGCGAGGTCGAGCTCACCGTGCCGCGCGCCGACCTCGCGCACTGGGACATCCGCAGCGACCGATGGCTCGTCGAGGGCGGTGAGTACCTCGTGGAGGTCGCCGCCTCCAGCCGCGACGTGCGGGGCACCGCCACCGTGTCGATCGTCGGTGACGAGGTGGTGCTGCCGCTGACGATGGCATCGTCGGTGGCCGATCTGCTGACCCACCCCGTCGCAGGTCCCATCGTGCAGGAGGCGATGGGAAGCCTCCTGGGCGGGGCGGGAGCGGGTTCGCTCATGCCCGGCGAGGCGATGCAGAAGATGATGGGCTCGTTCCCGATCGGCCGGCTCGCCGGCTTTCCCGGGCTCCCGGTGACGTTCGAGCAGATCGAGCAGCTCGTGGCCATGGCCAACGGGCCCGGCGCCGCCGACTGAGGACGGGAAAAGAGCGGGCCTCGGCAGCGCTGATGCGCTCCCGAGGCCCTGTCGGCGCCCGTTCGGGTCAGGCGGCCGACCATCCTCCATCGCTGGCGAGGGTGACGCCGTTGACGTTCACGCCGTCGTCACTCAGTAGGAAGGTGATGGATGCCGCGAGGGCGTCGGCCTCGACGGGGTCGGGGAGGATCGCCATCGCCGCGCGCACGCGCTCGGCGCCCAGCGGCGAGGCGAACTTCGCCTCGATGTTGGTGATCGTCGCTCCCGGCGCCACGGCGTTGCAGCGGATGCCGCTCGGGCCGTACATGAACGCGGTCGACTTGGTGAGCCCGACGACGGCGTGCTTGGACGCCGTGTAGGCGGCACCGGCTGCCGAGCCGCGCAGGGCTGCTTCGGAGGCGGTGTTGACGATCGAGCCGCCGCCCTGCGCGAGCATGGTGGGGATCACGGCGCGCATGAGCTTCATGGTGCCCGTGACGTTGATCGCGATGACGCGGTCCCAGACGGCATCGGTCACGTCGCCGACCGGCGTCATGTCGTCCATGATGCCGGCGATGTTCGCGAGCCCGTCGATCGTGTCGCCGGCGGCCTCGATGATGCGGGCGATGCCGGCGTCGTCGGTGATGTCCGCGACGATGGGGGTGATGTCGGCCCCCGGGTGCTCGGCGACGAACTCGTCGAGGCGCTCCTGGCTGACGTCGACGGCGATGACCCGACCGCCCTCGCGGGCGACGCGCGACGCGGTGGCGCGGCCGATGCCGGAGCCGGCGCCGGTGACGATGTGGGTCTGTCCCGTGAAGCGGCCCTGGTCGAGGCGCTCGGTCCACTCGCGCAGCGGCACGGTGGGTGCGGCGTCGGTCTCCTCGGTGACCTCGACGGCCGGGACGACGCCCTCGGGGACCTCGCCGGCGGCGGCACGGCGGACGAGCTCGTCGAGCATCTCCTGGGTGAACGAGCCGCGGCTCAGCTTGATGAGGCGCTTGATCGCCAGGCGCTTGACCGGCTTGAACACCTCCGGCGTCTGACCGCCCTGAGCGAGCATCTCGGAAAGGATGGCGTGGCCGGCCGGGTCGGCGAGCCAGTCGGCGATTGCGGAATCGCCGGTGAGTGGTGCAGTGGCCATGATGGTTCCCCTTCTACCGGACAAGTGTGTCCGGTACTAACGTATACCCGTGGACATGGAAGCGGAAGCACCCCGTAAGACCAACCGGGGGCCGGCCGCCGGGCCGGAGAACCGCCTGGCTCTCCTGCGGGCCGCCCGCGAGGTCTTCACCGAGTCCGGACTGTCGGCGCCGTTCTCCGCCGTGGCCAAGCGCGCCGGCGTCGGGCAGGGGAGTTTGTACCGCCACTTCCCCGATCGCACCGCGTTGGCGGCGGCCATCTTCGAGGAGAACGTCGCCGAGATCGAGGCGTTCCTGGCCCCCGAGGAGCGCACCCTCGATGACCTCCTCGACGTCATCGTCGACCAGGCCGTCGTCTCCACCGCGCTCATCGACCTCACAGTGGGCAACCGCCATGATCCCGCCGTCATCGCCCTCGGCGCCCGCTTCCACGACGTGGTCGAGCGCCTCCTCGCCCGGGAGCGGGCAGCGGGTCGCGTCGGCGAGCACGTCGACACCGCCGACATCATGATGGCGGCGGGGATGCTGGCGGGGGAGCTGGCCCGCACCGACGAGGCCGAGCGTGCCGGGACGTCGGCCCGGGCCCGGCGGCTGTTCCGGCGCGCGTTCGCGGCCTGAGCCGGCCGGGTGCCCCGTTGCGCCCGGCCGGCCCAGCCCGGCCCGCTCCACCCGCGCCCGACCGTCACGAGTGCAGGAATGCCAGCAGCACCTCGTTGACCTCGTCGCCGTGGGTCCACAGCAGTCCGTGCGGTGCGCCCTCGATCTCGACGTACGTGGCATCGGGCAGCAGCTCCCGGAAGCGCCGGGCGGTGGCATCGATCGGGAGGATGCGGTCGGCGGTGCCGTGCACGATGAGGGCGGGCACGCCGATCTGCGGGATGTCGGCCCGGAAGTCGGTGGGCCAGGTGAGCGGGGCTGCGGCGATGGCGGTGTTGCCGGCCTGGTTGGCCACCGCGATGCTCGCATCGACCGCCTCCTGCGAGATGCGCTCGCCCAGCAGATCGTCGAGGTTGTAGAAGTCGCGGAAGAAGCCGCCCACGAACCCGTAGCGGTCCGCGCGCACCGCGTCGGCCGTCCCGCGGAAGAACTCCGCCGGCGCCGCGCCCTCGGGGTTGTCGTCGGTGATCGCCAGGAACGGCTCGAGCGAGCCGAGGAAGGCGGCCTGCGAGACGCGGGCGGCGCCGTAGCGGGAGAGGTAGCGGGCCACCTCGCCGGTGCCCATCGAGAAGCCGACGAGCGTGGCATCCTCGAGGTCGAGCTCCTCCATCAGCGCGTGCAGGTCGGCCGCGAAGGTGTCGTAGTCGTAGCCGGAACCGGCCTTGCTCGACGCGCCGAAGCCGCGACGGTCGTACGCGATCACGCGGAAGCCGGCCTCGAGCAGCACGGCCTGCTGCTTGGTCCACGATTCGCCGTTGAGCGGGAACCCGTGGATCAGCACGACCGGACGGCCGGTGCCCTGGTCGGTGTAGTAGAGGTCGATGTCGGCAGAGTTCTCGGTCGCCACGGTGATGTACGCCACGGTGTCTCCTCGCGCCGCGGGGGACGGATGCCGCGGCTCACGAAGACGGTAGAACGCATCGTTCCCCGCGCGCCAGGGGTTGCGCGGGGAACGAGGCGGGTGGATGCCGAGACTCAGGCGTCGCGGGCGGGGCCTCCCGACGGTGCCACGGTGAAGATGTGCGGTGCGGCGAAGCCGGCGGTGTCGAAGGCGCGCGTCACGGCATCGGTCACCGCCGCCACCCGGTCGTGCTCCACGAGCGCGATCGCGGAGCCGCCGAAGCCGCCGCCGGTCATGCGGGCCCCGAGGGCGCCCGCGGCGACGGCCGCCTCGACGGCGGTGTCGAGCTCGGGGACCGAGATCTCGAAGTCGTCGCGCATGGAGACGTGCGAGGCGTCGAGGAGGCCGCCGATCGCGCGGGGTCCGTCGGTGCGCAGCGCCTCGACGGTGTCGAGCACACGCTGGTTCTCGGTCACGACGTGGCGCACGCGCCGGAAGGTGACGTCGTCCATCAGCTCGCGGGCGCGGTCGAGGTCGGCCACCGACACGTCGCGCAGCGACGGCACGCCCATGATCGCGGCACCCTGCTCGCACGATGCGCGGCGCTCGCCGTAGCCGCCGGTGGAGTGGGCGTGCTTGACGCGCGTGTCGATGACGACGAGTTCGAGCCCGGCCGGCGCGAAGCCGAGGTCGATGACCTGGGTCTGGAGCGTCCGGCAGTCGAGGAAGATCGCGGCGTCGGGCTGGCCCAGCGTCGAGGCCATCTGGTCCATGATGCCGGTGGGGGCGCCCACCGCCTCGTTCTCGGCGCGACGGCCGACCTGGGCGAGGGTCGCCCCGTCGAGGGCGAGGTCCCACGCGGCCGACAGCGCGGCGGCCGTTGCGCCCTCCAGCGCGGCCGACGACGACAGGCCGGCGCCGACCGGAACGTCGGAGGCGAAGGCGAGGTCGACACCCGTGACCGCATCGGCGGTGAGGGCGGCGGCGTGCAGCAGCGCCCAGGCGACGCCGAGCGGGTAGGCCGACCATTCCGGCACCCGCAGGTCGCCGTCGCTCGGGAAGAGTGCGTCGAGGTCGGCGAGGGCCACCTCCACCGGCACCGGGTCGAAGGTCGACACGACGCGGATGTTCCCGTCGGTGCGCGTGCCGAGGGCCACGTGGGTGCGGTGCGGGGTGGCGAACGGCAGCACGAAGCCGTCGTTGTAGTCGGTGTGCTCGCCGATGAGGTTGACCCGGCCGGGCGCCGACCAGATGCTGTCCGGCTCGTGGCCGCTCAGCGTGGCGAACAGGTCGCGGGCGGCGCGCACCGAGGATGCGGCAGAGGGCTCGGTCACAGGGACACTCCTTCGATGGCGGTGCGCAGCCGGTCGGCGGCGACTTCGGGGGGCACGTCGCCGATCCACGCGCCCATGGCCGCCTCGCTGCCGGCGAGGAACTTGAGCTTGTCGGCGGCGCGGCGAGGGCTCGTCAGCTGCAGGTTGAGGCGCACGGTGTCGCGGCCGTGGCGCACCGGGGCCTGGTGCCACGCGGCGATGTACGGCGTCGGGGAGTCGTAGAGCGCGTCGATGCCGCGCAGCAGGCGCAGGTACATCGGCGCCAGCTCGTCGCGCTCGGCATCGGAGGTCTCGCTGAAGTCGGCCACGTGGCGGTGCGGCAGCAGGTGCACTTCCAGCGGCCAGCGTGCGGCGAACGGCACGAACGCCGTCCAGTGCTCGCCGCTGAGCAGCACCCGTTCGCTGCCCCGCTCGAAGTCGAGGATGCGCTGGAAGAGATCGGGCGCGGTGCGGTCGATCGAGTCGAGCAGCCGGGTCGTGCGCGGGGTGATGTACGGGTAGGCGTAGATCTGGCCGTGGGGGTGGGGGAGGGTGACCCCGATCGCCTCGCCGCGGTTCTCGAACGGGAACACCTGCTCGACGCCGGGGAGCGCGGACAGGGCGGCGGTGCGGTCGGCCCATGCCTCGATCACGGTGCGGGCGCGCGTGACCGACTGGGTCCCGAAGGAGCCGGAGTGCTCGGGGCTGAAGCACACCACTTCGCACCGGCCGACGGAGGAGCGGGTACGCCCGAGCCCCAGGTGCTCGAGGTCCTCGATGCCGCGCGGCGGGTCGGTCGCTGCCGGTGCATCGCCGTGCGCCTCGGCGAGGGCCGGGCCGAAGGAGGGGGACTTGTTCTCGAACACCGCGACGTCGTAGCGCGACGGGATCTCCGACGGGTTGGTCGGGGTCTGCGGCGAGAGCGGGTCGAGCTCGGCCGGCGGGAGGAACGCGCGGTTCTGCCGGGAGGCGGCAACCGAGATCCAGTCGCCGGTGAGGATGTCCTGACGCATCGTGGCGGTCGCCGGGCGCGGGTCGAGCGTGCGGGCATCGACGGCGCGCTCGGGACCGAGCGTCGTGTCGGGGTCGTCGAAGTAGATGAGCTCCCGGCCGTCGGCCAGTCGCGTGGGACGTTTGACGACACCGGCACCGAGGGTGACGGCGGCGAGGTCGTGCTGCTCTGGCATGTTCACGTCAACATGCTACGTCGGCGGCTGTGTTATCGTCAACATCACCTGGTGAGAGAGGATGCCGTGGCCCACGACCCGATGGCGGATCCCGAGCGTTCCGGCGGCGCGCCCGTTTCCGCGCGCCGGGTGTCGATGCTCGACGTCGCTGCCCGGGCGGGCGTCTCTGGGCAGACGGTGTCGCGGGTGGTCAACGACAGCCCGCGGGTCGATCCCGCCACCCGGGAGCGGGTGGAGCAGGCCATGGCCGACCTCGGCTACCGCCCGCACCGCGCGGCACGGGCGCTGCGCACCGGGCGCACCCAGACGATCGGCCTCGTCGCGACGACGCTGGCCACCATCGGCAACTCCCGCATGCTGCAGGCCGTCGTCGAGGCGGCCGCGGCCCGCGGCTACGCCGTCACCGTCGTGACGCTCGATGCGGCATCCGGTATCGGCGACGCCTTCGCGCGGCTGCGCGACCAGGGGGTCGACGGGGCGATCGTGCTGAACGAGGCCACCGCCGTCGTGCGCGACGCCACGGCGCCCCAGGGCCTGGCCCTCGTCGTCGTGGACTCACCGCCCGACGATCGGTTCGCCGTCGTCGGCACCGACCACGCCGAGGGCGCACGTCTGGCCACCGAACACCTGCTGCGGCTCGGTCACGACACGGTATGGCACCTGGCCGGACCCGAGCCGTCGTTCGCGGCGGGGGAGCGCGAGCGCGGGTGGCGTCAGGCGCTCCGGGATGCCGGTCGCCCGGTGCCGCCGCCGGTGCGGGGGGATTGGACCGCGGCATCCGGCCGGGGCGCCGCTGCGGCGTTCGGCGGCGACGTCACGGCCGTCTTCGCCGCCAACGATCAGATGGCGCTGGGGCTGCTGCGCGCCCTCGCGGACTCCGGCCGGCCCGTGCCCGAGCGGGTCAGCGTCGTCGGGTTCGACGATGTGGCCGATGCCGCCGACTACCGGCCGCCGCTGTCGACGGTGCGTCAGGACTTCGACGCGCTGGGCGCCGCGGCGGTGACGGCGCTCGTCGGAGCCATCGAGGGCACGATCGAGGGCGCCGGCCACGCACCGGCGCTGCTGCCCGCCACGCTCGTGGTGCGCGACAGCACCGCGCCCCCGCCGGCGCGCTGACCCCCGCGCGCACCGCGGCGTCGCGAGCGTAGGCAAGGGGCCGAGCGTAGGACGTTTGCGGTGGCATCCGTCCTACCGTCGCCACATCTCCTACGCCCGCGACGCGCGAGGGCGCCCCGCGCGGGGATCAGTGCGCGGGATGCCGGTGGGTCAGTCCGCGGCCCGGCGGGCTTCCCAGCCGGTGCGCACCATCTCGTCGACCGAGTAGCGGTTCTCCCACTGCAGGTCGCGGGCGGCCAGCTCGCCGGTCGCGACGATGCGGTCGGGGTCACCCGCGCGGCGCGGGGCGATCTCGGGCGTGAAGTCGATGCCGGTCACGCGCGCCATGGCATCCATGATCTCGCGCACCGACAGGCCGTTGCGCGACCCCAGGTTGTACGCGGCCTCGACGGGCTCGCCGGCAGCCAGGCGCTCGGCGGCCACGACGTGCGCCGCGGCGATGTCGGCGACGTGCACGTAGTCGCGCACGTTGGTGCCGTCGGGGGTGTCGTAGTCGTCGCCGTTGATGCGGGGCGTGCGGCCCTCGATGAGCGCCTCGAACACGAGCGGGAACAGGTTGTGCGGGCTGGTGTCGTACACATCGCGGTCGCCGGAGCCGACGACGTTGAAGTAGCGCAGCGACGTGTGCCGCAGCGGCTTGTCGGTGTCGGCCGTGGCGACGGCCTGGTCGCGCAGCAGCCACTCGCCGATCAGCTTCGACTCGCCGTAGGGGGACGCCGGGCGCTTGGGGAGGTCCTCGGTGACGAGCTCGACGTCGGGGGTGCCGTAGACGGCTGCCGACGAGGAGAACACGATCTTGTCGACGCCCGCATCGGCCATCGCCTGCAGCACGACGCGCGTGCCCTCGACGTTCTGCTCGTAGGTGTGCAGCGGCCGGGTCACCGAGACGCCGGCGTACTTGAAGCCGGCGACGTGGATGACACCCTCGACCTCGTGCTCGCGCAGGGTCTGGGTGACCAGCTCACGGTCGAGGATCGTCCCCTGCACGAACGGCACCCCCTCCGGCACGAACGACGCGTGGCCGCTGGAGAGGTCGTCGATGACGACGGGGTCGAGGCCCGCCGAAGCGAGCGCGCGGACGACATGGGCACCGATGTAGCCGGCACCGCCGGTGACAAGCCAAGACATGACTCCATCCTGCCGGATGCCGTCGCGCGCGTCCGACCTCGGCTACTCGACCTCGTGTCCCAGATCGGGACGCGCGACGAAGCGGGCAGTGGCGTCGGTGAGCGCTTCGAGCTCGACGATGACGACCTCGTTGCGCCCGGCGCGGGTGACCGGGCCCGGCACGTAGAGCGTGCGCTGCGGGCCGCGGCGCCAGTAGCGGCCGAGGAAGAACCCGTTGACCCAGGCGAAGCCCTTGCCCCAGCCGGCGGTGTCGAGGAAGAGGTCAGCCGACGCGTCGAGGTCGAATGCTGCGCGCAGGCCCACCGGCCCTGCGGCGCGGCCACCGGCCACCGGTGTCGCCACCGCGGCGTCGGCCACCGCCCGTCCGAGCGCGGGAACGTCGAAGGTGCGCACGTGCCACGGGCCCGCGAGGGGCTCGCCGTCCAGACGAACGTCGCCGACGAGGCCCTTGGGTTCGCCGATCTTGGTGTCGTAGTTGACGCGGCCGGTCTCCTCGACCAGCAGGCGCAGGCGGCGTCCGGCCGGGAGTGCCAGGGCGAGGTCGCCGACGGTGCGCTGCAGGATGCCGACGGGCCGGGAGTCCACCGACACCCACGCGTAGTCGCGCACGTCGGCGTCCAGCACCCGGGTGCGGTCGATGTCGACGGATGCCGCGTACTCGGCCAGCACCAGGTCGGGGCCGAGCTCGTCCAGCGTCGGCGGGGTGTCGAACTGCCCGCGGTCGGTCGCGACGAGGGGCAGCGGGTCGCCGACCGATTCGAGCGCCACCTGCAGCACGGGGGCGTCGACGGGCTCGGGGAGCGGCTCGTCGGGCACCGGGGCGTGCTTGGCGATCACATCGCGGAAGGCGCGGAACTTGCTGGTGATGTCGCCGGACTCGGTGATGGGGGAGTCGTAGTCGTAGGAGGTCACCAGCGGCAGGTAGCGACCGGAGTCGTTCGCCCCGTTGGTGAGGCCGAAGTTCGTGCCGCCGTGCACCATGTAGATGTTCACCGACGCGCCCGCCGCGAGCAGCTCGTCGAGGTCGCGCGCGGCATCGGCGAAGGTCGTCGTGTGGTGCTTCTCGCCCCAGTGGTCGAACCAGCCGCACCAGAACTCCATGCACATGAGTGGGCCGGTCGGCTGGTGCTCGCGCAGGGTGGCCAGGCGCTCGCCGATGCGGGAGCCGAACGATCCGGTCTTGTGCAGACCCTCGTGCGCGCCGCCTTCGAGCATGTGCGGGATGGGCTGGTCGACCTGCGTGAGCGGCACCGTGATGCCGGCCGCGCGGGTGAGGCGGATGAGCTCGGCGAGGTAGGCCTTGTCGGCGCCGTACGCGCCGTACTCGTTCTCGATCTGCACCAGGATGACGCTGCCGTCCCGGTCGATCTGGCGGGGCGCCACGATCGCGTTGATGCGGTCGAGGAAGCTCGTGACGGCCGCGAGGTAGCGGGGATCCGAGCTGCGCAGCTTCATGTCGGTGTCGGCCGTGAGCCAGGTGGGGAGACCCCCGTTGTGCCACTCGGCGCAGATGTAGGGACCGGGTCGCACGATGGCGTGCAGGCCCTCCTCGGCGACGAGGTCGAGGAAGCGGCCGAGGTCGAGGCCGCCGGCGGCATTCCACTCGCCCTGCACCGGCTCGTGCGCGTTCCAGGCGACGTAGGTCTCGATGGCGTTCAGGCCCATGAGCTTGGCCGTGCGCAGGCGGTCGCGCCACAGGTCGGGGTGCACCCGGAAGTAGTGCATCGCACCCGAGATGATGCGGTGGGGTTCGCCGTCGAGGAGGAAGTCGGTCTCGCCGATCTGGAAGCGGGAAGTCATCGTTCCAGCCTATCCAGCAACCGTTTTCCCCCTGCGCGGCGCCGGGCCGTGTCAACTCGGTGTCGGGTCAGCGCAATCGCAGCCCGAGACCGTCGTGCGCCACCTCCGTCGCCCGGCCGCCGGCGATCGCCACGGGGGAGGGGCCTTCGAGGGCGCCGAGGGCACCGAAGCCGGCATCCTCCACGTCCTCCACGAGTGGTTCCGCGGCGCCGGGCGCCGTCGGAAGGCACAGTGCCAGCTGCCCCGACAGCTCGGGGAGCAGGTGCGGATGCAGCGCCGCGCCATGACCGGCCGCGAGGTCGGCGATGCGCAGGAACGGCGTGATGCCGCCGACGCGCACGATGTTGGGCTGGACGATCTGCGCCGCACCGGCGCGCAGGTACTCCGCGAACCGGTAGCCGGTGTGCAGGTTCTCGCCTACCGCGATCGGCACGCCCGATGAGGCGGCCAGGCGCCGGGCGAGCTCGGTGTGGCCGGCGAGGTCGTCGGCCCGCAGCGGCTCCTCGATCCACGCCGGCGTCACGGCGGCGAGGGCGTCCAGCGCCCGCGTCGCCCGGTCGAGGTCCCACCGCTGGTTGGCGTCGATCATGAGGGCGCGGTCGGGGCCGATCACCTCGCGCACGGCGCGGAGGCGTTCGAGGTCTTCGGCCACGTCGGGCTTGCCGACCTTGACCTTGACGGCGTCGAACCCGGCAGCCACCCAGCGCTGCGCCTGGGCGACGAGGTCCTCGAGTGGGTAGTGCAGGTTCACGCCGCTGCCGTAGGCACGCACCGCGCAGCGGCGACGGCCGATCAGGTCGGTGAGCGAGCCGCCGGCTGCGCGCGCGGCGGCATCCCACAGTGCGAGATCGAGCCCCGCGAGCGCGATCGTCGTGAGGCCCCCGCCGCCGGCTTCGTGCAGGTGCTCCCACATGCCCTGCCACGCCTGCCCGGGAGCGGCCGGGCGGCCCACGGCGGTCGCGGCGATGTCGTGCTGCAGGAGCGCCTGCACGGCCTCGGCACCGATCTGCGGCGTCCAGGAGAACCCCCAGCCCTCGGCGCCGTCGCTGCGCACGACGCGCGTCGCGATGACCCCGATGCTCGTCACGTCCGCACCCCAGGGCCGGGTGAGCGGCACGCGCACGAGCCGGGAGTGCAGCCCCGCGATGGTGGTCACACCAGCGCCCGTCCTGCGGCGAGGATGTCGGCCAGCCGTGCCTCCTGCGCCGGCGTCGGGTCGACCAGGGGGGCTCGGACGCCCCCGACGGGCGTGCCGCCGAGGCGGAGCCCCGCCTTCACGAGAGACACCCCGAACCCGGGCGTCTCGTCGCGCAGCGCCACCAGCGGCGCGTAGAACCCGTCGAGCAGCTCCCGGCGCCGGGCCTCGTCGCCCTCGATGTACGCCCGGTAGTAGGCGTTGGCGACCTCGGGGGCCATCGCGAACGCGGCGGAGGAGTACAGCGCAATGCCGATGCCGCGGTAGGCGGCCTGCGTGAGTTCGGCGGTGAGCAGCCCGTTGAAGAATGCGAAGTCCTCGCGCCCGGCACGTGCGACCGCGCGCACGATGAGCTGGGCGGCGCCGATGTCGCCGACGCCGTCCTTGAATCCGACGACCTTCGGGTTCTCGGCGAGGCGGCGCATCGAGTCGGCGGTGAACTGGGCGTTCGCGCGGTGGTAGACGATCACCGGCAGGTCGGATGCCGCGGCGATCGCCTCGACGTACGCGACGAGCCCTGCCTGCGGCGCCCCCACCAGGTACGGCGGCAGCACGAGGAGGGCATCGGCGCCGGCATCGGCGGCGTGGCGGGCGACCTCGAGCGCGTGGCCGAGTGGACCGCCCGCGCCCGCGACCACCGGCACCGCGCCGGCGACGGCGGTGACGGTCGTGGCGACCACGGTGGCCGCCTCACCGGCGGACAGCGCATGGAACTCGCCCGTGCCGCACGAGGGGAAGACTCCGCCGGCGCCGTGGGCGAGTCCGGTGGCGACGTGGCCGGCCAGCAGGTCGGCGTCGACGTGGCCTGCGGCGTCGAACGGGGTGACGGGGAAGAAGAGGATGCCGTCGAAGTTCATGCGGGAACGTCCTTTCGGGGGCTGTCGGCGGCGTCCGCCGCGGCGAGCTCGGTGCGCCAGGTGTGCTGCGGTCCCCAGCCGAGCAGCCGCCGCGCCTTGGCGGTGGAGAAGGCGGGAGCGGTGCCGGTGAGGCCGGCCGCGACGTCTTCGGTGCCGGGGAAGAACCGCGGGATGAGGTCGGCGAGGGGTGCGCGGGCCAGGGCGTCGTCGGCGCCGACGAAGAACGTCTCGCCGTTGGGGATGTCGCCGAGGGCCGCCAGCAGCGTGTCGACGAAGCCGGCGACGTCGCGGGCGTCGACGTAGTTGAACACCGCGGGGGCGGAGAGCGCCGGATCGTCGAGGCGCTCGCGCACCGTGTGACCCTGCTGGGTGGGAGCGCCCGCCCACTCGTCGGGGGTCAGCACGTAGCAGGGGCGGAACGCGGCGTACCGCACGGCATCGCCGGTCTGGCGCTGCAGCATCGCGAGCGTCTGCTCGATGAGCAGCTTCGACAGCGCGTAGGCGTTCCAGGGGCGCGGCGGCGTGCGCTCGTCCAGCGGCAGCCGGTCGGGAACCCACCCGGTCGGGGCGCCGTAGCCGAGCACGGTGGGGCTCGAGGCGGCGACGATCCTGGGGATGCCCGCAGCGACCGCGCCGCCGAGCACCGAGAGGGCGAGCGTGGCGTTGGCGCGCATGATCTCGTGCTCGGGTGCGCTGAAGGGCACCGCGATCGCCGCCAGGTGCACGACCGCGTCGGCACGCGCGTCGGTGAGGGCTGCGCGCGTGGCATCCGCGTCGCCGAGGTCGATCGCGCGCTGCTGGACACCGGCCTCGTCGAGGGCGGGCACCGTATCGCGGTCGAGGGAGAGCACGTCGTGACCGGCGGCTGCGAGCCACGACGTGAGGCTGCGGCCGAGCCGGCCGGCGCCGCCGGTGACGACGATGCGACTCACGGCGCCTCCGCGGCGAGCAGGCGGATGCCGAGGTCGCCGACCCGCACCGGCATCCCGGTCTCGAGCGAACGGTTGCCGGCGATGCCGACGGCGATGGAGCGCACGCCGTCGCGCCAGTCGGCGGGCCGGCCCAGCGCGTCTTCTCCCGGCCCGGCGAAGACGTCCGACAGCAGCAGCGCGTCGCCGCCGCCGTGGCCGCCTGCGGCGCTCGTGATCGGCACCTCGTACGCCGCCTCCCAGTGCCGCTGCACGAGCAGGCGCTCCCCCTGCGGGCGGAGGGATGCCGTGTCGCCCGCGGCCACGGCGCTGGGGTCGAGCACGGGGTGCAGGCCCTCGTCGGCGAGAACGGCGCCGCGCTCTGTGACTTCGAGTTCCGCGCGGCCGAGGGTGCCGTTGACACCGACGCGGTACCCCTCCCACGGGGAATGGGCGTTGAGCGAGTACGACAGCGTCGCGCCGCGGGAGTAGTCCACGACGAGGGCCAGGTTGTCCTCGATCGTGATGCCGGGGCCGAAGACGTCGCGGTCGCGCAGGTACCCGTCGTGCTCCTCGGCGTCGAGGTAGAGCGCGGCCAGGCGCGGGTCTTCGCGCAGGTCGAGTTCGAACGGGTCGTGTGCCCCCTCGTGTGTGCCGCGCGCGGGCCGTGGGCCGAGACCGCGGGCGGCGGCGTTGTCGGCGCCGTAGAAGCGCAGCCCACCCGAGGCATACACCCGCCGCGGCTCCTGCTGCAGCCACCAGTTGACGAGGTCGAAGTGGTGGCTGGACTTGTGCACCAGCAGCCCGCCCGAGTGCTCCTTCTCGCGGTGCCAGCGGCGGAAGTAGTCGGCGCCGTGCTTGGTGTCCAGCAGCCACGTGAACTCGACCGAGGTGACCTCCCCGATCGTGCCGTCCTGGATGATGCGGCGCAGCGCGCTGTTGCGCGGTGAGTACCGGTAGTTGAAGGTCAGCACGACCTCCCGGCCGGTGCGCTCGACGGCATCCTCGATCGCCGCGGCACCGGCGGCGTCGATCGTGAGGGGCTTTTCGACCACGACGTCCGCGCCCGCCTCGAGCGAGCGCACGATGAGCTCGGCGTGCAGGTCGTCGCGCGCGCACACGATGACGCGGTCGATGCGCTCGGCGGCGATGAGGGTCTCGAGGGCGTCGGGGTGCCACACGCCCGGCGCTGCGGCGCCGCGGGACACCGCGCGATCGGCGGCGTAGGCCGCACGCACCGGATTGGGCTCGACGATGGCCACGAGCTCGGCGCCACCGGCGTGCTCGCCCGTCATCGCGTCGACGTACATCTGCGAGCGGTGGCCGGCGCCGAGCAGGGCGTAGCGGGTCTTCGACATTGGAGCCTCACGTCAGGAAACGCTTTCAGGAAACGTTTTCTGACCCTAGCACGCGCACCGGACGGGCGACAGGATGCCGCCTCAGCGGGCGGCGGGACCGGTGCTGGCGCGGGCGACGAGCCGGGGTTCGAGCGACACTGCGGCATCCGCTTCGCCGCCCTCGAGCTGAGCGCGCATCGCCGCCCACGCCCGCGCGCCGAGATCGGCCGTCGGCACCGCCGCGGTCGTGAGCGGCGGGGTCGTGTACCGCGCGAACGGGATGTCGTCGCAGCCCGTCACCGACAGGTCGGCCGGCACGCGGATGTCGGCCTCGGCGAGGGTGGACAGCAGTCCCATCGCGACGAGGTCGTTGAAGGCCAGTACGCCGGTGGCCCCCGTCGCCGTCACCGCCTCGCGTGCGGCGGCGCCGCTGTCGAAGTCGGCGCCGCCCGGCACGATCGCGATCTCGAGGCCAGGGTGCCGCTCGAGGGCATCGGCGACGGCGGCGCGCCGCTCGGCGTCGGCCGCGCTGCGGGGCGGGCCCGCGAGGTAGGCGAGCCGGCGGTGCCCGAGGCCGTGCAGATGGTCGATCAGCCCGCCGAACGCCGTGCGGTAGTCCGCCGCGACGACGGGCGTGCCGTGCTGCGGCGGCCGGTTCACCACGACCGCGGGGGTGAGGGTGGGAAGCAGTGCGGCCAGCTCGGCGTCGCTCATCCGCGGCGCGCACAGCACGACGCCGTCGGTGCGCCGGCGTGTCTGGGTGGCCAGCACCGCCTCCTCGTCGACCTGCTCGGCGGAGTCGGCGATGAGCACGTGGTAGCCGTCGTCGGCGGCGGCGCGGCTGAGTCCGCGCAGGATCCCCACGAACGTGGGGTTCTCAAGATCGGGTACGACGACCGCGATGGTCTGCGTGCGACCGAGCACGAGGCTGCGGGCCAGTGGGCTCGCGGTGTAGCCGAGGGCCAGCGCCGCCGCGCGCACGCGCTCGGCGAGCTCGGCGTCGACGGTGGCGTTGTCGTTCATGACGCGTGACACCGTCGACAGGGATACCCCCGCCTGCCGGGCGACGTCGGTGATGGTCGTCCTGCCAGGTGTTCTCGCCATGTGCGGCATCCCTTCCGGGCCGCGGCCCCGGAGCCATACTATGGCGAGAAATCGTTTTCCAGCGGTCTTCGGCCGCGTGACCCGTGAGGTGCCCATGCCGTCTGCCCCCGATCGCCGAGTCAAGCAGCAGCGCGTCGCGCGCGTGCGGGTGGATGCCGGTGGCGCGGCGCTCGTGCTCACCTCGCACGAGGCGGTGTCGTGGTACCTCGACGGGGTGCGCACCCACGTGTCGCTCGCGGGGCCGCCCGTGCTGGCGGTGCGCATCGACGACGACGGCGACACCCTGTTCGTCGCCGACAACGAGGCCGACCGGCTCGTCGCGGAGGAGCTGCTGCCGGATGACGCCACCCGTCTCGTGCGCGTTCCCTGGCAGACCCCGCCGGCCGAGGCCGCCGCCGCGCGGTCGACGGCCGCTCCGGCTCTCGGGGAGAGCGCCGTCGCGTCCGCGCTGCGCGCCGCGCGGGCGAGCCTGCTGCCGGGGGAGCGCGACCGGTACCGGGCGCTCGGGCGGGCGACGGCCGAGGCGATGACCGATGCCGCCTCGAGCCTGGACCCCGCCGACACCGAGCGGCACGCAGCGGCGACGCTCGCCGCGGCGCTCGTGGCGCGCGGCATCGACCCGCTCGTGATCCTCGTCGCCGGCCGGTCGCGTCTCGCACACCGGCATCCGCTCCCCACCGATGCGCCCCTCGGCGACCGGGCGATGCTCGTGGTCTGCGGTCGCCGCCACGGACTCATCGCCAACGCGACGCGGTGGGTGGGCGCGGCGGGACCTTCCGATGAGCGCATCCTCGCGGTCGAGGCGGCGTTCCTCGCCGCCACGCGGCCGGCGCAGTCGCTGGCGACGGCGTTCGCGGTGGGATGCGCCGCCTACGGCGCGAGCGGCTTCGACGCCGACGAGCGGCGTCGCCACCACCAGGGCGGGCCCACCGGCTACGCCGGCCGCGACCCGCGGGCGACCGCGGCGACCCTCGACGCGATCGTGGAGCACCAGGCGTTCGCGTGGAACCCCAGCGCGCCCGGGGCGAAGGTCGAGGACACGGTGCTCATCACTGCGACCGGCGTGGAGGTTCTCACCGTCGACGCCCGGTGGCCGGCCGTGATGCATGCCGGGCTCCGCCGCCCCGCATCGCTGCCGTTCGGCTGACGCGGTCACGGGATCCGCCGCAGCAGATGCGGTGCGCCGGTCGCGTGGCTAGCATGGCACTGTGGAACGGAAACCGCTTTCCCACTCGCCGGAGCTGATCGACGGAGCGCACCCGGCGCGGTCGGTGCTGCGCCTGCTCGCCCGCCGTCCCGGCCGTATGACGCTGGCGATCGCGGCCTTCGCGATGAAGGAGGTGCCGCTGTGGTTCCTCCCGGTGATCACCGCGGCGATCATCGACATCGTCGCGACCGGGGGCGAGGTGAGCGCCGTGCTCTGGTGGTTCGCGCTGGCCGCGGTGCTGCTGGTGCAGAACTACCCGAATCACATCCTGTACACCCGCAGCTTCATGACGGTGGTGCGCGACACCGGCGCCGACCTGCGCAACGCCCTCGCCGCGCGGCTGCAGAGTCTGTCGATCGGCTACCACTCGCGGGTGAGCTCGTCGATCGTGCAGACCAAGGTCGTGCGCGACGTCGAGAACGTCGAGCTCATGCTGCAGCAGGTCACCCATCCGCTGCTGTCCGCGACCATGGTCATGATCGGCGCGATCTCGATGACCGCCGTCGCGGTGCCGCAGTTCCTCCCGGTCTATGCGCTCGCGGTGCCGATCGCCATCGGCATCCGCTACGGCATGCGCAAGCGCTCGCAGGAGCGCAACGAGGTCTTCCGTCGCGAGGTCGAGACGCTGTCGGCGCGCGTCGGCGAGATGGCCTCGCTCATCCCCGTGACCCGTGCGCACGGCCTGGAGCAGACCGCCGTCACACGCGTGACGCATGGCGCCGAGGGCGTGCGCCGCGCCGGCCTGCACCTCGACATGCTCAACGGGCACGTCGCCTCGATCTCGTGGGTCGCGATGCAGCTGCTCGGGGTGGGCTGTCTCGTCCTCGCCGCCGTCTTCTCCCTCACCGGCATCCTCCCCATCTCCCCGGGCGAGGTCGTGCTGCTGTCGACCTACTTCACCCTGCTCACCCAGGGGCTCACCCAGCTGCTCATGCTCATCCCGGTCGGGGCGCGGGGCCTGGAGTCGGTGCGCTCGATCGCCGAGGTGCTGCAGGAGCCCGACCTCGAGCTGAACGAGGGCAAGCGCGCCGTGTCGCGGGTGGCCGGCGACATCGCGCTGGAGCACGCATCGCACCGTTATCCCGGTGCCGACGACGACGCCCTGCACGAGATCGACCTGCACATTCCGGCCGGGCGCACGGTCGCGTTCGTCGGCTCGTCGGGGTCGGGCAAGTCCACGCTGCTGAACCTCGTGCTCGGCTTCCTCCGGCCCACGAGCGGGCGGATCCTGCTCGACGGCGACGACATGCAGCAGCTCGACCTGCGCACGGTGCGCCGTGCGGTGTCGGTCGTGCCGCAGGAATCCGTGCTGTTCGAGGGGACGATCCGCGAGAACGTCGCGTACGGCCTGCCGGATGCCACCGACGAGCGCATCGAGCAGGCGCTGCGCGACGCCAACGCGTGGGAGTTCGTCACCGCCCAGCCGGCCGGCTGGAACACCGTCGTCGGCGAGCGCGGTGCGCGCCTGTCGGGCGGGCAACGGCAGCGGCTCGCGATCGCCCGGGCGCTCGTGCGGGACCCCCGCATCCTGCTGCTGGACGAAGCCACCAGCGCGCTGGACCCCGAGTCGGAGGAACTGGTGAAAGAGGCCCTCGGCCGGCTCATGCGCGGGCGCACGACGCTCGTCGTCGCCCATCGGCTCTCGACCGTGCGCCAGGCCGACCGCATCGTCGTGCTCGAACACGGGCGCATCGTCGAGCAGGGCAGCCACGACGAGCTGGTCGCCGCCGGGGGCCGCTACGCACGACTGCACCTCACCCAGGCGGGCCCGGGCTGAGCAGCCCGCCGCCGACTCCCACCGACCGCCGACCGCAACGGAGCGAGATGACCGACGCCACCCCCACCGCCCCCGCCACCCCCACCGCCCCCGCCACCCCCACCGCCCCCACCGCCCCCGGAGGGAGCCGGCCGCTTCGGGCCGCCATCATCGGCACCGGCGCCATCGCCCACGCGCACGCGCAGGCGCTGGCCGATCTCGCACCGCGTATCGCGCTGGTTGCCGTGGTCGACGTGGACGTCGACCGGGCCGCGGCCTTCGCGCAGCGCTTCGGCGCGGCCGTGGTGCACGCCGACGTGGCGGCGCTCCTCGACGCCGAGCGTCTCGACCTCGTGCACATCTGCACACCGCCCCAGACGCATGTGCCCCTCGCGATCGCGGCGCTGCGGGCGGGGGTGGCGGCGCTGGTCGAGAAGCCCACCGCGTTGAACCTGGCCGAGATGGACGAACTCGTCGCGGTCTCCCGCGAAACCGGGGTGCCCGCGCTCACCGTCTTCCAGCACCGATTCGGCGGTGCGGCGCAGCGGTTGCAGGCGCTCGTCGCGGCCGGGGTGCTCGGCCGGCCGCTCGTGGCGACGTGCGAGACGCTGTGGCATCGCACGCCCGACTACTTCGACCTGCCCTGGCGGGGGCGCTGGGACATCGAGGGCGGCGGACCCACGATGGGGCACGGCATCCACCAGTTCGATCTGCTGCTGGCGGTGCTCGGTCCCTGGGCGCGCCTGACCGCGTTCGCCGCGCGCCAGAGCCTGCCCACCGACACCGAGGACGTCTCGATGGCGCTCGTCGAGTTCGACAACGGGGCGCTGGCGACGGTCGTGAACTCGATCGTGTCGCCGCGGGAGACCTCCCGCCTGCGGTTCGACTTCGAGTACGCCACGGTCGAGGTGGAGCACCTCTACGGCTACACCGACGCCGACTGGACGTTCACCCCCGCGCCCGGCCACGAGCACCTGGCGGCCCAGTGGACGACCGACGGCGGCACCGATGTCAGTGGGCACCGCGGTCAGCTCGCCGCCATCGTCGACGCGCTCTCCGCCGGGGAGACCCCCGCCGTGGCGGCGGAGGACGCCCGCCGTACCCTGGAGTTCGCGGCGGCGACCTATGCGTCGGCCTTCCGGGGCGTGCCGATCCGGGCCGGCGAGATCACCGGTGACGATCCGTTCCGTCACGCGATGCACGGCGGCGCCGTGCCGTGGCCGCCATACGAACCCGCACGGGAGGACGCGCGATGACCCTCGCGATCACACACGACGACGGCACTGCGTTCACCGTGCGTGATGGCGAGGTCGAGCTGCTGCGCTACACGTACGTGCCCGATTCGCCGCAGCTGGAGTCGCCCAAGCCATACCTGCATCCGCTGCGCACCCGCAGCGGCCGCACCGTGAGCCTGTACCGTCCGCACGACCACGTCTGGCACAAGGGCATCGCGTGGTCGCTGCCGGTGGTGGGCGAGGAGAACTTCTGGGGCGGCCCGACGTACGTGCACGGCCGGTCGTACGTGCAGCTGCCCAACGACGGCACGCAGGCCCACCGCGGGATCGACGCGGCGGAGGTCGACGCCGACGGTGTTGCGCGATTCGCGCACGACCTCGAGTGGATCACCCAGGGCGGTGTCCGCCTGTTCACCGAGCGGCGGACGATCACCGCCCGCACCGTCGAGGACACCGCATGGGCGCTGACCTTCGACACCGCGATGACCAATGTCACCGGCGAGGCCATCCCCCTCGGCTCGCCCACGACGAAGGGCCGTGACAACGCCGGCTACGGGGGCCTGTTCTGGCGCGGGCCACGTTCGTTCACCGGCGGCACGCTCGTGACCGCCGCGGGCACCGGCTCGGGTGACGACGTGCGCGGTCAGCGGCACGAGTGGATGGGTTTCGCGGGACGCCACGATGAAGTCGACGCCGCTTCGCTCATCGTCATGGTGGATGCCGCGGCCAACCCGCACCACCCGCCGCAGTGGTTCGCCCGCTCCGACGAGTTCGCGTGCCTCAACCCCGCTCCCTTCTTCAGCGAGGAGCTGGTCGTCGCGCCGGGGGAGACGGTGACCTTCCGCTACGGCGTCGCGATCGCCGACGTGGCATCCATCGCGATCGACGACACCGCCACGGCGGCGGCCCTCGCCGATCGCGTGCGAGCGCTGCTGTGACGATGCCGCTGTTTCCCGGCGGGGTCGCCGTGAGCGGTCTGGACGTCTACGACTGGGGAGCCGTCGACGGCAGGTGCGGTGGGTCGCCGCACCTGCACACCGCCTCGAGCGAGGGGTATGTCGTCGTCGGCGGCTCCGGGGCCGTGCACACGGTGTCGGCGGAGGGTGTGGCCGAGCACCCGCTCGCCGTCGGCGACGTCGTCTGGTTCTCACCAGGCACCGTGCACCGGCTCGTCAACGACGGCGATCTGCGCCTGGTCGTGGTGATGGCCAACGCGGGGCTGCCCGAGGCCGGCGACGCGGTGCTGACCTTCCCCGCCGAGGTGCTGGACGATGCCGAGGCGTACGCGGCGGCCGCCGCCCTGCCGGCGGGTGACGGGCGGGCGGCTGCCGCTCGCGCGCGGCGCGACCTGGCGATGGCGGGGTACCTCGAATTGTGTCGCACGGTGCAGCGCGACGGTCCGGCCGCGCTCGCCGCGCTCCACGCGCGTGCCGCGCGGCTGGTGCGGGACCGGGCAGAGCACTGGCGGCAGCAGTGGGAGCAGACGGTGGGCGCGGAGACCGACCGCACACGCCGTCAGCTCGCGGCGCTCGCGGCGGGCGACCCGGGCGCGCTGGCGACGGCATCCGTCGTCCGAGGCGAGCCCGCGGGCGGGGAACCCGGCTTCGGGATGTGCGGACGCCTGCACACCTGGCGCTGGCCCTCGGCCTGACGGTCAGGCCCGCGCCGGGGCCGGGGTGCGCCGCGGCGGCCACGGCACGAGCATCGACGTGCGCCGCTGGTAGTCGGCGTAGGCGGGGTACTTCGACGCGCTGATCGACTCGGTGAAGATCGTCGAGCCGATGAACAGCACCGTGAGCAGGGCGGCGCCGGCGATGGTCCAATTGATCGCTCCGCCCCAGAGCCCCAGCCCCGCACTGACTGCGGCGGTCGCGCCGATCGCATAGAAGACCCACCACTGGGCCTGCTCGAAGAAGAAGTTCGGGTGCCGGCTCACGCGGAAGAGCCCCGTCGTGACGAAGCCCGGTTCGAGGGTGCCGCCGGCCCGCTTCTTGGCCTGGTGGAAGTTCCACTGCTCCTGGTCGGCCACCGTCTCCCCGGCCAGGAAGCACAGGAAGAGCGCCGCGAAGACGAAGTCCCATACGGTGAGCGGGGACGGGTGCAGCCAGGCCTGGAACGCCGGCAACGTGATGAGCACGAGCAGCGCGTTCTGGTACAGCACGATGAACAGCAGGTTGAACACCTGGAACATCGCCGGTGACATGCGCGTGCGCAGGATCGCCCAGCGGTAGTCCTCCATGCCGCTGTACCCGCCCTTGCGCGCGAAGTTGAACGTCAGCCGCGCGCCCCACGCCGTCACGAGCACGGCCATGACGATGAGTCGGGCCGCGTCCTCACCGTCGGTCAGGGCGGCCACGGCGAACACCCAGACGTACACCACCGGGACGATCGACCAGATGCGGTCCACCCAGGAGGTGTCCTTGGTGATGAGGGAGAGCACCCAGCACGCCGCGCAGGTGACGGCGGCGACGATGAGAACGATCGGCAGCGGATCCATGGGGCGAGGCTAGGCCCGGATAGCGCTTTCCGGCCAGGGGTCCTAGGGTGGATGCCACGTCCTGCCGTCCGGCTTCCTCCGACCGAAGGTCCCCCTTGGCCACTCCGCTTCGCTGCGCGATCGTCGGCACGGGTGCCGTCGCGCACTTCCACGCCCGCGCCGTCGCGGCGTATCCCGATGCCCAGTTGGTCGCCGTGAGCGACCTCAGCCGAGACGCCGCCGAGGCGTTCGCAGCGCACTGGGCGGACCCCGCCGTGTACGACACGCTCGAGGAGATGCTCGCCGCCGAGCAGCCCGACGTGGTGCTCGTGTGCACGCCGCCGGGAGCGCACGCCGACCAGGCCGTCGCCGCGTTCGCCGCCGGCGCGCACGTCGTGGTGGAGAAGCCGCCGGCACCGTCGCTGGACGAACTCGACCGTATGCGGGACGCCGCCGAGGCCGCGGGCCGGCAGTTGGCCGTGGTGTTCCAGCAGCGCACCGGCACCGCCGCCGCGCACGCGCGCGGCCTGCTGCGCTCGGGTGCGCTCGGGCATCCGCTCATCGCGGTGTGCCAGACGCTCTGGTACCGCGACCCCGCGTACTTCGCCGTGCCGTGGCGCGGGGCGTGGGAGACCGAGGGCGGCGGCACGACGCTCGGTCACGGCATCCACCAGCTCGACCTGCTCGCGTTCCTGCTCGGCGACTGGACGAGCGTGCAGGCGCGCCTGTGGCGGCTCGACCGCGAGACGCAGACCGAGGACGCCTCGACCGCGACGGTGACCTTCGCCGGGGGAGTGGTGGCGCAGATCGTCACCAGCGCGGTCTCGCCGCGCGAGGTCAGCTCGATCCGCATCGACACCCAGAAGGCCACCGTCACCGTCGACCACGTGTACGGCCACGGTCACGAGAACTGGCGCATCACCCCCGCTCCCGGATTCGAGGAGGATGCCGAAGCCTGGCAGCTTCCCGAGGCGGAGGAGCGCAGCGACCACGCGCCGCTGCTGCGCGACGTGTTCGACGCCCTCCGCGCGGGCACCCCACTCCCGCCCACCGCCGATGCGCCGGCGCGCTCCCTCGAGCTGGTGGCGGCGATCTACGCCTCCGCCGCCGGCGACGGCGCCGTGATCACCCCCGAGGTCCTCGCCACGCACCCCACCCACCGGCAGGGGTTCGCGAGCCCTGTGACCGACCTGCGCCCAGAGCACGCGTGAGTGCTGCCGAGCTGTACCGCGACCCGGTGTACGACGGGGCGACCGACCCCACCGTGGTCATCGCCGGTGACGGCACCTGGTGGATGTTCTATACGCAGCGCCGGGCGACCCACCCCGACCCCGGGCCCGGCGTCGCGTGGGTGCACGGCAGCCGCATCGGGGCGGCCCGCTCGCGCGACGGTGTCGCCTGGGAGTATGCCGGCACGCTCGAGCCGGATGCCGCAGGCCTCTCGTTGAGGCCGGGGGCGCCGCCCGCGGAGGTCGCGGTCACCCACTGGGCGCCCGAGGTCATCCACGACGGCGCGCGCTGGCGCATGTACCTCACCGAGATCGACGGGGTCCCCGACCGGTGGCCCGGGTTCGCCCGGTCCATCGTGGAGTACGTCTCCGACGACCTGCTGCGGTGGCACCGGCGCGGACCGCTGCCGCTGGCCAGCGACCGGGTGATCGACGCCGCCGTCGCCCGCACCCCCGACGGCCGGTGGCGGCTCTGGTACAAGGACGAAGCCGCCGACAGTGTCACGAAGGTCGCCGCGTCCGACGACCTCGCCCACTGGCGCGACGAGGGCACCGCGATCGGCGGCCGCCCGCACGAAGGGCCGTCCGCTTTCGAACTCGGCGGCTGGTGGTGGCTGATCGTCGACGAGTGGCGGGGTATGGGCGTGTACCGGTCCCGAGACGCCGTCGCGTGGCAACGGCAGGGCGAGGCGGATGCCGTCATCCTCGGCGCCGGCGCGGCGCCGGGCCCGGGGTTCGGTCACCACGGCGCGGCCGTGCGCGACGGGGACGACGTCTGGTTCTACTACTTCGGGCACCCGGCGCGGGCTGCCATCGTCGATCCGGAACGCGAGACCATCGACGACCGCCGCTGCGCCGTCTACCGGGCCCGTCTGCGTGTGGAATCCGGCGTGCTGGTCGCGTCGGGCGGATAACCCGACGCCGGGACACGGCTGAAGTCAGAACGGTGCGGGTTGCTCGATCGCGGCCAGCGCCGCGAACTCCAGTACCCGCCGCGGAATATCGAGGTAGACGCGGCCGGTGGGGCTGGTCCATTCCAGGATGCCGTCGGCTTTCTGCGCCACGCTCCACGCGGTGCCGTGTTTGACGGGGTGATGTCGCCCGGGGCACAGGTTCGCGAGATTGTCGATGCGGGTCGGGCCGCCGCGGGCGGCGTCGATGGTGTGGTCGTGGTCGCTGTGCCGCGCGGCTCTTCGACAGCCGGGGAACCGGCAATGCTCGTCCCTCGCGTCGAGGAGGCGTCGCATCTGCAGTGTGGGCCGGTAGGTGTCGACCTGCTGCACCGCGCCCGTCGTCGGGGAGGTGAAGACCCGTTGCCATATGTTCGCGGTCGCGGCGAGGCGCCGGGCGGTGTCGGGGTCGATGGGGCCGTACCCCACGAGTTCGGCAGGTGCGGTGCTGGCGCCGGCGAGGGTGGCGGCGGGGATGACGATCTGCACGTGTGCCGTGATCGCGGAGCCCTCGGGGATGCTCCCGGACGAGACCGGCGCGCTCGCGTGCCCGGTGAGGAGCAGGTCGGCCAGCACGTCCGCGCGGATCTGATCGGTCGTGCGCCGGTCGGTCGCCAGCGCGTCCGCGGCGCCATCAGGCGCGCCACCTGCGCCCTGCGCGCCCTGTGCGTCCTGCGCGCCCTGTGCGTCCCGTGCGTCCCGTGCTGCGGCGATGATCTCCCGGGCGTGCTGGGTGAGTCGGTCCTTGATCGCGTACGCCAGGGCCGCGGGGAGCACGGCGGCGAGTTCTGCCACCCCGTCCTCGAGGTCCCGCACCCACACCCGCCGCTGCCCGGCCGCCTGCTCGTGCCGCTCGGCCAGCGGCACCGGGTCGAGTCGCTGCGCGAGGATCAGCACGCTCGGCTTCGCCCGCCCCGGCGTCTCCCGCTCGCACACCACCAGCGCGGCCTGCTCGAACCTCGCCCGCGCAGCGGGGTCGGTGATGCGGGCACCGGCATCCTGAATCACCCGGACATGCACGACATCGATACGGCCCGTCTCCAGCGCCGCCAGGGTCGCCGCGAACCGGTCCACCAGCACGGTCGCGTCATGCATCCGGTCCTGCATGCCTCGATCCGACCGCCGCAGCACCGCTGCCACTTCCGCCGCCATGCTCCGCCGCGGCATCTCCCGCTCCCGCCCCTCACTCGACGGCACCAGCGCGGTCTGCTCCGCCGCGATCGCCTCCGCCCGCGCCAGCAACCGCATCTCTCTCGCCTGCAACTGCGCAATCCGTCGGCGCGTGTCCGCCAGCCCGGACACCACCGCACCGGCCGACAACACGTCGATCGAGGGGAGGGTCGGAGAACTGTTCATACCCCGATTCTGCCGACCCCCTCCGACATCGAACGCGGTCAAAAACCCCCGTGACCTGGGGTTGTGGATAACCCGCGAACTCTCCATCGGTGGAGGAGGCGCTGTGGCCGACGGCCCTGCCCGCGCGGCCGCCGATAGTTGTTCTGTCGCGTCGCGAGCGGGACCGGCGACCTCCCGCGTCAGCAACGCCGTCACCGCCAGGGGCGGTCTGACGGCTTTGTCGCCCCCGTACGATGGGAGACCCTGAGACCGGTACCAGGTTCGAGCGAAGACGGGTTTCGGAAAGCGTCTTCCGAACTCCTTGCCATTCAAATCCGGGCGTAGTACCGTATCGGCAAGCGCTTTCCCACCGCACCGCATTCGGAGAGCGCCACACCGCACCCACGGACAACGAGCGTCCGGCGGAATCATGACGAACACGGACGTTCCAGGAAGGACAAAGATGTTCAGCACCAAGCGGGCACTCGCCGCGGTCGCCCTCGCGACCGGCGCAGCCCTCGCCCTCGCCGGCTGCGCCGGCGGCACCTCCGAGGAGGCCGCCGCCACTTACGACCCCGACGAGAAGGTCACGCTCGACCTCGCGTTCTGGGGCAATGACGTGCGCGCCGGGCTCTACAACGAGGCCATCGCCGCCTTCAACGAGGAATACCCCAACATCACGGTCAACGCCTCGTTCCTCGGCTTCCCCGAGTTCTGGGAGAAGCGCCAGACCGAGGCGGCCGGCGGCGGCCTGCCCGACGTCATGCAGTTCGACTACTCGTACCTGCGCCAGTATGCGCAGAACAACCTGCTGCTGGACCTCGACCCGTACTTGGGCGAGATCATCGAGACCGAGCCGCTCCCCGAGAACATCCTCGCGATCGGCGTCGTGAACGACACGACCTACGCCATCCCGACCTCCACCAACGCGTGGGGCCTGTTCACCAACCCCGTCGTGCTCGAGAAGGTCGGCGTCGAAGAGTTCGCCGGCGGGTCGTGGAGCGACTACGCCGACTGGATGGGCGAAGTCACCGAGGCCGGCGCCGGTGAGATCTGGGGCGGCGGCGACTACACCGGTCGCATCCAGAACTTCGAGCTCCAGCTGCGCTCGGAAGGCTCGCAGCTGTTCAGCGAAGACGGCGAGCCCGGCTTCGACGAGGAGCGCCTCACCGAGTTCTGGGAGGAGGGCGCCCCGATCCGCGAGGGCATCTCGTTCCCGCAGCAGCTGGTCGAGGAGCTCACTCCGCTCGGCCCCTTCGACACCGGCCTCGCCGCGAGCGAGCTGACCTGGGACAACTTCGGTGCCGGCTACCTCGGCAACCTCGGCGAGGGCTACACCGAGCTCGGCCTCATCGAGCCCCCCGTCACCGAGGAGGGTGCGAAGGACCTGTACCTGAAGCCCTCCATGCTGCACGCCGTCTCGGCCAAGACCGAGCACCCCGAAGCCGCCGCGACGCTGGTGAACTTCCTCATCAACTCGCCCCAGTCGGGGGAGATCTTCGGCACCAACCGCGGCATCCCCGCCTCGGAGACCGCCCTCGAGGCAGCCGAGCTCGACCCGCTCAGCCAGCAGGTCGCCGACTACGAGGCATCCATCGCCGATCGCCTCGGCGACGCCCCGCCGGTCCCGATCGTCGGCTACGGCACGCTCGAGGAGAAGTTCCGCCAGCTCGGCACCGAACTCAACTTCGGCACGATGACCGTCGAGGATGCCGTCGCGCAGTTCTTCAGCGAGATGGACCTCGTCCTCAACCAGTGAAGGCGCGCGGGGGCCCGGATGACTGCGTCCGGGCCCCCGCCGTATCCGGCTCCCCTCACACCTCAGGAGTACCCGTGAGCACGACCGCGACCAGGGTCATCGTCACCAAGGAACAGCCGTCCAAGCGGCGGGTGATGCGAAAGCAGCGCCCCGAGCATCTGTCCCGCCCCGGCCAGCGCCAGCGGGCCCGCAAGGAGACCGTCGCCGGGTACGCCTTCCTCGTGCCGTGGCTGGTCGGCTTCTTCGGCCTCACGCTCCTGCCCATGGGGTACTCCCTGTACCTCTCGTTCACGAGCTACAACATCTTCGCGCCGCCCAAGTGGATCGGCCTGGACAATTACATCCGGCTGTTCACGAACGATCCGACCTTCCTGCAGTCGGCCCAGATCACGCTGATCTACGTGCTGGTCGGCACGCCGATCACCCTGCTGGCGGCGCTCGGCGTCGCGATCCTGCTCAACTACCGCGACAAGGGCGCCGCGTTCTTCCGCTCCGCCTTCTACGCCCCCTCGCTCATCGGCGGCTCGGTGTCGGTGGCGATCGTCTGGCGCGCGATGTTCTCCACCGACGGTCCCGTCGACAACGGTCTGACGTTCTTCGGGATCGACCTCGGCGGCTGGATCGGGCAGCCCTCCCTGATCCTCCCGATGATGATCCTGCTGTCGGTGTGGCAGTTCGGCGCGACGATGGTCATCTTCCTCGCCGGCCTGAAGCAGGTCCCCAAGGAGCTCTACGAGGCGGCCGAGATGGATGGCGCGAACGCCTGGCGCCGGTTCCGCGCCGTGACCATCCCCATGCTGTCGCCGGTCATCTTCTTCAACCTGCTGCTGGGCCTCATCGGCGCCTTCCAGGTGTTCGCCTCGGCCTACATCATCTCCAACGGCTCGGGCGGCCCCGCGGGCATGACGAACTTCATCACCGTCTACCTCTACAAGACGGGATTCTCCGACGGCCGCATGGGCTACGCCGCCGCCATCGCCTGGGTGCTGCTGGTCGTCGTCGCGATCATCGCCTTCATCCTCTTCCGCACCCAGAAGTCGTGGGTGCACTACTCGGGAGACAACCGATGACCATTTCCTCCTCCCAGAACGCGCTCGTCCAGATCGAGAACCAGGTCGACCCCGACCCGAAGGTCGCCCCGCGGCGCCGCATCACACGCAAGACGTGGCAGACCGTCGTCTGGTTCGTCGCACTGCTGGTGATCACCGCGGTGGTGCTGTACCCGCTCATCTGGCTGTTCGTGTCGACGTTCAAGCCCAACTCCGAGTTCGGCCAGAATCAGGGCCTCATCCCGCAGAGCCCGACGCTGGACAACTACGCCAAGGTGATGGAGGGCATCGCGGGCGTGCCGATGGGACAGTTCTTCTGGAACTCGTTCGTGCTGGCGGCGCTGTCGGTGATCGGCACCGTCCTGTCCTCCGCCCTGGCCGCCTACGCCTTCGCGCGCCTGCAGTTCAAGGGCCTCGGCATCCTCTTCGCGGCGATGATCGGCACGCTGCTGCTGCCGTTCCACGTCGTGATCATCCCGCAGTACATCCTGTTCAACAATCTGGGCCTGGTGGACACGTTCGTGCCGCTGATCCTGCCGAAGTTCCTGGCGACGGAGGCGTTCTTCGTCTTCCTGCTCGTGCAGTTCATCCGGCAGATGCCGCGCGACATGGACGAGGCCGCGAAGATCGACGGCGCCGGCCACCTGCGCATCTTCTGGTCGATCATCCTGCCGCTGATCAAGCCCGCGCTCATCACGTGCGCGATCTTCTCCTTCATCTGGGCGTGGAACGACTTCCTCGGGCCCCTGCTGTACCTCACCAGCCCCGAGAACTATCCGCTGCCCATCGCGCTGCGGCTCTACAACGACCAGAGCTCCACGAGCGACTACGGCGCCACGGTGACCGCCTCGTTCGTCGCGCTGCTGCCGATCCTGCTCTTCTTCATCGTCTTCCAGCGGTTCCTCGTCGACGGCGTGGCCACGCAGGGCCTGAAGGGCTGACCCGTGTCCACCGCCGTCCGTCGTGAGGCCAGCGCCGCCCGTCGCGAAGAGCTCTCCGGCGCAGGGCCGGTGCGCGAAGAGCGCCCGCCGGCGCTCTTCCCCGGCGCCACGGGACGGTTCGCGCTGTTCGGCGAGGTGCTGCTGACCGGGCTGCTGGTGACGATCGTCGGGCTCGGCGTCGTGACGATGCCGGCCGCGCTGGCCGCCGGCATCCGCCATATGCGTCGCTACACGGCCGCCGACGATTCCCGGCTGCAGTTCTTCTGGGCCGACGTGCGCCGGGGGCTGCTCCCGGGCGCTGCGGTGGGCGCCGTCGCGCTGGTGGCGACCCTCGTGCTGCTGCTGGACATCGACCTCGCCCGCTCCGGCTTCCTGCCCGGCGGCCCCGTGATCGAGGTCGTGGGGTGGGTGGGCCTGGCCGCCGTGGCGCTGACCCTCCTCGCCGCCGCCGGAGCGTGGACCCCCGAGACCGGATGGCTCGCCGCCGTGCGCGCGGTGCCGGCGCTGGTGGCATCCGACGTCGCCGGCGCTGTCTATCTCGTCGCCACCGCGGGCTTCGTCGCCGTGGTCACCTGGGCTCTCGTGCCGCTGTTCATCCCCGCGGTCGGATGCGCCGCCCTCGCCGTCGTGGCGGTGCCGGTACGGCGCCGCGGCCGCGCCTGACCGCACCACCCCGCCGCGATGCGGCGCGTCCCATCGGAAGGATCCTCCGTGACGTCTGCCTCTGGGCACATCGACCCGCACCTCGAGATCTCCGCGCTCGACCGGCGCCTCTTCGGCGGCTTCGTCGAGCACCTCGGCCGTCACATCTACGACGGCATCCACGAGCCGGCGCATCCCACGGCGGACGCCGACGGCTTCCGCACCGACGTCATCGAGCTCGTCAAGGAACTCGGGGTCTCGACCATCCGCTACCCGGGCGGCAACTTCGTCTCGGGCTACCGCTGGGAGGACGGCGTGGGTCCGGTGGCCGAGCGCCCCCGCCGCCTCGACCTGGCATGGCACTGCACCGAGACGAACGAGGTGGGGCTGCACGAGTTCGCCGACTGGCTCGACAAGGTCGGCAGCGATCTCATGCTCGCTGTGAACCTCGGCACCCGGGGCACGCAGGAGGCCATCGACCTGCTGGAGTACGCCAACGCGGATGCCGACACCGACTGGACCCGCCGGCGCGCCGAGAACGGCCGCGACGAGCCGTTCGCCGTCAAGATGTGGTGCCTGGGCAACGAGATGGACGGGCCGTGGCAGCTGGGTCACCGCAACGCCGACGACTACGGCAAGATCGCCACGCGCACCGCCAAGGCCATGCGCATGCTCGACCCCGGCATCGAGCTGGTGGTCTGCGGTTCCTCCGGCAGCGGCATGCCGACGTTCGGATCGTGGGAGCGCACGGTGCTCGAGCACGCGTTCGACGACGTCGACTTCATCTCCTGCCATTCGTACTACCAGGAGATGGGCGGCAACGCGCAGGAGTTCCTCGCCTCGGGCGTCGACATGGCGCGGTTCATCGATTCGGTCGTGTCGATCTGCGATGCCGTCGCCGCGACGAAGAAGAGCGACAAGCGCATCATGATCTCCTTCGACGAGTGGAACGTCTGGTACCTCCACAACGACGAGGGCGGCCAGAACGACAAGCCGGAGGAAGCGGGCTGGCCCGTCGCGCCGCGTCTGCTCGAAGACCGCTACCACGTGCTGGATGCCGTCGTCTTCGGTGACCTCATGATCACGCTGCTCCAGCACGCCGACCGGGTGAAGTCGGCCTCACTCGCGCAGCTGGTGAACGTCATCGCGCCGATCATGACCGAGCCCGGTGGCATCGCGTGGCGCCAGACGACGTTCTTCCCGTTCTCGATCACGTCCCGCCTCGCAGGAGAGCGCGTCGTGCGGGTGCCGGTGACGTCCGGCACCTTCACGAGCGAGCGGTTCGGCGAGGTGGCATCCGTCAACGCGGTCGCGACGATCGACGACGAGGGCGTGAGCGTCTTCATCGTGAACCGATCGACGACCGACGCCATCGACCTCGCGGTGGACCTCACAGCCGTGGTCGCCGCGTTCGGGCGTGACCTGCAGGTGAGCGAGTCGCACCTGCTGCACGACGACGACATCTACGCCGCGAACTCGCTCGAGGATCCCGAGCGCGTCGGCGTGCGGGCGATCGACGCCGTCGCCGTCGCGGATGGCTCCCTGTCGCTCACACTTCCGCCGGTGGCGTGGGCCGCGGTGCGACTGAGCTGAGCCATGACCGCGACAACGGGAGATGCTTGCGGAAAGCGTCTTCCGCTGTCAGGATGAATTCACCGGAAAGCGCTTACCAACAAGCGTCGAGCAGAAGGAACGACAGTGTCAGAGACGACCACCCTGCACATCCCCGCCGCGGCATCCGCCCCTCAGGTGCGTGAGATCGGCATCATCATGAACGGCGTCTCCGGGCGCATGGGCTACCGGCAGCACCTCGTGCGCTCGATCCTCGCGATCCGCGAGCAGGGCGGCATCGAGCTGCCCGACGGGTCGAAGGTCACGGTCAAGCCGCTGCTGGTCGGACGCAGCGAGGCCAAGCTCGCCGAGCTCGCCGCGCGCCACGGCATCGAGGACTACACGACCGATCTGGATGCCGCCCTCGCCGACCCGCGGTGGGAGATCTACGCCGACTTCCTCGTCACCAAGGCCCGCGCCGCGGCGCTTCGCAAGGCGATCGCCGCAGGCAAGACGATCTACACCGAGAAGCCCACCGCCGAGTCGGTGGAGGAGGCGCTGGAACTGGCCAAGCTCGCCGCCGAGGCCGGGGTCAAGACCGGTGTCGTGCACGACAAGCTGTACCTGCCGGGTCTGCAGAAGCTCAAGCGGCTCATCGACTCCGGGTTCTTCGGCCGCATCCTGTCGGTCCGCGGCGAGTTCGGCTACTGGGTGTTCGAGGGAGACTGGCAGCCCGCGCAGCGGCCCAGCTGGAACTACCGCGCCGAAGACGGCGGCGGCATCATCGTCGACATGTTCCCGCACTGGAACTACGTGCTGGAGAACCTGTTCGGTCAGGTCAAGAGCGTCTACGCGCAGGCCGCCGTGCACATCGCCGACCGCTGGGACGAGAACGGCGAGCACTACACCGCCACGGCGGAGGATGCCGCATACGGCATCTTCGAGCTCGAGGGCGACGTCGTCGCGCAGATCAACTCCAGCTGGACGGTGCGGGTCAACCGCGACGAGCTGGTGGAGTTCCACGTCGACGGCACGCACGGCTCCGCCGTCGTGGGCCTGTTCGGCGCGAAGATCCAGTCGCGCAACGCCACCCCGAAGCCGGTGTGGAACCCCGACCTGGCCGACGACCACGATTACGACGCCGACTGGGCCGCCGTCCCCACCAACGACGTCTTCCAGAACGGGTTCAAGCAGCAGTGGGAGGAGTTCCTCGTCTCCTATGCCACCGGCACCGAGTACGAGTTCGATCTGCTCTCGGGCGCCCGCGGCGTGCTGCTGGCCGAGGCGGGCCTGCGCTCCAGCCGCGACGGCTGCAAGGTCACGCTGCCCACCCTCACCCTGGAGTGATCGTGACGACGCTGACCCTCCTCGCCGCCGACGGCGCCGTCGCAGAGACGCCGCTGCTCGAGGCGCCGCAGTACACCCGGCCGCGGGTGCCGCTGCGCTCGCGCACCGCCTACGCCGCCGCGCACGTGGTGCCCGTCGCGTGGGGCGACAACACCCCGGGCGAGCCGGCGCAGATCGACTGGGATGCCACCCTGGCGTTCCGTCGCAGCGTGTACTCGTGGGGGCTCGGAGTCGCCGACGCCATGGACACCGCGCAGCGCAACATGGGACTCGACGCGGCGGCGACGCGCGAGCTCATCGCGCGGTCGGCGGAGGTCGCCCGTGAGGAGGGCGGCGAGGTCGTGGTCGGCGTCAACACCGACCACGTCGAGGCCGATCACCTGACGCTCGACGAGATCATCGCCGCGTACCTCGAGCAGCTGCACTTCACCGAGGAACAGGGTGCCGGCCCCGTCATCATGGCCAGCCGCCACCTCGCCCGCACGGCCGCGTCGGCCGAGGACTACCGCCGTGTCTACCGCGCGGTCCTGCAGGGGGCGACCACCCCCGTCGTGCTGCACTGGCTCGGCACCGCGTTCGACCCGCAGCTGGCCGGCTACTTCGGATCGACCGACTGGCGTGCGGCATCCGAGGTGCTGCTGCAGATCATCGGCGAGAGCCCCGACAAGGTGGCGGGCGTGAAGATGAGCCTGCTGGATGCCGCGTCGGAGGTGGCGGTGCGCGAGCGCCTGCCCGAGGGCGTGCGCATGTTCACCGGCGACGACTTCAACTACGTGGGACTCATCGGCGGCGCCGACGTGCCCGACGCGGTCCAGCCCCCGCGGGACCCCGCGAGCCCCCGGCAGCACTCCGACGCGCTGCTGGGTGCGTTCGCGACCCTGGCTCCCGTGGCATCCGCGGCGATCCAGGCCCTCGACGCGGGCGACCCCGACCGGTACCTGCAGATCCTCGGCCCCACCGAGGCGCTCAGCCGGCAGGTGTTCGCCGCGCCGACGTTCTACTACAAGACCGGTGTGGCCTTCCTCTCGTGGCTCAACGGCCACCAGGGCGCGTTCCAGATGGTGGGGGGCCTGCACGCGGCGCGCAGCCTGCCGCACCTGTCGCGCATCGTCGAACTCGCCAACGCCGCACACGCCCTTGAGCGCCCCGAGCTGGCGGCCGAGCGGTGGCACGGGATGCTGCGCCTGAACGGAGTGGACGCATGAGCGTGGATCCGCGCCTTTCGATCAACCAGGCCACCATCAAATACGCCGACCTCGTCACCGCACTGCGGGTCACCGCCGACGCCGGGGTCCCGGCGATCGGGCTGTGGCGGGAGCCGGTGCAGGAGGTGGGCCTCGCCACGGCGGCGCGCATGCTCGCCGACTCGGGGCTGCGGTTCACGACCCACTGCCGCGGCGGCTTCTTCACCCTCCCGGAGGGGCCCGCGCGTCGCGCGTCGCTGGAGGACAACCGCGTCGCGATCGACGAGACCGCCACCCTCGCCGCGGCGGGGGCCGAGGGTTCGACCGCGATCCTGGTCCTCGTCGCGGGCGGTCTGCCGGAGGGGTCCCGCGACCTGGCCGGAGCGCGCGAGCGCGTGCGCGACGCGATCGGCGAACTCGCCCCGCACGCGGCGGCCGCCGGGGTGACGCTGGCCATCGAGCCGCTGCATCCGATGTACGCCACCGATCGCTGCGTCGTCTCCACACTCGGGCAGGCGCTGGACATCGCGGCCGACTTCGACCCCGCGGTCGTGGGGGTCACCGTCGACACGTTCCACATCTTCTGGGACCCGGAGGTGGAGGTGTCCATCGCCCGAGCCGGGCGCGAGGGGCGCATCGCCACTTACCAGGTGTGCGACTGGAAGACGCCGCTGCCCGCGGACGTGCTGCTGGGGCGCCACTATCCCGGCGACGGCGTGATCGATCTGGCGACGCTGACCGCCGCCGTGATGGACACCGGATACGACCGCGACATCGAAGTGGAGATCTTCAACGAGCAGATCTGGGCCACCGATCCGCTCGTGGCGGTGCAGCGCACCGCAGCCGCGTTCGGCGGGGCGGTCTCGCCCTACCTGGGCGCAGCTCTAGAATCACGATCGTGACCGACGCCACCGAACGCCTGCGGTCCGGCTCCGCCACGCTCCACGACGTCGCGCGCGAGGCGGGGGTGTCACTGGCGACCGCGTCGCGCGTGCTCAACGGCTCGAGTCGCAAGGTCGCGGAGTCGTACCGGGAGCGCGTGCAGGCCGCAGCCGATCGCCTGGGCTACAGCGCCAACCTCTCCGCACAGGCCACGGCGCGCGGCACGTCGGCGATCATCGCTCTGCTCGTCGCCGACATCGCCGACCCCTACTTCGGCGAGATCGCCTCAGGGGTCGCCCAGGGCGCCGACGACGCGGGTCTTGTCGTCACCATCGCCATCACCGCGCGCGACACCGACCGCGAGGTGCGGCTCGTCCGGGCGCTGCGCGGTCAGCGGCCGCGCGGGGTCATCCTCGCGGCCTCGCGCGCCGCACCCGAGATCGCCCCCGAACTCCTGGCCGAGCTCGACCTCGTCACCGCGGCCGGCGGGCGGGTCGTGGCCCTCGGGGCCGGAACCGACACCGTGCGCTCGGTCATCATCGACAACCGCGGCGGCGCCCGCGACCTCGGTGCGGCTCTGGCCGACCGCGGCTACCGGCGGGCCGTCGTGCTGGCCGCCGCCGAGGGCGTGCTCACCAGCGACAACCGCGTCGCCGGCTTCACCGAGGGCTTCACCGCCGCCGGGGGCGAGGCGCCCCGCGTCTACCGCGGTGCATTCACCCGCGAATCGGGGGGCGAAGCCATGGCCACGGCCCTCGCCGACGGCGTGGAGCCGCACACCCTCGTCTTCGCCGTCAGCGACGTCGTCGCGATCGGCGCGATGTCGGCCGTGCGCGCGGCCGGGCGCGACCCCGGCACCGACATCGCCTTCGCGGGCTTCGACGACATCGCCACGAGCCGGGACGTCACTCCCGCGCTGACCACCGTGCGCGTGCCGCTGAGCGACGTGGGCCTGGAGACCTTCCGCGCCGCGACCGAGCCCGACTGGACGCCGCAGCAGCTGCCCCTGGAGGTGCGGCTGCGCGACAGCACCCCGCCGTTGTCATGAGGGTCGTCGTCGCACTCGACAGCCTGAAGGGGTCGATCGGCGCCGCCGCGGCATCCCGTGCCCTCGCCGAGGGGTGGCACGACGTCGCCTCCGATGCCGCGATCGACCTGCGCCCCATGGCGGACGGGGGAGAGGGCACCCTCGACGCGTTCGCCGCTGCCGTGCCGGGTGCCCGGCGGGTGCCGGTGCGGGTGACCGGGCCCGACGGCACCGAGATCGACGCGTCGTGGCTGCTGCTGCCGCCGACCCCCGACGCCCCCGCGGGCACCGGGGTGGTGGAGCTGGCATCCACGTCGGGGATCGAGCTGCTGGGGGAGCGGCGTCTGCCGTGGGATGCCGACACCACCGGGTTCGGCCAGGCCATCGCCGCGGCGCTGGACCACGGCGTCTCGCGGCTCGTGCTCGGCATCGGCTCGAGCGCCTCCACCGACGGCGGATCCGGGATGCTGCGCGCGCTCGGGGCGGAGGTGACGGATGCCGCCGGGGCTCCGGTCGTGCCCGGCCTGCGGGGCCTCACCGGCGCGACGGCCGTGGACGTGTCGGGGCTCCGCCTGCCGCCGGTCGCCGGTGCGGTCGTGCTCACCGACGTCACCAATCCGCTCTGCGGACCCGCCGGGGCCGCGGCGGTGTTCGGGCCGCAGAAGGGGCTCGATGCCGACGGCGTCGCCCGCGCCGACGCCGCCCTCGCCCGCTGGGCCGCACTCTTCGCCGGGGACCCCGCGCTGTCGGATGCCGCCGCGATCCCCGGCACCGGCGCTGCGGGCGGCACCGGGTTCGGCCTGGTCGCGTGGGGCGCGCGGCTCGTTCCCGGGGCGCCGGAAGTGGCCGCACTCATCGGGCTGCGGGACGCCGTGGCCGGTGCCGACCTGGTCGTCACGGGCGAGGGCTCGTTCGACGGTCAGTCGGCCGCCGGCAAGGTGCCCACCTTCGTCGCGGCCCTCGCCGCCGAGGCGGGGGTGCCCGTCGCGCTGGTGGCAGGCCGGATCGCCGACGATGCCGACACCGCGGGCTTCGCGGCATCCGTCTCGCTCACCGCCCTCGCCGGCAGTCCCGCCGCGTCCCTCGCAGCCCCCGCCCGCCACCTCCGCACCGCTGGCGCCGCCCTGGCCCGCGCCTTCCCCACCCCGCGCTGACCTCGGGTCGCCGCGCCGCCTGCGATCGCTGAAACTACAGCTGGTGGCCGAAACAACGGGAAACAACCATTGCGTCGGCCGCCAGCTGTAGTCTCACGGTCCGCCGGTCTGCCGGTCCGCCGGTCCGCCGGTCCGCCCGTCCGCCGGCCCCGCCCCGCCCGGCCCCGACGCTGAGACGAATGCGGGCGGCCGAGACGGTGGGTATCGCCCGCGGTCTCGGCCACCGGTATTCGTCTCACCGATCGGCGGCGCGGCCGGGCGCGGGGCGGGGCGGGGCGGGCGGGCTACTCGGCGACGGGGCCGAGGAGCGGGGCGGGGACGAAGCGGGCGGTCGAGGCGAGAGCCTGCTCCAGCTCGATCACCCGCACCCGGTTCGCGCCGGTGCGGGTCGCGGGCGCGGGCACGAAGAGGGTGCGCTGCGGCCCGTTGGCCCAGTACCGCCCGAGCAGCAGGTCGCCGACGATCACGAACCCCTTCCCCCATTCGGCGGTGTCCAGGAACAGGTCGGTCGGCTCTGCCAGGGTGAACGTGCCCTCGAGCACGGTGAGTTCCGGGGCGGATGCCGCGTCTTCCAGTCCGATGGGGGTCGCCGTCCAGCCGGTCAGCGGGGTGCCGTCGAGCATTGCGGGACCGATGAGCCCCTTGGGCTCACCCAGCCGCACGTCGTAGTTCACGCGCCCCTGCTCCTCCACCAGCACGCTCACCACGCGTCCCGCCGGGATGCGCAGCGCCCGCTCGTGGCGCGTTCGCGAGATCGTGCCGACGCGCACGCCGTCCACCGACACCCACGCCTGGTCGCGCACTTCATCGAACGACAGGATGCCGCCGGCGAAGCCGGTCGGCAGGGTCGCCTCGTAGCGCAGCAGGGCGCCCAGATGGCCGAGGTCCTCGAATGTCGGCGGGTGCTCGCGGACCGCACCGGTCACCGGGTCACCCGCACCCGCACCCCCCGCCGCGGGCCGCAGCGGCACATCGAACTCGGGCGCGGGCGCAGCCGGCTCCGGGACCTCGGCCGGCACCGGGGCGTAGCGGGCGATGACCTCGCGGAACGCGTGGAACTTCGCCGTCGGGTTGCCCGCTTCGTCCAGCGGGGCGTCATAGTCGTACGACGTCACGATCGGCAGGTACCGCCCCTTGTCGTTCGCACCGTTGGTGAGCCCGAAGTTCGTGCCGCCGTGGAACATGTAGATGTTCACCGACGCGCCCGCCGCCAGCAGCGTGTCGAGCTCGGCGGCCGCTTCGGCGGCATCCGTCGTGTGGTGCACGCCGCCCCACCAGTCGAACCAGCCGTCCCAGAACTCCGAGCACATGAGCGGACCGTGGGGCTGGTGGGCGCGCAGCGTCGCCAGGCGCTCGGTGGCGCGCGACCCGAAAGAACCGGTGGTGTGCAGTTCCGGGAGCGTGCCGGCGGCGAGCATGTCGTCCATCGGCTGATCGACCGTCGTCAGCGGCACGGTGATGCCGGCCCCCCGCGTGATGCGCACGAGTTCGGCGAGGTAGTCCTTGTCCGAACCGTAGGCACCGTACTCGTTCTCGATCTGCACGAGCACGACGTTGCCGCCGCGGTCGATCTGCCGCGGTGCGACGATGTCGTAGACGCGCCGCAGATACGTCTCGAGCGCCGCGAGATAGGCGGCATCCGAACGCCGCAGGCCGATGCCGGGCATGCTCGTCAGCCATACCGGCAGTCCGCCGTTGTGCCATTCCGCGCAGATGTAGGGGCCGGGGCGCACGATCGCGTGCATGCCCTCCGCTGCCACGAGGTCGAGGAAGCGACCGAGGTCGTTGGCGCCGGAGGCATCCCACTGTCCCCGTACCGGCTCGTGGGCGTTCCAGGCGACGTAGGTCTCGATCGTGTTCAGGCCCATCAGACGTGCCTTGCGGATGCGGTCGGCCCAGTGCCCCGGGTGGATCCGGAAGTAGTGCAGCGCCCCGGCGATGACCTGGTGGGGGCGGTCGTCGAGGAGGAAGTCGTCCTCACCGATGGCGAAGGTGCTCACGTGGTCCTTTCGGGGAGGGGAGCGGGTTCCGGGCGGTGGACACCCCGCGGACGGTAGCCGAGGGAGTCCGACAGCCCGACGAGATCGGCGAGGTACCAGATGATCGCCAGCCACATCTCGGTGCCCTGCAGACCGGGGTCGTCGGCTTCGAGGCGGAAGGCCATGCCGGCCCCCGGGTGCCAGTGCGCGAGCGCGTGGTCGAGGAGATCCTCGGCGAGCGAGCGGATCTCGGCCGTGCGGTAGCCGGTGCCGCGCGTGAGCCACAGCGGGTGGGCGATGTCGAGCACCGTGCAGGCGTCGCGCCGCGCGGGATCGAGCCATCGCTCGTCGCGCGCGTGCCGCAGCACCGTGTCGATGACCGCATCGCCGTGCAGCACCGGTACCCCGAACTGAGCGAAGGTCCCGCGGGAGGCTCGGTAGAAGCCGTTGACCAGCGGCAGCAGCCCGCGGTCGGGGGTGGCCCGCCCCCACATGCCGCTGCGGGCGTCGGCGCGGGTGACCAGCCACCCGAACAGTGCCTCCTCGACCCCCGCGGGAACCGGGTCGCCGCGGCGCTTGGTCCACAGCAGTGCCGTGCCCAGGGCATCGACGTGGTGGCCGGCGTGCCATGCGTCGGTCTCCCAGGGCAGCGACTCCAACCGCTCGACGATCGAGGCGGGGGTGGCGGCGGTGATGAGGGTGAGTGGATGCCGGAAGGCGGCCCCGAGCAGATCGAGCGCGTACCCGGTGCTCAGCACGTGGTAGGCCGCCGCGGCGTCGGACCAGTCGAGTGGACCGGCAGCGCCCCACTCGGCGACGGCGCCGGTGGCGGCATCCTGTGCACCCTGCAGCAGGGCGACGAGGTCGTCGCGGTCGGTGCCCGGCGGGGGAGACCCGAGCAGCAGATCGGCGATCTCGATCGCGTCGCCCTGGGCGCGTACGGTGATCGGCGCACCCGGACGGTCCCGGTACCGGCCGGTGTCGGCGTCGTGCGCTCGCCGCAGCAGCGCGTCGGCGTCGGCGCGGGCCGCGTCGGCGAAGGCCGCCAGACGCGTGGTGAGCGGCGAGACGTCGGGGGCCGCGGGTGGCACGCGCCATCGCAGCAGGCGGGCCGGATTCCCCCCGACGATGGCGCCGGGCGCGACATCCTTGGTCACCACGGCGCCGGCGGCGAGCACGGCATGGGAGCCGACGGTGACACCGTCGAGCACGACGACGTGCGACCCGATCCACACATCGTCGCCGACGCGCACCCCGTCGCTGCGCAGCGGCTGGCGGTGCACCGGGATGCCGGGAGCCATCGAGTGGTTGAATCCGAGCACCGAGCTGTGCGCACCCATGCGCACCCCGTCACCGAAGACGACCCGCCCACTCACGACCGTGTACGGGTTGATCGAGCAATCCGCACCGATCTGCACCGTGCCGGTGAGGTACGCCCCGGCCGCGACGTACGAGCGGTCGCCGAGGGTCAGCGTGTCGGCGTCGACGGCGGCCAGTTCCGAGACGAAGCAGTCCGCCCCGAACCGCCACTCGGGATGGGCGCGGGTCAGCACCTGCTGGTGCTGTCGTTGGGCATCCTGCGCCGCGGGCGTCGCGGTCGTCCAGAAATCCCACGGCGAGTGGTCGTGGCGGTCGATCATCCGTCGGCCCTCAGGTGCGGGGAGCGGCGGTGGAGCCGCGCACCTTCAGCCGCGGGTTCAGCAGCACCCGTCGCGTGGCGCGCGTCGGGTCGGCCAGGCGCGCCGCGAGCAGGTCGACCGCCGCCTCGCCCACGCTGACCCGCGGGGGTGCGATCGCCGTGAGGGCCGGCGTGAACAGCTCGGCGACCTCGTCGTCGTAGGCGATGATCGACAGGTCCTCCGGCACCGAGATGCCGCGGTTGAACGCGAGGTCGACGAAGGCCATGGCTTCGGGGTCGGAATGCACGAGCAAAGCCGTCACCCCCGTGCTGAGCGCCTGGTCGAGCGTGGCGTCGACGGCAGCGGAGAAGTCCGCGCTCGTGCGGTCGGGGAGGGTGGACTCGATGTGCTCGGCGGGGGTGAGGCCGAGCTCCTCGCAGGCAGCCTGCCACCCGGCGGCGATCTTGCGGGAGGTGGGGGAATTGCGCGAAAGCACGAGCCCGACCTTGCGATGCCCGAGCGAGGCGAGGTGGCGCGCGGCCAGGACAGCACCGAGCGCGTGATCGGTCGTGACCGATTCGGCCGGCACCCCCTCGGGCTGAACGAGCCCGTCGCGTTCGACCAGGACGCTCGGCGTGCCGCATTCGGCCAGCCACTGGATGACGTCCTGCGCGTGCGGGGTGTCGGTGTTGGGGGCGACGATGAGGCCGCGTACGCCGCCGTTGCGCACGAGGCGCTCGAGCACCGGCCGCTCGTCCTGCAGTTCGTAGGATGCGCCCCTCAGCTGCACGCGCAGGCCATGCCGCCGTGCGGCGGTCTCCATGCCCCGCACGACGCCGGGCCAGTAGTAGTTCAACGACGGTACGAGCACGGCGATCGAGCCGGCATCGGCCGCGGGCGGGGCGCCGGCGGGCTGGTCGGCGGCGGGGATGGCGCCACCGTGGACGCGCACCAGCAGGCCCTCCTGCTCCATCTGCGCGAGGTCGCGACGCAACGTCACCGTCGCCGCACCGAGTTCGTCGGACAGCTGCGAGATGCGCACAGCGCCGTCGCGCTCCATCGCGGTCAGGATGTGGCTGCGGCGTTCGGCCGGCAGCGGCGCGGGTGTGGGATCGGTCATCGTCGGTCGTCCTCGTCTGCTACGTCCAGTTCTATCGTGACTCGGAGTCGATCACGGCCATCCAGCACGATTGCCAGTCGTGTCAGGCGCGTTCCCCACACGTCCGAGAGCATCGGATCGTCCAGTTCGCGCACGTCCACCCGGTGGGCGGCGTCGGCCGGCCAGGTGAGGCGCACCGGGCGCGCGCCGCCCAGAGGCAGCACGCGTGCACGCCCCGGCGAGACCGTGACCTCGCCCGCCAGCAGCAGGTGCAGCACCGACCCCGGCCCGGCGGTGTCCCAGCGATCGGAGAGGCGCACGCACCCGGTCGCGCGGTCCAGTCGCACCGACCGGCTCCAGGAGACACCCGACAGCGGGTACGCGCCGCCGATGTCGAGGTCGATGGTCGTGCCGTCGTCCCCGCATCCGACGGCGACATCGGATGCCGCGAACTCCGCGCCCACACCCTGTGGCGTGCCTGCGATCTCCGGCACGTTGTGCCAGCTGCTCTGCATCGTCCAGATGTCGTACCGATCCGGCCCGAACGTCTGTGCCGTGTAGGTGGGCCTGCCTGCGTCGACCACCACCGGCACGCCGTCGACGGCGACGATGACCGAGCCGACGTCGTTGTGGTTGTGGTTCTCGCCGTTGTGTCCGCCCTTGACCACGACGCTCAGCCCGGCGGCCGACCCGGCGCCGGGTCGTGCGAGCAGCACCTGGGTGGACGCAAGCCACACGTCGCGCGGCAGCGGCGAGTGCTCGGGGGCGGCATCGATCCAGGCGGGGTCGGTGAGCCCACGCAGCAGCCGACCGAACCCTTCGTGCTCGGTCGCGGCGCCCGACGTCGGCTCCCGGTGCGCGGCGGCGTGGGCACGCGCCGCGTCGTCGCCGACGGCGCGGGCCGCGCGGTGCAGCGCATGCCACGGCTGGTGTGCGGGGGGTCGGGCGGGGCCGTCGGCGAGGTTGACGTACCAGGGTCCGCCGAGGTGCATGCGGTGGGGGAAGGCGACGGTCTCCCGCAGCGCGGGCACTGCGGGTGCGGCATCCCACCGGCCCTCGGTCGCGAAGGCGAGGATGTCCAGCGCCTCCAGCGCGCGGCAGGCGCCGTTCCACCAGTACGCGTATCCCTCGTCGATCGCGCCGTCGTCGGGCAGGACCGCCACGTAACGGTCGATGCCTTCGACAGCCAGGCGCACGACCGCTTCCCGCTCGATGTCGTCGTCGACGAGAGCCAACGCGGCGACGAGCACATTTCCGTGGATCCACGGGCTCCAGTTGTGCACGTGGCCGTCGAGCCCCAGCCAATGCCAGTCCCGCCGCCGGAGGAACGGTTCGATCACCCGCACCCGGGCTTCGTGGCGGATGCGTGCACGCAGGCCGGGGTAACGCTCGTCGAGTGCTCCTCCGAGCAGATGATCGATCCAAGCCAGCTGCCCGACGACCTCGCCCGCGCCGAGATCGAGGAACGGGTCGGTCACGGTGGCCAGCACGCTGCCGTGGGCGCGGTGGGTGTCGTCATGGGCGGGCCAGCACCACGAGGACTGCTCGGCGAGCAGCCAGACGCCGTCTGCCACCTCGTCGAGGAATGCCTCCTCGAGGGTGACGGCCGCGGCGACCGCGGCCCGGCTGAGTCGACGCTGCCGCTCGAAAACCTGCTGCTCCCACCCGTCGCGGTCGCCGTCGCGGTGCACGCGCGCTGCGGCGCTCGCGAGCGGTTGCGGCCACGGGGAGCCGGCTTCGGTGCGAGCTGCCGCGACGATCGCAGTGACGGCTGGGCGGTCTGCGCGGCCGTCCGGGCCCCATGTCGTGCGATCGGCCGCGGGCGGCACCGGGAGGGCGTGTCCGACGGGTCGCAGGGTCGCATCGTGGGTGAAGAGGGCGTGCAGTGGCCCGGCGAAGGCGTTGGGGCTCAGCTCCACGCTCGTGTCCTCTCCGACCGAGGCGCGACTCGGCGCATCGATCAGAAACGATCATAACAAGTCGGTTTCGGTCTTGCAATTGATCGAAACAGGTTGATAATCTCCGAATCGGTCGCCGTTGTTGACGATCAGATCTTTCGAAGGAGAACCGGTGGCTCCCGACCTGAAGGCCACACACGGCGCCTGGAGCCGTGATGACTGGCTTGCCCGCGCAGACGCGATGCTGACCGCGGCCCGCCGCCACGCCACCCCCGGCGCAGGGCGGATCGTCTTCCCCGGTGGCGAAGGGGGCTACGGCCACGCGGTGGACGGGCTCGAGGGTTTCGCCCGCACCTTCCTGCTCGCAGGCTTCCGCATCGCCGGCGCGCAGGGCGAAGGCGTCGACGACCTGATCGACTTCTACTCCCGCGGCATCGCGTCCGGCGTCGACCCCGATGCCACCGATCGCTGGGTGCGCATGGACGAGCACGCGCAGGCGAAGGTCGAGGCGGCATCCATCGCCCTCATCCTCGACCTCACCCGCCCGTGGATCTGGGATCGACTGGACACCACGACGCAGCAGCGCGTCATCGACTACCTCGCACCCGTCGTCGGCGACGACACGTACCCGCAGACGAACTGGGTGTGGTTCCGCATCGTCGTGCAGACCTTCCTGCGCTCGGTCGGCGGGCCCTGGTCCGCCGACGACATCGCCGCCGACCTCGCCCGCCACGACACGTTCGTGCGGGAGGGCGGCTGGCTCTCCGACGGCGACGAGCGCTCGTACGACCACTACGTCGGCTGGGCGCTGCACGTCTACCCCATCCTGTGGGCGCGGATGTCGGGCGCGCAGGAGCTGTCGGGCGGTCGCACCGTCGCCGACGTCGCCCGCCTCGACCGCTTCCTCGCCGACGCCCTCGTCCTCGTCGGCGGCGACGGCTCGCCGCTCGTGCAGGGACGGAGCCTCATCTACCGGTTCGCGGCCGCCGCGGCCTACTGGGCGGGCGTCGTCGCCGAGGTCCCCTCCCACTCGCCCGGCCGACTGCGAAACGCCGCGGAGGCGATCGTCGGGCACTTCGCCGACCACTCCGCCCCCGATGCCGACGGGATCCTCACCATGGGCTGGCACCACGAGTGGCGCCCCCTGGCCCAGTCGTACTCCGGTCCGGGCTCGCCCTACTGGGCGGTGAAGGGGTTCCTCGGCATCTCGCTGCCCGCCGACCACCCGGTGTGGGCGGCTCCGGCGGAACCGCTGCCGGTCGTCGAGGCCGACCAGCTCATCGCGATCGCATCCCCCGGTTGGGTCGTCTCGGGCACGCGCGCCGACGGCATCGTGCGCATCGTCAACCACGGTACCGATCACGCCCATGCCGACGCCCTGGTCGCCGACTCACCGCTGTACGCGCGCATCGGCTACTCCACCGCGACGGCGCCCCTCGTCGACGAGCGCGGCTGGATCGAACCGCTCGAACAGTCGGTCGCCCTCGTGGATGCCGACGGTCGCGGCACGCACCGCGCCGCCATGACGCTGCTCGAGGCCCGCGTGCAGGACGACGAGGACGGCCACCTGGGCATCGCGTCGTCGACATGGCAGGCGCACTGGGTGACGCCCTCGCCGACCGCGCACCGGCACGGCTCGGGCCTCGCCGGCGCGGCCGAGGTCGCCGGGCGACTCACGGTGCACTCGCTCGTGCGCGGCTCGTCGGAGGTGCGCATCGCGACCGTCGATCGGCTGGCCCCTGGCCTGGATGCCGCCTCGCTGCGGCTCCGCGTCGGCGGCTGGGCCATGGCGGGCGACGATCCCCGCGGCGGGTCCGATGCCACCGGAGCCTGGGCGCTCGCGCGGGAGCGGGTCAGTGGCATCCGCTCACTCACGGACGGAGCCCCCGCCCTGGTCGCCCGCGACGACGCGAGTCCGCTCGGGTCGCACGCTCTCGTGCCGACCACAGAGCACGCGGTGCGCACGGGCGAGCCCGTCATCGTCCTCATCGACCTCGCCGGCGGCGACGACCCCGTGGCCCCGGCCGCGACGGTCGCGCTCGACGGCCGGACGGTCACGGTCGACTGGCCCGACGGCCGTCGCACCGTGAGCCGCCTCGCAGACCCCGAGTCGCCCGATGCGACCCGGCACCACGAAGCCCGCAGTGGGGCTTCGAACGCAATCGCAAAGGAGCAATACGCATGAAGCGCAAGTTCGCAGCCGCGACGGCTGTGGTCGTCATGGCCAGCCTCTCGCTGGCGGCCTGCAGCGGCGAGGCCGAGCCCGCGGCCGACGCCGAAGCCGGTCCCGTCACCCTCACCCTCTCCGGGTGGAGCCTGGCGACGACGCCCGAGTTCCAGGTGCTCGCCGACGCCTTCCACGAGAAGAACCCCGACGTCACCGTCGAGCTCAAGGAGTACGACGCCGCCGAGTACAACACGCTGGTCACCGCCGACCTCGCCGCGGGCGTGGGCCCCGACATCATCACGCAGAAGGAGGTCAAGTTCGTCACGACCTTCCAGGAGGGCGGCCAGCTGCTCGACGTCTCCGACGTCGAACTGCCCGACGGCATCGGCGGCGCCTCGTCGTACGAGGTCGACGGCGTGGCATACGGCGTCCCGTACCGTCAGGACCGCTGGGTGCTGTTCTACAACACAGCGCTGTTCGACGCCGCCGGCGTGGACTACCCCGACGGTACGTGGACGTGGGACGACTACGCCGAGGCCGCCACCGCCATCTCGCAGGCCGGCACCGCGAAGGGCGCCTACCAGCACCGCTGGCAGTCGACCGTGCAGGGCTTCGCCAGCGCTCAGGAGGGCACCGACATCCTCGAGGGCGACTACGGCTACTTCGCCGACTCGTACGAGCGGGTCCTGGAGTTGCAGGACGCGGGCGCACAGATCGACTTCAACACCTCCAGCGCCAACCAGCTCACCTACCAGGGCGAGTTCGGCAAGCAGAATGCCGCGATGATGCCGATGGGCACGTGGTACACCGCGACGCTCATCTCGCAGCAGGCGGCAGGCGAGGCCGATGACTTCGAGTGGGGCATCGCTCCCATCCCGCAGCTGGACGACTCGACGACCGGAACCGACAACACCCCGGTGACCTTCGGCGACCCGACCGGTCTGTCGATCAACGCCGGCATCGACGAGTCGAAGGTGCAGGCGGCCAAGGACTTCCTCGCCTTCGCCGCGAGCCTCGAGGCGGCAGAACTTCTGGCCGAGATCGGCATCACTCCGGCCGTCGCCGACGACAACGTCACCGAGGCCTACTTCGCCGTCGAGGGCGCACCCACCGACGACCTGTCGAAGTTCGCCTGGTCCACCGGTGACGTGGCGCCGGAGAACCCGACGTCGAACAAGACGGCGTCGATCCAGAACATCCTCCTCGACATGCACACCGCGATCCTGTCCGGCTCGACCTCGGTCGACCAGGCGATCAAGGACGCGGAGGCGCGCTTCGAGAACGAGGTCGGCAGCGACTGACCCCACGTCGGTCCGCCGACACCCCGCGGCCGGCGCGGCGCGCCCGCGCCGGCCGCATCCCCTGCGTCCTCCCAAGGAGACCCCATGACCACCGCCGCCGCCACGAAGGCCGGCAGCCCCGAGCCGTCGCTGCGCCGCCGTCGATCCAAGCTCACGCTGCGCAACACGCTCCTGGGCTGGAGCTTCATCCTCCCCAACTTCATCGGCTTCGCCACCCTCACCCTCGTCCCCGTCGTGACGCTGTTCTACATGTCGATGACGAACTGGAACGTCTTCGGCTCCGCGACGTGGGTGGGGTTCGCCAACTTCGAGCGCCTGTTCGGCGACGGCAGCTTCCGGATCTCGTTCTGGAACACGATCTACTACGCGGCGCTGCACATCCCGCTGACGATCGTCGCGGCCCTCGGGCTCGCGTTGCTGCTGAACAACAAGCTGCGCGGCGTCGCCTTCTTCCGCACCGCGGCGTTCCTGCCCTACATCACCTCGATCGTCGCGATCGCGGTCGTGTGGAACCTCCTGTTCAGCCCCGACTACGGCCCGATCAACCAGATCCTCCGCGCCATCGGCCTGGCCAACCCTCCGGGATGGCTCACCTCGTCCGACTGGGCGATGCCGGCCGTCGTCATCGTCGGCACGTGGCGGGACATGGGCTACTACATGATCCTGTTCCTCGCGGGCCTGCAGACCGTGCCGCGTGAGCTCTACGAAGCCGCGCGCGTGGACGGTGCCGGCGCGTGGCAGCGCTTCCGCAACGTGACGCTGCCGTGCCTGCGCCCGACGATGTTCTTCGTCACCGTGATGCTGACGATCAACTCGTTCAAGATCTTCGATCTCATCCTCGTGATGACCGACGGCGGTCCCGGACAGTCCACGTCGGTGATCTCCCAGTTCATCTACCGCAAGGGATTCGAAGAGAACCAGTTCGGCTACGCCTCCTCGGCGGCCGTCGTGCTCTTCTTCCTCTGCATCGCCGTGACCATCTTCCAGTTCATCTGGAACAAGCGGAGGAACGCCTGATGACCGAGCTGCTCGTCCCCGCCGACGACCGCCGCGCCCTGCGCAAGCTGGCCGAGGACCCCTCACCCGGAGCGGACACCCCCGAGAAGCGCACCCCGTTGCAGCGATTCGGACGCGTCGCGCTGTACACGGCGCTGCTGATCGCCGCCGCCGGGCTCCTGCTGCCCTTCTTCTGGATGGTCATGAGCTCGCTCAAGTCCGCCAACGAGGTCTTCTCGGTGCCCGTGCAGTGGATCCCCGAGGTGTTCGTCTGGCAGAACTACATCGACATCTGGACCGAGTCGAACATGCTCGTCTGGATCCGCAACACCCTCCTGCTGGCCGTCGTCGTCACCTTCCTGCAGGTGCTCACTGGCTCGTTCGCGGCCTACGGCTTCGCCCGCATCCGCTTCCCCGGGCGCGACGTGCTCTTCCTCTGCTACATCGGCACCATCGCCGTGCCGTGGCAGTCGTACATGATCCCGCAGTTCATCCTGCTGTCGGACATGAAGGTGGCGAACACACTGTGGGCGATCATCCTCATCCAGGCGTTCGGTGCGTTCGGGGTGTTTCTGATGAAGCAGTTCTACGAGACCATCCCCGAGGACCTGTCCGAAGCGGCACGCCTGGACGGCCTCAGCGAATACGGCATCTGGCGGCGCATCATGCTGCCGCTGTCGGTCCCGGCCATCGCCAGTCTGTCGCTGCTGACCTTCACGAGCACCTGGAACGACTACCTCGGACCGCTCATCTACTTGCGCAACCCCGACCTGTGGACGATCCAGCTGGGCCTCAAGAGCTTCGTCAGCAACCTGTACGACACCGACTACGCGCTGCTGTTCGCGGGCCTGACCATCTCGGTCATCCCGATCGCGATCGTCTTCCTGCTCGGCCAGAAGTACTTCGTCGAGGGCATCGCGACCAGTGGGATGAAGGGCTGAGGCGATGAAGCGCATCTCGCACAGCACCTACACCACCATCTTCGGGGTCGCCTATCTCGGGCTCATGACCAACCTCGCCCTGGTCGTGGCCTGCCTTCCGCTGGTGGTGCTGCTGGTGATCACCGATCCGGCGCTGTCCTGGCCCCTCCTCGCAGCGGTGGCCCCGCTGTGCGCCCCGGGCCTCACCGCAGCCTTCCAGGCGTTCCGCGCCCACGGCGCCGGCGACCCGCAGGTCGTGCGGGCGTTCGTGCGGGGCTGGCGTCAGACCTGGCGGAAGTCGATGATCGTCGGACTGGTGGTGGCCGTCGGCCTCGTGGTGGTGCTGGTGGACGTGCGCTTCTTCTCTCCGATGCAGGCCGGCGTCGCGATCATCCCGGCGCTCGGAGTCATCGCGGTGCTGCTGCTGGCGGCGGGGCTGGTCGCGCTGGTCGCACTCGCCGAGGAACCGACCGCGCGTCTGGGGGCCGTCGTCAAGGCCGCGCTGTACCTGAGCGTCCGCCGCTGGTGGCTGAGCCTGGTCTCCTTGGCCGTCCTCGCCCTGCAGGTCGCACTGTTCACCGCCATGCCGGCTATCGCGATCGGACTCACCGCCGCGCCCGCGCTGTACGTCGCTTGGGCCAACGCCCGCTACATCCTCCGCCCCGTGCTCGCTGACCCCGAGCCCGTGGCCGCCTGATCCAGAAGGACACCTCTTCCATGACCTCCCTCCCAGACACCGGCGCCCCGGTCGCGATCGATCCCCGCATCGACGCCGCCGTGACCGACGTCCTGGTCACCCTCCGCCGCAACATCGACGGCTTCGGCCTGCGCTACCCCGACGACACCACCGACGGCGCCCGCTATCCGGTGCGCCCCGCCAGCGGCGACTTCGCCGCGGGGGCGAACCGCGGCTGGACGACGAGCTTCTGGCCCGGAATGATGTGGATCGCGTGGGAGACGACCGGCGATGACGTGTTCCGTCGCGCGGGTCTGGCTCACCTCGCGGACTTCGCGCGGCGAGTGCGCGACGAAGACGACCTCGACACCCACGATCTGGGCTTCCTCTACACCCTCGCCGCCGTGGCGCCCTGGCGTCTGCTCGGGGATCCCGAGGGCCGCTCCGCGGCATTGGATGCCGCCGAGCACCTCATGCGGCGTTTCCTCGAGCCCGCAGGGATCGTGCAGGCGTGGGGCGATCTGTCCGATCCCGCGCAGCGTGGTCGCACCATCATCGACAGCCTCATGAACATGCCTCTGCTGACGTGGGCGGGGGAGCAGACGGGCGATGCGCGGTTCGCCGACGCCGTGCGCCGTCACACCACGCAGCTGCGCACCCACATCCTGCGTGAGGACGACACGACGTTCCACACCTTCTACTGGGATGCCGAGACGGGTGAGCCCCTGCGCGGTGCGACCGAGCAGGGCGCATTCGACGACTCGTGCTGGGCGCGCGGACAGGCGTGGGGCATCTACGGCTTCGCGCTGAATCACCGGGCGACCGGCGACGAAGCGCTGTTGGACGCGTCCCGCCGCTGTGCGGAGTACTTCCTGGCACACCTCCCGGCCGACCGCGTGCCGTTCTGGGACATGGTGTACACCGACGGAGCCGATGCGCCCCGTGACAGCTCGTCGGCGGCGATCGCGGTGTGCGGCCTGTTCGAGCTGGCGGAGCTCGAGACCGATGCGGCCCGCGCCGCCCGGTGGCGTGAGGCCGCGCAGGGCATGCTCGCCTCGCTCATCGAGAACTACACCCCTGCCGATCCGGCGGATTCCGACGCCGTGCTTCTGCACAGCGTCTACGACTTCCCCAAGGGGATCGGGGTCGACCAGGGCACGCTGTGGGGCGACTACTTCTACCTCGAGGCGCTGACCCGCGCCGCCCGGCCCGGCTGGCGGCCGGCGTGGTGAGGTTCGTCTCCTACCGCAGCGGATCCGCGCTGCGCGCCGGCGCGGTCCTGCGCGCCGCCGACGGCGACCGGCTGCTCGACCTCGGCGCCGACCCGCTCGTGGAGATCCTCTCCGACGCAGGGCGGACGGATGCCGCGCGCGCCGCCGTGGCGGCAGCCGACGCGTCGGCGCTGCCGGCACTGGCATCCGTACGGCTGGAGGCGCCCGTGCGGCCCGGCACGATCCTCTGCCTCGGCTACAACTACCGCGGCCACGTTCCCGACGGCGTCGACCCGACCGCCGACGACCCCGCCACGCCCGACGTGTTCGTCAAGACGCGCAACACGCTCGCGGGACCGGCGGACCCGGTCGTCGTGCCGGCGGTGGCCGACGATGTCGACTACGAGGGAGAGCTCGCCGTCGTGATCGGGCGGCGGGCGAAGGACGTCACGCCGCAGCAGGCTCTGCGCCACGTCGCCGGTTACACGATCCTCAACGACGTGTCCGACCGCTCCTGGCAGCGGCGGCAGAGCCAGTGGGCGCTGGGGAAGTGCTTCGACTCGTTCGCGCCGCTCGGACCCTGGATCGTCACGCCCGACGATGTCGGCGACCCGCAGGACCTGCTGGTGGAGGTCGTCCGCGACGGCGTGGTGACGGTGTCGCAGTCCACAGCGACGACCATCTTCCCCGTCGCCGACATCGTGTCCTACCTCAGCCAGGTCATGACCCTGGAGCCGGGGGACGTCGTCTCCACCGGTACACCGCAGAAACTCCCCGAGGCCCAGGCCGCACACCGGCCGCTGCGCCCGGGCGACACCGTCACCGTGCGCATCGCGCGCATCGGTGAACTGACCACCACCTTCATCGGAGGAACCGCATGATCCTTGACAGCTTCCGCCTCGACGGGCGGGTCGCCCTCGTCACCGGCTCCAGCCGCGGCCTCGGGCAGGGCGCGGCCGTGGCGCTCGCCGAAGCCGGTGCCGACATCGCGCTGGTCGACCGCGGTGACGGCAGCGAGACCGCCGACCGCATCGCCGCCACGGGCCGACGCGTGCACCGCATCCAGCTCGACCTGGGCGCGGCGACGCCGGCCGAGCTGGCGGGCGCGATCGACGAGGCCGTCGCCGAGCTCGGACGACTGGACATCCTCGTCAACAACGCCGGCACCATTCGGCGTACGCCCGCCGCCGACCACTCGGCCACAGACTGGGACGAGGTGCTCGCGCTCAACCTCGACGCCGTATTCCACCTGTCGCAGGCGGCCGGCCGACTCATGATCGCGCAGGGCCATGGCCGCATCATCAACATCGCCTCGATGCTGTCGTTCCAGGGCGGGCTGTTCGTACCCGGCTACGCAGCCTCCAAGCACGCGGTCGCCGGCCTCACCAAGGCGCTCGCGAACGAGTGGGCAGCCTCCGGCGTCACCGTCAACGCGATCGCTCCCGGCTACATGGCCACCGACAACACCGCGCCGATCCGCGCCGACGTCGAGCGTGAGGCCACGATCCTCGCCCGGATCCCGGCAGGCCGATGGGGGACGCCCGAAGACCTGCAGGGCGCCTTCGTCTTCCTCGCCTCCGATGCCGCCGCCTACGTCACGGGGGCCATCGTCCCCGTCGACGGCGGCTGGCTCGTCCGCTGAACACCCCCACCCAAGGAGGAACCCCCATGCAGCAGCGTTACGCCACCAACCCGGCGCAGATCCCCGGTATGACCACCGCCGACCTGCGCGACCAGTACCTCGTGCCCGATGTGTTCGTGCCGGGCGAGATCACCGTCGTCTACACGCACCACGACCGCATCGTGCTCGGCGGCGCCGTGCCCGCCGGAAAGGAACTCTCCCTCCCCGGCTACCCCGAGATCCGTAGCGACTACTTCCTCGAGCACCGCGAGGTCGGCATCATCAACGTCGGCGGCACCGGCACGGTCACCGCCGACGGCGAGGTGTACACCCTGGTCAAGGGTGCCTGCCTGTACCTGGGTCGCGGCATCCGCGAGGTCGTCTTCGCCGATGCCGACGGCGACACCGGTGCGCAGTTCTACCTGTTCTCCGCGCCGGCGCACACCGCCTACCCCGCCGCGCTCGTCTCGCCGGGCGAGGGCACGGTCCGGGAGCTCGGCGATCAGGTCACCAGTAACCGCCGCACGCTCAACCAGTACATCCATGAGAACGGCATCAAGAGCTGCCAGATCGTCATGGGCGTCACCGAGCTGCACCCGGGCTCGATGTGGAACACCATGCCGGCACACACGCACGACCGTCGCACCGAGTGCTACCTGTACTTCGATGTGCCCGAGGATGCCCGTGTCATCCACCTGCTGGGCGAGCGTGAGGAGACCCGGCACCTGGTCGTCGCCGACCGGCAGGCGATCATCTCTCCCAGTTGGTCGCTGCACTCCGGCGTGGGCACGTCCGCCTACTCGTTCATCTGGGCGATGGCGGGGGAGAACCAGGCGTTCGACGACATGGATGCCGCTCCCGTCACGACACTGAAGTGACCGGACGCCGCGCCGGCTCCGGTGCCGTGCTGCTCGCGATCGGGGAGACCATGGCCATGGTCGCCCCGATCGCGGCCGTGCCGGTCGAGGAGGCGGAGACCTTCCGGGTGGATGCCGGGGGCGCCGAGTCCAACGTCGCCGCCCATGCGGCGGCGCTCGGCGTGACGGCGGTCTGGTACTCCCGGCTCGGCGACGACGCACTCGGGCGACGGGTGGCATCCCGTGTCGCCGCCCGCAGCGTGGACGTCAGCCGTGTCGACACGGACCCGCGGCATCCGACCGGCCTGTACGTCAAGAATCCCGGTCACGGCGTGACGTACTACCGGGCGGGTTCGGCGGCGTCGCATCTGTCTCGGGCCGATGCCGACGCGCTGGTGCTCGACGGGATCGACATCGTGCATCTGTCGGGCATCACGGCGGCGCTGTCGGTGTCTGCTGCGGCGTTCCTCGCGCGCGTGATCGACCGCGCGCGGGGTGCCGGGGTGATGGTGAGCTTCGACGTGAACCATCGCGCGGCGCTGTGGCCGGCCGAGGCGGCGGCCGCGCCGCTGCTGACTCTCGCCCGCCGCGCCGACATCGTCTTCGTCGGCCGTGACGAGGCCGAGACCCTGTGGGGCGCGGCGACCGCCGACGCGGCGCGCGCACTGCTCCCCGCCGTGCGGCAGCTCGTCGTGAAGGACGGCGCGGTGGGAGCGACCGTCTTCGAGGCGGGTGCCGCGGTGTTCGAGCCCGCGCTCGTCGTCGACGTCGTCGAGCCCGTCGGCGCCGGCGACGCCTTCGCCGGCGGCTACCTCGCCGCGCTCCTGGCAGGCGAGCCTCCTGCGGCGCGCCTGCGCCTGGGACACGACCGCGCTGCCCTCACGATGGCCACTACGGGGGACTTCCCCGACCCCACCCAGACCCGTTCCTCCGAAAGGACCCCCGCATGACCGCTTCGGCCGATTCCCGCCGCTTCGACGAGATCTTCGCAGGCGCGCCGCTCATGGCGATCCTGCGGGGGATGGGTGTCGAGCGTTCCGCCCGGCTGGCCACCACTGCATGGGATCTGGGCATCGACTCCGTCGAGGTGCCGCTGCAGACCGAGGAGGACGACCGGGCGCTGCGCGAGGTCGTGCGTATCGGGGCCGAACGCGGCAAGGCGGTCGGGGCCGGCACGATCCTGACGGTGGCCCAGGTGGATGCCGCGGTCGCCGCAGGCGCGGCCTATCTCGTCTCGCCCGGCCTCGACCCGGAGATCGTGCGGGCTGCCGCGGAGCGCGGCATCCCGATCCTTCCGGGCGTGGCCACCCCGAGCGAGGTCGGCCAGGCCGTCGCGCTCGGTCTCACGTGGCTGAAGGCGTTCCCGGCCCAGTGGCTGGGAGCGCACTGGTTCGCGCACATCCGCGGCCCGTTCCCGCAGGTGAAGTTCGTCGCCACCGGCGGCATGGATGCCGGCAACGCGGGCGAGTTCCTCGCCGCCGGGGTCACCGTGGTGGCCGTCGGCTCCGCCCTCGAGAACGAGGCCCAGCTGCCGCGCCTGGCCGCGCTCCTGCAGTCGACCCCCTGACCCCCCGCCCCCGCCCGCCCCGCCCTCGCCTCCGTGCGCTGAGACGAATGCGGGCGGCCGAGACAGTGGGTGATACCCGCGGTCTCGGCCGCCGGTAGTCGTCTCACGGATCGAGGGGGCGGCGCGGCGCGGCGTAGACCTGAGCCATGACCCTCACCACCCTGCTCCCGACTCTCCGAGAATCGATCCCGAGTCCGTTGCGCAGCGAGCTCTGGCCGGCGAGAGCCGTTGCGGGCACCCGGGACGTCACCATCGCCGGCGTCTCCCTGCTGCGCTACGTGGACCTGTGCGCGACGCCCTGCGTGACCACCGGCGCGGCGGTCATCCCGGTCTCGGGCGGCATGGCATCCGCGACCGAGTGGACGAGCGTCGTCGTGGCGGCCATCACCGGGGTGAGCGAGGACGGCATCCGCACCCTGATGGTGGATGCCGCTCTGCACGCGGTGCCGCACATCGGCGGCGAGTTGCGGATGATCGGCCGGGTGTCGCACGCTCCTGAGCGTGCCTGGGTCGTCCTCGACGCGCGCGGCGAGCGGGTCGCGCTGGACGCACCGCTGCTGCCTGCGGACCTCCGCCCCGGCGACCTGCTCGCGCTGCCCTGCCGCGGCGCGATCGGCCTCGGCGACATCCGGGGCGACGCCCGCCCATGACCGGCATGCGCGGACCCGCCCTGCGGTTCCTGCTCGAACGGCGCCCGACGCCGGCCGGGGGAGCCGGGTACGCCGCACGCCCCGCCCCGTCCGACGGCACCGCGCTCGTCGTCATCGACCTGCGCGCATGCCCGACCGCGCGGCTGCGCGAAGCCGTGCCGAACGCGCGAATCCAGCGGGCGGTCACATCCAGCGGCGCGCCTTGAACACCAGCCACAGCGTCACCGAGGTCGCCGCCATGGCCGCCAAGGCCATCGGGTACCCCCACGGCCATTCCAGTTCTGGCATATAGGCGAAGTTCATGCCGTAGATCGTGCCGACCAGCGTCGGTCCGAAGAGGATCGCCGCCCATCCGGAGATCTTCTTCACCTGCTCGCTCTGCACGAGAGCCGTCTCGGTCTGCCGATGCGTCACGAGCGTGGCGTTGACGGTGAGGGCGTTCTCGAGGATCGATCGCATGGCCGCGAGCTTGTCGGTCACTCGGATGACGTGGTCCAGCACGTTGCGCAGCGACCGCTGCAGTTCGATGTCCGGCCGTGCGGTGTCGACGCCGGGCAGCAACCGCTCAAGCATGTCGGTGAGCGGCTCCGCGGCGCGCTGAAAATGGATCACCTCGCGCGACAGGTCGTAGATGCGCCGGGTGAGCTCGGTGCCGGTGTGTCCGAACAGGGCGTCTTCGATCTCGTCGACGTCCGTCAGGAGCCCTTCCACCACCGGTGCGTACTCATCGACGACCTCGTCGAGGATGGCCGCGAGCACCGCTTCGGGGCCCTTGCCCAACAGCTCGGGCTGCTGCTCGAGCCGCCGACGCACGGTTGCGAGGTCGGGCACCTCGGCGTGGCGGATCGTGACGACGAAGTCCGGGCCGACGAAGACGTGCAGCTCGCCGAACTCCACCGTCTCGGTGGCATCGTCGTACCGCGCGGGCCGGAGCACCGCGAAAAGCGTGTCGCCGTAGCGTTCGATCTTCGCGCGCTGGTGGCCCGACAGCGCGTCCTCCACGGCGAGTGGATGCAGCCCGAACTCGGCTGCGACCTGCTGGATCTCCTCCGGTGTCGGTCGCAGCAGGCCGATCCACGCCATCCCGCGGTTGTCCCGCATGTGCTCGAAGGTCTGCTCGAGGCTCTCCGGGTTGCGGATGCGCACCCCGTCGACGTAGACCGCGTTGTCGATGATCGGCATACGGCCAGTCTGCCTCGCGCCGCCGCCCGCCCTCGTCACCGCCGCGCCCTCCCCGCCCGCCGCCAGCCCCCACCGGTGAAACGACAGCTGACGGCCGAGACAGTGGGTAATAACCACCGTCTCGGCCGCCAGCTGTCGTCTCACGGATCGACGAGGGACGGCCGCGACCGCGACCCCGCGGGGTCAGCCGCCGAGGGCGGCGGCGACCACGGCGCGGGCCTCGGCCTGCACCTCGGCGAGGTGCTCCGGGCCGCGCAGCGACTCGGCGTACAGCTTGTAGACGTCCTCGGTGCCGGAGGGGCGGGCGGCGAACCACGCGTGCTCGGTCTGCACCTTGAGGCCGCCGATCGCGGCGCCGTTGCCCGGCGCGTGCGACAGCTTCGCAGTGATGGGCTCGCCGGCGAGCTCGGTGGCGGTCACGGCATCCGGCGACAGCTTCGCCAGCGTCGCCTTCTGGGCCGGCGTCGCGGGCGCGTCGACCCGCTGGTACGCCGACGACCCGAACTCGGCCTCCAGTTCGGCGTAGCGCTGCGACGGCGTCTTGCCGGTCACGGCGAGGATCTCCGCCGCCAGCAGGCACAGCAGGATGCCGTCCTTGTCGGTCGTCCAGACGGTGCCGTCCTTGCGCAGGAACGACGCCCCCGCCGACTCCTCGCCGCCGAAGGCGACAGAGCCGTCGAGCAGACCGGGCACGAACCACTTGAACCCGACGGGCACCTCCAGCAGCCGGCGGCCCAGCGACTCGGCGACGCGGTCGATGATCATCGACGACACCAGGGTCTTGCCCACGGCGGCATCCGCCGGCCACCCCTCGCGGTGGCGGAAGAGGTAGTCGATCGCGACGGCGAGGTAGTGGTTGGGGTTCATGAGCCCGGCATCGGGCGTGACGATGCCGTGCCGGTCGGCGTCGGCGTCGTTGCCGGTGAGGATGTCGTAGTCCGCGCGCGCCGCGACGAGGGATGCCATCGCCGACGGCGACGACGGATCCATGCGGATCTTCTCGTCCCAGTCCAGCGTCATGAACCGCCACGTCGGGTCGACGTCGGGGTTGACGACGGTGAGGTCCAGCCCGTACTCCTCGGCGATGAGCGCCCAGTACTCCACCGACGCCCCGCCGAGCGGGTCGGCGCCGATGCGCACGCCGGCGGACCGGATCGCGTCGATGTCGATGATCGAAGCGAGGTCGCGCACGTAGGCGCCCCGGAAGTCATAGCTGCCCAGGGTCGCGGTGTCGATGTCGGCGAAGCGGGTGCGCGTGACGCCCTCGAGCCCCGCGGCGATGAGCGCGTTGGCCCGGTCGGCGATCCACCCCGTGGCGTCGGTGTCGGCCGGTCCGCCGTGCGGCGGGTTGTACTTGAATCCGCCGTCGCGCGGCGGGTTGTGCGACGGGGTGACGACGATCCCGTCGGCGCGGCCGGGGTCGGCGGCATCCATCCCGCGGTTGTGCGTGAGGATCGCGAGACTCAGTGCGGGCGTCGGCACCCACGCGTCGCGGGAGTCGACCCGCACGTCCACGCCGTTGCCGACGAGCACCTCGATGGCGCTGCGCTCGGCCGGGCGCGAGAGCCCGTGGGTGTCGCGGCCGAGGAACAGTGGACCGGTGATGCCCTGGTCGGCCCGGTAATCGACGATCGCCTGGGTGGTGGCGAGGATGTGATCCTCGTTGAAACTGGTCGACAGCGACGAGCCGCGATGGCCGCTCGTGCCGAAGGCCACGCGCTGCTCGGGTACCGAGGCGTCGGGCTTGCGGTCGTAGTACGCCGACACGAGTTCATCGATGTCGACGAGGTCGGAGGCTTCGGCGGGCTGTCCTGCACGGCTCATGCGCACAGTCTGCCACCCGGGCCGCCGACGTGCGCGGACTAGGCTTGCTCCCTGTGAGCACCGCGCCCGACTCCGCCGCCCGCCGCACCTACAGCTACCTGGGTCCGGCCGGTACCTTCACCGAGGCGGCGCTCGCGCAGGTCCCCGAGGCCCGCGACCAGCAGTGGCGTTCCGTGCGCAACGTCGGCGAAGCGCTCGCGGACGTCGTCGAGGGCCGCTCGGATGCCGCCATGATCGCCATCGAGAACTCGATCGACGGCGGCGTGTCCACCGCGCAGGACGCCCTGGCGACGATGCCCGGCCTGCAGATCGTGGGCGAGTATCTCGTGCCGGTGAACTTCGTGCTGGTGGGCCGTCCGGGCACCTCGTTGGCGGACGTATCGCTGGTCGCCGCGCACCCCGTCGCCTACGCGCAGTGCCTGCAGTGGCTCTCCGCCCACCTTCCCGCCCATGCGCACCTGCCGGCGGCGAGCAACGTCGCCGCGGCGCTGGACATGCTCGACGGATCGAGCAATGCGGATGCCGCGATCGCGCCTCCCGGCATCCTGGAGCACCACGACCTGGAGCCCTTGGCCGAGGCGATCGGCGACAACCCGAACGCCGTCACGCGATTCGTGCTCGTGAGCCGCCCCGGTGCCCTGCCCGCGCCGACGGGCGCGGACAAGACGTCGATCATCGCGGAGCTGCCCGACGACCACCCCGGCGCCCTGCTGGAACTGCTGGAGCAGTTCTCGACCCGCGGCATCAACCTGTCGCTCATCGAGTCGCGTCCCATCGGCGACGCGCTCGGCCGCTACCGCTTCGTCATCGACGCCGACGGGCACATCCAGAACGAACGCATGGCCGACGCGCTGCTCGGGCTCCGACGCTTCAGCCCGCGCGTGCTGTTCCTGGGCTCGTATCCGCGCGCCGACCGCTCGATCGTGCGCTACCCCGACCGCTACTCGGACGAGGTGTTCGTCGAGGCCCGGGACTGGCTGCGCGGCCTCATCTCCGGCGAACTCGCGAGCTGATCACCGCCCGCGAGCCCGGCGACCAGCCCGGGCCGGTCGCTCAGGCGCCGAGCGCCTCGACGAGCAGTTCCAGCGTGCGCGCGCGGCCGTCGGTGCCGTCCAGCGCCTCCGTCGCGCGGGATGCGGCGATGGGCGACACCATGATCTCGTCCACGCCGTGCGTCTGGGCGAGGCTCTGCAGCTCGGATGCCGCCTGTGCACCGGTGCCGATGATCCAGCGCTGACGCATTCCCTCGATGAGCGGGGTCATCGCGTCGTCGATCTCGGCGGCCGCCGCCTCTTCGACGGTCTCCAGCGCCCGCATCGGGCGGTTCAGGCGCAGGCGCGCCATCGCGCGCAGCTGCGGCAGGGCGCGGGCCTCGGCCTCTTCGGCGGTGTCGGCGGCGACGACGTTGGCGGTGAGGAAGGTCACCGGCTCCGGGTGTGCCTCGCTCGGACGGTACTGGCCGCGATAGAGCCCGAGCGCGCGCTCGAGGCCTTCGCCGGAGAAGTGGTTCGCGAAGACGTAGGGCAGCCCGAGGGATGCCGCCAGCTGGGCGGAGTAGTCGCTCGATCCCAGCAGCCACACCTGCGGGGTTCCGGTGGCCGCCGGGGTCGCGTGCACGTCGTAGGTGCCGCCGGAGGTGAACTGCAGCGTGGCGCCCTCGGGGGAGACGAGCGCGAGGATGTCCTGCACGTGCTGCGGGAACCGCTCGACGTCGCTGGAGGTGCCCGACATGCGCAGCAGCTGCGTGATGACCGGGTCGCTGCCGGGGGCGCGGCCGATGCCGAGGTCCACGCGGCCCGGCGCGAGCGCCTCGAGCGCGGCGAACTGCTCGGCCACCACGAGCGGGGCGTGGTTGGGGAGCATGACGCCGCCGGACCCCACGCGGATGCGGGAGGTGCGCGCCGCGGCCGCGGCGATGAGCACGGGCGGGGTCGTCGAGCCGACCGAGGCCATGTTGTGGTGCTCGGCGAACCAGTAGCGGCGCAGCCCCAGCGCGTCCGCGCGCTCGGCCAGCGCGAGCGAAGCCGCCACCGCCTGCGCGCTGGTCTGGCCGGTGCGCACCGGCACGAGGTCGAGGACGGACAGGGCGGGGCTGGTCGAAGTGCTCATCCCCACGTGCAACCGGGGGCGGGCGCCGGGCATTCCGACCGGGCCACGCCTCGGCGGGTGCGCCCGGTCACCGCGCGCGCTTGACCGCCTCGTACGCGGCCAGCGCCGCCGTGCGCGTCGCGGCGAGATCCACGATGGGCTCGCGCCCCTCGGCGTTGGGAGCCCATCGCGCCGTGTAGGCGCCGTCGGGGTCGAACCTGGTGCGCTGCAGCTCGGGGTTGAAGACCCGGAAGTAGGGGGCGGCATCCGCGCCGGAGCCGGCGACCCACTGCCAGTTGAACGGGTTGCTCGCATCGTCCGCGTCGACGAGGGTGTCCCAGAACCACTGTTCGCCGTGCCGCCAGTCGATCAGCAGGTTCTTCACCAGGAACGACGCCGCCACCATCCGCACGCGGTTGTGCATGAAGCCGGTGCGCCAGAGCTCGGCCATGCCGGCGTCCACGAGAGGGATGCCGGTGCGGCCGCGCTGCCAGGCTTCGAGGTGCCCGCGGTGAAGCGGCGGCCACGGGAAGGCGTCGAACTGCGGGCGCAGGTTCTTCGTCGCGAGGTCGGGGAAGTGGTGGAGGGTGTGCCACGCGAATTCGCGCCACCCCAGCTCCGACAGGAACCGTCCCGCGCCGGGTGTGCCGGTGGCGGCATGCCACACCGTGAAGGGACTCACCTCTCCCCACCGCAGCCGCGGCGACAGCAGCGATGTCGCGCCCGCCGCCGGGGAATCCCGCGCCCGGTCGTAGCGCCCGAGGTCGTCGTCGAGGAACTCCCGCAGCCGCTCCCTGGCCGCGGGTTCGCCCGGCTCCCACCTCTCCCGCAGACCTTCGGCCCAGTCGGGTCGGTGGGGCAGCAATCCCCAGTCGTCGAGGGTGTCGGATGCCGGTGCGCGCGTGGGGCCGGTCACCGTCCGGGGCTCGGGCAGCGGCGCGCGCGGCGCTGGGAGGGACAGGCACGCGCGCCAGAACGGCGTGAACACCGAGAACGGCGTGCCGCCGCCGGTGCGCACCGTCCACGGTTCGAACAGCACCGACCCGGCGAACGAGGCCACCGTGACGTCGTCCTCACGCAGCCCCGCCTTCAGCCGCGCGTCGATCTCCCGCGCCGCGCCGTAGCGACGATTCCAGAACACCGCGCCGGCGCCGGCATCCGCCACCGTCTCGCGCACCACCTGCGCGGCGGGGCCCCGCCGCAGCACGAGGGTGCCGCCGCGCTCGGCGAGGCGGTCGGCGAGCGAGGCGAGGCTGTGGTGCAGCCACCAGCGCGCGGCGCCGCCGAGGGGGCGGATGCCGGGGGACTGCTCGTCGAGCACGTAGAGGCCGACGATCGGTCCGCCGCGGTCGATCGCCGCACGCAACGCCGGGTTGTCGGCCAGGCGCAGGTCCTCGCGGAACCACACGATCGAGGGGGAGGTCATGCCCGCCTCACACGGGGAGGGTGTGACCGGACGGCACCGTCACCCGCAGCGCCCCCGGCTTCACGCGGGTGCGCACGTGCACTGCCTCGCCGAACTCGTCACCGTCGAGCTGCACCGGCTGCGCTCCCGCCGGGGCGATGTCCATCGCCGGGCCGCGGGAGTAGCGCACCGCGGTGTCTTCGGTGCGCAGCGCCAGCGCGCGCCGGCCCGCGCGGAACCGGCGCAGCACGCTGTTGTCCCACGCCACCCGCCGCCACACGAACAGCCAGCCGAAGGGGCCGGCGGGCTGAAAGACCACGACGTCCAGTTCGCCGTCGATGACCGACGCCTCGGGGATCAGCTCGAGCCCGGCCGGCAGCGAGCCGCAGTTGGCGAACAGCACGCTGTGCACTTTGGCCGAATGCATGCGGTGGCTCTCGACCTGGTAGACCACGCGGAAGGGCTGGGCGTTCACGAGCGACCGGGCGGCGCCCTCGACGTAGGCGACCCAGCCGACCGTCTTCTTCAGCTGCGGGTTGGTGTTCGCGATCATGGCGGCATCCAGCCCGATGCCGCCCATCACGACGAACGCGTGCTCGTCGACCTGCCCGTCGGGGCGGCGGAGCGTGGCGAAGCCGATGTCGATGTCTTCCGTGTCCCCCTCGAAGGTCGCCCGGACCATCGTCTCGGCGTCGCCGAGGGGCAGCCGCAGATTGCGCGCCAGCAGGTTGCCGGTGCCGCTGGGGACGATCGTGAGCGGGATGCCGGTGTCGCTCACGGCTCCCGCGACGGCCCGCACGGTCCCGTCGCCGCCGGCGACCAGCACGGCTGCCACCCCCTGGGCCAGCGCATCGCGGGTGGCGCCGTCGCCCAGGTCGTCCACCGTGGTGCCGAACATCAGCGGCGGCGCCCATCCCGCCTCTTCCGACAGCCGCTCCACGGCGGCGCAGAGCGTTGCGGCATCCACCTTGATCGGGTTGTAGACCAGCGCGGCGCGAGGGGCGGCGGGCACGGTCATGCAGACACGATAGCCCGGCTGTGAGGGCGGGGCCTGTGCGAGGATTGTCGGATGATCGATCCCGCTCTGCTCCGCGACCAGCCGGACCTCGTCAAGCGTTCGCAGCAGGCCCGCGGTGAGTCGCCCGAGACCGTCGACGAGGCCGTCGCGGCCGACCGCGCCCGCCGCGCGGCGATCACCGCGTTCGAAGAGCTGCGCGCCGCGCAGAACGCCCACGGCAAGCGGGTCGCGCAGGCGCCGAAGGACGAGAAGGCGGCGCTGGTCGCCGAAGCCAAGGACCTCAGCGACCGGGTCAAGCGCGCACAGGCCGCCGTGGCCGAGGCCGAGGCCGCGGCCGACGCCGCGTTCGCCAAGCTCGAGAACATCGTGATCGAGGGTGTCCCCGCCGGTGGCGAGGACGACTTCGTCACCCTCCGCACCCACGGCGAGCCGCTCGAATTCGATTTCACGCCGCTGGACCACCTCGCCCTCGGCGAGAAGCTCGGCGCGATCGACATGGAGCGCGGCACCAAGGTGTCGGGCTCGCGCTTCTACTTCCTCACCGGCATCGGGGCGCGGCTGGAGCTGGCCCTCATGAGCCTGGGGCTCGACCGCGCGCTGCAGGGCGGGTTCACCCCCATCATCCCGCCGACACTCGTGCGCCCCGAGGTCATGCGCGGCACCGGGTTCCTCGGCCAGCACGCCGACGAGGTCTACCACCTCGCCGACGAGGACCTCTACCTCGTCGGCACCAGCGAGGTGCCGCTCGCGGGCTACCACATGGACGAGATCCTCGACCTCTCCGCCGGGCCGAAGCGCTACGCCGGCTGGTCGACCTGCTACCGCAGCGAGGCCGGCTCCTACGGCAAGGACACCCGCGGCATCATCCGCGTGCACCAGTTCAACAAGCTCGAGATGTTCGTCTACACGACCCCTGAGGATGCCGAGGCCGAGCACGAGCGGCTCGTCGCCGTGCAGGAGCAGCTGCTGCAGGATCTGGGGCTGAGCTACCGCGTCATCGACGTCGCCGCGGGCGACCTCGGGTCCTCGGCCGCGCGCAAGTACGACATCGAGGCGTGGGTGCCCACGCAGGGTGCGTACCGCGAGCTCACCAGCACGAGCAACTGCACCACCTACCAGGCCCGGCGCCTGGACATCCGCTTCCGACCCGACGGCGGCAAGACCGCGCCGGTCGCGACCCTCAACGGCACGCTCGCCACCACCCGCTGGATCGTCGCACTGCTGGAGACCCACCAGCGCGCCGACGGCTCGGTGACGGTGCCCGAGGTGCTGCGCCCCTACCTCGGCGGGCTCGAGGTCATGGAGCCGATCGCATGAGCAAGGCCCACCTGCCCGCCACCGGCAGCGTCGAGGTCACCCAGCCCGGCGACGCGGCGGAGCTCGTCGAGGACATCGCGGAGGATGCCGAGAATCCGCTCGTCGCCACCGAGCGCCTGCTCATCGTGCTCGACATCGACGGCACCATCCTGCTCGAGGACGAGTCGCTGAGCCCCGGCATCGTCGAGGCCGTCGCGCACGCGCACCGCGCAGGGCACGAAGTGATGCTCGCCACCGGCCGCAGCTGGGAGAGCACCCGCGGCATCATGCGCGTGCTGGAGATCGCCCCCGAATACGTCGTGTGCTCCAACGGTGCCGTCGTGATGAAGCGCGTCGACGGCGACGAGGTGCGCTACGAGCGGTTCCACACCGAGACCTTCGACCCCACCGAGGTACTGACGCTGCTGCGCGAACATCTCCCGCACGCGCGGTACATGGTGGAGCTGCCCGACGGGCGACGCCTGTACACCGAGGAACTCGACGACTGGAACCTGCAGGGTGCCAAGCGGGTGACGTTCGAGGAGCTCTCCGCGCAGCCGGCATCCCGTGTCGTGGTCGTCTCGCCCGACGAGACCGAGCAGGACTTCGTCGACCTCGTCGCGCGCATCGGCCTCAACGAGGTGTCCTACGCCGTCGGCTGGACGGCGTGGCTCGACATCGCTCCGCGCGGAGTGGACAAATCCTCCGCGCTGCAGCTGGTGTGCGACTGGCTGGGTGTCGACCCGGCGCACGTCCTCGTGATCGGCGACGGCCGCAACGACATCGGCATGTTCCGCTGGGCGCGGGAGCACGGCGGGCGCGCCGTGGCGATGGCCCAGGGCGTGGAAGAAGTGCGCGCCGTGGCGGGGGAGACCACGGGCTCCGTCGAAGCTGGCGGCGTCGCCGCCGTGCTGCGCGCGCTCTGAGTCGACGCGCACACGCGGCCCGCGCGTCATTCAGCGGCTGTACAGCCGTCGCCGAGACAATGGGAGACGGTGCCGTCGACTAGACTCGGGGCCTGTTCGACGGATGCCTTCGCGTGTCCGCCGGGAGGGTTGTCCGAGCGGCCGATGGACCTGGTCTTGAAAACCAGTGGGCAGCAATGTCCCGTGGGTTCGAATCCCACACCCTCCGCCAAGGCACTCGGGTGTGACGATAAGGGCCCGTCCCACCCGAGAGGACCCGCGTGAGCACCCCCGACCCCAGCGGCAGGCCCACCGGCGCTGCGCGCGCCAGTCGGCGCCCCCTGGCGCGGCACGGTGCCCACCGTTCGCCGGGGCCGTTCGCCCAGGTGCTCAAGTTCGTCGGCATCGCCCTGGCGGTCGTCCTGGTGGCTGCGGGCGGCGTCGCCGCCTACACGGCGTACGACCTGGCATCCAGCTTCGCCGACGGATCGGTCGACCTCGAAGGCCAGGAGGCCGTGCCGCCGGACATCGGCGAGATCGAGGGAGGCGTGAACCTCTTCCTCGCCGGCACGGATGCCTGTGAGCCCGAGTACGCCGCCTACTTCGGCGACCGCTGCACCGGCGCCGACGCCGAGGGCGAACTCAACGACGTCAACATGCTCGTGCACATCTCCGACGCTCCGCGCCGGGTGACCGTCATCTCGTTCCCGCGTGACCTCATGCTGCCGATCCCGGCGTGCACCGAACCGGGCGGCTACACGAGCTCGGCCATGCGCAAGCAGCCGCTGAACTCGGCGTACTCGTACGGCGGCGAGGCAGGGCTCTCCTGTGTCGTGTCGACCATCTCCGAGCTGACCGGCCAGGACATCCCGTTCGCGGCGAAGGTCACCTGGGGTGGCGTGATCGAGGTCACCAACGCCATCGGCGGCGTCGAGGTCTGCATCGCCAACGGCATCCGCGACCCCCACACCGGCATCGACTGGGAAGCGGGCAACCGCACCATCGCGGGGCTCGAGGCGCTGCAGTTCCTGCGCACCCGTCACGGCGTCGGCGACGGCGGCGACCTCGGCCGCATCAGCAACCAGCAGCAGTACATGTCGCGGCTCGCCCGCAAGCTCGTCAGCGACGAGGTGCTCTCCAATCCGGCGACCCTGTACTCGCTGGCATCCACCGCCGTGAAGAACGTCACGCCCAGCAAGACGCTCACGAACCCCGTCACGCTCATGCAGATCGCCCTCGCGGTCAAGAACGTGCCGTTCGAGGAGATCGTCTTCCTGCAGTACCCCGTGCTGACCGACCCCGATGACCCCAACAAAGTCGTGCCCGACTACGACTCCGCCGAGCAGCTGTGGGCGGCGCTGGAGGCCAACCAGCCCATCGTGCTCAGCGGCGAGGCCAGCCAGGGTGACGGCGTGGTGGTCGTCGAGCCCGAAACCCCTGCAGCTCCCGCTCCCGCACCGGACGCCAGCGCTGCGCCGACGGACACGACCGCGCCGAGTGTTACTCTGCCATCGTCCATCGCTGGCCAGACCGCCGCGCAGGAGACCTGTTCGAACGGAAATGTGAGCGAATGACCCCACGCAGCGCCCGAGGGCGACGGCTGCCGATCGCCCGCCATGGCGCGCTGCGTTCCCCCAATCCGCTCCTGCAGATGCTCACCGTCGTGGGCGTCATCGTCGCCGTCGTCGTGGTGTCGGGTGTCAGCGTGGCCGGATACGCGGCCGTGGGCCTGGTGTCGGACTTCGCCGAGAACGCCGTCGAGCTCGACGACGCTCCCGCCGCGCCGCCGAGTCTCGGGGCCATCGAGGGCCCGATCACGATGGTCGTCACGGGCACCGACGAGTGCGAGGACGAGATCGCCGACTCGTTCGGCGGCCGGTGCAAGGGGCCGGATGCCAGCGGGCAGCTCAACGACGTCAACCTGCTGGTGCACATCTCCGATGCGCCGCGGCGCGTGACCGTCGTGTCCTTCCCGCGCGACCTCATGCTGCCGATCCCCTCGTGCACCCGCGAGGACGGCTCGCAGACATCGGCGATGCGCAAGCAGCCGCTGAACTCCGCCTACTCCTACGGCGGGCTCGGCTGCGTCGTCAACACCTTGTCCTCTCTCAGTGGCCTGAGCGTGCCGTACGCCGCCAAGGTGAGCTTCGGTAACGTCATCAACATCACCGACGCCATCGGCGGGGTCGAGGTGTGCATCGCCGGCGGCGGCATGCGCGACCGTCACACCGGGATCGACTGGCCGGCCGGCATCCGCACGGTGTCGGGCTACGACGCGTTGCAGTTCCTGCGCACCCGGCACGGCGTGGGGGACGGCTCGGACCTCGGCCGCATCAGCAACCAGCAGCAGTACATGTCGCGCCTCGTGCGCAAGCTCGTCAGTGACGAGGTGCTCAGCGACGTCGGCACCCTCGGTGCGCTCGCCGGCACCGCGGTGAAGAACGTGACGCCGAGCGATTCGCTGGCCAACCCGCTGCGGCTCGTGCAGATCGCCCTCGCCGCCAAGGATGTACCGTTCGACGACATCACGTTCCTGCAGTACCCCACCTACACCGACCCCGCGGATGTCAACAAGGTGGTGCCCGACTACGACGCGGCGGAGCAGCTCTGGGCGGCGCTCATCGCGAACCAGCCGCTGCAGCTGAGCGGCGAGGCGGGCAAGAACGACGCGGTCGTCGTCGTCGAGCCGCCCGCCGCCGAGGCGCCGGCGGACCCGGCCGTCGTCGAGGGCGAGACACCCCCGGCCGAGGTGCCGGCGGTGCCCGACGGCACCGTGGTGCTGCCGCAGTCGATCACCGGTTCGACCGCCGCGCAGGAGACCTGCTCGGTGGGCAACGTTCCCGGGTGAGCCGTGTTCGTCCAGGGTGCGCGACCGGGTTATGATGGCTGAGTGCGTCCGCCGGGAACGGCTGGCGCCTGGAGACGTCGCATAGTCCGGCCTAGTGCACCACCCTGCTAAGGTGGAGTCCCCTTTATGGGGACCGAGGGTTCAAATCCCTCCGTCTCCGCCACTTCCTCTGCTCTGAGCTCCGCGGTTTCGTCGTGCCTGGCACGTACCAGCGCATCCCGCAGTTGAGCGCGGGTGGTGATGCCGAGCTTCGGGAAGATCTTGTACAGGTGCCCCCCGACGGTGCGCGGTGAGAGGTGCAATCGCAGTCCGATCTCCTTGTTGGACAGCCCGCCCGCGGCGAACTCCGCGATGCGGGACTCCTGCTCGGTGAGATCGGCGACGTGCATCACGGCGCTGCGCCGGCAGGCGCGCAGTTCGCGGTGCACCCGGGCCAGCCATGCGCCCGACTGCACCGTCTTGAACTCCGCCTCGACCCGGAGAAGCTGACGGCGGGCTTCGGTGGTGCGGTGCAACCGCCTCAGGTTCTCGGCGTAAACGAGGCGCAGACGGGCGGACTCGTACACGAACGGCAGTGTCGGCGCACGGGCGAGGAGATCCTCCGCGGGCGTCAGGGTGGCGCGTGCGGCGATCGCCGCTTCGCAGGCGGCCAGCACGAAGGCCGCCCTCTCGGAGGGGCGCGGGCCCAGGATCTCCCGAGCCTGTTCCACCCGGGCGACCGCCTCCTCCCGCTGCTGCACAAGAAGCGCGTAGTCGACGAAGTCGAACAGCTCCACCGGGCCGCGCGGGCCGAACGTGAGAGTGAGGATGTCGGGTTCTCGCGTGGAGAGCAGGGCCAGCGCGCGCTCGTAGTTGCCCTGGGACCCCTCGATCATGACGTCGACCGAGTCCATGACCAGCCGAAGGCGATACGCGCGCCGTAGCGCCGGCTCGGAGCGGATTCGGTCCAGCCGCTCGCGCGCCGGTGCATGTTCGCCTCGGAAGGCTTCGACCAAGGCGAGCAGGGCCTCGGCGTTGAGCCGCATCAGCGGGGCGGGGACGACGCTCGTCGCATCCATCGCGGTCGTCAACTCGGCGCCGAGCAGGCTCCAGTGCTGGTTGTGCGCGAGCATCACCGAGACCCACGTCGCGGCGATCGTTCTCACGAGCCGGTTTCCCGCGCGTGTACTCGGCCGGGGAGGGGCCGGGTGTCCTTGGCGCATGTCACGGAATGTGTCCAGCAGCGAGGCCGTGCATCCGGCCAACTGCGACCATCCCCTCCCGTCGGCGGCGGGGGGATCGAGGTGCGGTTCGGATGCCGCGTGCAGGGCGCCGACGGCGCGCACGATGGCGAGGATCGCCGGATGAGCGGGCGTGGGCGCGGTCGAGACCGCTTGGAGGAATCCGTCCCAGGTGGACGGATCGCCGTCGATGAGGTTGGCGAGCGCGTAGACGGTGAGCGCCTCGTCGGCCGCGCTCATGGAAATGCCGGGCTCCTCCAGACGCGCCAGAATCGTGGCCCGCGCGGCGACGGTATTGCTCTCGACGAGCGCTTGGCGCAGCGCCCTCGCGGGGGCGCTCTCGCGGACGAGCATCTTGGTGTCGCTGGCCGTGAAGTTCTTCAACACGCGCTCAGCCTCCGAGAAGTCGCCCTCGAACGCGGCGAGGTTCGCCGCAGCCGCCGCGAACGATGCGGTGGCGTCGGGACTGCTCGCCGCCTCGGCGGCGCGGACGAGGCACACCATCGCCCAGGAGGGACGGTCCGCGCGCGCGAAGAAGTCCGCCGCCGCCCCGAGGTCGACGGGCTCGACCGCCTCCCGGGCCAGCAGCAGATGGAGCGCGCCGCCGTGCGGGGTCGAGGGGGCCGAGAAGCAGAGGCGACCGGCAGCCCGATGGTCGTCGGCGTCAGCGCCGGCGAGCACGGCGACGCGGTGGACGTCCGAACTCCACGTGACGAGCCCGCCGCGCTCGACATCGACGAACCCGGTGGCCGAGGTGGCTGCGGCGTCCAGCGGGCCGGCGCCCGCCTCGCCCTGGAGGGCGAGCGCGAGGACACGGCCGCGAAGCGCGGGCGGCAGGGCCCGGAAGTCGGCGGCGGCGGCCGCGCCCTCGGGGGTGAGGTCGCTGAGGCGGGGGAGGACGTCCGGCCAGTGGTCCTGGCGGGACAGGCGCGTGATCGCCGCCGCGGGCGCCCGCAGCGTCCCGAACACGTCTTCCACGTGCCGGAGGATGAGCGCAGACGGTGCGGGTGCGTCCGTCGCCGAGGGTGGGCTCCCCATGGTTCATTGTACGAAAACACCCCTGACCTGCATCCTTCGCTGCGCGATCGAGTCGCTGCGGGGTGTTTTCCGGCCCGCGACCCGTGTGACCTGCTTCGACGTGTCGATGACTCACGTCAGTCGATCGACTCTTCCTGGCCATGGCGCTCGCGGCGGATCATCACCTCGTGGCGCACCCGCGCCGACGATCCGGAGGCTCGGAGCCTGGAGGGGGAGATGACATGAGTAGCCATGTGCTCGGAAAGGCGCTCGGCACGCACGGACAGGACTCATGACCGTGTCCCCCAACGTCAACACCACCGTCGTCCTCGTGCACGGGGCGTTCGCCGAGAACTCCAGCTGGAACGGCGTGATCCAACGCCTGACGCAGAGCGGGGTGCGCGCGTTCGCGGCATCCAACCCGTTGCGCAGCCTGACCGGCGATGCCCAGTACGTCGGCGACGTGGTGCGGGGCGTCGACGGTCCTGTGGTGCTCGTGGGGCACTCCTACGGCGGCATGGTGATCACGCAAGCGGCGGCTTCGGCAGACAACGTCCAAGCCCTCGTGTACGTCGGCGCCTTCGCTCCGGACGCCGGCGAGTCGGCGCTCCAGCTGACCGACCGCTTTCCCGGCAGCTCGCTGGACCGGGCCGTGTCGGGCGTGCCGCTCGCCACGGGGGAGACCGACCTCACCATCCGCCCTGAGGTGTTCCGCGAGCAGTTCTGCGCGGACGTCGATGCAGACACCGCCGCCCTCATGGCCGCGACCCAGCGCGCGATCTCCGATCGCGCGCTCAGTGAACCGCTGACCACCTCGACACCGGCGTGGCGTTCCCTCCGCTCGTGGTTCGTCTCCGGCGGCGCCGACAAGAACATCCCCGCCGCCGCGATCGCGTTCTTCGCCGAGCGCGCCGGCTCGGAGGGCACGACGGTCGTGGCGGACGCATCCCACGCGATCGCTGTCTCGCAGCCGGATGTCGTGACCCGCACGATCCTCGCGGCCATCATGCGGTGACCCGGGATATCCACCCACGAAACACAAACCCAGAAAGGAAGACTCATGCACACTTCCGAGCAGGAGATCAAGAACATCGTGCTGGTGCACGGAGCGTTCGCCGATGGATCCGGATGGCGCGGCGTCTGGGAGCGGCTGCGGGCCAGCGGCCACCGGGTGACGATCGTGCAGAACCCCCTCACGTCGCTGGCAGACGATGTCGCGGCGACCAGACGGGTCCTGGACATGCAGGACGGCCCGACGATCCTCGTCGGGCATTCATGGGGCGGCACGGTGATCACCGAGGCGGGCAACCATCCCCACGTCGCCGGGCTGGTGTACGTGTCGGCGCTGGCGCCCGACAGCGGCCAGAACACCGCTCAGCAGTACGAGGGCTTCGCGGCGAACCCCGACTTCGTCATCGACGTCGGCGACGACGGGTACGGCTTCCTTCACCCCGACACGTTCAAGATCGGGTTCGCCGCCGATGCCGGCGACGATGACGCGGCGTTCCTGCGCGACTCGCAGGTGCCCATCAACATGTCCGCGTTCGCCACGCCGGTCACGCATGCCGCCTGGCGTGACAAGCCGGCATGGGCCGTCATCGCCAGAGAGGACAGGTCGTTCGATCAGGCCATGCTGACCCATATGGCCACGCGTGCCGGTGCGGAGATCACGTACGTCTCGGCGAGCCATGCCGTGTTCATGACCCAGAGCGGAACCGTCAGCGAGGTGATCCGCACGGCCGCGCTGAACGCGCTCGCGCACGCTCGCTGAGCCTTACCGGGCGAGGGTCGGCGGTAAACTGGAGGCGCCGGAAAACCGGCGTATCGAGCGGGCCGACCGCACGATGACCCTTCGTGCGGGTGGCCCGAGATTGCGAGTCCCCTCATGAAATCCTGGCGTTTCCACGGAACCGACAAGCCCCTCACCCTCGAAGAGGTCGAGGCGCCCCACGCGGGCCCCGGAGAGGTCGTGGTCGCCGTCAAAGCGGCGGGCCTGTGCCACTCCGACGTGAGCGCGCTCGACGACGCGGGCTGGATGCCGTTGTTCCCTCGCCTGCCGATGACCCTCGGCCATGAGAACGCCGGCGTCATCATCGAGGTCGGCGAAGGCATGGATCACTGGAAGGTCGGCGATCGGGTCGGCCTGGCACCGGTCATGCCCGACGGCGATGCCATCGGCTATGGCGCGTGGGACGGCGGCTTCGGCCCGCAGATCCGCGCGACCGAAGCCAACCTGGTCCGCCTGCCCGACGAGGTCTCCTTCGAGCTGGGCGCCATGGCGACGGATGCCGGCCTCACTTCGTACCACGCGATGGTCGCCGTCGGCGGGGCAGCGAAAGGCAAGAAGGTCGGCGTCATCGGCCTCGGCGGCCTGGGCTACATCGGCGCGCGCGTCGCCGTGCTGCTCGGTGCGGAGGTCTACGGCGTCGACGTGAACCCCGCCGCCCGTGAGCTGAAGGACGAGATCGGCCTGGCCGGAGTCGGGGAGACCATCGCGGAGTTCGCCGACAAGGGCCTGGACCTCATCGTCGACTACGCCGGCTTCGGCACGACGACCTCGCAGGCCATCGAAAGCCTGGCTGAGTTCGGCACGCTCGTGCAGGTGGGGATGGGCCGGCTCGAGTCCACGATCAACACCTACCCGATCATCATCAACCAGCTGACGATCCGCGGCTCCAAGTCCGGCACGAAGGAGGACCTCGAGGCCCTCTACGAGCTGATGAAGTCCGGCGACCTCAACCCGCCGCTGAACATCATCACGCCCGCGGAGATCCCCGCCTCCCTCGACCGGCTGCGGGAGGGTGGCGTCGTCGGTCGCCTGATCGCGGTCTACGAGGACTGAGTGATACGGCAGGGAGGGCCCACGCTTCGGCGGGCCCTCCCTGTCGTCTCAGTGCGTCACGCGCCGCTGGGTACGAGTTCCGCGGCGTTCTGCTCCTCCCACGTGGGGTAGTCGGTGTAGCCCTCCTCCGCACCGCCGTAGCTGCGTCGCATGTCGGTCGGAGTCAGCGGCCAGTCGTTCTGCATCCGCTCGACCAGATCGGGGTTGGACATGTAGGCGCGGCCGAAGACGAAGAGGTCGGCCTTGCCGGCATCCAGAGCCTTCTGGGCGAGTTCTTTGGTGAGGTCGCCCGAAGCGATCACCGTGCCGTTGTAGCGCTCGCGGACGAACTCGTACGGGAAGCGATGCCAGATCTCGCCGTCCACGATCTCCTCGTTCGGCTGGTTGGCGAGGCTCCGCAGGCTCTCCGGAGTCTGGAACGCGACGTAGGCGAGGTCGAGCTCGTTGAGGCGGTCCAGCAGGATCGAGTACGTCTCCGCCACCTCGTTCTCGGCGATGCCGTTGAACCGGATGTTCGGGGAGATCTTCACGGCGATGCGGTGGCTCGTGCCCCACGCGTCGATCAGGCGGCGCAGCACCTGCACCATGAACTCGGTGCGCTTGTACGGCGTGCCCCCGAACTCGTCCGTCCGCTGGTTGGTCTCGTCGGAGAGGAACTGGTGCGGCAGGTAGCCCGACGCACCGTGCAGTTCGATGCCGTCGAAGCCCGCGGCCTTGGTGCGCACCGCGGCCCGGTGGTAATCCTCGATGAGGTCCCAGGTCTCGGCCGTGGTCAGCTCGTGCAGGTTCGTCGTCATGGGCGAGTATCCGTTCTCGCGCGTGAAGATCATCGCGTCGGCGGGGGTGGTGCTGGAGGAGACCATCTGCAGGCCGCCGTTGTTGACCTCGTGCCCGACGCGCCCGGTGTGCTCGGACTGCAGGAAGATCCGGCCGCCTCGGGCGTGCACGGCATCCGTCACGAGACGCCAGGCATCCTCCTGCTCCTGCGTCGCGATGCCGGGGATGTCGAAGTATCCCTGGCCGCGACGGTCGGGCCAGGTGCCCTCGGTGATGATGAGCCCGGCCGACGCGCGCTGTGCGTAGTGCAGCGCCATCACCGGGGTGGGCACGCCCTCCGGCGTCGCCTTGGCTCGCGTCATCGGGCCCATGACGATGCGGTTGGGGAGAGTGAGGTCCTTGAGCTGGAACTCGTCGAACAGGGAGGGCATGATCGCCTTTCGTCTTATGTGGTCAGACCACACGCTACAGCGCTGGATGCTCCCTGTACAGAGTTCGGATGCCGCCTATTGCGACTCCGTGGCGGTGTCGGTCGGGTGGTCGTCCACCGACGGCGGCGGCGGCGACTTCTGCTGCGCCCGCACGGCGGTGGACACGTTGCCGTGGATGTGATCGACGCCGATGCGCTCGAGCACGCCGTCGCGGGCGAGGACCGCTTTGACGGCGGTCTTCAGCCGGGCGAGGCGCAGCGTGACACCGGAGTCGACGGCGAGGGTGACGAGGTCATCCAGCTTGGCCGCGCCCTGCGAATCGATGAAGTTGATCCCGCCGCAGTCCAGTACGACCGCCGTCAGATCGGGTGTCGAGTGGATGATCTCGCGGATGCGATCCTCGAGCGCATCGGACGTTGCGAAGAACAGGCCCCCGTCCATGCGGATCACCACGATGCCGGGGATCCGTTCGTCGCCGGGGTGCTCGCCGGCATCGCGGAAGACCTCGGTGCCGGCTTTTCGCGCGAGGGTCGCGATGTAGGGATGGGTGGCGACGGCGATGAGCCAGAGCAGCGACAGGCCGATGCCGATGACGACGCCCGCCAGCACCCCGAATGCCAGCGTGCCGACGATCGCGGCGATCGCCACCCAGAAGTCGAACGGCTGCACGCGGATGAGGCGTCGCATCTCGGGGATGTTGATCATGCCCATCGCGACGGCTTCTATGATGAGGGCTGCCAGGACCGGCTTGGGGAGCGCGGAGAACAGCGGCGCCAGCACCAGCAGGGTCAGCAGCACCGTGACCCCGGAGGTCAGCGACGCCGCTCCGGTGCGAGCACCGGAGCGGTCGTTCAGAGAGCTCGCCGACAGGCTGGTCGACACCGGCATCCCCTGGAAGAGCCCCGACCCGATGTTGGCCATCCCCTGTGCGACGGACTCCTGATCGATGTCGACCTGGTAGCGGTGCTTGGCGGCGAACGTCCTGGCATCCCCCGCCGTCTGGGAGAACCCGATCATCACCAGCGCCACCGCCGCGATCACCACGGTCCCGGCGTTCTCCCACATCAGGGCGAGATCGGGAAGCCGCAACGACGGCAGCCCGCGCGGCACGTCCCCGACCAGGGCCACCCCGCGGGAGCCGAGTTGCAGCAGCCACGACGCGACCAGCCCGCCGACGACGAGGACCAGCGCGCCGGGGATGCGCGGTGCCACCCACCTGAGCCCGAAGACGACGACCAGCGAGGCCACCCCGACCAGCAGGGTGGCCGGGTGTGCCTCTCCCAGCGAGCCGAACCACGACCAGAGCTCCTGGAACGAGTTCGTGCCGTCGGCGGTGGTGCCGGTGATCTTCGGCAGTTCGGAGATGATCACATCGATCGCGGCGCCGAAGAGGAAGCCGGTGACCACGGCGCGGGACAGGAACTGCGCGATCCAGCCCATCCGGAACACGAACAGGATCAGGAAGAGGATGCCGGAGGCCAGCGTGATGCCCGCGACGAACGAGGCGACATCCTGCTGGCCGGTGATGCCCGAGACGAGGACGGCGCTGGCGGCCACGGCGGCCAGCCCCGAGCTTGGTCCCATCGAGATCTGACGACTGGTGCCGAAGATCGCGTACAGGATCGCACCCGCGGCCGCGGCGTAGAGGCCGTTCTGCAGCGGGATGCCGGCGATGCCGGCGTATCCCAGGTTCTTGGGGACGATCAGCGCCGCCACCGTCACGCCGGCGATCAGGTCGCCGCGCAGCCAGCTGCGGTCGTAGGAGCGGATCCACCCGAGGATCGGAACCAGTCTGGCACCTCTGCGCCGTTTCATGATGCGAGCTGCGGACCGTCAGGTACGCGCCCGGTCGAGTTCGTCGGCCGCGCACCGGCAGCCGGTCGCGATGAACTCCGCCGCGGACACGTCGGGGGGTCTCGTCTTGATCTCGGAGGACGCCATGGCGCCATCCTGCAACCGCGACACGGCCGAGGGAAGACGTCCCCATGTCCCGCGGTGACGGAATGCGCTCTCGGTGACAGATCGACGCGGCCGGCGGGGGTGCCCGCCCCGTGCACCCCCTCGCCCGCGCCCGCCTGACCGGGCAGAGTGGGCACAGTCGACGACCGCGCTGTCCTGGCGGCAGCGCATCGTCGCGCGGGGAGGCAGCGACATGGGCGATGACGCCGAGACGGCGGGCGGTATGGATGCGATGACGCACGGCATCGCGTTCTGGGTGGAGAGCCCCGGGGTGGGGGCGCTGCGCCGGGAGCCGATCGCCGCGCCGGCGCCCGACGACGTGCAGGTGCGCACCCTGTACACGGCGATCAGCCGGGGGACAGAAGCGGTGGTGTTCCGCGGCGAGGTGCCCGAGCGTGAGCGCATGCGCATGCGGGCGCCGTTCCAGCACGGCGACTTCCCCGGCCCCGTGAAGTACGGCTACCTCAACGTCGGCGTCGTCGAACGTGGACCGGCGTCGCTGCGGGGCAGGACGGTGTTCACGCTGTTCCCCCATCAGTCCCGGTTCGTCGTCCCCGCCACGGCCGTCGTCCCGGTGCCCGACGGCGTGCCCGCCCGGCGTGCGGTGCTCGCCGGCGCTGTCGAGACGGCGGTGAACGTGCTGTGGGATGCCGCGCCCCTCATCGGCGACCGGCTCACCGTCGTCGGTGCCGGCATGATCGGGTGCGCCGTGGCCCGCCTGGCGCGCGGCATCCCGGGCGTCGACCTCGCCGTCGTCGATGCCGATGCCGGCAAACGCGACGTCTGCATGGCGCTCGAGGTTCCATTCCACCTCCCGGCCGATGCCCCGGGTGACCGCGACATCGTGATCGACACGAGCGCCTCCGAAGAAGGGCTGCGCCTGGCGCTGCGGACCGCGGTGACGGACGGAGTCATCGTCGAGGCGAGCTGGTTCGGCAGCCGCGACGTGCGGCTGCCGCTGGGGGAGGACTTCCACTCGCGACGCCTGACGCTCCGCTCCAGCCAGGTGGGCGCCGTCGCGCCCGGGCGGCGCGGCACCCGCAGTGCGACCGACCGGCTCGCCCTCGCGCTGCAGCTGCTGCGCGACCCCGGCTTCGACACGCTCCTGACCGACGACGCCCCCTGGCGTGAACTGCCGGCGGTCATGGCCGCGATCGCCGACGGCGGCTTGCCCGGGCTGTGCCACACGATCGACTGGAGTGACGCCCCATGACCTACACGCTCACGGTGCGCGACCACATGATGATCGCGCACAGCTTCACCGGTGCCATGTTCGGTCCCGCCCAGCAGCTGCACGGGGCGACCTTCGTCGTGGATGCCGCCTTCCGCGCGGCGCGGCTCGACGAGCACGGCGTCGTCGTGGACATCGGACGCGCCGCGGAGGTGCTGCGCGGTATCCTCGCGTCGCTGACTTACCGCAACCTCGACGAGGACCCTCGCTTCACGGGGGTCAACACGACCACCGAACGGTTGTGCGCGTTCGTCGCCGAGCGCCTCGCCACCGCCGCCCGTGCCGGCGAGCTGGGCCGCGACGGGGCGGACCTTCACGCCATCGCCGTCACGCTGCACGAGTCGCACATCGCGTGGGCGACGTACGAGGTGGCGCTGTGACCGGCGCGCTGTGGTTCGTCGTGCCGCCCGGAATCGACGACCCCGCGCGGGTGAGCGGCGGCAACGTCTACGACCGGCAGCTGCGCGACGGGCTGATCGGGAGGGGGTGGCGGGTGCGCATGGTCGAGGCCGCGACTGCGGATGCCGGGGGGTTGCGAGCCGCGCTGCGGGGTGCGCCCGACGGCGCGCTCGTGCTCGTCGACGGGCTCGTGGCCGGTGCCGCCGCGGACGTGCTCGTGGAGTCGGCCGCGCGGCTGCGGCTCGTGGTGCTCGTGCACATGCTGCGGGCGGCGATGCCGGATGCCGACGCGGGTGCTGTCGCCGACGAGCGTCGCGCGCTGGGGGTCGCCCGGTTGCTGATCACCCCGAGCCGGTGGCTGCGCGCGCAACTCGCGGACGACGGCCAGAGCGTCCCCATCGTCGTCGCCTCGCCGGGTGCGGCAACGGGGGCTGCGGCGACGGGCACCCCGGGCGGATGCGCGCTGCTGTGCGTGGGGGTCGTTGCGCCGCACAAGGGGCAGGACGTGCTCGTCGATGCCCTCGCCGCAGTCGGCACCGTCCCGGACTGGGTCTGCACGTTCGCCGGCGCGACGGACGCCGATCCGGCGTTCGTGGCCGCGGTGCGCGCCCGGGCGGCCGCACTCGGAGAGGGGGAGCGGATCCACTTCGCGGGTGTGCAGATCGACGCCGGGATGGACGGCCTCTACCGCCGCAGCGATCTGCTCGTCGCACCCTCGCGTGCCGAGGCGTACGGCATGGCGATCGCGGAAGCCCGCGGGCGCGGCATCCCCGTCATCGCCAGCCGCGTGGGCGGGATCCCGGAGGCAGTGGGAACGGATGGCGCGGCGCTGCTCGTGCCACCGGGGGATGCCGCCGCGCTCGCGGGTGCGCTCAGGCGGTGGATGACCGATGCCGGATTGCGGCGTCGGCTCACGGCGCAGGCTCGTGGCGTGCGGTCGCGCGGCCGCGCGTGGGAGGATGCCGTCGCCCGAGTGGCGACGGCATTGGCGGACGTGCCATGACCGCCGTCCGCCGCCCGTACGTCACCTTGAGCTGCGCGATGTCGCTGGACGGCTGCCTGGACAGCACCGCTCCGCATCGTATGGCGATGTCGAACGCGGAGGACTTCGATCGCGTCGACCAGCTGCGCGCCGACCATGACGCGATCCTGGTGGGCGCCTCGACCGTGCGGCGGGACAACCCGCGACTGCTCGTGCGCAGCGCGGAGCGTCGCGCCGCGCGGGTCGCGTCCGGACGGCCCTCGTCTCCGGCGAAGGTGACGGTCACCGCCACCGGCGACCTGTCGCCCGAGGCTGCGTTCTTCACCGCGGGCGACGGAGACAAGTTCGTCTACTGCCCGCGCGGTGCGGCCGACGCCCTCACGCGCGCGGTGGGAGACCGCGCGACGGTCGTCGCCCTCGGCGACGCGGTCGTGGCGATGGGCGACGCGCTCGCCGATCTCGCGCGCCGCGGCATCGCGCGGCTCATGGTCGAAGGTGGCGGTCGCATCCACACGCAGTTCCTCGCGCAGCGGCTGGCCGACGAGCTGCAGCTGGTGATCGCGCCGTTCTTCGTGGGCGAGGTCGGCGCGCCGCGCTTCGTGCATCCCGCCCGGTTCCCGTGGGACGAAGCCCACCGGGCGCGGCTGCTGGACACCCGCCGGATCGGCGACGTCGTGCTGCTGCGCTACGCGATGTCCACGCGCGCTCTGGCGGAAGCCGACGTCGGCGGGTGACCGGCCAGGCCGGCCGGGCCCGAGGCGTTCTCCCCGAGCAGTGACCGGGCGAGGAGAGTGGATCCCGCCACGGCCGCAGGCATCGTGGCCACCGCGCCGAGCGGCACCAGGAAGCACAACTGCGTGGCCACGCCGAAGCCCAGCATGCGCGCCCGGTGCTGTCGCATCAGCCGTCGCCGGGCGGCGGCGTCGAGGCCGCGTGCCGACAGTGCACGGGTGGCCAGCTCGTCGGCGAGCAGCCATCCGGTCAGCAGCACGCCGCTGACCGCACCGAGGATGCCGCCCACCACGGGGACGAGGCCCAGCAGCGCGGCCAGCAGGGCGACTGCGATGCCGCGGGTGAACAGTGCGAGCCCGTCGCGCAGCGATCGCCAGAATCCGTAATCGGCGTCGATGCCGGCACTGCCGGCATCCGCCTCCACCGCCTTCCAGATGCGGTCGTAGAACGGCTCTCCGATGAAGAGGGTGATCGCGGTGAAGGAGACCGCGACCAGCACGAGCGCGGCACCGACCATCGCGGTGCCGACGGCGAGGCGGATGACGGTGACCCACAGCGCCGGCCAGCCATCGGCGAACGGGGTCACCGCCTCGGTGAGGTCGGGGAGGAAGATGCCCAGGGTGATGAGTCCCGCCAGGAACAGCGCGCCCACGACTGCCGCGGGGACCAGGCCCAGCGCCATGGCGCCGGGGCGTCGCCGCCAGAACGCGAATCCGCGGCCCAAGAAGGCCATTCCCCGGGTGAACTCGCGCATGGACCCGAGCCTACCGGCGCCGCATCATCGTCACGCTGGCCGTCGGTCGTTGCGAGAGTCGTGGTCCCCACGACCCGCCGCGTCGCGAGCGTAGGAGATGGGCCGAGCGTAGGACGTTCGCGGCGGCATCCGTCCTACGGTCGCCACATTTCCTACGCGTGTCACCCGCTCGGGCGCGGCAGCCCGTATCGCGGCATCCGCCTACGGCGTCAAGTCGAGGCGACGCAGCAGCTGCGCGTTGAGGGCGACGACGACGGTCGAGGCCGACATCAGGATCGCGCCCACCGACATGGGCAGGACGAAGCCGAGGGGGGCCAGGATGCCGGCGGCGAGCGGCACAGAGATGAGGTTGTAGCCCGCTGCCCACCACAGGTTCTGGGTCATCTTGCGGTAGCTCGCGCGGGACAGCGTGATCACCGAGAGGACCGATCGGGGGTCGGAGCTGGCGAGGATGACGCCCGCGGAGGCGATCGCCACGTCGGTGCCGGCCCCGATCGCGATGCCGACGTCGGCCTGCGCGAGCCCGGGGGCGTCATTGACGCCGTCGCCGACCATCGCGACCTTCTTCCCTTCGCCCTGCAGGTGCGCCAGCTTCGCCGACTTCTCCTCGGGGCGCACGCCGGCGAACACGCGGTCGATGCCGAGTTCGTCGGCCACGGCGCGGGCGACGGCCTCGGCGTCGCCGGTGATCATGACGACCTCGAGGCCCAGGGTGTGCAGCGCCGACACGGCCTCGCGGGATTCGGGTCGGATGTCGTCGGCGAGCTTCAGCGCGCCGACCACCGCGCCGTCCACGACGACGTGCAGGATGATCGCGCCCTCCGACCGCCACTCGGCGGTCGCCGCGACTTCGGTCGCGCCCACGTCCGCGAGCAGTCGCGGCCCGCCCACGCGCACCTCGTGGCCGTCGACGGTCGCGGTCACGCCGACCGCGGGGGAGGAGGCGAAGCCGCTCGCCGCAGCGGGGGTCAGCCGACGGCCTGCGGCCGCGCGCATGATCGCCCGGGCGAGCGGGTGCTCGCTGTCGGCCTCCGCCGCGGCGGCCAGCGCGAGCACCCCCGCCGCGTCGTGCCCGGTGACGGGGGCGATGTCGGTGACGGTGGGTTCGCCCTTGGTCAGCGTGCCGGTCTTGTCGAACACCACGACGTCGACGGTGCGCATGGTCTCCAGCGCCCGCCGGTCGGTGATGAGAACGCCGCTGCGCGCCGCGCGCTCGGTGGCGATCGACACCACGAGCGGGATCGCGAGACCCAGCGCGTGGGGGCAGGCGATGACCAGCACCGTGATGGTGCGGGCCACGGCAGCGTCGGGATCGCCGGCGATCGACCAGGCGACGGCGGTGATCGCGGCGGCCGACAGGGCGAACCAGAACAGCCACCCGGCTGCACGGTCGGCGATGCGCTGGGCGCGGGAGGTGGAGTTCTGCGCCTCGGCGACCAGCCGCTGGATGCCGGCGAGGGTCGTGTCATCCCCCGTGGCGGTGACTTCGACGCGCAGGCCGGAATCGGTGGCCACGGTGCCGGCGACGACCGCATCGCCGATGCGGCGTGCCACCGGTCGGGATTCGCCGGTGACCATCGACTCGTCGATGTCGGCGCGTCCGGTGACGATGCGACCATCCGCCGGAATGCTCGCGCCGGGGCGCACCACAACGACGTCGCCGACGCGGAGGTCGGCGGGGGAGACGTGGGCGATACGGTCGCCTTCGACCCGTTCGGCCTGGTCGGGCAGCAGCGCGGCGAGGGAGTCCAGTGCCGAGGAGGTCTGGGCGAGGGAGCGCATCTCGACCCAGTGGCCGAGCAGCATGATGACGATCAGCAGCGCCAACTCCCACCAGAACTCGAGTTCGTGGTGGACCAGACCGAGGGTCGCCGCCCACGAGGCGGCGAACGCGACGGTGATGGCCAGTCCGATCAGCAGCATCATGCCCGGCCGCCGCGACCTCAGTTCCTCCACGGCCCCGGTGAGGAACGGCCAGCCGCCCCACAGGAACATCACCGTGCCGAGCACGGGCGAGATGAAGGTCGCCCCGGGGACATCCGGCACGGTGTAGCCGAGGAGCATGGCGAACATGCCGGAGAACGCCACGACGGGGACCGCGAGGACGAGGTTGACCCAGAAGAGCCGGCGGAAACGGGCGACGTGATCGCCGTGACCGGCATGCCCGTCGTGGTGCGCATGTGCGGTGTGCGTCATGACGTCTCCCTCGCTCCCCGGGACCCGGGTCGCTCTGATCGAATATACCCCCCTGGGGTATCTGTCGAAACGAGGTCGAGGCTGCGCGTATTCCCGATGTCGGGAGGGCGCTCAGCTCGCGCGCACGTGCCGCCCGCACGTCGGCGCCGCGTCGTCGTGGCTCTGCACCTCGGCGCCGCCACAGCGGATCTCGCCGGGGGTGACCGTGCCCTCGCACGGGATCACGAGCAGGTCGCCGACCGCGATGTCGCGGGGGAGGCGCAGCCGGGGACCATCGGCGGCAGCGGCGGCGCGCAGCCGCGCGCGAACGGTGCGGCGGGGCGGCGTGCGGCCGACGAGGCGGGTCTGCGAGACGTGCGGCTCGCACCCGCTCAGGTCGGCGTCGATGACGACGTCGACGGGGCCGTGCCCTTCGCCGGGGCTGACCGAGGCGACGCGCGTGACGACGAGCGAGACGAAACGCTGGCGGATGGGGGATGTTCCCCACACCTGGGGTGCGGCCCGCCCGATGCGCACGGACGGGGTCGCAACACGTCCCTGCTGGGCGAGGGACTCGCCGTCCACGAGCACATCGGCCTCGCGCAGCGTCGCCGCCGCCGGCCAGACGGACGGCTCCAGCAGGTGCGCGACGGTCAGGTACCGGGCGGCGGTCATCGTGTGCATGAGCATCATGTGTCCGGTCTACGGCCGCGGCGGGCGTGGCGGAAGCGGCGCTCACGGTATCCATGCGGCTTCCGCCCGAAATCGCCACGCCAGCCTCGCGCGAGCACACGGGCGTCGGCAACGCAAGTCCCTCCTGTGCCCTCGCGGCGTTGCCGACACTGGCAGGCCGGGCCCCGACGGGGCCGTCAGAGCACTCCGAAAGGAATGGCACGGTGACTCAGCAGAACCAGGACACCCGTACGGACGCGCCAGACCCCGACGGCGCCGGTAAGCCCGATGCCCCGACCGAGATCGAGAAGCGCTCGTGGAAGTACGTGCTGGTCAAGACCGTGCGTGAGTTCACGGCCGATCAGTGCATGGATGCCGCGGCCGGCCTCACGTATTACGCGGTGCTGTCGATCTTCCCCGCCCTCATCGCGATCTTCTCGCTGCTGGGGGTCTTCGGTCAGAGCGGGGCGGCCGCAGATGCGGTGCTGGGGATCGTCGAAGACGTCGCGCCCGGCGACACCGCCGACGCGCTGCGCGGCCCGATCGAGCAGCTGTCCCAGGCCCCGGGAGCCGGTCTCGCCCTCATCATCGGCATCCTGATCGCCCTGTGGTCGGCATCCGGCTACGTCGGTGCCTTCAGCCGGGCGATGAACCGCATCTACGAGATCGAGGAGGGACGCCCCTTCTGGAAGCTGCGTCCGATGCAGCTGCTCGTGACCATCATCGCCGTCGTCTCGCTGACCATCGTCGCCGCGGCGCTCGTGCTCTCCGGCGACGTCGTCGACGCCGTGGGAGCGGCCATCGGCGTCGGCGAGGGCGTGCGCATCGCGTGGAGCATCGTGAAGTGGCCGCTGCTGCTGGTCGTCGTGGTCTTCCTCGTCGCCGTGCTCTACTACGCCACACCGAATGCGAAGCAGCCGAAGTTCCGCTGGGTGAGCATGGGCGCCGTCCTTGCGATCGTGGTGCTCGCGCTGGGCACCCTCGGCTTCGGGGTCTACGTCGCCAACTTCTCCAACTACGACCGCACCTATGGATCGCTGGCCGGTGTGATCGTGTTCCTGCTCTGGCTGTGGATCGCGAACCTGGCACTGCTGTTCGGAGCGGAGTTCGACGCCGAGCTCGAACGGGGCAGACAGCTGCAGGGCGGCATCGCGGCCGAGGAGGACATCCAACTGCCGGCGCGGGATACGCGCCAGAGCGACAAGCGCGCCGAGAAGGAACGGCGCGACATCGCCGAGGGGCGCCGCATCCGGGAGCAGCACGACCGGTCGTGACCGACCGGGATCGATCAGGCGGGCGAGCCCACCGCCGAGGCTCGCAGCTGCGGGGGCAGCTCGGGCACGACGGTGATCACCATGTCGTGGATCTTCCAGTCGAGGCCCTTGCACTCCTCGGCTGCCGCGTGGAGCTGCTCGAGGCCGGGGGTGCGTCCGCGTCGCGGCACGACGAAGGCCTCGACGTGGAAGAACTGCCCCTGATCGCGCACACGCGAGGCGACGGCATCCACCCAGCGCAGCCCTCCCAGGTACTCGTCCACGAGGGCGGCGTCGGGGTGCGGGCGGCCGTCGTCGAACGTGGTCGCCCTCGTGTCCATGAGATCCGTGATCGCTGCGCGGGTGTTCTTGACGCCGTCCCACAGGATGCTGAGGGCGATGAGGGATGCCGCGACGGCGTCGGTCCACCACCAGCCGATGCCGATGCCCGCGACGCCCACGATGGAACCGGCGGCGGTCATCCAGTCGGCCTTGTTCATGTCGGCGTCGGCGTAGAGCACCTTGTTGTGCAGCTCTTTCGCGAGCTTCATCTTCACTCGGCCGAAGTAGATGGGCAGCGGAATGGTCAGTGCCATCACCGCCATCATGAGCCAGCCGAGCCAGACGCTCTGGCCGAACAGTTCCACGGATCCGATCGGCGGGCGCTCGCCGCGGATCAGTCCGATCCCTGAGTCGACGAGCAGGAACGCCCCCATGGCGAACAGGGCGACCCCGGCGACGAGGTGCGCGACGCCGACCGAGCGGAAGAACCCGTACGGGAACTTCTCGGTGGGGCCTTTGGCCATGATGCGCACCGCCAGCAGGAAGGCGATGGGCGGCGCGAGCGAGAGGAGGTCCTCGATCCACGCGGCCTTCATCGCCTGCGAATTGCCCATCACGAGGTAGACCGCGGTGATCGCCACGGCGAGGAACGCCAGCGTGTACCACTCGAACCGGATCGCCCGCCGGAGGGTCGGCGAGTGCGACGGCGGCAGCGGGAGCGGCGGCGGGAGCGGGGTCATCGGTCACTCCCGTGCTCGCGCAGGAACTGCTCCGTCGTCACCAGGAAGCGGTTCTCGCCCATGCGCGTGAGGAGGACGTGCTTCTTCACGGTGCCGTACGGGTCGGCCGCCTCCGTGTAGGGGGTCGTGATGGCCGCGAGCTCGGTCCAGGGGGTGTCGTCGGTGAAGCCCCCGATGGCGAGGTCGAGGTCGCCCCGGTTGAGCGCTTCGGCCAGTGCCGCCTCGCTGCTCTCAGTCCACACGATCTCGGCATCGAGTTCGTCTGCCAGGTGCTCGACCAGGTCCACCTCGGTGCCGCTCGGGCGGGCGGAGGAGCCGGACGTGTCGGTCCAGGGTGGGTTGTGGGTGATGCCGACACGCAGGTCGCCGCCGGTCACGCGGTCGAGGGTGTCGTCGGTGTCTGCGGGAACGGCACCGCAGCCGACGAGCGTCGCCAGGAGCCCGATCACGACGATCGGGGCGACGCGTCGGCCGCGAGGGCGGAGGGGCGGAGCGGACATGCCGTCACCATAATCCGCTCCTGAAACGGGTCGCACATCCTCCCCAATCGCTCGCGAACGTGCTACCGCCGCGTCAGAACTCGTCGACCGACGTGTCGTTGCGAGGGTCGTCGTCCATCATCTGCGCCGCGGGGGAGGGCGAGCTGTCGTTTCGCACCCGGTCCGCGGCGCGGCGCAGGCGCGCGACCAGCTCGTCGTCGACGACCTCGTCGTAGGGGGATTCCTCGGTGTCGGCGATCAGCTGGCTGGCCGGACCGATCAGCACCTCCGACATCCCCGGCGTGCCGTCGTCGTTCAGTGTCGGGATTTGCGTGGTGGCCGACGTTCCCACCTCTGCCAGCGCCTGCGCGTAGTCGATCAACGCGTGGGCGATGGCAGAACCGGTGAGGATCGAACTGCCCGCGTAGTGAACTCTCTCCATGACCCGCTTTTGTACCCACTGCGCGGCGTCACGCACACCCGCTTCCGCCCGGGGCCCAGATGGGATAGGAAGAGGGCGGTCATCCATGCCGTTCCAGCAGCCGGGGTGGGAAGGGGCTGATGCCGTGGGCAAGTTCATTTTCGAAGGGCAGCTGAAGGCCGATTTCGAGGACAGACTGCTCGCCCACCTGCAGGTGGTGATCGGGGCGAAGCTTCGCCGCGGGGAGTCGTTCCATTTCACCTGGCGCGACGACGCCAGCATCGGCGACGGGCGCACCACCATCTGGCTGCACCCTCGCAGCGTGCTGGTCTACAAGTACTACGGCAGCCGCCGCGTGCCGCTCAACCCGGCGTGGCTGGGCGCCCTCACCTACACCGCGAACTCGCCGCAGGGGCTCTATGTCGTGCCCGAGCCCGCCCCCGACGCCGAGGCGGTGAAGTTCGATGAAGCGCATTGACATCGCCTACGGCGGAAATTCCTATTCGGTCGGCGGGCGCGACTTCGCCGAGTTCCGCGATGAGATCGCGGCGCGTGTGGCTGACGGGTCGGCCGTCTTCTGGCTCGAGGTCAATCAGGGCGAGGGCGAACCGCGGCCGACCTACCTCCTCATCACACCGGCGACCCAGCTCGCTCTGACGCCGATTCCCGGCGACGACGACCCTGCCCAAGCCGCCCGCTGACCCCGATTCCCGACGCCCGCTGACCCCGGTTCCCGGAGCCCGCTGACCCCGGTTCCCGGAGCCCGCTGACCCGATCCCCGTCGCCGGCTGGCCCCACGCGTGGGCGGGCCGTTCTCCGGCGCGCGGACGACGGCATTTCTCCCGGCTCGACCCACGCCAATGTCGCGTCGTGCTGGGTAGTGTTCGCGGTGAACAGTTACTGCCATTGAAATCAGATTGAGACTTGATCAGACGCGGATCGGCGGTATTGTGAACGCAAACATCCATCTCATCGACGAGGATGGCGAACGCAGCATCTCGCATCAACGGCCGATGTACACCAGCCGCGCATGGGGCGCGGCTTCCTCGAAGGGGAGCGACACATGACATCGAAGTTCCGCGGCGGCCGTGCCGCCGCAGTCACGGCTCTGGCAGCCGTGTCGGCGGTTGCCCTGGCCGCGTGCAGCGGCGGGAGCGCAGGCACGGACCCGGAAGAGGCATCCGGCGATCCGGTCGAGATCACCTACATCCACCGTCTGCCCGACGGTGAGGGCATGACCGCGGTCGCGGACATCGTCGACCGCTGGAACGAGGACAACCCCGGCATCCAGGTCACCGCCACGAAGTTCGACGGCGCGGCCAGCGACCTGATCCTCAAGCTCGAGACCGACGTCAAGGCCGGCAACGGGCCGTGCCTGGCGCAGCTGGGCTACTCCGAGGTCCCGCAGCTGTTCGTCAAGGGTCTGCTCGAGGACGTCGCCGCCGAGGCCGGCAAGTACAAGGATGACTTCGGCGCCGGCGCCTACGCGATGATGACCGTCGGCGACGCCGTCGTCGGTCTGCCGCAGGACACCGGCCCCCTCGTCTACTACTACAACGAGACCGAGTTCACCGCCCTGGGCCTCGAGGTCCCGACCACGATCGAGGAGCTCGCGGCCAGCGCGGCCGTCGCTGCCGACGCGGGCAAGTACGTCGCGGCCTTCACTCCGGACGAGGCCCTCAACTGGCTCTCGGCGCAGTCCGCCGCAGCCGGCGACGTCTGGTTCGACACCTCGGGCGACTCGTGGTCGGTCGACGTCGAGGGCCCGGGCAGCCAGAAGGTCGCCGCGTTCTGGCAGGGTCTCGTCGACGGGCAGGACGCCCTGATGACCGAGCGCTGGGGCGAGGGCTTCACGCAGGCCATCAACGACAGCGCGCTCATCGGTCACATCGGCGCCGCCTGGGAGGCGGGCTTCATGCTCGACTCGCTCGACGGCACCCCGACCGAGGGCCAGTGGCGCGTCGCGCAGCTGCCCGACTTCGGCGCCGGTGCGCTCTCGGGCCCCGACGGTGGCTCGGGCGTGGCCGTGATGGCCGGCTGCGAGCACCCCGCCGAGGCGATGGCGTTCAACGGCTGGTTCAACACGCAGATCGATGACCTCGCCTCGCAGGGTCTGGTCGTCGCCGCCAACGGCACGCCGGAGACGAGCGAGAAGATGCTGCGCCAGTTCGGCGGCCAGGACGTGCTCGCCGAGCTCGCCACGGCATCCGCTGCGATGAACCCGGAGTTCGTCTACGCTCCCGGCTTCGCCTCGCTCACCACGATGAACGAGACCGCCTCCGGCGTCGCCTCGGGTGCAGCGTCGGTCGCCGACATCTTCACCACGGGACAGAACGACGCCGTCTCGGCGCTGAAGGACCTGGGTCTGCCGGTCGCGGACTGACGCGCTCCGCCGACACACCGCTGAGCCGGCGGAGCGCATTGACCACACCATGTGCTCTGCCGGCTCCTGCACTTGAAAGACGATGAGATGACATTGACCACCCCGCCCACCGTGGCCGCCGCGGCCGCGACAGCCCGCGCGACCTCGCCCACGCGAAAGGGCCGAGGCCGACGCGGCGGCGCCCGGCGCGAAGCGTTGACCGGCTGGGCGTTCATGGCACCGTTCTCGGTGCTGTTCATCGTCGTCTTCGTCATCCCGATCGCCGTGTCGATCCGGGCGTCGATGTTCAGCGAGGTCCCCTCGGGTGAGGGCCTGTACGGCGGCGGGGAGCTGGTGGAGGCCTTCGTCGGCTTCGACAACTTCGCCATCGCGATCGCCAACGAGACCTTCTGGGCCGGCATGGGCCGGGTCGTGCTGTACGCGATCGTGCAGATCCCGATCATGACGATCGCGGCTCTGGGCCTCGCGCTCCTGCTGGATTCCTTCATCGTGCGCCGCCCCGGCGTGTTCCGGCTGTCGTTCTTCCTGCCGTACGCCATCCCGGGCGTCATCGCCGCGATGATGTGGCTGTACCTCTACACCCCCGAGGTGTCGCCGTTCATGCAGTACCTCCCCGAGGGGACGGACTTCATGGCGCCGGGCACGATCCTGCTGTCGATGGCGAACATGACGACGTGGACGTACACCGGCTACAACATGCTCATCTTCCTCGCAGCCCTCCAGGCTGCACCGCGTGATCTGTACGAGGCGGCCCGCATCGACGGGGCCTCGGGTTGGCAGATCGCGATCAAGATCAAGGTTCCGCTCGTGCGGGGGGCTGCCCTCCTGGCGGTGCTGCTGTCGATCATCGGCACGATCCAGCTGTTCAACGAGCCGACCGTGATGGAGAGCCAGAACCCCTGGATGGGCAAGGGCTACACGCCCATGATGCTCACCTACAACTCGCTGCTGGGCGCCGTCTCGCCGTCCGGCACGGGCATGGCATCCGCGTATTCGCTGCTCATGGCGGTCATCGCCGGCGGACTCGCGATCGTCTATGCGGTGCTCCAGCGCCGCAAGGGAGGAAACTCATGACCACCGCGATCCGCACCGGCAACCGGCGCGCCCGCAAGGTCGACTTCGACCTGCCTCCCAAGAACGCCCTCCCCAGCCGCCGGGGGAAGATCGCCGGCCTCATCGCCCTCATCGCCGCCGCGGTCTACTTCCTCGGGCCCGTCTACTGGCTCGTGGTGGCCTCGACTAAGAACAACCGCGACCTGACGTCGACCTTCGGCTTCTGGTTCGCGGAGTGGAACCTCGGCGCGAACTACGACAGCCTCATGTCCTGGACGCAGGGCATGTTCTGGCGGTGGGTGGGCAACTCGATCTTCTACTCGGTGACGGCCGGTGTCGTCGGCACGCTCTTCGCGATCATGGCCGGCTACGCCATCGCGAAGTTCTCCTTCCCGGGTAAGAAGGTCGCCGTCGCGATCATCATGGCGGGCCTGCTGATGCCGGTGGCGCTGCTGACCGTGCCGCTGTATCTGGAGTTCCACGCGCTGGGGCTCGTGGACACCGTGTGGGCGATCATCATCCCCTCCGCCGTCTCGCCGTTCGGCGTGTTCCTCGGGATGGTCTACGCCCAATCCGTGCCGACAGAGCTGCTCGAGGCGGCGCGCATCGACGGAGCGGGGGAGTTGCGCATCTTCTTCACCATCGTGATGCGGCTGCTCGCACCTGCGATGGTGACGATCTTCCTGTTCATCTTCGTGGCGACCTGGAACAACTTCCTGCTGCCGTTGCTGATGGTCTCCTCGCAGGAGCTCAAGCCCGTGACGCTGGGTCTGTTCGGCATGATGAGCTACTTCTCGCCGAACAAGGGAGCCGTCATGCTCGGCGCGCTGTTGGGCGTGCTGCCGCTGATCATCCTGTTCTTCACGCTGCAGCGCTACCTGCGCTCGGGTCTGGCCGCCGGCGCCGTGAAGGGCTGAGAGCCGCCCGCCCGCGCTGGCGAGTGAGTGCGCCCCGGGAGTCAGGATCGCCTGACGCCCGGGGCGCCGTCGCGTGCGCGCGCGCGTGCACGGGGGCTCGGGGTCGGGGTCGGGGTGCCCTGGCATCCTGCTCGCTCGTCGCAAAAGCCCCCATGCTTGCCCCCGGCGGGCCTTTTGCGACGACTGAACCAACCGGCGATCCGCTCGGTCGTTGCGAATGTCCCTGGGGGCGCGCGCGGCGGGTCCTTCGCGACGACCGACGTGCGGGGGCCGTGCCCGCGCCATCGGCGCGGTACGTCGTGGCTCGGTGCGTGCCGGCATCCTGCTCGCTCGTCGCAAAAGCCCCCATGCTTGCCCCCGCCGGGCCCTTTGCGACGACTGAACCAACCGGCGATCCGCTCGGTCGTCGCGAAAGTCCCTGCGTGCGCCCCGCGGCGGGCCCTTTGCGACGACCGAACGCCGGGTTCGGCGCCCGCCGGTGTGGCGCCTGCTGCGCGGCGCGGCGCGCGCCGGCATCCGCTCGGTCGGCGTGAAAGTCCCCGAGGAGCCCAGAGGTGGGACGGATGCGACGACCCAACCCGCCGGCGTCCGGCTCGGTCGTCGCGAACGGCCCGGATGGCGCCGCGCGGCGGGACGGATGCGACGACCGAACCAGCCGACGACCGAACCGACGAGAGGTGCGGCCGGAGGGTCAGGAGCCGATGAACTCCTCGGTCATCCCGAGCGAGGCGACGTCGCGGATCTCCAGGGTGGCCGGCAGCTGCTCCAGGTCGAGCACCCGCACGTCGTTGCGTCCGACGCGCCACAGCGGCGCGGGTGCGTACAGCGTCTCCTGCGGGCCGACGCTCCAGTAGCGGCCGAGCAGGAAGCCGTTGAGCCACACCAGGCCCTTGCTGCCGCCGGGGAGTGCGAGCCAGGCATCCGCCGTCTCGACGAGGTCGACCGTCGCCGTCGCCAGACCCGCCGCTGCCTCGGTGTCGCCGACGGCGACGAGCGAGCCGTCGAGCGGGACGATGCGGTGCGTCCAGCCGTGCAGGTAGCGCCGGCCGAGCAGCACGCCGCCCATGATGCCCTTGTGCTCCCCGGTGAGGGGGCCGTAGTTGATGCGGCCGAGGCTCTCCACCACCAGCGTCAGGTCGTGCTCGCCGTCGTGGCCGTGGAGGTCGACACTCGTGCGCCCGTCGCGTTCGAGTGTCGCGATCGGCTCGCCGTCGATCAGCACGATCGCGCGGTCGTGCAGACCGCGGATGCTGAGGGTCTTCTCGTCGCCGATGCGGACGCGGGTCTCGTAGACGACGAGGCCGTCGGCCACCCCGAGCTCCTCGAAGGTGGCAGGGATGCCGGTGCGCTCGCCTGCCGGCAGGGCGCGCAGGGTCGCGGCGAGCGAGCCCTCGCGGGCCAGTGGCAGCGTCTGCGGCTCCTGGAAGCGCGGCTCGGCCGGCACCTCGGGGAGCGGGCCGTCGTGGAACGGCGCGAATGCGGCGCGCAGGGCCTCGAACTTCGCGCCCAGCCTGCCGTCCTCGGCGATGGGGGCGTCGGAGTCGTAGCTGGTCACCGTCGGCTGCAGCACGCCGTCCCAGTTCGCACCGGCCCACAGCCCGAAGTTCGTGCCGCCGTGCGCCATGTACAGGCTCACCGAGCCGCCCGCCGCCAGCAGCGCGTCGACGGTGCCGGTCATGCTCTGGGCGCTGCGCACGTGATGCCGCTCGCCCCAGTGGTCGAACCAGCCGCCCCACAGTTCGCTGCACAGCAGCGGCGTCGCGTCCGGCAGCAGGTCCCGCGCGGTGTCCACCCCCGTGCCGAACGTGAAGCTCGGCATGGCGCCGGACACAGACCCGTGGTGCTGCATGTCGGCGGTGATCCCGTCGGCGGTGGTCAGCAGCTCCACGATGCCGTGGGCGCGCAGCAGGTCGCGCTGGTGCTCGAGGTAGACACGGTCCGACCCGTAGGAGCCGTACTCGTTCTCCACCTGCACCGCCACGATGGGGCCGCCTCGGCCGGCCTGGAGCGGCGCGAGCCGGGGGAGGAGCTCGGCGTACCAGGCTTCGACCGCGTCGAGGTAGACGGCATCGCTGCTGCGCACGCCGCGGGTGCGGGCGGTGAGCCACGACGGCAGACCGCCGTTGGACCACTCCGCGCAGATGTAGGGGCTCGGTCGCACGTAGACGTCGAGCCCGACCTCGGCGGCGAGGCGGATGAAACCCTCGATGTCACGCCAGCCGTCGAAGCGGCGCTCGCCCTCGACCTGCTCATGGAAGTTCCACGGGATGTAGGTGTCGACGGTGTTCGCGCCCATCGCCGCGAGCCGGCGCAGCCGATCTTCCCACAGGTCGGGATGCACGCGGAAGTAGTGCACAGCGCCGGCGAGCATCCGGTGTGGCCGACCGTGTCGCAGCAGCGTCTCGGACTCATATGTGAGCGCTGATACTGCAGATCGCTGGCCGCCAGCTGCGGGCGTGTCCATCCGGGGCTCCCCCTCGTGTTTTTTCGGGACCTCATGATCCGAAGTGATCGATGTTTGCGTTCACATCTCATGACATCCTGCCCTATTTCCCCACGCGATGGAATGTTCGGCTCCCCGCTCACTACGATGAGTCCATGCCGCGTCGTCCAGCGGGGGATCGAGCCCCGAGTCAGGTCGACGTCGCGCGCGTCGCGGGGGTCTCCACCCAGACGGTCTCGCGGGTGATCGCCGGGCAGTCCAACGTGCGTCCCGAGACCGCCCACCGGGTGATGGCGGCCGTCGAGGCGACCGGCTACCGGCTGCACGCGGCCGCGGCCTCGCTGGCGTCCGGACGCACCCGCATGCTCGGGGTGATCACGATCTCCACCGCGCAGTACTCCACGAGCGCGATCCTCCTCGGCATCGAAGCCATCGCGGCGGAAGAGGGCTATGCCGTCTCGACCGCGAGCGTTCCGCACCACTCCGCCCCGCTCGCCTTCGTCGACGCGTTCGACCGGCTCGAGCGTCAGGGTGCCGAGGGCATCATCATGCTCGCGCCGGTGGGGTTCCTTCCCGATGCGCTGGGCAGCCGCACCGCCCGCACGCCCACGATCGGACACCGCCAGGACGACGGGCACGGCGCCGATGTGCTCATCGACCAGCGCGCCATCGCCCGCGTCGCGACCGAACACCTGCTCGACCTCGGGCACGAGACGGTCTGGCACGTCTCGGGCGACGAGTTCTGGCAGGAGTCGGTGGCCCGTCGTGAGGAGTGGCAGGACGTCCTGCTCGAGCGCGGCATCACGGCGCCGCCGGTGATCCCCGGTGACTGGTCGCCGGAGTCCGGTTACCGCGCCGGGCGCACGCTGGCGGCCATCCCCGGCGCGACAGGCGTGTTCGTCTCGAGCGACGAGATGGCCTTCGGAGTCGTGCGGGCCCTGCACGAGGCGGGCCGCTCGGTGCCGGGCGACGTGTCGGTCGTGTCGGTCGACGACATCGCGCTCGCCGCGTTCGCCACGCCGGCGCTGACCACGGTGCGTCAGCCGTTCGAGCAGGTGGGTCGCACGGCGGCCGACCGGGTGATCTCGCTGATCGAAGGGCGCGAGGCGCAGACGACGTCGCCGGTCGCGCCCGAGCTCATCGTGCGCGCCTCCACCGCCGCTCCCCGCGCGACGGTCTGATCCCCGCTCCCGACGGCCCGGTGTTCCGCGTGTCGCCAATTGCTCACTAGACTGAGTGAAACACCGCACTCGCAATCACAAACGATCAAACTCTGATCAGGCGACGCGGGGGAGGCAGGCAGGCGATGCACGGCGAAACGACCTACATGGAGACCGAGCTGCGGACGCAGCCCCAGATGTGGGCGCGCGCGGCGGAACTGGCGGCGAGCCAGACCGTGCTGCCCGAACCCGGTGCGCGCGTCGCGGTCGTGGGCTGCGGCACGTCCTGGTTCATAGCGCAGGCCTACGCCACGCTGCGCGAGCGCAGCGGCGCCGGTATCACCGACGCCTTCGCGGCATCCGAGATGCCCGACCGCGACTACGACGTCATCGTCGCGCTCACCCGCTCGGGCACGACGACAGAGGTGCTGCAGCTCGCCGTGCGCCGCAAGGGCCGCACGCGCCTGGTGGGCGTCGTCGGCGACGACACGTCGCCGCTGGTGGGAATGGTGGATGCCGCCATCACGATGCCCTTCGCCGATGAGCGCTCGGTCGTGCAGACACGGTTCGCCACCACCGCGCTGGCCCTGTTCCGCGCGTCGCTGGGCGAGGACCTCACCCCGGTGATCGCCGACGGTGAGCGCGCGATCGCCGAAGACCTGGATGCCGAGCTGATCGACGCCGAGCAGTACACCTTCATCGGCACGGGCTGGTCCATCGGCCTCACGCACGAGGCCGCGCTGAAGATGCGCGAGGCATCGCAGTCGTGGACCGAGTCCTACCCCGCCATGGACTACCGTCACGGCCCGATCGCCATCGCCGCGCCGGGCCGCGTCACGTGGTCGTTCGGCGCCGCGCCCGAGGGACTCGCCGAGGAGGTCGCCCGCACCGGCGCCCGCTTCGAGCTGAGCGGGCTGGACCCCATGGCCGACCTCGTGCGCGCACAGCGGGTGGCCCTCGCCCGCGCCCAGGCGCGCGGGCTCAACCCCGACCTGCCGCGCAACCTCAGTCGAGCGGTCATCCTCGACGCATGAGCGCACCGAGCCTCGGCGACGGCCCCGTCGTGCTGTCCTTCGACGTGGGCGGCACCGCGACGAAGTCGGCGATCATCGACGCCGCGGGGACGGTGACGGGCCTGCGCCGCACGCCGACGCCGCGCTCGCAGACCGACCCCGCCGGTGCGATCGCCGAGCACCTGGGGGTGCTGGCGGAGCAGTACCGCGCCACGCACCCGCAGCTGGTTCCGGTCGCCGCCGGGCTCAGTGTGCCGGGGCTCGTGGACGAGGACGCCGGGCTCGGCATCTTCTCCGGCAACCTGGGGTGGCGGGACGCGCCGCTGCAGGCGCTCGCCGAGGCCGCGCTGCACGTTCCGGTCGCCTTCGGCCATGACGTGCGCGCCGCCGGCCTCGCCGAGCACCGGTGGGGCGCCGCGCGCGGCCACCGTGACGCGATGGTCATCGTCATCGGCACCGGCATCGCCTCGACGATCATCGTCGACGGGGTGGCGCTGGTCGGCGGCGGGTACGCGGGCGAGATCGGTCACGTCGTCTCGGAGCCCGGCGGCGAGCCCTGCCCCTGCGGCGGGATCGGATGCCTCGAGACGGTAGCCTCGGCCGGCGCGATCGCCCGCCGCTACCGCGAGGCCACGGGGCGCGACGTCGACGGTGCGCGGGGTGTGCTCGAGGCCATGGGCCGCGGCGACGACGACGCACGACGCGTCTGGGACGGGGCCGTAACGGCGCTCGCGCACGAGATCGCGCGGGCCGTCACGGTGCTCGCACCGGGGATCGTCGTGGTCGGCGGCGGGCTCGCCGAGGCGGGGGACGCCCTCTTCACACCGCTGCGGGAGCGCATCGGCGGCATCCTGAGCTTCCAGCGCGTGCCCGACCTCGTGCCGGCCGTCCTCGGCGAGGACGCGGGCCTCATCGGCACGGCGCTGCGCGCCCGCCGGCGCATCGGCGCGTGACCGCATGATCCTCACCGTCACGCCCAACCCGGCCCTGGACTGCACGTGGCACGTCGACGCCCTCGTCCCCGGGGACTCGCACCGCGTCGGCACGGGCGCCGAGCGTGCCGGCGGCAAGGGCGTCAACGTCGCCCGCGTGCTGCAGGCCACCGGATCCGACACCCTGGCGCTGGCGACCGCCGGGGGCGACACGGGTCGGGCACTCGCCGCCGACCTCGGCGCGTCGGGTGTGCCCCACCGACTGGTCCCCGTGGCCGCCGCGACCCGTCGCAGCATCGCCGTCGTCGACGACCGTCACGGCGAGGCGACCCTGCTGAACGAACGCGGCGGTGGACTCTCGCCGGCAGAGGCCGACGCCCTCCTGGATGCCGCCCGCGCGCTCGCCGCGCAGGCGACGACCGTGGTGGTCTCGGGGAGCCTTCCGCCCGGCATCCGGAGCGAGGACATCGGCCTGCTCGTGGCCGACCTCGTCCGCGCCGGCACGACGACCATCGCCGACGTCACCGGTCCCGCCCTCCTCGCCGCCGCGACGGCGGGTGCCCACGTCGTCAAGCCCAACGCCGCCGAGCTGCACGAGACCACCGGATGCCACGACCCGCTCACGGGCGCTCGAGTGCTGCTGGAGCAGGGCGCGGGCCTCGCGGTCGTCTCGCTCGGCGGCGACGGGATGCTGCTGGTGCGCCGCAGCGCGCCCGACCGGGCCCTCCGTGCCCGCCTTCCCGAGATGCTCCACGGCAACCCGACCGGTGCCGGCGACGCTGCCGTCGCCGCCATCGCCGCGCTGCTGGCGCGACGGGGCGACGCGACCGACCTCACCGACGACGACCTCGTCCACCTGGCCCGTGCCGCCGTCGGGTGGTCGGCGTCGGCGGTGCTCATGCCCCAGGCAGGTGAGGTGTCGCCCGAGCGCGACCGGCTCGCCGCCGCCGTGATCCTCGACCATCCCCACCCCCGGAGCTGACATGACGCTGACCACCACCCAGTCGATCCTCGATCAGGCGCGCGACGCCGGCACCGCGACCGGGGCGTTCAACGTCATCCACCTCGAGACCGCCGAGGCCCTGGTGCGCGCCGCCGAGGACACCGGCCTCGCCGTCATCCTGCAGCTGTCCGAGAACTGCCTGCGCTACCACGGCGCGCTCGAGCCGCTCGCCCGCGCGACCCTCGCGATGGCCGAGGCTTCCAGCGCCCGCGTCGCCGTGCACCTCGACCACGCCGAAGACGCCGACCTGGCCCTCCGCGCCATCGACCTCGGCTTCAGCTCCGTCATGTACGACGGCGCCAAACTCGACTTCGCCGACAACGTCGCCACCACGAAGCGGGTCGTCGCCGCGGGTGATGCCGCCGGCGTGCTCGTGGAGGCGGAGCTGGGCGAGATCGGCGGCAAGGACGGCGCACACGCGCCGGGCGTGCGCACCGATCCGGCCGAGGCGGCGCAGTTCGTCGCCGAAACCGGCGTCGGGGCACTCGCGGTGGCGGTCGGCTCATCGCACGCCATGGCCGAGCGCACCGCCGTGCTCGACCTCGACCTCATCGCGCGGCTGCGCGACGCCGTGCCGGTGCCGCTCGTGCTGCACGGCTCGTCGGGTGTGCCGGACGACACGATCGTCGCCGGCATCGACGCGGGCCTGGTGAAGATCAACGTCTCCACCCATCTCAACGCCTTCTTCACCCGCGCGGTGCGCGCGCACCTGGACGACCACCCCGCGGTCGTAGACTCGCGCAAGTACATCGACGCAGGGAGGTCAGCCGTGGTGGAGGAAGCCGCCCGCCTGCTGCAGCTGTTCGCGTCGCCGCGGAGGGTCGGATGAACCGAGCCGAGCGGCTCAGCGCCGTCCTCGACCTCCTCGCCGAGACCGGGCGGGTGCAGGTCGAAGAGGTCGTCGAGCGGCTCGGCGTGTCGCCGGCCACCGCCCGGCGCGACCTCGACGCCCTCGCCGAGCAGCAGCTGCTGGCGCGCACGCGCGGCGGCGCGGTGTCGCACTCGGTCGCCTACGACCTGCCGGTGCGCTACAAGAACCAGCAGCACCGCGACGCGAAGCAGGCCATCGCCCGCGCGGCCAGTGCCCTGGTGCCGCGGGGGGCGATCGTAGGGCTCTCCGGCGGGACGACGGCCACCGCCATCGCCGACGAGCTGATGGCGCGCCCCGACGTCTCCGAACCCGCCGACGACCCCGGGCTCACGGTCGTCACCAACGCCGTGAACATCGCGATGCAGCTCGCGGTGCGCCCGCAGATCAAGACCGTCGTGGTGGGAGGGGTCCTGCACCCCCGCTCGTACGAGCTGGTCGGCCCGCACGCGGAGGAGACCCTCAGCCGCATCAACCTCGACATCGCCTTCATCGGCGCCAACGCGCTGCACCCCGACCACGGCGCCACGACCCATGACGAGCGCGAGGCCGCCGTCAATGCGGCGATGGCCCGGCGGGCTGCGACGGCCGTGCTCGTGGTGGATGCCGGCAAGCTCGACAAGCGGGTGTTCGCCGTCGTGGGGCCCGAGCGGTTGTTCCACACCGTCATCACCGATGCGGCCATCACGGCCGATCAGCGGGCGCGGCTGGCCGACCGCGGCTACGACGTCATCGTCGCCGACGACTGAGCGACGGGGCGCGCACGGGTCGCGCTCGGCGGGCGGCCGTGCAGCCGCCGCGCCAGGTCCGCGGCGCTCGCGGTCACCTGCGCCGCGATCGCGGCGACCGCGTCTGCCGGCAGCGCCGCGTCGAACGTCACCGCGATGCTCGCCGCCGGCCACCCGGTGTGATCGCGCACGGCGACGGCCACCGAGGCGAGCCCCGGGGTGATGTCTCCGTTCTCGGTGGCGTACCCCTGGGCCCGCACCTCGGTCATGAGCCGGCGGAGGTCGCCGTATCCGGACACCTCCCGATCGGTGCGCTGCGCGAACGCGGTGCGGTCGGGGAAGAGCGCCCGCAGCTGTGACTTCGGCAGTGTCGACAGCAGGGCGCGCCCGCTCGCGGTGAGGTGGCTCGGCAGTCGCACTCCCACGTCGGAGACGAGCGAGGGTCGGCGGGGGGCCCGCTCCTCGATGAGGTAGATCACGTCGCGCCCGTGCAGCACGGCGAGGTGGCCGCTCTCGCCCACGCGGTCCACGAGCGCGGCGAGCACGGGTCCGCCCAGGCGGGTCAGCGGCTCCTGGCGCGAGAACCCCGAGCTGATCTCGAACGCCGCGATGCCGATGCCGTATCGGCGCTCCTCGGGGAAGTGCAGCACGAAGCCGTACTCCTCCAGCACCCCCAGCAGCCGGTACACCGTCGACCGCGGCAGCGACAGCGCCGCGGCGATGCTCGCCGCCGTCACCGGTCCGCGCTGCGCCGCCAGGTGCCGCAGCATCGCGAGGGTGTGTCGGGCTGCGGGCGCCGCGGACGCGTCGTTCGCCATGCCCCACTGTCTCACGGGCGGGACGGTATTCGCTCGGGTGCCGATGACGGCGGCATCCGGATGCCGTGTGATGAGACCATGCCTGCCGTCACCTCCGCATCCGCGCCCGTCGTCATCGGCGTCGGCGCGGTGAGCCTCGCCGACGTCGTGGCCGTCGCGCGCCACGACGCCTCCGTCGCCATCGCAGGCGACGCCCGCGCAGCCGTCGCCGCCAGCCGGCGCACGATCGATCAGCTCGCCGACGACCCGGCGCCGCACTACGGCATCTCCACCGGCTTCGGCGCCCTCGCCACCACGTTCATCGCGGCGGACCGTCGCACGCAGCTGCAGCAGAGCCTGGTGCGCTCTCACGCCGCCGGCTCCGGGCCGGAGATCGAGCGTGAGGTGATCCGCGCGCTCATGCTGCTGCGCCTGTCGACCCTGCTCACCGGCCGCACCGGTGTGCGCCTGGTCACCGCCGAGACCTACGCCGCCGTGCTCAACGCCGGCATCACCCCGGTCGTGCGCGAGTACGGGTCGCTCGGATGCTCGGGCGACCTCGCGCCGCTGGCGCACTGCGCCCTGGCGCTCATGGGCGAGGGCACCGTGCGCGACGCGCAGGGCGCCCTGGTGCCCGCCGCCGACGCGCTCGCCGCGGCCGGCATCACGCCGGTCGTGCTGGCCGAGAAGGAGGGGCTCGCCCTCATCAACGGCACCGACGGCATGCTCGGGATGCTGGCGCTGGCCATCGACGATCTGCGCATGCTGCTGACCACCGCCGACATCACCGCCGCGATGAGCGTGGAAGCGCTGCTGGGCACCGACGCCGCCTTCGCCGACGACCTCGCGGTGCTGCGCCCGCAGCACGGCCAGCGCGCCGCGGCGGCAAACATGCGCCGCATGCTCGAGGGCTCGCCCATCGTCGCCAGCCACCGCGGACCCGAGTGCACCCGCGTGCAGGACGCCTACTCGCTGCGCTGCGCGCCGCAGGTGCACGGCGCCGCCCGCGACACCGTGGACCACGCGACGCTCGTCGCCGAGCGGGAGCTCGCCGCGGCGGTGGACAACCCCGTGGTCACCGTCGACGGCCGCGTCGAGTCCAACGGCAACTTCCACGGCGCCCCGGTCGGATACGTGCTCGACTTCCTCGCGATCGTCGTGGCCGACGTCGCGAGCATGGCCGAGCGGCGCACCGATCGCATGCTCGACCCGGCGCGCAGCCAGGGGCTGCCGGCGTTCCTCGCGCACGATGCCGGCGTCGATTCCGGACTCATGATCGCCCAGTACACCTCGGCGGGCATCGTGTCCGAGCTCAAGCGCCTCGCCGTGCCCGCGTCGGTCGACTCGATCCCCTCGTCCGCCATGCAGGAGGACCACGTCTCGATGGGCTGGGCCGCCGCGCGCAAGCTCCGCACCGCGATCGACGGCCTCACCCGGGTGCTCGCGATCGAGGCGATGACCGCAGCGCGGGCTCTGGACCTGCGCGCCCCACTCGCCCCGGCGGCCGCCACCGGTGCGGTGCTGGCGCGCCTGCGCGAGGACGTCGCCGGCCCCGGCAGCGACCGCCACCTTTCCCCCGAGATCGAGCTCGCAGTGGGGGCCGTGCGCTCCGGCGCGCTGCGCCGTGCCGCCGGTGCCGTCGCGAGCGAGCTGCAGTGACCCGCATCCCCTCTCCGGAAGGAACCGCCGTGACCGACCACCAGCCCCGCCCCGTCCGCGCCGCCCGCGGCAGCACCCTCACGGCCAAGGGGTGGCAGACCGAGGCGCCGCTGCGCATGCTCATGAACAACCTCGACCCCGAGGTCGCCGAGCGCCCCGACGACCTCGTCGTCTACGGCGGCACCGGCCGGGCCGTGCGCAGCTGGGCGGCGTTCGATGCGATCGTGCAGACGCTGGAGAACCTCGAGCTCGACGAGACCCTGCTCGTGCAGTCGGGAAAGCCCGTCGGAGTCTTCCGCACCCACGAGTGGGCGCCCCGGGTGCTCATCGCCAACTCCCACCTCGTCGGCGACTGGGCGACGTGGCCGGAGTTCCGCCGGCTCGAGGCTGCGGGCCTCACGATGTACGGCCAGATGACGGCGGGTTCCTGGATCTACATCGGCACGCAGGGCATCCTGCAGGGCACCTACGAGACCTTCGCCGCCGTCGCCGACAAGCGCTTCGGCGGCACGCTCGCCGGCACCCTCACCCTCACCGGCGGCGCGGGCGGCATGGGCGGTGCGCAGCCGCTGGCGGTCACGATGAACGACGGCGTCGTGCTGATCGTCGACGTGGACCCGGCCCGGCTGCAGCGCCGCGTCGACCACGGCTACCTCGACGAGACGACCGACGACCTCGACGAGGCCCTGCGTCGCGTGCTCGCCGCCAAGGCCGAGCGCCGCGCGCTGTCGGTGGGGCTGGTCGGCAACGCCGCGACGGTCTTCGCCGAGCTCGCCGCGCGCGCAGTGCCGGTGGACATCGTCACCGACCAGACATCCGCGCACGATCCGCTCAGCTACCTTCCCGAAGGGGTGTCGCTGGCGGAATGGCACGAGCGGGCCGCGGCCGATCCCGAGGGTTTCACCGCGGCATCCCGGGCCTCGATGGCAGCGCAGGTGCGCGCCATGGTCGCGTTCCAGGATGCCGGTGCCGAGGTGTTCGACTACGGCAACTCCATCCGAGCCGAGGCGGAGCTCGGCGGCTACGACCGGGCGTTCGCGTTCCCCGGCTTCGTGCCGGCCTACATCCGTCCGCTGTTCGCCGAGGGCAAGGGCCCGTTCCGCTGGGTCGCGCTGTCGGGAGACCCCGCCGACATCGCCGCGACCGACCGGGCGATCCTCGAGCTGTTCCCGCACGACGACAAGCTCCATCGCTGGATCACCGGTGCCGCCGAGAAGGTGCAGTTCGAGGGCCTGCCCGCCCGCATCTGCTGGCTGGGCTACAAGCAGCGCCACCTCGCGGGGCTGCGGTTCAACGAGATGGTCGCCTCGGGCGAGCTGAGCGCGCCCATCGTCATCGGCCGTGACCACCTCGACGCAGGCTCGGTCGCCTCGCCGTACCGCGAGACGGAGGCGATGAAGGACGGGTCGGATGCCATCGCCGACTGGCCGCTGCTGAACGCGTTGCTGAACACCGCCTCGGGGGCCACCTGGGTGTCGCTGCACCATGGCGGCGGGGTCGGCATCGGCCGCTCGATCCACGCGGGTCAGGTGCTGGTGGCCGACGGCACTGCACTGGCAGCCGAGAAGATCGAACGCGTGCTGATCAACGACCCCGGCACGGGCGTCATGCGTCACGTCGACGCCGGGTACGAGCGGGCCATCGAGGTCGCGCAGGAGCGAGGGCTGCGCGTCCCGATGGCGGAGCTGTGATGCCTGCCGTCGCGGTAACCCGGGGTCGGCTGACCGGGCTCCACGAGATCGTCGACGTCGGTCGCGACCGCGCCCGCGGCGGCTACTCGCGCCACGTCTGGCAGCCGGCCGAGATCGAGCTGCGCGCGTGGTTCGTCGAGCGTGCCGAGCGCCTGGGACTCGGTGTCGAGCACGACCGCAACGGCAACATCTGGGCGTGGTGGGGTGCGCCCGGCGACGACGCCGTGGTGGTGGGAAGCCACCTCGACTCCGTTCCCGGCGGAGGCGAGTACGACGGTCCGCTGGGGGTGGTCAGTGCCCTGGATGCCATCGCGCTGCTGCAGTCGACCGGCTTCACCCCCGGCCGCCCGTGCGCCGTGGTCGTCTTCGCCGAAGAGGAGGGTTCGCGGTTCGGGGTGGCCTGCCTCGGCTCACGGCTGATGACCGGGGCGATCGATCCGGAACGGGCGGGTGCGCTCGCCGACGCCGACGCCGACGGCGTGCGCTTCGCCGAGGCCGCCGAGGCGAACGGCATCGCCGCACGCCACCTCGGCCGCGACGATGCGGCGCTCGGACGCATCGGGCTGTTCCTCGAGCTGCACGTCGAGCAGGGCCGCGGTCTCATCGGGCTCGACAGCCCGGTGGCGGTGGCCTCCAGCATCCTCGCCCACGGCCGCTGGCGCATCGACATCGCCGGCGAAGCAAACCACGCCGGCGCGACCCGCATGGGCGACCGCCGGGACCCGATGGTCGCCGCGGCCCGCGGCATCGTCGCGGTGCGCGATGCCGCTGCCGCCCGCGGCGACGACCGGGCCACCGTCGGACGCATCCACGCGCTGCCCGGCGGTACGAACGTGATCCCCTCGGCCGTGACGACCTGGCTCGACGCCCGCAGCGCGCGGGACGACGACACCCGGGACCTCGTCGCGGAGATCACCGCACGCGTGGGCGCGGCAGCGGCCGCCGAAGGGTGCTCGGTCACGGTCGTCGAAGAGTCGTGGAGCGGCGCAGTGCACTTCGACCCGGTGCTGCGCGACGGGCTGGCCGCTCGTCTCGGCGGCATCCCGGCCCTGCCCACGGGAGCCGGGCACGACGCCGGCATCCTCGCCGCGCACGTGCCGACGGCGATGCTCTTCGTGCGCAACCCGAGCGGGGTCTCCCACTCGCCTGAAGAACATGCCACCCTCGACGACGCCGTCGCCGGCGTCGTCGCCCTCGAGCACGTGCTGCGAGGGCTGCTGTGATCGTCCACGCCGCCACCGCCCTCATCGACGGCGCCGCGGTGCGCGACGTGCGCATCCATTCCGACGGCACGGGGCGCATCGCACGGGTCGAGCCGGGCGCGGCTCCGCAACCCGGAGACCTGCGACTGGGCTTCGTGCTGCCCGGCGCTGCCGACGCCCACTCCCATGCCTTCCACCGCGTGCTGCGCGGTCGCACCCATGCCGGTGGGGGCGACTTCTGGCGTTGGCGGGAACGCATGTACGCCGCCGCCGCGCGGCTCGACCCCGACACCTACCGGGCCCTGGCGCGCGGTGTCTTCGCCGAGATGCTCGCCGCCGGCTACACGGCGGTCGCGGAGTTCCACTACGTGCACCACCGTCCCGACGGCACGCCGTACCTCCCCGCCCACGCCATGGAGTCGGCGCTGGCGGATGCCGCGGCCGACGCCGGCATCCGGTTGACGCTGCTGGACACGTGCTACCTCGCCGGGGGCATCGGCGCGCCGCTCAGCGCCGCGCAGCGCCGCTTCGGTGACGGCACCGCGAGGGCATGGCTCGATCGCTGGCATGCCCTGCGCGACGCCCTTCCGCCCGAGGTCGTCGTGGGGGCGGCGGTGCACTCGGTGCGTGCCGTCGCGCCCGCAGACATCGCCGCCATCGTGGCGGGGCTGCCCGCCGACGTGCCGCTGCACGTGCACCTGTCCGAGCAGCCGCAGGAGAACAGCGACTGCCTCGCCGCCTACGGCGTGACGCCCACCGGAGTGCTGGAGGGGGCCGGCGCGCTCGGCCCGCGGCTCAGCGTCGTGCACGCGACGCACCTCACCGACGACGACATCCGCCTGCTCGGCGACAGCGGGGTCACCGTCGTCATGTGCCCCACGACCGAGGCGGACCTCGGCGACGGCATCGGCCCGGCGCGGCGGCTGGCCGGCGCGGGCGCGCGGATCGCGCTGGGATCCGACCAGAACGCCGTGGTCGACCCGTTCCTCGAGGCCCGCGCGCTGGAGGCAGGCGAACGTCTCGCCTCCGGCCGCCGTGGCAGGTTCAGCCCGCGCGAGCTCGTCGCGGCGATGACCGTGCACGGCTACGACGCGCTCGGGCGCACCGGCGGCATCCGGGTGGGTGCCCACTGCGACCTCATCGAGATCGACGACGCGTCGGTGCGTACCGTCGGCGCGGAACCCGAGCAGCTCGTGCTGGCGGCGACCGCAACGGATGTGAGCCACGTCGTCGTCGGCGGGATGCTGACGACGCGCGCCGGTACGCTGTGCGGGCCGACCGGTGCACCGGGGGTGCGACCAGCCCGGCTGCTGGCTGCGGCTCTGGCGAAGTTCGACGGATCGGGGGAGGGCTGACATGGGGGCGGAGCTCATCACCGACATCGGCGAGCTGACGACGAATCTGCCCGATCGACCGCGGCTGAACCAGGCGGCGCTCATCGTCGAATCGGGGCGAATCGCCTGGCTGGGGGCGGCATCCGACGCCCCCGCCGCCGACACGGTCACCTCGGTCGGCGGCCGCGCGGTGCTGCCGGGCTGGGTGGACTCGCACACGCACATGGTGTTCGCGGGTGACCGCTCGGCGGAGTTCGAGGCGCGCATGGCGGGGCAGAAGTACGCCGCCGGCGGCATCGCCACGACCGTCGGTGCGACGCGCGCGGCATCCGACGCCGAACTCGCCGCCACCATCGCCCGGCTGCGCGACGAAGCCCGCCGCCAGGGCACCACGTTCCTGGAGACTAAGACCGGGTACGGCCTCGACGTCGCCTCCGAAGAGCGCAGCGCCCGCATCGCGGCCGCACAGGCCGACGTCGTCACGTTCCTCGGCGCTCACATCGTGCCCGCCGACCTCGACGCGCGCGCCTACCTCGACCTGGTCACCGGTCCCATGCTCCGCGCGGTGGCGCCCTGGGTGCAGTTCATCGACGTGTTCTGCGAGCGCGGCGCCTTCGATGTCGAGCAGTCGCGCGAGGTGCTCGAGGCCGGACGCAGCGCCGGGCTCGGACTGCGAGTGCACGGCAACCAGCTCGGTCACAGCGGCGGGGTCGCCCTCGCCGTCGAGCTCGGCGCTGCGAGCGTCGACCACTGCAATGCGCTGACCGACGCCGACGTCGACGCGCTCGCCGATTCGGGCACGGTCGCCACGGTGCTCCCCGCGTGCGACCTCTCCACGCGCGAGCCGCTCGCCCCGGCGCGGCGGCTGTGGGATGCCGGGGCCACTGTCGCCATCGCGACGAACTGCAACCCGGGCACGTCGTACACGACCTCGATGTCTTACTGCGTGGCCACGGCCGTGCTGCAGATGCGCCTGACGATCGAGGAGGCGATCTGGGCCGCCACCCGCGGCGGCGCGATCGCACTCGGCATGGCCGAGAGCCCTGACGCGGTCGGCCTGCTCACCGTCGGCGGTCGGGCGGATCTGCAGGTGCTCGACGCTCCCGCCGCCGCCCACCTCGCCTACCGGCCGGGGGTGCCCCTCACCGCGGCCGTCTGGGTCGGGGGAGAGCGGGTCGCCCTCACCCCGTCGTGGTGATCCGCGCTACGCCGCGACGAGGTGACGCTGCGTGGGTGTGGGGGCAGGTGCGGGCGCTGACGCCTCGCCGTCGTGCTCCCAGTCGAGCGACATGCCGCCTGCGGAGTTCGCGGCGGCGGCGAGTTCCCTGAGCAGATCGGGGTCGAGCGTCTCGGGCTCGGGATTCTCGAACACGAAGCGCAGCGGAATCGCCGGCTGCATCCACAGGGTCGTGCGGCCGAGGTCATCGCCCTCGGGGTGGCGCCACGAGATCGTGAAGCTCTCGTTGCGCCGGAGCTTGGTGGCGGTGACGACCTTGACGTGCGCCAGCAGTCGGTCGGGGATCTCGGCGGGGTTCTTGTCGGCCCCGTAGTAGAGAAGTCCCATCACTGGTTCCTTTCGCTCGGCGGCGACCCTCTTCTGCCGCGACAGGTGTGACGTTGCCTACTTCTATAGCGAATAATCACAGCGGATGTCAATCACATGAAGTATGTAATACAGCTAGTGTGTAATCACGTGGACGGAATCCCGTGCACGAAGGAGAAGACGACATGTCCGTGATGATCGACACCGCACCGTCGACCGAGGTCAGGTCCGCCGCGGCCTGGTTCGAGGTGGAGCAGGGGTTCTGGGTCGCCAACACGGGGGGTCAGTACCTCGGAGCTGTCGAGCGCGAGCGATGGGGCGGCTTCTGCGCCCTGGATGAGACCGGGGCGCGGATCGGGTGGTTCCCGTCCCTCGCCGCGGCGCGCGACGCCGTGGTTTCCGAGGACCGGTAGAACGAACGGGGGAGGCGCATGCCTCAGAACGTGGTGCTCCACGAAGGAGAGCATCTGTACGCCGAGCAGCCGGCGACGCCGTCGGGACGCGAGCTGAGCGAGGCCATCCTCCGATGGCGTCGCGCGGAACGGATCCAGGCGCAGCGCGCCCAGGAGCGGTCGGGGCTGTCGAGCCTGGACCTCACGGCGCTGCGGCTGCTCGTGCAGGGATACCGCGATGAGCGCGACCTCAGCCCGAAGGATCTGCTCGTCATGCTCACCACCTCCAGTGCCACGGTGACCAACGTGGTGGAGCGGCTCGTGAGCCGCGGACTCCTCCAGCGCGTGCAGCATCCGCGTGACCGCCGCGCCCACTACCTCGTGCCGACGCCCGAGGCTCTCACCCTCGTCGACCAGGCGCACGGCGCGCACCACGCCGCCGTGGTCGAGGTCATCGACGATTTGACGCCTGAGCAGGCCGCTGCCGCCACCGAGGTGATCGCGCGGATCACCGAACGGCTGGACGCCCTCGACCGCGCTGCGGGGGGTTCCGGGGCGCGCTGAGCGATCAGCCGACCCCGAGCGCGACGTCGGAGACGGAGTCGAGCCCGGTCACGGTGACCCAGCCCTCCGCCAGATGGGCGGCATCCGTCCCCGGCTCCGGCGTGTTCGGCAGATCCTCCACCGCGAGGCGGATGTGGTGCTCGTCGCGTTCGCTCAGCGTCGTCTGCACGATGCCGAACGGCGCCAGCGTCGACTCCCGGATGCCGCGGTGGGTGGCCGTGTTCGGTGCGTTGACGTTGATCACCGTGCCGGCGGGGCGGGCGAGGAGCTGGGGAACGAGCGCCACCGCGGCCGTGGCCGCGGCATCCCAGTGGAACTGCGTCGGCCGCATGCCGACGTCGAGGGAGATCGCCAGCGCGTGCGCGCCGTTGAGTCCCCCGGTAAGCGCGGCGCCCACCGTGCCGGAGTGGAGGATCGCCCGGCCCACGTTCGCACCGTGGTTGACGCCCGACAACACCAGCTCCGGCGGGTCGCCGAAGGCGCCGTGCGCGGCGATGAGCGCGATGAGGCCGGGCCCGCCGTGCACGGCGAACGCCGGAATCCCCTCGAGCCCGGCCAGGGTGCGCCGCTCCACGTCGATGCGCCCGTCGTGGTCCTCCGCCATGATGGAGGCGCTCGCGCCGCTGGACTGCACGGCGGGGGCCGCGATGGTCACGTCCAATCCCGCGGCCTGCGCCGCACGGGCGAGGGCGTGGAGGCCGGGCGCGGCGATGCCGTCGTCGTTGGTGATGAGCGCGCGGGTCACCGGGCCTCCTCCTCCGGCTCTGCGAGTGCGGCAAGGCCGTCGGGGCTCACTCTCCCGGTCACCGGCTGCTCCGGCAGGGCGTCGTCGGTGCCGTTGGCATCGTGCACCGCCACCGATTCCCGCAGGGCCGCGATCGCGGCGGGATCTCCGGTGCCGAGGCCGTGTCGGGTGACGTTGAGCGCTCCGGCTGCGGCCCCGAGCGTCACGGCTTCGCGGATGGATTCACCGGCGGCCAGCCCCGCCGCCACGCCGGCCGTCAGTGAGTCGCCGGCGCCGCGGGTGTCGGCGACCTGCAGGTGGGGCGTGCTGACCTCGACGAAGCCGCGCTCGTCCAGCAGGAGCAGCGGTTCGACCGCGCGCGAGACGATCACGGTGCGCGCGCCCTCCTCCTGGAGGGAGCGCATCGCCTCGCGGATCGCCCCGATCGATCGATCGCGGATCCGGCCGTCGGCGAGCAGCTCGTCATCGCTCACCTTGAGCACGTCCGCCCCTCCGGCCACGGCAGCCGCCAGGCGTGGGCCGGCCAGATCGACCAGCACCGTCGCGCCGCCCTCCCGCAGGTCGGCAGCGAGGCGCCGGTAGGTGTCCGGCGGCAGCGCGTTGTCGCCGGCCGGTCCGCTCAGGATCACGAGCTTGGACTCCAGCCCTTCCGCCAGCGTCGCGCCGTACAGCTCATCGAGCTCGTGGCGCCCGATCGGGTCGCCCTCCTCCTCGGCGATCGCGATGCGCTGTCCGCCGCGCCGGTCGTGCACGTATGCCGAGCCGTGGCCCTCGCGTTCGACGGCGACGATCGAGATGCCCTCGTCCTGGAGGAGGTGACGTAGCACCCGGCCGATCTCGCCGGTGAGCGCCGAGCACATGGTCACGCTCGTGCCGAGGCGCAGCAGCATCCGTGCCTGCCAGACCCCCTGGCCGCCGGCGTGCACGTGGATCTCGTTGCCGTCGGGATGTTCCTCGACGGTCACGGTGAGGGTGGGCGAGGGGGCGAAGATCGTGACGTCGCTCATGCCCCGACGCTACGGGGCGCAAAAGACGACGGCACCCCCTTGCGAACCGGAGGTGCCGTCGATAAGTCGGAGGTGGCTGTCACACCCGGCGGTACGTCGCCGCCATCGGGCAGTCGAACGGGTCGCGGGCGGCCAGGCCCACGCGGTTCAGGTATTCGATGACGATGCCGTACGAACGGATGAGGCTCGTCTCGGTGTAGGGCACATCGAGCGTGCGGCATGCCTCGATGACGATCTCGCGCGCCTTGGACAGGTGCGGGCGGGGCATGTTCGGGAACAGGTGGTGCTCGATCTGGTAGTTGAGCCCACCCATGAGCCAGGTCGCCCACCAACCGCCGCGGATGTTGCGCGAGGTGCGCACCTGCTTGCTGAAGAAGTCGAGCTTGGCGTCTTTCGCGATGACCGGCATGCCCTTGTGGTTCGGGGCGAACGAGGCGCCCATGTACACGCCGAAGACGGCGACCAGCACGCCGGAGAACGCGAAGGCCATGCCCAGCGGCAGGAACAGGAAGATCGGGGTGAACACGACGGCGTGACGCACGGCCAGCATCGCCAGTTCGATCCAGCGGCCCTTGACGGGCTCGCGGCTGAACAGGTGCCGCAGCGAGATGAAGTAGAGGTTCAGGCCTTCGAAAGTCAGCAAGGGGAAGAACAACCAGCCCTGACGCTTCGTGATGAACCGGCGGATGCCACGTGCCGAGGCCGCGTCCTCATCGAGGAACGAGATCGTGTCGATGTCGATGTCGGGGTCTTTGCCGACCCGGTTCGGGTTGGCGTGGTGGCGGGTGTGCTTGGTGGCCCACCACGAGTAGCTCATCCCCACGACGGCATTGCCGAGGATGCGGGCCAGCCGATCGTTGGCTGGTCCCGATGCGAGGATCTGGCGGTGTGCTGCCTCGTGGGAGAGGAAGGCGACCTGCGTGAACAGGATGCCCAGGGCCGCGGCGATCAGCAGCTGGAACCAGCTGTCGCCCAGAAGGACGAAGCCGGTGATCGCACCGGCGAAGCCGAGGAGGACGGCCGCGCCGACCAGGGCGTAGAAGCCACGGGCACGGTTGAGGAGTCCGGTTTCCTTCACCACGTGGGAGACGTCGGTGTACGCCCTGGTGATCGGAGGGAAGTCTTTGGTGGTTGCGTATGTCTGACGGATCGGACCGAGCGTGGACTCGACGGTGGTAGCGGAGATGGTGCACCCCTTTTCGATCGGGACCGTGTTGGCCTTCATTGGAGCCAACGGCGGCTGCCGATCGCTGAGGCTCACACTACGCGCACCCCTATTCCGCGAAGGGAATGCACTGAGGACTCTCGGAATGAACGACGAAGGCCGGCACGCGTGATGCGTGCCGGCCTTCGCGGAAACTCAGAGTGCGCGGATGTTCGCAGCCTGCATGCCCTTGGGGCCCTGCTCGGCGTCGTATTCGACCTTCTGCGTCTCGCGCAGTTCCTTGAAGCCGTTGCCGGCGATCGCGCTGTAGTGCGCGAACAGGTCGGCGGACCCATCGTCAGGGGCGATGAAGCCGTAGCCCTTCTCGGAGTTGAACCATTTCACGGTGCCAGTGGCCATCGTGTCTTTCCTTCTACTTTTCGGGCCGCTCGTGCGACCGATGGTGCCGAGCCGACGAATGCGGCGCGGACGGGTGAGCCGCGGGTGTTCCGCGGAAGCCGTGGTGTTGTCTTCCCGAAGCTCGGTGAGTGCGTGTTGAGCGCTCTCCACGGAAGCATACAGGCCGAGGGCCTGTCCAAGCGGGCCATGTGCTGTGAAGCCGGATTCGGCACGCGCGATGAAGCCGGCGTATTCGCCGGCGGCGGTGGCCACGAACACATCGTGATCGGCCTGACGCCAATCCAGCGGGCGCTGCGCGACGGCGTCGCAGCAGAAAACAGAAGACAAGAGAAGAACTTTCATGTGTGGCGTCACGCACAGAGGGCGGATGACGGAGCACGGGGTAACTGGCCGCTCATGCGACGGGGATCCTGTCGGTGGTGCTCTCCGGCACTGGAGTGTGTCGACGCGAAGGATCTTCCCCGAACCGGGGAGTCTCCACTCTAACACGCGAATTCATCGATCCGTTCCCGCAGCAGTGAGACGGCGGCCTCGACGGTTGCCGTCAGCACCTCGTCGGGCTCACCCGACAGGCTCAGCGCCACGTGGCCGGTGTCCTCGCGGGTGGCCCAGCCGAGGAAGACCGTGCCCGGGGGGTGGCCATCCTGCGGGTCGGGTCCGCCGACCCCTGTCGTGGACACGGCGATGTCGGCATCCATGAGGCCCCGCACGCCCACGGCGAGCTGCTCGGCGCACTCCGGCGAGCAGGGGTCGATCCCCCGCGTCACGCCCAACACGCGCTCCTTCACCTCGGTGCGGTACGCCACGACGCCGCCGGCGAACCAGTCACCCGCCGCAGACCCTTCGCCGACGCGACCGGCCAGCAGTCCGCTGGTGAGGGACTCGGCGGTGGCGATGCTCAGGCCGCACTCCTGGGCGAGGCGCGCCAGTTGCTGCACATCGCTCATCCGTCGGTGTCGTCCTCGTCCAGCACCGGGCCGCCGGGACGGACGGCCGCGTCATCGCGCACGTCGATGCGCGTGACGCCGTCGCGGTGGGTCACATCGATCCTCGGGTCGGCGTCGGACTCCACCGCGTCGGGTGCGGCGAGCAGCTGATCGCGACGTTTCTGCTCATCGGTCATGTCGTCGGCATCCATGTCCCATACGGTAGATAAGGCAGCCGCATCCCGCTCAGGGCTTTACAACTCTGCCCGGCTGCACTATCCGCATCGCCGGCCGAGTGATGCGAGCACAGACGATGGGTCGCGCGCTTCGCCGCGGCGTACCCACCCGATGGAGGGGACCGGATGCCAGAGGAATCGAACACCGACCGCGCCGCCCGCAGCGTCGAGCTGCTGCGACTGTCCGAGGCGCGGCTTTCCCGGCGGCGCCAGGCGGAGTGCGGGCCCAGCGAGAGCGCGCGGGCCGCGATGCGCTACATCCTCGAGCGCGACGATGCCGGCGCGCAGGTGACCCCCACCGAGATCGCGGAGCACCTCGGCGTCTCGACGGCGTCGGTCACCGGCATGCTCACCCGGCTGCGCAGCGGTGGACTGGTCAACTTCACGCGCAATCCCGACGACGGGCGCAGCAAGTTCGTGGTCCCGGTCGACCGCAACGCCGACCTGGACGACATCGACCCGCTGACGGCGCACGTGCGCAGGCTCGCCACGCGTCTCAGCGACACCGAGGCGAAGCACATCGCCGAGTTCCTCGACCTCGTGCGCGACGCGGTCGATCGCGAGTGCGTCTGATCAGCCGACGGCGTCGGCGAGGGCGACCGAACCCGGGGCAGGCTCGGGCACGAGGCGCAGGCCGTTGGGGCTGCTCGCCTCCTGCATGAGGGCTTCGACCCATTCGCGGTTCAGGGTGGGCTGGCGGCTGCCGTGGAACTGGAACACCAGCGGTACTGCGGGGTGGGTCCACACGGTGCAGGTCACGTGAGGCTCGGTGTGGTGGAACATGAACGGCTCGCCACGGCGGAGCTTGTTCATGAACACCACGCGCAGGTGCGCCAGAGCCCGATCTTCGATGTCGAACGATCGGTTACCACTGCCATAAACAAGTTTGCCCATTAGGTCAAGGTATCGGGTGGCGCATGCTTAACCAATCCGGCAAGGTTGCCTAACTATCCCGCGGCTCAACTCGGCGCGAAAGGGGAGCGATGCGCGATCGGGATCGGCTTGGTGCTGCGGGACTCGGCCGGAGGAGTGAGCAGTTCCAGCGCCGTCCGCACCACCTCGTCGAGCGTGGAGTGCCGGCTCGTGCCGGTGCGCACGGAGACCCAGACCGCTTCGTATGCGCCGCCCTCGACGAACTCGACGTACGCCAGCAGCGCCAGGCCGGGGTCTTTCTCGGTGCGGTCCGACAGGCGCCACGCAACGCGGCCCAGCGGCTCGACGCGAATGCGCGCGAGCGTCGTCATCTCGCCCACGATGTCACTCATGGCGTGCAGCGGGGCGGATGCCGTCGCGCGCGACCGCGGTGCTGAGCATGCGGCGCGACGTCATGCCGGGGGGAGCGTCGGGGACTCGGGACGTACGATCTCGGTCGTGTCCGTAGGGCCGACGCGGGGGACTGAGGGGTAGTGAGGGGGTGTGCATGGCGATGTTCCTCCACCTCGACAGTGACCCCGTGATGTCGAAGGAGGCAGGGGATTGACAGCGCGCCCGGCGTGGGTTAGCGGCGGTCGTCGGTGGTCTGTCCGTACACGTTCTGGTACCGGTCGTAGAGCCGGTCGATCGCGTCCTGCGGGATCGGGAGGACCTCGCCGCCCTGCCGTGCCAGGTGCACGGTGCGGGCCACGTCCTCCACCATCACCGCCGCCTTCACGGCATCCTTCGCGCTGGCCCCGATCGTGAACGGGCCATGGTTCTGCATCAACACCGCCCGCGACCGGTGCCCCGTCAACGTCTCCACGATGCCGCGGCCGATCGAATCGTCCCCGATGATCGCGAACGGACCCACCGGCACCTCCCCGCCGAACTCATCCGCCATCGCCGTGATCACACACGGAATCGCCTCACCCCGCGCCGCCCACGCCGTCGCATACGGCGAATGCGTGTGCACCACCCCACCCACCTCCGGCATGTTCCGGTACACGTACGCGTGCGCCGCGGTATCACTCGACGGCGACCGGTCACTGCCGGGCGTCCCCGCCACCACGACGCCGTCCAGGTCGCACACGATCATGTTCTCCGGACCCAGATCGTCGTACGACACCCCCGAGGGCTTGATCACGAACAGATCCGCCCCCGGCACCCGCCCCGACACGTTCCCACCGGTCCACACCACCAGGCCGTACCGCACCAGCTCCGCGTGCAACCCCGCGACCTCCGCGCGCACCCGCGCCACGGCGACCTCGACATCGGTGGGCAGGGGGCGGGGAGCATCGGCGGTGGTCATGCCGCGATGTTACCGGTAACAGTCAGCTGATGTGGTCGCCGCCGGCGCCTGTCGAGTCAGAAGGGCGCAGGTTCGTCGATGGCGGCGAGGGCCATGAATTCCAGCACCCGGCGGGGGACGTCGGTGTAGACCCGCCCGGTGGGGCTGGTCCACTCCAGGATGCCGTCGGCCTTCTGCGCCACGCTCCACGCGGTGCCGTGCTTGACCGGGTGATGTCGCCCGGGGCACAGGTTGGCGAGGTTGGCCAGGCAGGTCGGCCCACCTAGGGCGGCCTCATGGGTGTGGTCGAGGTCGCACTGCCGGGCCGGTCTTCGACACCCCGGGAACCGGCAGTGCTCATCGCGGGCGTTCAGATGCCGGCGCATCTCCAGGGTCGGGCGGTAGGTGAGGACCTGCTGCACCGCGCCCGTGCTGGGTGAGGCGAACAGGCGCTCCCACACCTCCGCGGTCGCCGCGAGCCGTCGCGCGGTATCCGCGCTGATGGGCCCGTACCCGACGAGCTCGGCCGGCCCCTCATCGACGCCGATGAGCGTGTGGGCGGGAATGAGGATCTGCACCTGCGCGACGATCGGCGCCCACTCCGGGATCGCCCCGGCGGCCTCGGCTGCGGTGGCGTGCCCGGTGAGCAGCAGATCGGTGAGCACGTCGGCGCGGATCTGGTCCATCGTGCGCCGGTCCGTCGCTAGGACGTCGCCGGTCGCTGCGGTCGCATCGGTTGCGTCGATCTCATCGGTTGGGCGGTCCGTGTCGGCACCGCCCTCGGGTTCGCTGGCGGCCGTGGCGGCCGTGGTGGCATCTGCTGCTGCTGCTGCTGCTGCTGCTGCTGCTGCGTCAGCGGCGGCTTTCGCCTCGGCGGCGGCGGCACGGTGCGCGTCGGTGATCGCGCGGGCGTGCCGGTTCAGCCGGTCTTTGATCGCGTACGCCAGCTCTGCGGGCAGCAGGGCGGTGATCTCCGCCATCCCATCATCCAGGTCCCGCACCCACACCCGCCGCGCGGCGGCGGCCTGCCGGTGTCGTTCTTCCAACGGGACCGGGTTCAGTCGCTGCGCGAGCATCAGGATGGTCGGCTTCGCCCGCCCGGGGGTCTCCTGCTCCGCCACCACGAGGGCGGCGCACTCGAACCGGGCCCGCGCGTCAGGGTCGGTGATGCGGGCGCCGGCGTCCTGGATGAGACGGGCGTGGACGCGGTCGATCCGATCCGCCCGCAACGCCTCGAAAGTCGCAGCGAAGTCGTCCACCAGCACGGTGGCGTCATGCATCCGGTCTCGCATGCCCTGATCGGAGCGCCGCAGCACCGCCGCGATCTCCGCGGCCATTCCCCGCAACGGCAGCTCCCGCTCCCGCCCCTCGGCGGACGGGATACGCGCGGTCTCCTCCGCGGCGATCGCGTCACCCTGCGAGATGAACCATGCCTCGTCGGCATCCACCTCCGCCCGACGTCGACGCACCCCCTCCAGCCCCGACACCACCTGTTCACGTGACAGCACCGGGGTTCGTGCGGGGGTGGTCGGGGAGGTGTTCATGCCCCCAATCCTGCCGATCCCCACCGACATTGATGGCCGCAGAAATCAGTCTTGGCCTGGGGTTGTGGATAACTCATCACATCTGCACCCTGGGGAGGGCTCGGCGCCGATCCTCGACCTGCTCACCGGGGCCATAACCCAGGAAGAACCGGCCACCGTCACCGTCTTGTCCCCACCCCAACCCAGTTCTTCCTGGGTTATGCGCCGCCGCCGCGGCCGGGCCCGTGTCGCGCCCGCGTCCCTCGGCCGTCCCACCAGTCGAGCACCCGGGTGCCGATCAGCGTCAGCCACTTCGACGGCTCGCCAGGCTCCACATCCACGTGGAACCACACCCGACCGGGATCCCGACCCTCCTGCAGCCACCTGCCGTCGGGCTGCCGTGCCGCACTCACGACCTCGACCGCGTCAGCGAGCCGCGGGTCCGGCGGCGCTGCGTCGAACTGCGCGGCCTGGCGGAAGTGATCCAGCGCGTTGAGGGCGTTGAACCGCCACCGGAACGGGTAGGCCAGGGTCGTCGCCCACGGCGCGACCTGCTCGCCGTCCGACAGCCGCCGCAGCAGTCGCCGCTGGAGCAGGTACTCCTGCCCGACATGGCGCACCGCCCGCAGCTCGTCGTCGCCGCCGACGGCGCGTTCGTACCAGAGCAGCCCCTTGAGCGTGTTCAGTGTCGAGTGGAACGACGACCTGGTCGACCCCTCGATCCACTCGCAGTTCCAGCCGCCGTCGGCGAGCTGATGGTCGATGAACCACTGCCGGATGCCCCGGACGTCGGCCCCGAGCCACGCGCCGTTGGCGAGTGTGTAGGCGTTGATGCAGCAGTCCACCTCGCCCGCCCAATACGGCAGGTCCTCGTACTCCCACCGGGAGTTCGCCTCAAGGCGCTCGGCGGTGTCGCCCAGCGCCACGGCATCCACTCCCCATTCCCGCAGCGCGTTGAGCGACCAGGTGGTCGCCATCCACGGCTGTCCCTCTTCGTCCTCGGTGGCATCGCGTGGGAAGAAGGCGCCGCCGGCCCACTGCCCGTCGGGATCCTGCAGAGTGAGCAGCCGCGCGCCGAACCCCGCGCGGGGCACTGTGGCGCGAGTGGCCTGCCACACCTCGGGCGGGGCGTGGATCACGTCGCGTTCCACCTGCCAGCGCAGCGCCGGATCGGAATCGAGCAGCCATGTCGTGAGGGCATCCTCGGCCATGGCCGGGACGCTACCATCGCCGGCACCCAGGGCGCCCGGCTACCGTGGAAGACCCACCCGCCCACTTCCCGGAGGATCCATGTCGCCTGCGCGCGCCGCGCTGACCGACATCGTCGCCGGGCTCTTCCGGCTGACTCCCGCACCGGCGCCGCGCTGGCCGCTCGCGCTGCAGGCCGCCGTCGCGATGGTCGCCCCGATCGTCGTGTTCACGCTGCTGGGCGCGCCTGAACTGGGGTACCGCGCCGCCGCCGGCGCCTTCGTGATCATCCATGCCAGCGCCCTGCCGCCGGTCGAGCGCGCCCGGCTGCTCCCCTTCATCGGGGGAGGGCTCCTCGCCGCCGCCGCCCTGGGGGTCGCGTGCGCGCACGTCCCCGCCCTTTCGCTCGCGGGTCTGATCGTCGTGGCGCTGCTGGCGGCGGCCGCGATGTACGGCTTCGCCCTCGGCGCGCCGGGGCCGCTGTTCTTCGTGCTGATCTATGGGCTCAGCGGCCAGATCGCCGCAGCGTTGGATGCCACGGAGTCGCTCGCCTACCTGGGCATCCTCGCGCTCGGCATCGGCTTCGCCTACCTGCTGGCGCTGACCCCGCTGCTGTGGCCGGGCATCCGCCGCGTCTCGGCGCGGCCGCTGCGGGAGCTGCTGCCGCGCCCGGTGCTCACCGGTGTCGCCGGCACCATGTTCCTGCGCGCCGCGATCGTCACCGTGGCGGGCACCGCGATCGGGGCGATCGTCGACCCGCAGCGCACGTACTGGGTCGTCGGTGCCGCCCTCGGTGTGATCGGGGTGGCAGTGGGCCGCCGGGCCGCGGTCGCGCGGGGGCTGCACCGCATGCTGGGCACCGTCGCCGGCGCCGGCGTCTTCCTCCTCATCGCGCCGTGGGGCATCGAAGGGCTGTGGCTGGCGGCGACACTCGGAGCGCTGCAGATCGTCGTCGAGCTGCTCGTCGTGCGCAACTACGGCCTCGCCCTGGTGTTCATCACCCCGCTCGTGCTGCTGCTCACGGGAGCGGCGACCGGGCAGCTGGGCACGCAGTTCGTCAGCGAACGCGTGATCGACACGCTCGTCGGCGGCGTGCTCGGCGCGGCATCCGGATGGCTCCACCGGCCCGGTCACGGCGCCGCGCCCGGCTCCGGGCGCTGACGCGCACCGCGTCACACTTCGCCACACAAGCCTCCGGACTCCCCCCGCCCGCGCCCGTCGAATCGGTGCGTCCGACACAGGCCGACACATTGCGTCGGGCGCCCGCCGGGGCCCCTCGCGCTCTCCCTACGCTGACCGAACGCCGCCGCACCGGCCGCACCGCCGTCACCGACACCAGGAGAGAGCATGTCCCGCACCCCCGACACCGCTCGGAGCCGCCCGCTCATCATCGGGGCCATGGTGCGCACCCTCGGCGCCTACCCATCGGGCTGGCGCCACCCCGACGCACACGCCGAACCCGGCCGCGACGCCGAGGTGCTGCGGCGCATCGGCCGGCTCGCCGACGAGGCGGACCTGGACTACCTCTTCTTCGGGGACTGGCTGGCCACCGGTCCGGATCTGGAGTTCCGCGACCCGTACCTGCTGGCCCGCATCGACCCGCTTTCCGCCGTCACGTACCTCGCCGGCATCACCGAACGCGTCGGCCTCATCGCCACCGTCAACACCACCTACGCCGACGCCTACACGCTCGCCCGCGCCGCGGCATCGGTCGACGTGCTCAGCTCGGGGCGCGCCGGCATCAACGTCGTCACCGGCGCCGAGCCGCGCGCCGCGGGCAATCACGGCCGCGATGCGCACGCCGACAACGAGACCCGCTACGACCGCGCCGAGGAGTTCGTGCGCACGGTGCGGGCGCTGTGGGACTCATGGGACGAGGACGCCTGGGTCGCCGACAAGTCCGGTGGCCGCCTGATCGACCCGGCGGGCCTGCACTCCGCCGACGCCGAGGGTGCGCACATCCGCGTGACCGGGCCGCTCAACACCGCCCGGCCGCCGCAGGGCCACCTGCCCATCGTGCACGCGGGCACCTCGCCCCGGTCGCGGGCGCTGGCCACGGGGCTCGCCGATCTCGCGCTCGTCGCTCCCGCCGATCTGGCCTCGGCCCAGCACGTGCGCGCCCAGCTGCGCGCCGACGCGGCCGCGGCCGGCCGGCATCCCGACGACCTGCGCGTGATCGCGCCGATCCTGCCCGTCGTCGCCGCCACGCGCGCCGAGGCGCAGGGGATCGTCGACACCCTCCTCGCCCTCGTGCCCGTCGACGAGGGGCAGGGCGCAGCGCTCCCCGCCGCCTTCCCCGACACCCGGTCGCTGGCCGCCGTCGCCCCCGTGCTCGGCGTCGAGGTGGCAGCCTCCACGCCGCTGGACGAACCCGTGCCCGCCGCGGTGGCGGCACGGTTCACGGATGCCGGCGCGCACCTCGTGCGGCTCGTCACCGAGCGCACCGGGCGACGGGTGGGGGGCGAGCGCCCCGTCACGTGGCGGCATCTGGTCGTCACCCACGCCGTCCCCGCCGCCTTCGTCGTCGGTGACGCGGTCGACGTCGCCGACCACATCGAGCGCTGGTTCACCTCCGGCGCCGTCGACGGCTTCAACGTGCTCTCGGCCTTCCAACCGGGCCAGTTCGAGGCGTTCACCGCCCTCGTCGTGCCCGAGCTGCGCCGCCGCGGGCTGCTCGCCCCGCTCTCTGAGGCCCACTCGACCCTGCGCGACCGGCTCGCGCTCGCTCCCGCCGTGCCCACCCGGCGCGCGGCCCGCTCCATCGCCTGACCCGCACCGACCACGGCGCCGAAAGAAAGCGAACGACATGTCCCGCACCCGCACCCTCTCCGCCCGCGGCGCCACGGCCGCCGCGGCTGCCGCACTCGCGCTCGTGACCCTCACCGCCTGTGCCGCACCCGGTGCCGCCGGCAACGCGGCCGCCGGCGGCGAACCGGTGCAGGGCGGCACCCTGGTGTACCTCGAGCACCAGGCGCACACGACCCTGTACCCGCCGTCGGCGGGCTTCTACCCCAACGGCGGCATCGTCAACAACGTCTTCGACCGGCTCGTGTGGCAGGACCCGGAGACCCTCGAGCTGAAGCCCTGGATCGCCACCGACTGGGAGGTGAACGCCGACGCCACCGAGTACACCTTCAACCTGCGCGACGACGTCACCTTCTCCGACGGGTCGGCGCTGGATGCCGAGGTCGTCGCGAAGAACTTCGACCTCTTCGGCCTCGGCGACCCCGAGCGCGGGCTCACCGTCTCGGAGGCGATCAACAACTACGAGAGCAGCGAGGTGGTCGACGACGACACCGTCAGCTTCCACTTCAGCGCGCCGGCGCCCGGATTCCTGCAGGCGACGTCGACGAACAACTCCGGCCTGCTCTCGGCCGAGACCCTCGATTTCACCCTCGAGCAGTTCGCCCCCGGCAACTCCGAGGCCGTCGTCGGCTCGGGTCCCTTCACGATCACCGAGGAGACGATCGGGTCGACCCTCACCCTCACCGCCCGCGACGACTACGACTGGGCGCCGCCGGACCGCGCGCACCAGGGCCGTGCCCTGCTCGACGCCGTGCAGATCACGGTGACCCCCGAGGACAGCGTGCGCGTGGGCGCGTTGCTGTCGGGCCAGGCCGACTACGTGCGCTACGTCGAGGCGCAGGACGAGAACCAGGTCGAAGCGGCGGGGTTCACCATCTACGCCCCGCAGACCAGTGGGGTCAACAACCACCTGAGCCTGCGGGTGCGCAACGAGATCCTCTCCGACATCCGCGTGCGCCAGGCCCTCATCGCCGGCATCGACCGCGCCGAAGTCGTCGACACGATCTACACCGAGAACTATCCGCTGGCCACCTCCATCCTGAGCTCGACCGCGCTCGGCTACGTCGACACCGCCGAGGCGTTCGCGTTCGACCCGGATGCCGCGGCGGATCTGCTCGACGAGGCCGGCTGGACCCTCGGGGCCGGTGGCATCCGCGAGAAGGACGGCCAGCCGCTGCACCTCGTGGTCAACGAGGCAGGCGCCCAGCCGCGCTCGTTCGAGGCGCTCACCCTCATCAGCCAGCAGCTGAAGAAGATCGGCGTGGACCTGGAGATCCTCAAGGCCGACGCCGGCACCGCCGCCGAGGCGATCCGCGACGCCGACCAGGTGCAGATCAGCCACTCGATGGTCGCCCGCGCCGACCTCGACGTCATCAAGAGCCAGTTCTACTCGCTCAACCGCAATTCGCTGCTGAACCTCGACTACGGCGACCAGAGCATCGGCGACCCGCAGCTGGAGGAACTGCTCGAGGGCGTGGCATCCGACCCCGACCCACAGGCGCGTGTGGCCGACAGCCAGGCGGTGCAGCGCTACCTCGCCGAGCAGGCCTACGTCATCCCGCTCTTCGAAGAGCCGCAGGTCTACGGCACCTCCGCCCGCGTGCACGGCGTGACGTTCGAGTCGGTCGCCCGGCCGAGCTTCTACGAAGTCTGGCTGGCGCAGTAACCGCCCGAGGAAGGAGCCCGCATGCGCTACGTCCTGCGTCGCATCTGGCAGTCGGCCGTCGTGCTGCTGGTCGCGTTCACCGCGGCATTCCTGCTGCTGCAGGCCCTGCCCGGCGACGCGATCATGATCAAGTACGAGAACCCCGAACTGGGTCTCTCGCCGCAGCAGATCGCCGAGGTGCGCGAGCGGTTCGGCGTGGACACGTCGCTGCCGGTGCAGTACGTGCACACCCTCCTCGGGTTCGGCGCGGGCGACTTCGGCTACTCGCTGCAGACGGGGACCCCGGTGCGGCAGCTGCTGGGGGAGGCCATCGGGCACACGCTCGTGCTCGGCGGTCTCGCCCTGGTGCTGGCGGTGCTGCTGGCAGCCGGCGTCGCGTTCCTGTCGACCGTGCCGCGGTTCGGCTGGATCCGCCAGCTGCTGCGGTCGGTGCCGGCGCTGGTCGTCTCGATCCCGACCTTCTGGCTCGGCATCATGCTGGTGCAGGTCTTCAGCTTCCAGCTCGGCTGGGTGTCGGTCATCGGGCCCGGCCCCATCGAGGGTCTCATCCTTCCGGTCATCACCCTCGCCGTGCCGCTGTCGGCGCCGCTCGCCCAGATCCTGGTGCGCAGCATCGACGACGTCGCCGCCCAGCCGTTCGTCACCGTCGTGCGCGCCAAGGGCGCCTCACCCACCTGGATCCTGGGGCGCAACATCGCCAAGAACGCGGTGCTGCCCACCCTGACGATGGCGGGGCTCATCCTGGGCGACCTCATCGGCGGCGCGGTGCTGACCGAAACCGTGTTCGGTCGCCCCGGCATCGGGCGCATCACCGAGCAGGCGGTCAACAACCAGGACACCCCGGTGCTGCTGGCGGTCGTCGTGCTGGCGGCTGCGTCGTTCGTCGTCGTCAACCTCGTCGTCGACCTGCTGTACCCGGTGCTCGATCCCCGACTCGCCGGCCGCGTGAAAGAAGGAGCCACCGCATGAGCACGCAGACCGTCGCGGGTGTCGGCACCGTCGATCTCATCGAGGAAGAGGCCCGCGCCCTCCCGTGGCGCCAGCCGGGCGACGGGCCGGGTGCCACAGGCCCGCGGCGCCCGGGCTGGCGTGCGCGCATCGCGCGGGTGCGGCCGAGCGTCGTGCTGTCGTGGTTCGTCGTGCTCATCGCGGTGGCCTGGGCGATCGCCCCCGGCCTGTTCACGGGGTACGACCCCATCGCCGGCGACGCCGCCGCGGCGCTGCAGGCACCCAGCGCCCTGCATCCGTTCGGCACCGACGCGACCGGTCGCGACATGTTCTCCCGCGTCGTGCACGGCGCGATCCACTCGCTCTCGGGCGCGCTCGTCGCCGTGACCGTCGGACTGGTGGCCGGGACGCTGCTCGGGGTCGTCGCGGGCACCGTCGGCGGGTTCGTCGACGACGTCATCATGCGGATCGTCGATGTGCTGCTGGCCATCCCCGGGCTGCTGCTGGCCCTCAGCTTCATCATCATCCTCGGGTTCGGCACGGTGCAGGCCGCGATCGCGGTGGGCATCGGCGCGATCGCGAGCTTCGCCCGGCTCACCCGCTCCGAGGTGCTGCGCGTGCGCTCCACCGACTACGTCGAGGCGGCGTTCGGCAGCGGCGGCCGGTTCTGGCCGGTGCTGCTGCGGCATGTGCTGCCCAACTCCCTCACCCCCGTCCTCGCGCTCGCGGCGCTGAACTTCGGCGGCGCGATCCTCGCGATCTCGGCGTTGGGGTTCCTCGGGTTCGGCGCACCGCCGCCCACCCCGGAATGGGGACTCATGATCGCCGAGGGACGCAACTACATCGCCACCGCCTGGTGGCTGACGACCCTCCCGGGCCTCGTCGTGATCATCGTCGTGCTCAGCGCCAACCGGCTGAGCGCCGTCGCCGCAGAGAGAGGACGCCGCTGATGACGCACAACGTGCTCACCGTCACCGGTCTCGAGGTCGCCTACGACCTGGGCGGGGTCTCCCACCCCGCCGTGCGGGGGGTCGACCTCGAGATCGCACCCGGCGAGGTGCTCGCCCTGGTCGGCGAATCCGGTTCGGGCAAGACCACGCTCGCCCAGGCGGCCACGGGGCTGCTCGCCGCCAACGGCCGCATCACGGCCGGGCGGGTGGCGCTGGGCGAGCTGGAGGTCACCGGCTGGAACGACCGGCAGTTCCAGGCCGTGCGCGGCACCCGCATCGGGTGGATCCCGCAGGACCCGAACAACTCGCTGAACCCGGTCGCGCGCATCGGCGACAGCGTCGCCGAGGTGCTGCGGGTGCACCGGTGGCAGGATGCCGCAGCGCGCCGGCGGCGCGTGATCGAGCTGCTCGACCGCGTCGGCATCCCCGAACCCGACCTGCGTGCGCGCCAGTACCCGCACCAGCTGTCGGGGGGCATGAAGCAGCGGGTGCTCATCGCCGGGGCCATCGCCCTGCAGCCGCAGCTGCTGATCGCCGACGAGGCGACCAGCGCCCTGGATGTCACGGTGCAGAAGACGATCCTCGACCTCATCGACGACCTCCGCCGCGAGCACGGCACCGCCGTGCTGATGGTCACCCACGACCTCGCGGTGGCCGCCGACCGCTCCCATCGCATCGTGGTGCTGCAGGACGGTCGCGTGCAGGAGGCGGGAGACACCGCCCGCGTGCTGCAGGACCCCCAGAGTGCCTACACCCGCCAGCTCATCGCCGACGCACCCTCGTTCGACGCGGTGGCCGCTCGCGTGGTGCACCGTCCCGCGGTGCCGACGGGCGAAGCCGCCGTCGCGGATGCCTCGACGGATGCCAGTGCGGATGCCGCGATCACGGTGTCGCACCTCACGCAGGAGTTCTCCCGCGGCCGCCGGCAGGAGGCGCTGCGCGCCGTCGATGACGTGTCGTTCACGGTGCCCGCGGGGACGACCCACGCGATCGTGGGCGAGTCCGGGTCGGGCAAGACGACGCTGGCGCGCATCGTGATGGGCTTCCAGCGGCCCACGGCAGGGCACGTGCGCGCCGGCGGCCATGACGTCACGGCGCTGGATCGCCACGCCCGCGCCGCCTTCCGTCGCGATGTGCAGCTGGTCTACCAGAACCCGTTCGGGTCGCTGGACCCCCGGCAGAGTATCGAGGCGATCGTCGCCGAGCCGCTCGTGAACCACCGCGTGGCCGATCGGGCCGAGCGCCACCGGCAGGTGGCCGAGATGCTCGAGCGGGTCGCCCTGCCCGCCACCGTCCTCGCGCGCCGGCCGCGGGAGCTGTCCGGGGGGCAGCGGCAGCGGGTGGCGATCGCACGGGCGCTCGTGCTGCATCCTCGGGTGGTCGTGCTCGACGAACCCGTCTCGGCACTGGACGTCACGGTGCAGGCGCAGATCCTGCGGCTGCTGGACGACCTGCAGCGCGAGCTCGGCGTCACCTACCTGTTCATCTCCCACGATCTCGCCGTCGTCCGCGGCATCTCCGACACCGTGTCGGTGCTGCGCCACGGCCGGGTGGTCGAATCCGGCACCACCGAGCAGATCTTCACCCAGCCCCACGACGAATACACCGCGCGGCTGCTCAGTGCGATCCCGGGCTCCGCCCCGCGGCTCGCCCCGGCAGCCGTGCCCACCGAAGGAGTTCCCGCATGATCGAGCGTCTGGCCCTGTTCACCCGTCTGTTGGACGACGCCGGACCCGGCGAGCGGCTGCGGCTCGCGACGCAGCAGATCCAGCACGCCGAGCGGTTCGGCATCGGCCGGGCCTGGGTCGCCCAGCACCACTTCCGCGCCGCCGAGGGCGGGCTGCCGTCGCCGTTCGTGTTCCTCGCCCACGTCGCGGCGCACACCGAGGCGATCCGCCTCGGCACCGGCGTCGTGACGCTGTCGCTGGAAGGCCCGGTGCGGGTGGCCGAGGACGCGGTCGTCGCCGATCTGCTCTCGGGCGGCCGCATCGATGTGGGGCTCGGCAGCGGCGGCACCCCGTCGTCGTTCACGCCGTTCGGGCTGGACGCGCACGACAAGGCCACCCTGTTCGACCGCAAGCTGACGCTGTTGCGGGCCGCCCTCGAGGGCGGCGACATCGGCGGCGGCGCGCGGCTGTATCCGCCGGCCGGCACGCTCGCGGACCGCGTCTGGCAGGCCACCTTCTCCGCCGGCGGTGGGACACGTGCGGGGGCCAGCGGCCACGGGCTGATGCTCTCCCGCACGCAGCCGCGCCCGGCCGATCGGCTCGGCGCCACGCTCGCCGAGGTGCAGCTGCCGATCATCGACGCCTACCTCGCGGCGCTGCCGGGCGACCGCACGCCGCGCATCACGGCATCCCGTACCGTCTTCGTCGCCGACGACCGCGACGAGGCCCGCCGGCACGCCGAGGTGGGCTTGCGCCGTGGCGCCGAGGGGCTGCGTCGCAGCGGCCAGGTGATCCCCGACGGCGACCTCGACGAGCTCATCCGCGCCACCGACACGCACGTCGGCACGCCCGACGAGGTGGCTGCCTCCCTCGCCGCCGACCCCGTGCTCGACCGTGCCGACGAGGTCGCGTTCCAGGTGCACTCGGTCGACGCGCCGCACGAGCTGGTGCTGCGCTCGATCGAACTGTTCGCGACCGAAGTCGCGCCGGCCCTCGGGTGGCCGGGCGCACCGGCATCCACCCCCGCCCGCTACGAATGGAGCAACGCGTGACCACTTCCACCCCGCCGGACGTCATCGACGTCCTCACCGGCATCGCGCCGGGTTCCCGCCTCGACGAGCTGCGGCGCCGGCGCCCCGTGACGCGCGAGCAGGCCCAGGCGGCGTACGCCGCGCTGTTCGAGCCGAGCGACGACTCGGCCGTGTCGGGCGAGTCGGCCGACGAGCGCCGGCTGATCGCCGCGTTCACGACGCGCCTCGCCGGCGACGACGCGACCGCGGCGTTCTATCGGGCGCGCGCCGAGCAGGCCGACCCCGAGCGCGCGGCGATCGTCGTGGCTGAGGCTGCGGCCGCCGCCACCGAGGGGCCGTTCGGCAGCTACCCGGAGGCGGGTCTGCAGCAGGAGAACACCGACGGCGCCCGCTACCGCGCCGCCGACGCCGTGCGCGCGCAGCTCGGCGATCGGCTCACCGCCGCGCTCGAGCACGCGCACCTGCTGGTGTTCCGCCCGCGCGAGGCAGACCGTGCCGCCCTCGCGGCGCTGACGGATGCCGGCTGGTCCACCGACGCGGTCGTGACGCTGTCGCAGCTCGTGTCGTTCCTGGCGTTCCAGCAGCGGGTCGTCATCGGCCTGCGCACGATCGAGGAGGAGGCGGCATGAGCGCCGCGACGACCACCGACCACATCGCCCCGGAGCGGTTCACGCAGGAGCAGCTCGGCTGGACGCCGTATCTGGAGCCCAAGCCGGTCGAGGACCTCGACGAGCGCGACTACGACGGCCTCGTCGACCGCGGGCGTGCCGCGAGCGACTACTTCCGGCTGCTGGTGCGCGACCCCGAGATCCTGGGAGCGCGCACGCGCGTGGACAAGGACATCTTCTACAACACCGAGGGCGGGTTGCCGCGCGCCGAGCGCGAGCTCGCCGCCGCGTCGGCGTCGCGTGTGAACGGCTGCGTCTTCTGCGCCTCGGTGCACGCGCGGTTCGCGTCGCACCACTCGAAGCGTCACGACGACGTGCAGCGGCTGCTCGACGAGGGGATCTCGGCCGACCTGGGTGAGCTGTGGAACGCGATCGTCGCGGCCGCGACGGCGCTCACGGTGACCCCGTCGCAGTTCTCCCCGGCGCACGTGAGCCGGCTGCGCGCGGTGGGGCTGGACGACCTCGCGATCGCCGACGTCGTGCACGGGGCGGCGTTCTTCAACTGGGCGAACCGGCTGATGCTCTCCCTCGGCGACCCGGTCGCCGCGGCGTAGCCGCCGCGCGGGCTGCGGGCTGCTCGGGGCCGTTCCGGGTCGGTTCGGGGCTGCTCGGGTGTCACTTCCGCACAGTCGTGCGCGGTGGCATCCGCCATTCGTGACACTCGAGCAGCGCGGACGGTGGCGCGAGGCGGCGGCGGGATGTTCGGGTGTCACTTCCGCACAGTTGCGTGCGATGGCATCCGCCATTCGTGACACTTGAAGCGCGCGGTGGGTCGCGCGAAGCGTCCGCGGGCTGTTCGGGTGTCGCTTCCGCATAGTTGGGTGCGGGTACACCCGCCATTCGTGACACTTGAGCAGCGCGGGCGCACCGCGACACCGCGACACCGCGACACCGCGACCCCGCGACCCCGCGACCCGTGCCGACGGCGCGGGCGAACCGGGGCGCGGGCGAAGCGGGGTCAGGCGACGGGGAAGTTGTCGCGGAACACGCCGTCGGGGTCGTAGCGGCCCTTCACCTCGCGCAGCCGCGCGAGCGTCGCCGGCGGGAACGCCTCCGCCACAAGTGCCGGGTCGGTGCGCGACTCGAAGCTGAGGTACAGGCCGTCGAAGTGCGTGGCGACGGCATCCCACAGCTGGTCGAACGTCGTCCCGCGCCCGATCGCCGTCACCGAGAACCCGGCGTCGCGGTGCGCGTACGCCGTCGCGTCGGCCGGCACGTCGGCCACCGCGCCGCCCACCGAGCGGATCTGGAACCAGGGGCTCGCTCCGGATGCCACGAGAGCGGCGATCGCATCGGCGGCGGCGTCGAGGTCGCCGAGCAGTCCGGAGCGGAAGCGCGGCTCGCCCTGCCCGTCGTGCACCGCGTCGGCGGCGCCGGCCATCACCCCGGCATAGGTCGACAGCTGCACCGACTGCCCGACCAGCGGGGCGAGCTGCGCGAACGGCTGCAGGCGCTCGATGATCGTGTCGGGGTCGGGGTTGTCGACGACGCCGTAGACCTGCGCGATGGGTGGCTGTCCGCCCCGGCCCGCGGCGAGGATCGCGAACAGCGTGACGTCGCGCGGGGAGGCCTGCATGGTCGCACCGAAGCCGCGGACGAACGAGGCGAGGTCCGACGCGTCGAAGGCGAGCTGCACCCAGCCGAGGTCGCCGACCGGCGACGCCTCGAACTCGAACGCCACGACGATGCCGACGTTCGCCCCCGCGCCGCGGACGGCCCAGAACAGGTCGGGGTTCTCCTCGGCGCTCGCGCGCACGACCGAGCCGTCGGCCAGCAGCACGTCGGCGGCCACCATCCGGTCGATCGTCAGACCGTGCTCGCGGGCGAGGAACCCGATGCCGCCCGCAGTGGCGAGACCGCCCACCCCGACGCCGCCGTAGTCGCCGCTGGAGATCGCCCAGCCGTGGGGCTCGAGGGCGTTCGCCACCTGCATCCACCGTGCGCCGGGCCCGATGCGCACGCGGCGGGTCTCGGTGTCGAGCACCTCGATCTGCGACAGCGCGCCGAGGTCCACGACGATGCCCCCGTCGTTGGTGCTGCGCCCGCTGATGCCGTGACCGCCGCTGCGGATGCCGAGGGGGAGCTCCGGATGCCGCCGGGCGAAGGCGACGGCATCCGCCACCTCCCCTGTCGTGCGGGGCCGCAGCACGATGCCCGGCGCGCCGCCGCGCATGTAGGTGGAGCGCACGGTGCGGTAGGCGAAGTCACCGGGTTCGACCGCGGTCTCGCGGAGCGAGGCGGGCACGTCGTCGTAGGCGATGCCGTCCCGGCGCTGCGCGATCGCGCGTGCGCTGCGACCGGGGGCGGCGAGACCGGTGCGCGCGCGTTCGGCGGCGACGGCCTCGCGGACGGCCGGGATGATCTCGGCGGCGAAGCGCTCGAGCAGGCGCGGGTCGTCGCCGGCCACGATGAACGCCGACATGCCCTCGGCGAGGGCGAGGTCGATGAGCTGCTGGGCGCTCTCCCCGCCGGAGATGTTGAGCAGGCGCCGGATCTCCGCCGGGGCGCGACCGGCGGCGGATGCCGCGTCGTCGATGCGGGTGTTGCCTGCAGCCAGGTCGCCGGGCTGCAGGTACGACAGCGACGGCAGCCAGCCGTCGGCCTTGCGGCCGGTCAGGCGCAGCATGCGGGGCTTGTAGGCGCCGAGCCAGATGGGCACGTCGTGGGCGGGCGCGGGACCGCGCTTCGCGCCGTGGACGGGGTAGTGATCGCCGCCGTGCACGCCGCCGCGCTCGCCGACGGCCCAGAGTTCCCGGATGAGGTCGATGGCCTCGCTGAGTGCCTCCACCGACTCGCCGGGGGTCAGTCGCGGCACACCCATCGCCGCGATGGCATCCCAGAACGCGCCGGCGCCGAGCCCGAGGTTGAATCGCCCGCCGGAGAGGAGGTCCAGCGACGCCGCGGCGCGCGCCAGCACCGGCGCCGGCCGCATCGGCAGGCTCGTGACGTTGGGGGCGATCTGGATGCTCGTCGTCGCCGCCGCGGCGTAGGACATGAGGGTCCAGGTGTCGAGGAACCTCGGCTGATAGGGGTGGTCCTGGAAGGTGGCCAGGTCGTAGCCGAGCTGTTCGCTCAGCTGGGTCAGCTGCACGACCTGCTGCGGGTTGGCCGCGGCGGGGGTGAGGAAGGTGCCGAAGAGCAGGTCATGTCCGTAGTCCACGTCCGTCGCAACGCCCCCGTGGCGGGATTGCTTCCCGCGCCCCACCGACACGGGGCGTCACATGTCGAAAGGTGTCGACACACACGCCGCCGCGGCGTGACGACGCGGCGGCGATTTCCTAGCCTGGGCTCACCGCCCCTTGCCGGCGCCCGCCGCCGCGACCGACCCGGGAGAACCATGTCCCTCCTCATCACCCCCGACGCCCTCGCCGACCTCCTCGACGCCGATGCCCCCGTGCGGGTGCTCGACGTGCGCTGGCGGCTCGACCGTCCCGACGGGCGTCCCGAGTACCTCGCCGGGCACATCCCCGGCGCCGTCTATGTCGACCTCGACCGCGAGCTGGCCTCGCGCGGGGAGCCGACCGATGGCCGGCATCCGCTGCCTTCGACCGCGCAGCTGGGGGAGGCCGCGCGCCGCTGGGGGATCGACGACGGCGACACAGTCGTGATCTACGACGACCTCGCGTCGTTCGCCGCGGCCCGCGCCTGGTGGCTGCTCACCGATGCCGGCGTCGCCGATGTGCGCATCCTCGACGGGGCGCTGCGTGGCTGGGTCTCGTCGGGGCGCGCACTCGAGGAGGGCAACGTCGTGCCGGAGCCGGGGAGTGTCACGCTCGGGCGTGGCATCCTGCCCCGCCTGTCGATCGAGGATGCCGCGCGGCTGCCCGAGCACGGGGTGCTGCTGGATGTGCGCGCCGAAGAGCGCTACCGCGGCGACAACGAGCCCATCGACCCGCGCGCCGGTCACGTGCCGGGAGCGGTCAACGCGCCCACGACCGGCAACGTCGACTCCGACGGCCGATTCCTCGCACCCGACGCGCTGCGGGAGCGGTTCACGCAGCTCGGGGTCACCGACGACCGCCCGGTGGGCGTGTACTGCGGCTCCGGCATCACCGCGTCGCACACCGCGCTCGCGCTGACCCTCGCCGGGTTCGCCCCGCAGCTGTACCCGGGCTCCTGGAGCCAGTGGTCGAACCACCCCGACCGCCCGGCGGCGCTCGGGTCGCAGCCGGGCGGGCGCCCATGAGCCGGTACGTGGTCGTCGGCGCGGGGGGCGTCGGCGCGCTGCTGGCCGCGCAGTGGACGCTCGCCCAGGTTCCCGTCGTGCTCGTCGCAGGTGAGGTCGAGCGCGAGGTGATCGCCCGCGACGGGCTGCGGGTGCGCCGACCGCACGGCGACGAAGTCGTCGCCGTCGATGTCGTGGCCTCCGTCGAGGCTGCGCGGCCGACGGCGGCCGACACCGTCGTGCTGGCGGTGAAGACCCAGGATGCCGAGCGCACCGTCGCCGCGATCGCGTGGGTGCCGCTGGCCGACGGCCGCGGCGTCGTCGCCGACCTCCCCATCCTCACGGTGCAGAACGGTCTCGCCGCCGAGCGCCTGGCGCTGCGGCGCTTCCCGACCGTCGTGGGCGTGTCCGTCGGGGCGCCCGTGAACCACCACCAGCCCGGAGTGGTGGTCGCCGCCGCGCACCCCATCGTGGGCGCGGCGTGGCTGGGCGGGTACCCCCGGTCGCTGCCGGCCGAGGAGGAGCGGCACCGGCTGGCGCTGGCGGCCGCGGGGTTCGCGGCATCCGTCGAGCCCGACATCGCCGCCGCCAAGCGCCGCAAGCTCATCGCGAACCTCGGCACGGTCGTCGAGGTGTTCCAGGCCACGCGCGAAGAAGCGGAGGATGCCGAGGCCGCGCTCGCCGACGAGGCGAGGGCCGTGTTCGCGGCGGCCGGGCTGGCCGTCGCGCCGCCGCCGCGCGACGGTGCGCGCCTGCAGGTAGGTGAGGTCGACGGGCACGACCCCGACCGCGGCGCCACCTGGCAGAGCTTCGCCCGCGGGGCATCCAGCGAGGTCGACTACCTCAGCGGCGAAGTGGCACTCACTGCGCGCCTGGCCGGAGTCCCGGCGCCGCTGAACACCGCGGTCGCCCGTGCGCTCGGGGCGCTGGCCGAGCGTCGCGGTGGCCCGGGCGAGATCCCGCTGCCGCAGGAGTTCGCATTCGAGCTCGTGGGCGGCGCAGCCGGGCGGGCGCGGCGATGAGCGCGGGGGAGTCGTCGCCGCTGCGCGTGGTGGGTGTGTCGGGGTCGCTGCACGCCCCGAGCAAGACCACGGTGCTCGTCGAGGAGATCGTCGCGGCCGTCGCCGCGCGGGTGCCGGTGTCTTCGCGCATCATCGACGTCGCCGACCTCGGCGGGTCGTTCGCCGGCGCCCTCACCCGGGCCGAGCTGGGTGCCCCGGCGCAGCAGGCGCTGGCGGACATCGAGAGCGCCGACCTGCTGGTGGTGGCGAGCCCGGTCTACCGCGCGTCGTTCACGGGCCTGTTCAAGCATCTGTTCGACTTCGTCGAGCAGTACGCGCTGGTGGGGACCCCGGTGCTCGTGGCCGCCACCGGCGGCGGCGACCGGCACGCCCTCATCCTCGAACACCAGCTGCGTCCGCTGTTCGGGTTCTTCCAGGCGCTGACGCTCCCGGTGGGGGTCTACGCGAGCGCCGGCGACTTCGACGGCTACGCGCTGGGGTCGGCGGCGGTGCGGGCGCGCATCGAGCAGGCCGTGGACCGCGGGCTGCCGCTCATCCGCAAGGCGGTGGAGCAGGAAGTGTCGCTGTACGTGTCGAACTGGTGAGGGGCGGCGGCCGGCAGCGGCATCCGCTCGGTCAGCGCTTCTTCGCCGGGGCTTCGGCGACGTCGAGCTTCGGGTGCCCGCCGAGCGATGACCACGCGCTCTCGGTTCCCTTCGCGGCGTGCTCGGCGGCGCGCACGGCGCGCTCGTCGGCCCACTCGTTGAGCACGTGGCCGCGGTGGCCGCGCACGTGCTCGATCACGACGTCGGGAAGGCCCGCCGCCTTGCGCGCGTCGCGGGCGGCGATCAGCTGCTCCAGCAGGTCGCGGTTCTTGGTGGGGGCGCCGGTGGAGGTCTTCCAGCCGCGGCGTCGGTGGGCGTCCATCCACGACTGGTAGGTGTCGATGGCGTACTTCGAGTCGGCCTGGATGTGCAGGTGCGCCACATCCGGGTGGTCGGTGATCGCCTTCAGCAGGCCCATGAGTTCACCGACGTTGTTCGTGCCCTGCGGGATGGCCCCCGCCGCCCAGTTCCCGTCGGCGGCGACCCATGCCCACCCGGTCGGTCCGGGGTTGCCTTTGCAGGCGCCGTCGGTGGCCACGATGTAGGGGGAATCCGGGGAAGTCACGGCCGCAAGGTTACCTTCCCGGGTGATGGGCGCCGCGCCGCGGGCGCCCAGCGCGGCCGGGTTCGGTCGTCGCATTCTTCCCGCAGCAGGCCCGTGACCGGGCCTTTCGTGACGACCGAAGTGGCTGTGGGTGGGCGAAGCGGCGGGGCACACCGGCGGGGGTGGCGGTCAGCGCCCGCGGCGCCACCAGGGGCGGCGTGCGCGCGCCGCGGCATCCGCTTCGGCCGCGGTGGATGCCGCAGCCTGCCGCTGGGCGCGGCGCGCGTGCCACGCGGCCACCTCTTCGTCCGCGTCGCGAAGCGGCGTCACCACCGGTGGCCCGCCCTGCAGCTGCCGACGCGCCTCGATGACACGGCGGTTGAAGTCCTCGATGTACTCGCGCACCTCATGCTCGCGGGCGACGGCGTCGACGCGCTCCTCGAACTCGGCGTGCTCTGTGCGCAGCATCAGCGACGGCGGACCCAGCCCGGTGAGTTTCTCGGTCTGGATCTTGCGGCGGATCCACCAGTCGGGGTCGTGCTGCGTTCCGAGGCCCTCGATCGGCTTGCCCGCGCCGGGCAGGTCATCGAACTCGCCGCGCCGGATGGCCTGCTGGATCGCCGTCTCGACGTACGCCGCACGGTCGGTCGCCATGGAGCTCCCCGGACTCGAGCGCACGTGCTCTTCCTCGGCGGCGGCATCCGCGGTGGCCTGCGGGGTCTCGTCGGTCACATCCGCACCGGCCTCGCCGTCGAGTTCGCGCTGCATCCTGTCGACGCGGTAGCGCGCCGCGTGCAACCGGGGATCCTCCGTCATCTTCACCTCCAGCCCTTCCACGCTAACGCGATCCGCCGTAGACATCCCAATACCGCGTATGTATATACTCAGAAATCACATACGCGGTATGCATTGATGGGAGACACGGATGTCGGTACGACAGAGCCTGCTGGCGATCCTGGATCAGGGGCCGTGCTACGGCTACCAGCTGCGGGCGGAGTTCGACCGTCGCACCGGGTCCACCTGGCCGCTGAACGTCGGGCAGATCTACAACACCCTCGACCGCCTCGAGCGCGACGGTCTCGTCGAGAAGGGCGACGTCGACGAGCAGGGGCACGTGTACTGGCAGATCACGGATGCCGGTCGCACCGAGGTGCGCGCCTGGCTCGCCGCCCCGGTCGAACGAGGCCAGGGCACCCGCGACGAGCTCGCGATCAAGCTCGCCGTCGCAGCGACCCTGCCTGGCGTGGACGTCGCCGAGGTGATCCAGACGCAGCGCCGTGCGTCGCTCGCCCAGCTGCAGGAGCTGCAGCGCGCGAAGTACGCCGGGGCGGACCCGGATGGGCCGGAGGAGCTGGCCTGGTCCCTCGTCGTGGATGCCATGATCTTCACCGCCGAAGCGGAGGTGCGCTGGCTCGACCACACCGAGCAGCGGCTCGCGATGCATCCGCGCCACGCGATGGCACTGGAGCTGTCGACCGACAAGCCCAAGCGGGGGCGCCCCGCCAAGGCGCAGCAAGCGCCCGCACCCGCCGTCGCTTAGACAGCCGCCCGCCGGGTCGACTCCCGCACGACCAGATGGGTCGGCAGCGGGGTGGACTCGGTGACGGCATCGGGCTCCTCGACCGCCAGCAGCACCTTCTGCATGATGAGCTCGCCGAGGGCGGCGAAATCCTGGCGCACCGTCGTGAGGGGCGGCAGCAGGAAGGCCGCCTCCGGCACGTCGTCGAACCCCATGACGCTGACGTCGTCGGGAACGCGCAGCCCGCGCTCGCGCAGCGCGGAGAGCACCCCGATCGCCATGTGGTCGTTGCCGACGAACACGGCGTCGCCGGGCGCGAGGTCCAGCGCCAGCCCGCGCCGGTGGCCGCTCGCCGCCGACCAGTCGCCGTGCTCGGGCTCGACGGCCTCCAGCCGACGGGCGGCCAGCTCGTCCCGCCACCCGCGCAGCCGCTCCAGCGCGTCGGGGTTCCGGGGCGGCCCCGCCAGGTGCAGGATGCGCTCGTGCCCCTGCTCGGCGAGGTGGCGCACAGCGGCCCTCGCGCCGCGGTACTGGTCGATCGAGACGAAGTTCGGATGCCGGCGCTGCGTCGCAGCCGCCGCGACGAGTGGCACGCTGACATCGAGGCCCTGCACCACCTCGAGCACGGCGACGTCGTTGACGATCAGCACGATGGCATCCACCCGCTGGCGCATCAGGCCTTCGACGACGGTGCGGATGCCGGCGGGGTCGGGATCCAGCGACGAGACGGCATCCACCGAGTACCGCTCGCCCCGCGCGGCGACGTTGAAGTGGGTCGCGATCGAGGTGGGGCCGAAGTCGGACACCCCCGGCGTGACGAGTCCGATCGTGCGGGTGCGGCGGGTGACGAGCGCGCGGGCGGCGGGCGACGGGCTGTAGCGCAGCTGGGCGATCGCCTGCTCGACGCGCGCGCGGGTCGCGGGACGCACGTTGGGCAGGTCGTTGAGCACCCGCGAGACGGTCTGGTGCGACACCCCCGCCAGGCGGGCGACGTCGAAGATGTTGGCGGCCCTGGCGCCCTTGTCGTCGCTCATGCGGGGCCCTCCGGTGCGTCGTCGTCGGGCTGCGCGACGAGGGCGAGCAGCGAGTCGGCGGTGAGGTCCTCCGAGGGGACGATCTGGACGACCCGCCCGTCGCGCAGGATCGCGACGCGGTCGGCGACGCGCAGCACCTCTTCGAGCTCGGCCGAGATGAAGGCGACCGACAGGCCGTTGTCGGCGAGTTCGCCGACGAGGTTCTGGATGTCGACCTTTGCGCCCACGTCGATGCCGCGGGTGGGCTCGTCGAGCACGATCACGCGCGGCGAGAGCGCGAGCAGCCGCGCCAGCAGCACCTTCTGCTGGTTGCCGCCCGAGAGGGTGCCGGCGGGCCGGTCAGGGTCGGCGGGACGGATGCCGAGCGCTTCGATCCAGCTGACGGCGAGCTCGCGGCGACGGGCGTCGGGCATGCGGTGCAGGATGCCGCGCTGGGCTTGGAGGGCGAGGGTGATGTTGTCCTGCACGCTCAGCTCGCTGATGATGCCCTCGGTGCGCCGGTTCTCCGAGGAGTAGACGACGCCGAGCGAGATGGCCTGGCGGGGGCTGTGCAGGGTGGTCGGCCGCCCCGCGATGCGCAGGATGCCGGCATCCACCCGGTCCACGCCCGTCAGGGCCCTCGCGAGCTCGGTGCGCCCGGATCCCAGCAGGCCGGCCAGGCCCAGCACCTCGCCCTCCGCCAGGGCGACGTCGGGGTCGCCCGGCTGCGGTCGAGGCGTCGCGTCGTGGGCCTGCAGGTAGGCGGGGGCCGCGTCGTCGGGCGCGATGTCGGGCCGCGAGCGCACCCCGAGGTCGGCGATGGAGCGGCCGAGCATCTTCTGCACCAGGTCGATGCGCAGCAGCTCGTCGGGGACGTATTCGCCCACGAGGCGCCCGCCGCGCAGCACCGTGATGCGGTCGCAGATCTCGTACACCTGGTCGAGGAAGTGGGAGACGAACAGCACCGCCACCCCGCGGGCGGTGAGCTCGCGGATGACGCGGAAGAGCTCGGCGACCTCGTCGAGATCGAGGCTGGAGGTCGGTTCATCCAGCACCAGCACGCGCACCTCGGTGGAGATGGCCCGCGCGATGGCCACGAGCTGCTGCACGGCGGGGGCGTGGCTGCCCAGCAGCGTGCTCGGGTCGATGTCCAGTCCCAGGTCGGTCAGCACCGCGCGGGCACGGCGGCGCATCGCGGGCCAGTCCAGTGCCCCGAAGCGGCGGGGCTCGCGGCCCAGGCAGATGTTCTCCGCGACCGTGAGGTTCGGCAGCAGATCGATCTCCTGGTAGACCGTGCTGATGCCGGCGGCCAGCGCATCGTGCGGCGAGGAGAACCTCCGCGCGCGGCCGTCGACGCGCACCTCGCCGGCATCCAGACGCAGCGCGCCCGTGAGCGCCTTGATGAGGGTCGACTTGCCGGCGCCGTTCTCACCCATCAGCGAGTGCACTTCGCCGGGGAACATCCGGAAGTCGACATCGTCCAGCGCCGTCTCGACACCGAAGCGCACCGTGGCGCCCGCGATCTCGACGACCGGAGGGACGACGTTGTGCATGGAGTCCATCATGCCGGGACCAGGCCCCCCGACCGGTCCCGGCATGCGGTCAACGGCGCTGAGCCGCAGACCGGGCGACGATGATTCGCTGGACGACGACGAACACCAGCAGCAGTGCGCCGATCGAGATGCGGGTCCAGGACTGCTCCGCTCCGAGGAAGGAGATGACCGTCTTGATCGTGCCGTAGACGAAGACGCCGATCATCGAGCCGACCACGAACCCGCTTCCGCCGGTGAGCAGTGTGCCGCCGATGACGACTGCGGCGATCGTGTCGAGTTCGGTGCCGATGCCGTTGAGCGGGTAGGACGCCCCCGTGTACGCGGTGAAGACGACCCCCGCGAGCCCCGCGCACACCCCGCTGACGACGTACGCGAGGATCTTCGTGCGCACCACCGGCAGGCCCATGAGGTGGGCGGACTGCTCGCTGCCGCCGATCGCGTAGATCGTGCGGCCGAAGCGGGTGAAGTGCAGCACGAGCGCTCCGACGAGGACGACGAGCAGGGCCAGGATGCCGGTGGGCGTGATGTACCAGCTGCCGGGCGCGACCTGCAGGCGCGTGGACTGCAGCCAGAGGATCGCCGGGTCCTCCACCTTGATCGACGACAGGCTCACCATGAACGCGAGCCCGCGGGCGGCGAACATCGCCGCCAGCGAGGCGATGAACGGCTGCACGTCGAAGTAGTGCACGAGCACGCCGACCGCGAGCCCCATCCCGGCGCCGATCGCGAGCATCACCGGGATGACGACGGCGGTGGGGAGCCCGTCGCGCAGCAGGCTCGCCCCCAGCATCCCGGTGAAGGCCATCACCGCGCCCACCGACAGGTCGATGCCGCCGGTGAGGATGACGAAGGTCATGCCGACCGCGAGGATCAGCAGGTAGGCGTTGTCCAGGAGGAGCGAGGACAGCACGCGGGGGGTGAAGAAGTTGCCGAAGTACAGCTGCGCGCCCACGAGCAGCAGCAGCAGGATCGTCACGGCGGCCAGCACCGGGATCCAGGTCACGCGGCGGCTGGTGAAGCGGCGTACCGAGCCGACGGCGGAAGCCGCGCGGGTCTCGCCCGCCACGGTGAGACCGGTCATCGGACCACCTCCGGGGTCTTCGGGGCCCGCGACGACGTCGCCAGGCGCGAGATGCCGCCGCGCAGCCGCGGCGACTGGATGAGCACGACGATGACCACGATGATCGCCAGGAACAGGGGACTGACCGCCGGTGGCACCCCGAGGAACGTGATGGTGGACTTCAGGGTCTGGATGGTGAAGACCCCGACGACGGTGCCGGCGATGGAGAACTTGCCCCCCATCAGGGAGGTTCCGCCCAGCACGACGGCGAGGATGGCATCCAACTCGATGTACAGGCCCGCGGCGTTGGCGTCGGCGGCGGAGATGTTCGAGCTGTAGAGGATGCCGGCCAGCCCCGCGAGCAGTCCGCTGGCGGCATACGCGCCCCACACGATGCCGCGGGAGCGCACCCCGGCCAGGCGGCTGGCCTCGGGGTTGATGCCGACCGACTCGGTGAGCACCCCGAGCGCCGTGCGCCGCTCGACCACCGCGACGATCGCGATCGCGACGAGCGAGACGTACAGCGCCAGCGGCAGACCGAAGACGTAGCCCTGCGCCAGGAAGCGGTAGGGCTCGCTGTTGATCGTCGTGATGAAGCCGCCGGTGATGAGCAGCGCCACGCCGCGCCCGGCGAGCATGAGCACGAGGGTGGCGATGATGGGCTGGATGCCGACGACGGCGACGAGGAACCCGTTCCACAGCCCCAGCACGAGGGCGACGGCGATGCCCGCGAGGATCGCCACGAGCACGGTGCCGAGGTCGTCGGGGGAGGGCGAGCCGGCGATGATCGTCAGGGCCACCGCGCCCGAGACCGCCATGATCGCTCCGACCGACAGATCGATGCCGCGGGTGGCGATGACGATCGTCATCCCCAGTGCCACGAGCATGAGGGGCGCGCTGTTGCGCAGGATGTCCAGGAGCGGGCCGTAGAGCTGCCCATCGCGCACGGTGACGCTGATGAACGACGGTCGCGCGATGGTGTTGACGACGATGAGGGTCAGCAGGGCCGCGATGGGCCAGAAGAGCCGCTGCCGGACGAGTCTTCTCATGCGACGTTCTCCACGTGGTCGGAGGTCTCCGGGGATTCCTGGGCGATGACCTCGACGAGGTCGCTGACATCGATGTCGTGCGAAGTGAGTTCGCCGATCTTACGGCGATCGCGCATCACGACGATGCGCTGCGCGAGGCGCACCACCTCTTCGAGCTCGGAGGAGATGAACACCACGGCCAGTCCCTGCTCGGCGAGCTCGGCGACTTTGCGCTGGATGTCCGCCTTCGCGCCCACGTCGATGCCGCGGGTGGGCTCATCGAGGATGATCAGCTGCGGCGCCGTGGCGAGGCTGCGTGCCAGGAGCACCTTCTGCTGGTTGCCGCCGGAGAGGTTGCGGATGAGCGCCTGCGGATCGGCAGGCCGCACGCCGAGGGCGCGGATGTACTCGTCGACGATGGCATCCTGCTCGGCCTTGCGCATCTTGCGCAGCGCGCCGCGCTTGGCCTGGATGCCGAGGATGATGTTCTCCGCCACGGTGAGGTCGCTGATGGTCCCCTCGGCGCGGCGGTCCTCCGAGGAGAACGCGATGCGCCGGTCGATGGCCTGCCGGGGCGAGCCGATGCGGGCGCTGGCGCCGCGCACCGTCGTGGTGCCGGAGTCGGGGCGGTCGGCGCCGAACAGCAGGCGCACGAGCTCGGTGCGTCCCGAGCCGAGCAGGCCCGCCAGTCCCACGACCTCGCCGTCGAACACCTCGATGTCGGTCGGGTCGAGCACACCGCGCCGCCCGATGCCACGGCTGCGCAGCACCGGCTCGCCGGTGCGGTCGATGGTGCGCTCGGCGCTGCGGGAGAGCGCGTCGAGCTCGTCGAGCTCACGGCCGATCATGAGGGAGATGAGCTCGCCCCGCGGCAGCTCGGCGGCGGGGTACTCGCCCACCAGCCGGCCGTTGCGCAGCACCGTGAGGCGATCGGAGATCTCGTACACCTGGTCGAGGAAGTGCGTGACGAACAGGATCGCGACGCCGCGGTCGCGGAGGTCGCGGATGACGGCGAACAGCTGCTCGACCTCGGTGCGGTCCAGGCTCGAGGTCGGTTCGTCGAGCACCAGCACTGCGGCATCCGTCACCATCGCCCGGGCGATCGCGACGAGCTGCTGGACGGCGATGGAGTGGCTGCCCAGCAGCGAGCGGGTGTCGATGTGCACGCCGAGGCTCGCCAGGTGGCGGGCTGCGTCGCGGTGCAGCGCCGCCCAGTCGATGCGGCCGAAGCGGCGGGGCTCGTGGCCGAGCACGACGTTCTCGCCGACCGACAGGTTGGGGCAGAGGTTGACCTCCTGATAGACCGTCGACACACCGGCCGCCTGGGCGTCGGCGGCGGAGCGGAACTCGCGCGGCACCCCTCGCACGCCGATGGTCCCCGCGGTGATCGGGTAGACGCCGGTCAGCGCCTTGATGAGGGTGGACTTTCCCGCGCCGTTCTCGCCCATGAGCGTGTGCACCTCGCCGGCGCGCAGGGTCAGGTCGACGTCGTCGAGGGCCTTCACGCCGGGGAACTCCACGGTGATGCCGCGCAGCTCCACGGGATGGGTGACGGCGGTGGTGGTGCCGTGCGAAGTCATGCCGATCTCCTCCAGGAGAGGCTCGGGGGCCGGCGGACCGGCCCCCGAGCGGGTGGGTCAGCGATCAGTAAGGACGCGAGTCCAGCACTTCGGCTGCCTGCTCCTGCGTGAAGCTCTGGTCCTCGACGATGGTGCGCTTGTCGACATCGTCGCCGGCGAGCACCGCCTTCACGAGGTCGGCAGCCTTCTCGCCGAGGAGCGGGTTGCACTCCACGATGAAGTTGAACTCGCCGTTGGCCAGCGCCGTCATGCCGTCCTTGACGGCGTCGATCGTGACGATCTGGATATCGGTTCCCGGGGTGAGGCCGGCTGCCTTGATGGCATCCAGGGCGCCCAGGCCCATGTCGTCGTTGTGCGCGAAGAGCACGTTGATGTCGGAGCCGTACTTCTGGAGGAAGCCCTCCATGACCTTCTTGCCGCCGTCGCGGGTGAAGTCGCCCGTCTGCGAGTCGAGCACGGTGATGTCGGTGCCCTCGGTGGCGCTGGCGAAGCCGGTGGCGCGGTCGAGCGCCGCCGACGATCCGGTCGTGCCCTCGAGGATGACGAGGTTCGCAGCCTGGCCGTCGAAGTTGTCGGCGACCCACTGGCCTGCCGTCTCGCCCTCCTTCTCGAAGTCCAGGCCCACCCACGAGGCGTAGAGGTCGTCGCTCGCGCTCACGGTGCGGTCTTCGAGGATGACGGGGATGCCGGCATCCTGAGCCTCTTTGAGCACGTCGTCCCAGCCGTCGACGGTGATCGGCGCGATGACGATCGCGTCGACGCCCTGGTTGATGTAGCTGCGGACCTGCTGGATCTGCGCTTCCTGCTTGTTGTCGGCGGCGTTGAAGATGAGGTCGAAGCCGTTCTCCTCGGAGAAGGCCTCCTTCATCGACTCGGTGTTCGCTGCGCGCCAGCCGGACTCGGACCCGGTCTGCGCGAAGCCGACCGTGATGAGTTCGTCGCCGCCGCCTGAGGCGTCGCCGCCTGCCGTGTCTGCGCCGCCGGCACAGCCGGTCGCCGCCAATGCGAGCGTGCCCAGCAGCGCGACGCCGGCGAGGATCTTCTTGTTCATCCCACAACCTCCTCGTTCGGGACCGGCAACCCTGCCGGTATCGGGTGCGAGCTTCAGTGCTCGTTGCGTGAATGTTAGCCCTCACAATTGGCTCGGCGCGAGGGTGTGAGCGATAACAGTTCGGTAACAGGCCGTTATCCGCAGGCATCGCCCGTGTGAGAAAAGCGAGCGTTGCGCCGATTCCCGTGAGCGATCACATTTTCGCTGACAATGCGCGTGGAGAGGTTGCCCATCACGTGACAGCCCTGCAGTGGGGGGCGACGGATCGAAATCGCCGAACATCGTAACTTCCGTGTAACACACCCCAGAAACACAGAAGTTTCGTATCAGGCAACCCTAGGCATCGGACCCGCTCCATGGCGCCGGGGAGAGGATCCACAGGAACTCGGCCGGGCCGGTGCCGTCGTTGCGCCACGTGTGGGCGTCTTTGCCGCGGAACGTCAGGGTGTCGTGCGGGTGGAGCACGATCTCCTCATCCGCGAAGACGAGGGTGACCGAGCCGCTCAGGATGAGCACCGTCTCGGTCTCGCAGTTCATTGAGTAGAGGTCGCGTCCGCCGGATGCGCCGGGGTCTGCGCGCGACCACAGCAGCTGCGTGCGGGGCTCGCTGCGGGGCGTGAGCAGCCACTCGGCGACCCCGCTGCCGCCCATGTTGATCGCCGGTGCCGTGGCGAGGGAGATCACCTCGCGCTCCGGCGTGGTGAAGAGGCTTCCGATCTCGAGCGACAGCACCTCGCACAGTGCGACCAGCGTCGCCACGCTCGGGGAGGCGGCATCCCGCTCCAGTCGGCTGACGAAGCCTTTGGTCACACCGGCGGCCTCGGCGACCTGCGCGATGGTGAACCCGCGCTGCTGCCGCGCGTGGCGCAGGCGCGGACCGATCTGCGGCGGGCCGGTCGTGGGGGTAGGAACCACTGGTCGCATGGGATCTCCTCGATCGGTGCTCAACGTACGTGGAACGCGGGAGGTGCCTCGTCGTCAACTTCCGGGCCTCGCCGCACCCGTCGGCAGTGACCGGGCAGGGAAACCTCTGTGAAACAAGCGTTGCCTAATGTTCAACACGTTACTTCCTCGACGGAACCCGAACCACCGAGCACAAGGAGATTCCCCATGCCTCAGCGCACCCTCGGCCGCATGGCCTTCGCCATCAGCGGCCTCGCCCTCAGCGCCGTCCTCGTCGCCGGCTGCGCCGGCACCTCCGATGCCCCGGCATCGGAGTCCGCCGCGGGTGCGAACGCCGAGAACGAGTTCTTCCAGGCTCTTCCCGCCGCCGTGCAGGAGGCCGGCTCGGTCAGCGTCGGCACGGAGGCGTACTACCCGCCCTACGAGTACATCGACACCGACGGCTCCACGATCGTCGGCCTCGACATCGACCTTCTCGATGCCGTCACCGAGCGCCTCGGTATCGACTACAAGCTCGAGAACGTCGCCTTCGACACGTTGCTGCCGTCGCTAGACGCGGAGCGCTACGACGTCGTGGTCGCGGGGATCACCGACACCGTGGAACGCCAGGCGAACTACGACTTCGTCGACTACTTCGCCGCAGACCAGGCGATCATCGTCACGGCGGGCAACGAGGCGGGCATCTCGTCGATGGCGGACCTCTGCGGCCTGACGGTCTCCGTGCTCGTCGACTCCACGCAGCAGAGCCTGCTGGAGGAGCAGAACGCCGCGGCGTGCGCGAGCGATCCGATCGACATCCTCACACAGCAGAGCGACACCGAGGCGCTCATGCAGGTGCAGTCCGGCCGCGCCGCGGCGCTGCTCACCCAGGAGGCGGTCGGCATGTACAACGCATCGCAGATCGGCGGCGGTACGGCCTTCGAGGTCGCCAACGAGGGATCGATCGAGCCGATGCCGCTCGGCTATGTCTTCGCCAAGGGCAACGACGAGCTCCGCGACGCGTTCCAGAAGGCGCTGCAGTCCCTCGTCGACGACGGTACGTACGACGAGATCCTGAGCTCCTACTCGCTCATCAACGCTGCGCTCGACGAGATCACCGTCAACGGCGCCGAGTGACCCGACCCATGACCGCGACACACATCTCCGATACGGCGCGACGCACGGTCGTGCCCGTCCGGCACTACGGGCAGTGGGCCGCCGCCATCGTCGTGATCGCCCTCGCGGGTGCACTCGTCTGGCAGGTCGCCACCCGCAGCGTCGTCCGGTGGGAGCTCATCTTCTCCCGCGTCGGGGCGGCGGCGATCCTCGAAGGTATGACGATGACGGTGCTGCTCACCGTCGTCAGCATGACTCTGGGCGCGGCGCTCGGAGTCGTGATCGCGGTCATGCGGGTCTCCGGCAACCGGCTTCTGGCCTCGGCCGCCTGGCTGTTCGTCTGGATCTTCCGCGGCACCCCGCTGCTCGTGCAGATCCTGATCTGGTTCAACCTCGCCCTGTTCATCCCCACGATCGGGTTCGGCGCCGCGGAGATCAGCCTCAACGTGCTCATCTCCCCGTTCACCGCCGCGATCCTCGCGCTCGCACTGAACGAGGCCGCCTACGTGTCGGAGATCGTCCGCGGCGGACTGCTCTCGGTCGACCGGGGCCAGTACGAGGCGGCGGATGCCCTCGGCATGGGGCGCGGCCAGGCGCTGCGCCGCATCATCCTGCCCCAGGCCATGCGGTCGATCCTCCCTCCCATGGGAAACGAGCTCGTGACCCTCCTGAAGGAGACGTCCCTCGTCTCGGTGATCGGCGCCGGCGAGCTGCTCTACCGCGCCCGCCAGATCGGGGCTGCGGACTACAGCGTCATCGAGATGCTCCTGGTGGCGAGCATCTGGTACCTGATCCTCACGACGATCGCGGGCATCCTGCAGAGCTGGCTGGAGCGGCGGTTCTCCCAGAGCCTGCAGAACCGCCAGCCCGGCTGGACGGCGCGCATGTTCGGATTCCGCCGCGAGCCGGCCGGCGAACCGGCGCTGCTGACCGGACCGGCTGCCGTCATCGAGACCACAGACAGCGTTCGCGCGGAGGGAGCATCCCGATGATCGGCACACAGAACCGGCCCCTGGTCGTCGTCGACGGCGTGCGCAAGGCGTTCGGCCCCCACGAAGTGCTCACGGATGTCAGTCTCGAGGTCCAGGCCGGCGAAGTCGTCGGCATCCTGGGTCCGTCGGGATCGGGCAAGTCGACCCTGCTGCGCTGCATCAATCACCTCGAGGAGATCGACCGCGGCGAGATCCGCGTCGACGGCATCCTCGTCGGGTATCGCGAGCACCGCGGGCGCCTCCACGAGTTGCGCCCCCGAGAGGTCGCCGAGCGGCGCCGGGAGATCGGGATGGTGTTCCAGCGGTTCAACCTCTTCGGGCACATGACCGCACTGGAGAACGTCGCCGAGGCGCCCATCCGGGTGCTGGGGCGGTCGAAGGCCGAGGTGCGCGCGGAGGCCCTCGCGCTTCTTGACCGCGTCGGGCTGGCGGACAAGGCGGGTCACTATCCCGCACAGCTCTCCGGTGGCCAGCAGCAGCGCGTCGCGATCGCGCGCGCCCTGGCGATGCGACCCAAGGTCATGCTGTTCGACGAACCCACCAGCGCGCTGGACCCCGAGCTCGTCGGCGACGTGCTGGGCGTCATGCGCTCCCTGGCGCAGGACGGCATGACGATGATCGTCGTCACGCACGAGATCGCCTTCGCCCGCGACGTCTGCGACCGGGTGGTGTTCATGGCCGACGGCGTCGTCGTCGAGCAAGGACCGCCCGCGCAGGTGATCGACGACCCCCAGCACCAGCGGACCCGCACCTTCCTGCGCCGCGTGCTCGGCTGACCCCACACGATCCAAGGAGACACCACGATGAGACTCGGCGAGGCCGTCGCCCACCAGCTGGCGCTGCGCGGCGTGGACACCGTGTTCGGCATCCCCGGCGTGCACACGATCGAGATGTACCGGGGGCTTCCGGCCGCAGGCATCGCGACGCACCCGGCCCGTCACGAGCAGGGCGCGGGCTTCATGGCCGACGCCTATGCGCGGCAGACCGGCGAGGTCGGCGTCGCGCTCCTCGTGACCGGGCCGGGCCTGCTGAACGCCCTCACGCCGCTGGCGCAGGCCTGGCACGACTCGGTGCCCGTCCTCTTCCTTGCGGCAGACACCGCCACCGCCGATCTCGGCCGGGGACGGGGGCCGCTTCACGACGTGCGCGATCAAGTGCTCGCCGCATCGGGCGTCACCGCCCACGCGTGGCGGCTGACGGATGCCGCGGACCTGCCGGCGCTGCTCGACGCGGCCTGGCATGCGCTGCGGGGACCGCGACCGCGCCCCGTCGTCATCTCGCTTCCCATCGATCTGCTCTCCGCCGAGGTGTCCGACGCGCTCGCCGCCGCGCCGCCGGCACCGCTGCCGGCGCGGGTCGCGCCCGAGCAGGACGTCGTGGAGCGCGCGGCCGTCACGCTGCGCGCCGCAGCGTCACCCGTCATCCTCGCCGGGGGAGGGGCCCGTGGGGCGACGGCACAGGTGCGTCGCCTCGCCGAACTGCTGGATGCCCCGGTCATCACGACGGGGAACGGCGCCGGCGTGCTGCCCGGCGACCACGCCCTGTCCGTGGGGCCGCTGCTGCCGATGGCGGGTGGCCACGCACTCCTGCGGGACGCCGACGTCGTGCTCGCGGTCGGCACCGAGTTCTCCGCCGCCGACATGCTCTACAGCGGCCGCACCGCCGAAGTCACCGGCATCCTCGTGCGTGTCGACACCGATCCCGCGAACCTCCACGCGCCGCGCGTCGCCGACGTCGCCCTGTGCGCCGACGCGGCACTCGCCCTCGACGCCCTCGCGGATGCCCTCCCTGGGCGCTCCACTGCGGGCGGCGCGGGGACGGCGCGCGCGGCGGCGGCGGTCGCCTCGAGCGACTGGACCGATCAGTCCCTCGCGCACCTCCCGTGGGTGGCGGCGATCGGACGCGCCGTGCCGCGCGATGCCGTGCAGGTGCTGGACTCCACCCAGTTGGCGTACACGCTGCATCAGGTCGTCACCCCCGACGAGCCGACCGCACGCATCGCCCCCTATGGACTCGGCACGCTGGGCCCCGCCCTGCCCATGGGCATCGGCGCCGCCATCGCGGAACCAGACCGCCCCGTGCTCGTCATCGCCGGAGACGGCGGTGTGCTCTTCACCCTGACCGAGCTCGCCGGCGCTGTGGAACTCGGGAGGCAGTTCACCCTGCTGATTTGGGACAACCGCGGGTACGGCGAGATCCGGGACTCGTTCGACCGAGCGGGTGCCCAGCGCATCGACACCGAGGTGACCGCGTTCGACCACGTGCTGATCGCGCGGGGCTTCGGGGCCGACGCCGTGGGCGTGGACACCCCCGAGGAGCTCGAGCGGGAGCTGTCCGACGCCATGCGGCGTGAGGCCGCGACGGTCATCGTCGCCCGAGGATTCTGACCGCACGACGGTCGACCAGACAGAGGAGTAAGGACGCAGATGAGCGAGTTCGATTCGACCATGGAGGTCTCCGACGGGCGGTTCCACCGCCTCATGGGTCCCGAGGGCGCCCCCGGGTTCCTCGACCACGCGGAGCTGGAGGGCACCTGGGGCCGTCGCTGGGGCGCCGCCGACGAGGTGGGCCGCCTGCGAGCCGTGCTCATGCGGCGGCCCGCCGCGTGCCTGGCGGAGCTCACCGGCGACATGTACGACGCTTCGGTCGACGCACTCGTCGAGCCGAACGGCCGCGGGTACTGGACCGGCCGGGACGCGCCCGACATGGACCGCGTCCGCGCCGAGCACGACGGCTTCGCCCAGCTCCTGCGCGACAACGGGATCGAGGTCGTGTACGCCCCCGATCTGCCGACCTTCCCCAAGGCCGTCTACACCCGCGATCCGCTCGTCACCATTGCGGGCGGGGCCATCATCGCCCGAACGGCCGCGCGCATGCGCCGCGGTGAGGAGCAGACGATCACGCAGGCCGTCGCGAACGCAGGCATGCCCATCCTCGGCACCATCGCCGGGGAGGGAATCGTGGAAGGCGGGACGTTCGTGAAGGTCCGCCCCGACCAGGCGTTCCTCGGTACCTCGGTCCGCACCACCCCGGAGGGATACCGCCAACTCGCAGCCCTCCTGGACATCCACGGCATCACGCTGCACCGGGTGTCGCTTCCCGGATACCTCATCCATCTCGACATGTGCTCGTCGATGGTCGACCACGACCTCGCCCTCGTGAACCCGCGTCTGGCGCCCTACGACTACATGGCCGCCCTGGAGGCCCTCGGCATCGAGCTGGTCGAGGTGCACCCGACGGAGGAATGGGCCAGCAACCTGCTCGTGCTCGACCGTCGCCGCGTCGTCATGCCCGATCATCTGCCGCGCACCGCCGAGCGGCTCGCCGCGAAGGGTGTCGAGGTGCTGACCGTGCCGTATCGCGAGATCTTGAAGAACGGCGGCGGGCTGCACTGCTCGACCATGGAACTGCAGCGGGACTGGGCATGAGCGGGCTCGACGGGTGGGCCTTCCTCGCCGACTTCGCCCGGATGTCGACCTTCGGCGCCACGGCCGGCGGCGGCGTCGACCGGCAGGCCGGAACGGATGCCGATGGCGAGGTGCGCGCCTGGTTCGCCGAGCTGCTGCGCACCCACGGCTTCGTGGTTCACCAGGATGCCATCGGCAACCTCTTCGGGCAGGTCGAGCTCGTCCCCGGTGCACCGTACGTGCTGTTCGGTTCGCACCTGGACAGCCAGCCGCTCGCCGGCCGGTACGACGGCGCGTACGGCGTGCTCGCCGCCGCCCACGCGGCGGTGCGCGTCCTCGCCGCGCACCGCGCTGCGGGTACGCTCCCGCGCTACAACATCGCCGTCGTGGACTGGTTCAACGAAGAGGGATGCCGATTCAAGCCGAGCATGATGGGTTCGGCTGTGGCCACAGGCAAGCTCCCGCTGGAGGTCGCCCTCGACACGACGGACCCCGCCGGGACCACGGTGCGCGGGGCGCTGGAGCGGCTGGGTGCCGCGGGTGCCGACTCCCTCCCCGAGATCGCCGCCTACGGCGAGATCCACATCGAGCAGGGCCCGTCGATGCAGGAAACGGGCGTGACGATCGGGGCCGTCGCGGAGACGTGGTGCGCCTACAAGTACGAGGTCGTCGTCCACGGTGAACAGGGGCATACCGGATCGATGCGGATGGCCGACCGCCGCGATGCTCTCCTCGGGGCCGCGCACGTCATCACGGCGGTGAACGACCTCATCCGCTCCTTCCCGGAGGAAACACTGCACACAACGGTCTCCGAGATGTATCTGGAGCCCAACTCACCGGTGACCATCGCCCGCGAAGTGCGCATGCTCATCGACCTGCGGGCAGAGACCACCGACGAACTCGAGCGTGCCTTCGACCTGCTGCAGCAGCGGATCGCCGCCATCGAGGAGCAGACCCGCACGCGTGTCGAGTTCCTCTCCAGCTCGGTGTGGAGCTCCGGCCCCTTCATCGACGCAGGCGTGCGTCTCGTGGAGGAGGCGGCCGCGGACCTGGGGCTCACCCACACGCGGGTCAAGACGCTCGCCGGCCACGACGCCACCAATGTCAAGGACATCGTGCCCACGGTGCTCGTTTTCATCCCGAGCGTGGACGGCATCTCGCACAACGAGAAGGAGTTCTCCACCGACGCGGACATGCTGGCGGGACTGGACGTCTTCGAGAGGGTCGTCAGGGGCCTGGCCGATGGCGCCCTCGACGTGGTCGGCTCATGACGGCGCGCCCGGTCGCGGTGATCACCGACGTCACCGATCTGTCTCCGGAGCCCGCGCGGCGCATCCTGGTGGATGCCGGTTTCGACGTCGAGGTGCTGCGCTGGGACGTCACGCACGAAGTGCCGGAGCGGGCGCGGGCCGCGGTGGCGGCGCTCGCCGGCTACGCGCACCTCGGGGCGGACTTCTTCGCGGCATTCCCGAATCTGAGATGGATCGGCACGGCCTCCACGGGCAGTGACATGGTGGATGCGGTTTCCGCCGCCGCGCACGGTGTGACGGTGAGACCGCTCGCCGGGGCGTCCACCGAAGAGGTCGCCACGCACGCCCTCGCCCTGACGCTCGCCACCGAGCGCGACCTGCGCGACGCGCAGGATGTCGTGGCGAGGGGACAGTGGACCGACGCGTTCGAGCGCCTGCCACGCCGTCTGAGCGAGCTGACGTTAGGACTCTGCGGGCTCGGACGTATCGGTGCCCGGTTCGCCGAGATGGCCAGTCCGCTGTTCGGCCGCGTCATCGGGTACGACCCGTCGGCCCTCGCGCCGGGTGTGGAGCCCGTGGGCTTCGACGAGCTGCTGGCGCAGAGCGATGTGCTGTCCCTCCACCTGCCGCTCCTGCCCGAGACCCGCGGCCTGATCGGGGCGTCGGAGATCGGGCGGATGCGCCCCGGAGCCACGCTCATCAACGTGTCCAGGGGCGAGCTGGTCGACCTCTCCGCCCTGGCTGCGGCGCTCGACGACGGCACGCTGCGCGGTGCCGGGCTCGACGTGCTCGACGCGGAGCCGCCGCGTGCCGACCACCCGCTGCGCGCACACCCGCGCGCCGTCGTCACTCCGCACATGGGGTTCCTCTCGGCGACCTCGCTGCGCAGCTACGAGTGCGAGCCGGCCGAGGCGCTGGTGGCGTGGTGGTCCGGCCACAACGTGTGACTCCCCGCTCCCGCCCCGCCGCAGCGCGGCTCGTGTGTCACGAATGGCGGATGCCACGGGCCGGGACTGTGCGTAAGTGACACCCGAGCAGCTCGGGCACGCCCCCGCGGGCGCGGCGGCGCGCGCGGCGGTGCGTGCGGCCCGCGCTAGCCTGAGCGGCATGTCCGAGCCTGCCGTGACCCGCGCCAAAGTGGGCGTGCGCGACGTCGCCGCGCTCGCCGGGGTGTCGTCGCAGACGGTGTCGCGGGTGCTCAACGACCACCCGCACATCCGCGACGAGACCCGCCGGCGGGTGCTGGAGGCGATGGCGACGCTGGGGTATCGCGTCAACAACGCCGCTCGCTCGCTCGGCACCGCCACGACCCGCACGCTCGGCGTCATCGCCTCGGATGCCACGCTCTACGGCCCCGCCGTCGGCATCGCCGCGCTCGAGACGGCCGCGCGCACCGCCGGCCGCTGGATCGCCACCGCCTATGCGGATGCCGCCGACGCGGCATCCGTCTCCGCCGCCGCCGAGCACCTGCTCTCGCAGGGTGTCGACGGCATCGTCGTGGTCGCTCCGCACGCTCGTACCCTCGAGACCCTCGCCGGGTTGGAGCTGCCCGTCGCCGAGTTGCACGGCGGGCCGGGGGCTGCGCGGCAGGGCGAGGGCGCCGGCTCGGCCGTGCATCACCTCGTGGACCTCGGCCACACGCGCATCGCGCACCTGACCGGCCCCGCCGAGTGGCGCGAGGCGGCCGCGCGCGACGCCGGGGTGCGTGCCGCGCTCGCCGCGGCCGGCCTCGAACCGGGGCCGCGCTGGGAGGGCGACTGGTCGGCGGATGCCGGCGCCCACCGCGCCGCTGAGATCGCCGCCGCCGTGCGCGCGCCCGGCGGCCCGACGGCGGTCGTCGTCGCGAACGACCAGATGGCCCTGGGTCTCATGGCCGGGCTCGCCGACCTCGGGCTCGCGGTGCCGGGCGACGTGAGCGTCGCCGGGTTCGACGACAACCCGGATGCCGCGTACTACCGGCCGGCCCTGACCACCGTGCGCCTGGACATCGAGGGCGAGGCGAGGCGCTGCATCGGCGAGGTGCTGGGGCTGGAGGCGGCCGACGCGCCTGCGCTCACGCCGGCACCGCCGACGCTTGTGGCACGCGCCTCGACCGGCCCGCCTCGCTCGTGACCCGGCCCGTGTCGGCAACCGCCTCGCTCGCCCGGAATCGACACATGACACCGCGGGCTGTTACCGGTAACATCAACCCGAGCACCCCAATGGAGGATCCGTGACCACCACGCCCGACGACGCCCGCGTCGCCGACATCGCAGAGGCCATCCGCGCCGGGCGCACGTCGCTCGGCATCGAGCTCGGTTCCACCCGCATCAAGGCGTGCCTCGTCGATGCCGACGAGCCGGCCCACGTGCTCGCCGTCGGCAGCCACGCCTGGGAGAACAGGTTCGAGGGGCGCCGGTGGACCTACTCCCTCGACGACGTCTGGTCGGGGCTGCAGTCCGCCTACGCCGACCTCGTCGCCGATGTGCAGACGCGCTACGGCGTCACCCCCGATACGTTCGGCGCGCTGGGGGTGTCGGCGATGATGCACGGCTACCTCGCGATGGATGCCGCGGGCGAGCTGCTCGTGCCGTTCCGCACCTGGCGCAACACCCACACGGACGCTGCCGTGACCGCGCTCAGCGAGCTGTTCGAGGTGAACATCCCGCACCGCTGGTCGATCGCCCACCTGTACCAGGCGGTGCTCGACGCCGAGCCGCACGTACCCCGGGTCGACTTCTTCACGACGCTCGCCGGCTACGTGCACTGGCGCCTCACGGGGCACCGCGTGCTCGGCATCGGCGACGCGTCGGGCATGTTCCCGATCGATTCCGCGACCCACGACTACGACGCCGAGCTGCTCGCGCGCTTCGCCGGCCTCGGCACGGGCCTGGACCTCCCCGCGCTCCTGCCCGAGGTGCTCGTGGCCGGCGCTCCGGCCGGCGAGCTGACCTCCGAGGGTGCCGCGCTGCTGGATCCCACGGGCACCCTCCGCCCCGGCATCCCGCTCTGCCCGCCCGAGGGCGACGCCGGCACCGGCATGGTCGCCACGAACGCCGTCGCGCCCCGCACCGGCAACGTCAGCGCCGGCACCAGCATCTTCGCGATGGTCGTGCTCGAGCGCCCGCTCGCCGCGGCCCACCACGAACTCGACCTCGTGACCACACCCGCCGGCGACGCGGTCGCCATGGTGCACTGCAACAACGGCGCGAGCGAACTGGCCGCGTGGGTGGCGATGTTCTCGCGCTTCGCCGAAGCCGCGGGGCAGCCGATCGACACGGATGCCGTGTACGAGACGCTCTTCCGCGAGGCGCTCGCCGGCGACGCGGATGCCGGGGGCCTGCTCGCCTACAACCACCTCGCCGGTGAGCCGATCGCCGGCCTCACCGAGGGTCGGCCGCTGTTCGTGCGCACCCCCGAAAGCTCCTTCACCCTCGCCAACGCGATGCGCGCGCAGCTGTACGGCGTCTTCGGCACCCTGGCGCTGGGCATGCGGGTGCTCGACGACGAAGGGGTGGCGCTGGATCGCATGTTCGCCCACGGGGGCATGTTCCGCACCGCCGGCGTCGCCCAGCGCTTCCTCGCCGGTGCACTCGGCGCCCCCGTCGCCGTCGGCGAGACCGCCGCCGAGGGCGGGGCCTGGGGCATCGCCGTGCTGGCGTCGTACCTGGCATCCGCCCGCGAAGGCACCGACCTGTCCACCTACCTCGACCGCGCGGTGTTCGCCGGCGCCGACATCACCGTGGTCGACCCCGACCCGGCCGACGTCGCCGGCTTCGCGACCTACCTCGACCGCTACCGTGCCGGTCTGGCGGTCGAAGCCGCCGCCGTCGCCGCCCTCTGAACCGCAAGAACCTCAACGAAGGATTCCCCCCATGGCCCTTTCCCCCTCCCTCGACGGCTACGAGGTCTGGTTCGTCACCGGCAGTCAGAACCTCTACGGCGAAGAGACCCTCCGCCAGGTCGCCGACCAGTCGCAGGCGGTCGTCGCCGGCATGTCGGGCCTGCCGGTGCGGGTCGTCTGGAAGCCCGTGCTCAAGGATGCCGACAGCATCCGCCGTCTCGCCCTCGAGGTGAACGGCCGCGACGACGTCATCGGCGTCATGGCGTGGATGCACACCTTCAGCCCCGCCAAGATGTGGATCGGGGGCCTGGACGCACTGCAGAAGCCGCTGCTGCACCTGCACACGCAGGCCAACGTGGAGCTGCCCTGGAACGAGATCGACTTCGATTTCATGAACCTCAACCAGGCCGCCCACGGCGACCGTGAGTTCGGGTACATCCAGACGCGGCTGAACGTCGCGCGCAAGACCGTCGTCGGGCACGTGTCCAACCCGGCCGTCCTTGAGCAGATCGAGCAGTGGCAGCGAGCCGCGGCGGGCTGGCAGGCCGCGCGCACCCTCAAGCTCGCCCGCTTCGGCGACAACATGCGCTACGTCGCCGTCACCGAGGGCGACAAGACCGAGGCCGAGCTGCGCTTCGGCGTGCAGGTGAACACGTGGGGTGTGAACGAGCTGGCGGATGCCGTGGCGGCCGCGACCGACGCGCAGATCGACGCGCTCGTGGCCGAGTACCTCGACACCTACGACGTGGCCGACGAGCTGCGCCCCGGCGCCGAGCGCCACCAGTCGCTGCGCGACGGCGCCGCGATCGAGGTCGGGCTGCGGACGTTCCTCGAGGCGGGCGGCTTCGGCGCGTTCACCACGTCGTTCGAGGACCTCGGCGCGCTGAAGCAGCTGCCCGGTCTCGCCGTGCAGCGCCTCATGGCCGAGGGCTACGGCTTCGGCGCCGAGGGCGACTGGAAGACGGCCATCCTGGTGCGGGTCGCCAACGTGATGGGCGCGGGCCTCCCCGGGGGGGCGAGCCTCATGGAGGACTACACCTACGACCTCGTGGAAGGCGACGAGAAGATCCTCGGTGCGCACATGCTCGAGGTGTCGCCGTCGCTGACGACCGCGAAGCCGCGGCTCGAGGTGCACCCGCTCGGCATCGGCGGCAAGGACGACCCGGTGCGCCTGGTCTTCACCGCCGACCCCGGCCCCGCCGTCGTGGTCGCGATGAGTGACATGCGCGATCGGTTCCGCCTCGTGGCCAACGTCGTCGAGAACGTCGAGGCGCCCGACCTGCCGAACCTCCCGGTGGGCCGGGCGGTGTGGAAGCCCGCCCCCGACTTCGCCACGAGCGCCGGCTGCTGGCTGGCGGCGGGAGCCGCCCACCACACCGTCATGTCCACCGCGGTGGGTATCGAGGTGTTCCAGGACTTCGCCGAAATGGCGGGCACGGAGCTGCTCGTCATCGACGAGGACACCACGGTGCGCGGGTTCCAGAAGGAACTGCGCTGGAACGCGGCCTACTACCGCCTGGCACAGGGGATCTGATCATGGCGCACATTCCGGCATCCGGCATTCAGCATGTCCTGCGTCACGGCCCCTTCGAGGCGGTCGTGGCGAGCGTCGGCGCGTCGCTGCGCTCGCTCACCCACGACGGCCGGCACCTCGTGGTGCCCTTCGCCGCTGACGAGGTGCGCCCCGCCTACCGCGGTGCGACCCTCGCGCCGTGGCCGAACCGGGTCGTCGACGGCCGGTACTCCTTCGGCGGTATCGAGCACCAGCTGCCGCTGACCGAACCCGGCCGCGGTCACGCGCTGCACGGCCTGGCGGCCTGGCTGGATTACGACGCCGTCGACAAGGGGTCGGATCACGTCACCCTCGCCGCGGTCATCGAGCCGCAGACCGGCTACCCGTGGCGGGTGCGGGTGACGACGACCTTCGCGCTCGGCGACGACGGTCTCACCCAGACGGTGCGCGGCGAGAACCTCTCGGCGCACTCCGTGCCGTTCGGCACCGGACCGCATCCCTACCTCGTGGCGCGGGAGGGCACGGTCGACGGCTGGACCCTCGAGCTCCCGGCATCCGAGGTGCTGCAGGTCACCCCCGACCGGCTCATCCCGACCACGCTCGGCCCGGTGGATGCCGAGTTCGACTTCCGCACCGCACGGGCGATCGGCGCGACCGAGATCGACCACGCCTTCACGGCGCTCGCCGCCGATGCCGACGGTGTCTCCACCGTGCGGGTGACCGATGCTGCCGGCCGTGGTGTCGGCATGGCGTGGGATGCCGCGTGCCCCTGGGTGCAGGTGCACACCGCCGACCTGCCCGGTGGCGCCGCCCAGCCCGGCCACCGCGGTGGCCTCGCCGTCGAGCCGATGACGTGCGCGCCGGATGCCTTCAACGCACCGCGCTACGACTTCGACCCGGGTCTCATCGTCATCGAGCCGGGGGCCGTCGCCGAGGCGAGCTGGCGCATCTTCGCGATCTGAGTCGCGCCGCGGAGCGCCGGCCTCAGCGGGGCCGGTGCGCCGCCAGCGCGTCGGCGAGAGCCGTGCGCACCGTGTCGATCGTCGTGCTGTCGCGGGACGACGCACGGGTCGCGGCGAAGATCTCCCGCACCGGGGTGCCGGGGAGGTCGAGCAGTCGCACCGTGTCGCGCTCGCCGGTCCACACCAGGTCGGGGAGCATCGCCACGGCGTGCCCCGCAGCCACCATCCGCACGTGGGCGACGAGGTCGGTCGCGTCGAACCGCACGTCGGGCTCGAATCCCGCAGCGCGGCACTGCTGCACCGCCCACTGCCGCACCGCGGTGCCGCGCGGCTCGAAGATCCAGGCGCGGTCGGCGAGGTCGGTCAGCGAATCGGCCGTATCGTCGCGGGGCAGGGCGAGGCGGATCGGATCCACCCCCAGCACGACCCGGTCGACCCCGTCGCGCAGTTCGCGGGTGTGCCCGGGGTACTGCTCGGCCACGACCAGATCGAACGCGCGGGCGGTCAGCTCGAACAGCCCCTCCTCGGGCGGCAGTTCCACCGCCTCGAGCCGCACCTGCGGGGCGCGCTCGGCGAGCAGGGTGAGGGCCGCGGGGACCAGCGCCTGCGCGGCGGTGGACATCACCGCGATGCGCACCCGGGTCTGCGCGCCGCGGGACGACGACAGCTCGGCGCGCGCCGCCTCGTCGAGCTCGAGCGCGCGCGCGGCGTGCGCCGCCAGAAGGCGACCCTGCGCCGTGAGTCGCACGCGGCGACCGTCGGGCTCCAGCAGCGCGGTGCCCGCCTCCCGTTCCAGCAGCGCCAGCTGCTGCGACACCGTCGAAGGGCTGTAGGCGAGCGCCGCAGCGACTTCGGCGATCGTGCCGCGCTGTGCTAGTTCGTGCAGCAGCCGCAGCCTGCGGAGCTCCAGCATGGGGTCCCTCACCATTCATCGGTTTTATCGAATGATAGTCCTCATGAATGTGTGCTTTTCACGTGGCATCCCGCACCCGCACACTGAAACCTCACGGGTGCCGCTGTCGTGCCCGCCGAGCGAAGAGGCCCCATGACGCTGATCGACCCCACTCCGTCCGAGTCCGCAGACCGCGACGCGGTCGCTGACCGCAATGCCGCCGAACTCGGCGCGCTCGCCGACGACGCCGTCACGCTGGTGCGCCGCTGGCTCGACGAGAGCAGCAGCGTGCCGGTGGACACCGCCGCGAAGCGCCTCGCCGGTGTGCTGCGCGACGAGAACGGCCTGGCGTTCACGGTCGGCTTCGTCGACGGCGTCGTGCGTCCCGAGGACACCAAGGTCGCCGCCCAGAACCTCCGCGCCCTCGTGCCGCTCACCCCCCGATTCCTGCCCGCACCGTTGCGAGGCCTCATCGCCCTCGGCGGCGCGATGGCGCCGCTCCTGCCCGGCATCGTCGTCCCCATCGCCCGCCGGGTGCTGCGCGGCATGGTGCGCCACCTCATCGTGGATGCCACCGACGCGCGGCTCGGCCGCGCCATCCGCCGCATCCGCTCGGCGGAGGGTGTGCGCCTGAACGTGAACCTTCTGGGTGAGGCGATCCTCGGGCAGGACGAGGCCGCCCGGCGCCTCGAGGGCACGCGGCGACTGCTGTCGCGCGACGACGTGGACTACGTCTCGATCAAGGTGTCCTCCACCGTCGCCCCGCACAGCCCGTGGGCGTTCGACGACGCCGTCGCACACGCCGCCGACGCGCTCGTGCCGCTGTTCCACCTCGCCGCGAACGCGCGCACGGGGGCGAAGTTCATCAACCTCGACATGGAGGAGTACAAGGACCTCGACCTCACCCTCGCGGTGTTCAACTCGATCCTGGACCGCCCCGAGTTCCGGTCCCTCGAAGCCGGGATCGTGCTGCAGGCGTACCTGCCCGACGCCCTCGGCGCCATGATGCGGCTGCAGGAGTGGGCGGCGGCCCGCGTCGCCGACGGCGGCGCGCCCATCAAGGTGCGCGTGGTCAAGGGTGCGAACCTGCCCATGGAGCGGGTCGATGCCGAGGTGCACGACTGGCCGTTGGCCACGTGGGAGAGCAAGCAGGCCTCGGATGCCTCGTACAAGGCGGTCCTGGAATATGCGCTCCGCCCCGAGCACATCGGTGCGGTGCGCATCGGCGTCGCCGGTCACAACCTGTTCGACATCGCGCTGGCGTGGCTGCTCGCCGAACGCCGTGGCGTGACGGCGGGCGTCGAGTTCGAGATGCTGCTGGGGATGGCCTCGGCGCAGGCCACGGTCGTCCGCCGCACCGTCGGCTCGCTGCTGCTCTACACGCCCGTCGTGCACCCCGCCGAGTTCGACGTCGCGATCGCCTACCTCATCCGCCGTCTGGAGGAGGGCGCGTCCAGCGACAACTTCATGTCGGCCGTGTTCGACCTCGGCGCCGACCCGGTGCTATTCGAGCGCGAGCGCAGCCGGTTCTTCGCGTCGCTTGCCACCATGCCCACCGAGGTCCCCGCCCCGCGGCGAACGCAGAACCGCGCCGTGGAGCCCGCGCCGGCCCCGCGCGGGTCGTTCGAGAACACCCCCGACACCGACCCCAGCCTCGCCGCCAACCGGGTCTGGGCCGACGGCATCCGCGCGCGCATGCAGGCATCCACTCTGGGCGAGCGCACGGTACGCGAGAACACGCTCGGCGACCAGGCGGCGCTGGATGCCGTGATCGCGCGCGCCGTCGCCGCCGGCTCCGCCTGGCAGGCCCTCGGCGCCGAGGGGCGCGCGGAGATCCTGCACCGTGCCGGCGACGTGCTCGAGCGCCGGCGCGCCGAGCTGCTGGAAGTCATGGGCTCCGAGTGCGGCAAGGTCATCGAGCAGGGCGACCCGGAGGTCTCCGAGGCGATCGACTTCGCCCACTACTACGCCGAGAGCGCCCTGCACGTCGCCGCGATCGACGGCGCCCGCCCGGCGCCCGTCGGACTCACCGTCGTCACACCGCCGTGGAACTTCCCCGTCGCCATCCCCGCCGGCTCCACCCTCGCCGCCCTCGCCGCCGGCTCGCCCGTCATCATCAAGCCCGCCCGTCAGGCGCGGCGCTCGGGTGCCGTGATGATCGAGGCGCTGTGGGAGGCGGGGGTCCCCCGCGACGTGCTGCAGTACGTGCAGCTGGAGGGCCGCGAACTCGGCACCGCACTGGTGAGCGACCCGGCCGTCGAGCGGGTGATCCTCACCGGCGGCTACGAGACGGCCGAACTGTTCCGCAGCTTCCGCCCCGACCTGCCGCTGCTGGCCGAGACGAGCGGCAAGAACGCCATCATCGTCACGCCCAGTGCCGACCTCGACCTCGCCGCGAAGGACGTCGCGTATTCGGCGTTCGGCCACGCGGGCCAGAAGTGCTCCGCCGCGTCACTCGTGATCCTCGTCGGCACGGTGGCCTCGTCCGAGCGCTTCCGCCGCCAGCTCGTCGACGCCGTCGGGGCGTACCAGGTCGGCGCGCCGTGGGAGGGGGCCACCCGCATCGGCCCGCTCATCGGCCCGGCCGACGGCAAGCTGCTGCACGCGCTCACGACCCTCGAGCCGGGGGAGCGCTGGGTGCTGCCTCCGGTCAAGCTCGACGACGCCGGCGCCCTCTGGCGTCCCGGCATCCGCGAGGGCGTCGTGGCCGGGTCGCCCTTCCACCTGACCGAGTACTTCGGGCCGGTGCTGGGCGTCATGACCGCCGCGACCCTCGACGAGGCGATCGGGATGGTCAACGCGATCGAGTACGGCCTGACCTCGGGCCTGCACTCGCTCGACGAGCGTGAGATCGCCTCGTGGCTGGCCACCGTCGAAGCGGGCAACCTCTACGTCAACCGCGGCACGACCGGCGCCATCGTGCAGCGCCAGCCGTTCGGCGGCTGGAAGAAAGCCGCCGTCGGCGCCGGCACGAAGGCGGGCGGACCCAACTACCTCGTCGGGCTCTCCGGGTGGACCGACGCCCCCGTGAACGCCCCCGCGCCGAGCGACGCGCTCTCGACCGGCGCCGTGCGTGCCGCCGGCATCGATGAGGACGAACTGACCTGGCTGCGCGGCGCCTTGGCGACGGATGCCGCCGCCTGGCAGGACGAATTCGGGAGGGTCCGCGACGCCACGGGGCTCGACAGCGAGCAGAACGCGCTGCGCTATCAGGCGGTGCCGGTGACCGTGCGGTTCGAAGGCGCCCGCGACGTCGAGCTCGTCCGCGTGGTCGCCGCGGGCCTGCGCGCCCGGGCGCGGGTGACGGTGAGCGCCGCAGCGCAGCTGTCGACTCCCGTGCGCACGTGGCTCATCGCTCAGGGCGTCGCGGTCGCCGTCGAGGGCGAAACGGCGTGGACCGCCCGCGTCGGCCGCCTCGCGGAGCAGGGCGGCCGGGTCCGCCTCATCGGCGGCGACGCCGCCGACCTCGCCGCGCGCACCGGCGGTTCGCCCGCCGTGGCGCTGTACACCGGTGCGGTCGTCGCCGCGGGCCGCGTGGAGATGCTCCCGTTCCTGCGCGAGCAGGCCGTGTCGATCTCGGCGCACCGCTTCGGCACGCCCCGCCGCTACGAGATCCCCGTGCTCGCCCCGGTCGGCGGTGTCGCATGAGGCTCGCCCCCGACTACGCCGTCGATGACGTCGCGGCCGTGCGCGCCCTCGTGCGGGAGAACCCCTGGGCCACCCTCGTCAGCTTCGTGCCGGGCAAGGGGATCGTGGCATCCCACTATCCGGTGCTGCTGGAGGAGGACGCCGAGGGGATCGTGCTCGTCAGCCACGTGGGGCGCCCCGACGAGCGGCTGCACGAACTGGGTGCGCACGAGTGCATGGTCATCGTCTCGGGGCCGCAGGGCTACGTCTCGCCCGGCTGGTACGACACCTCACCCGCTGTGCCGACCTGGAATTTCGCCGTCGCCCACCTCCACGGCACGCCGGAGCTGCTCGGCGACGCCGAGAACCTGCGCGTGCTCGAACGTCTCGTGGATCACTTCGAGCGTGTGCTTCCGGAGCCCTTCCTCATGAACCGCAGCCTCGAGAACGCCGACTACGCCGCGCGCATCGTGCACGGCACGGTGGGATTCCGGCTGCGGGTGACGCGGTTCGAAGCGAAGGAGAAGATGAGCCAGGACAAGCCCGCCGCGGTGGTCGAGCGCGTCATCGAGGCGCTCGGGCGCCCCGGCCCGTATGCCAATCCGGCGTTGGCCGCGCGCATGGCGCAGGTCCACGCTCTGCCATCATGAGCCCCATGACCCCCACCCGCCTCACCCTGCGCAACGCCCGTCGGTACGGCGGCGAGCCGATGGACATCACCATCGATGACGGCCTCATCACGGCGATCGCCCCCGCCGGCTCCGCACTGCCTACCGGCGAGGTCGTCGACGTCGCCGGCCGATACGTGGGACCTGGCCTCTGGGACGCGCACGTGCATTTCACGCAGTGGGTCATCCGCCGCCGCCGCGTGGATCTGACCGCCACCGAAAGCGCGGCCGACGTGCTGGCGGCCGTGCGCGTCGCCCGGCGCGACGGGGCAGCGCTCAGCGACGGGATGCTCATCGGCTACGGCTTCCGTGACGGCCTGTGGCCGCAGCCGGCCTCGCTCGCCGCCCTCGAGGCGATCGAGTCCGATGTCCCCGTCGTGCTCATCAGCGGCGACCTGCACTGCGCGTGGATGAACACCCGCGCCGCCGCCCGGCTGGGCCTCGCCCTCGACGCGTCCGGCGTCGTGAGCGAGGCGCCGTGGATCGCGGCGATGCAGGGCATCCAGGAGACCTCGACGCTGCCGGCGCAGGCGTTCGCCGAGGTCGCCGATGCGGCGGCGCGGCGGGGCGTGGTCGGCATCGTCGAGTACGAGAACACCGACAACGTCGGGGAGTGGTCGCAGCGCGTCGCGTGCGGGGTGACCAGCCTGCGGGTGGATGCCGCGGTGTGGCCCGATCGTCTCGAGCAGGCGATTTCGGCGGGCCTTCGCACCGGCGATCGGGTGGAGCCGACCGGCCTGGTCACGATGGGGCGGCTCAAGGTCATCGTCGACGGGTCGCTGAACACCCGCACCGCGTGGTGCTGGGACCCGTACCCCGGGGTCGACCCCGGCAGCGCCCACGCGTGCGGCATCGAGAGCGTCCCGGTGGCCGAACTCCGCCGTCTGCTCGCCCGCGGGCACGCCGCCGGCATCGGTGCGGCCGTGCACGCGATCGGTGACCGGGCCAACACCGAGGTGATCGACGCGTTCGAGCAGCTGGGCATGTCCGGCATCATCGAGCACGCCCAACTCGTGCGCGACGACGACCTCGCCCGGTTCGCCCGACTGGGACTGGTTGCCAGCGTGCAGCCCGAGCACGCCATGGACGACCGCGATGTGGCCGATCGGTACTGGGCTGGGCGCACCGGCCGTGCCTTCGCGTTCGGCTCGCTGCACCGCTCGGGCGCCGCGCTGCGCCTCGGGTCCGATGCCCCCGTGTCGCCACTTGACCCGTGGCATGCCATCGCGTCGGCCACGTCGCGCAGCCGCGGCGACCGCGAGCCGTGGCATCCGGAGCAGCGCCTGCCGTTGCCGGCGGCGCTGGACGCCAGCAGCCGCACGCGCCTCGCGGTGGGAGAGCCCGCCGATCTCGTGATCGTCGACCGTGACCCGTACGCCTCCGACCGCGACGGGCTTCGCACCATGCCGGTGGCGGGCACGTTGCTGGGCGGCCGCTTCACCTGGCGTGAGTTCTAGCGGCCGGCGCGGTCCCCCGCCCCGCTCACGACGACGGGCCCCGCAGTCGCCTGCGGGGCCCGTCGCTTCGCGGGGTCATTCGTCGCGGAGCTTCTCCTTGACTTCGTTGCGGGTCTGCACGGAGTCGCGCTCCGCCTCGGCCTTCTTCACATCGGCCTCGGCCTTGTGCTCGTCGACCTTGTCCTTGACCTTGTCGACCGTGTCTTCGAACGCATCCTTGGCCTTGCGGGCTGCGGTCTCGGCAGCATCCTTCGCGTCATCGATGAATCCCATGATTCGCTCCTTTCGTGGAGGCGGCCCGGGTTCGATCCGGCCGTCTAGCGTGCCTTAGACGTTAACCGCGTGGCCGCCACCGGTCATGGGGTTGAACCGGGCCGACTCTGGTGATATTCACCGTGGCGGCACGGGGGTGCCGGGGCCGCCGCCCATGCCCGGTCCGCCCATGCCGGCCGAGCTCTGCTCCCCGGCGACGGCGGTGGCGACCGTGTCGCCGTCGGCGACGAGCGAGTAGGTCTCGCCGTTGACGAGCCCGGCGGTCGAGAACACCAGGCTCTGCGCCTGCTTGGTCGCCGTCACCGTGCCGAGCTTCTGGCCCGAGGCGGAGACGACGGTCAGGGTGGTGCCGGCGGGGATGCGGCTGCGGACGGTGAACTGCACGCTCGCCTGTGCGGAGTCGGCGCGGGGCGCCTGCGCCATGCCCGCGGTGCCGAGCGCGTAGAGGGTGCCGCCCGAGATCGTCACCCCGCCGTCGGCGTCGATCGCGCCGTTGCCGTCGTTGGTGGGCCCCTGCACGACGACCGTGCCGCCGCCCATCTCGACCGCACGATTGGCGTCGAGCCCGTCGCCTCCCGCGTCGACCGTCAGGTCGCCGCCGGTGATGACGAGGGTGAGCGCGGCGGTGCCGGCGTCGGGCTCGGAGACGTTGACGGCATCGTCGCTGGCGGTCAGTGCGATGGTGCCGCCCTCGATCGTGATCTGTCCGGCCTCGAGGCCCTCGACCGACGAGGCCACGGCGACCTCTCCCTCGGAGACGACCAGCTGCAGCTCGGCGTGGGCGCCGTCGTCACCGCTGGAGAGCTCCACGTCGGCCCCGGAGAAGTGCACGTACGCGTCGGTGTTCACGGCGTCGTCGGCCGCGTCGATGCGGGTCGTCCCCGCCTCAAGCACGGCGATGGTGCCCGCCACGATGCCCTTCGCCCCCGAATCGGGGTCGGAGGTCGCCCCGCCGCCGGCGGTGATGTCCACGGTGCCGCCGGTCTGCACGACGTCGGTGAACGCATCGACGCCGTCGCCGCCGACGGTGAGGGCGAGCGTGCCGCCCTCGATCGCGATGAAGCCGCGGTCGGCGTCCTCCTCGTTGTCGGCCTTCAGCCCGTCGCCGCCCGCATCGACGGCGATGTCGCCGTCGCGGACGATGAGGTAGTCCTTGCCGCGGATGCCGTCATCCGCCGCATCGACGTTGATCGTGCCCGACTGGATCACGAGTCCGTCGCGCGACGCGATGGCGTCGTTGCCGTTGCCGGTGACCGACAGCGCCCCGGTGCCGGTGATGGTGAGGTCGGCGGCGCTGGCCAGCGCCGCGTCGGCCTCATCGTCCTCGGCATAGCTCGCGGCGTCGCTCAGGGTGTTCGTCGAGCCCTCGGCCAGCACGACGACCGCCTCGTCGGCGGCGACGATGTCGATCGCAGCACCGGCGGTGTGGGCGATGTTCACACCGTCGAGCACGAGGGTCACGGTGCCTTCGCGAGCGCTGTCGACCACGACCTGACCCTCCAGGTCACCGCTGAGCAGGTACGTGCCGGCGGCGGAGATCGTCACGGTGGACCCGGCGATGTCGACATCGGCGGACGCCGACGACGCGGTCGACCCGTCGAGGTCGATCGCCGCGGCATCCGCTTGGGACCACTCGGCGTCAGCGGGGTCGTCGTGCGCTTCCTGGTTGCCGGCGAGCACATCGGCGGCGGTGGAGAAGCCGTCGAGTGCCGTGTCGACGGCGGGCTCAGCCTCGGAGGTCGCCTCGGGCGTCGTGGCCGGCGCGGCGCTCTGCGTGCCGGCCGCGCAGCCGGCGAGGGTGAGCGCGAGGGCCGTGGGCGCTGCCACCAGCCACAGCCGGCGGCGGGAAGTGGGCTCGGGCAGGGGAGTCATGCGTTTCCTTTCAGAGCGCGGAAGTGGCGCACCAGGGTGCGGTGCCATTTGTTGTGGGGAAGGCCCGGTCGCAGTGCCGCGAGGCCCGTGCCGTACTTCGAGACCGTCGCGGGACGGTGCCCGCAGCGCCAAAGCGCGCGGTCGAGTGCGCCGGCGCGGCATCCGGACTTCGTCTCGACGATGACGGTGTCGGGGAGCGTGAGGATGCCGCGGCCTGCGGGGGCGTGCAGATCCCGCCACCGCAGGTCGACGTCGATCGTGCCGCGGGAGGCGTCCTCCTGTTCGCCGTCGCCGGGGACCAGGAGCGTCGCCCGGCGGTACCCGGTGGTGAGCACGGGTTCAAGGCGCTGCGCGATCGGCTCGGTGCCCGGGATGCCGGCGTCGGAGAGCATGGCCGCGGCGTAGCCGACGGCGGCGTCGTCCAGACCCGCGTGCACCTCGTCGACGGCGACCGGCACTCGTTCCTTCACGGTGGTCGAGCGTCCGCCGCGGGTCTTGACCTCGAGGAACGATCCACCGGAGTCGACGTAGGTGCGCGTCCGCACCTTGAACCGGCGGCGCCTGCCGTGGGCCGCGCCCAGGAAGCTATCCAGCGCCGGAGTGTCGAAATAGCGCGATGCGTAGCGCAGCAGCCGCTCGCCGCCGACCTCGAGCACCTCGGTCCCGGCCGGCAGCTGGGCGAGCACGGCGGGCAGGGCAGTTCGCGGCAGGATGTATTTGCGGTCGACACGCGTCTGCAGCTCGGCGGCGGCGTTCAGGTCCTCGAGACCGAGCGGGCGGAGGGCCTCGAGGGCCGCGAGCGCCGTCATCGCGCCATCGCCTCGCGCTGCTCGCGCCGCGCGGTGTCCTGCCGCTCGATCGCGCGACGCTCGCGCGGCAGCGCGAAGCGCACATCGACGGTGGTCGTGTCCGAGACGAGGTCGACGCAGCGGATGGTGATGCCGTGCACGGGGCAGCCCAGCAGCTGCCCGACGGCGGCGGTCGCGGCGCGCTCGTCGGTGTAGGCGCGGTCGAGCACCATCGTCTGTTCGCGCGAGCGGCGCAGCATCGCCGGGCTGTCGACGACGGCGAGCACCGTGACGATGAGGGCGACGAGCCCCACGCTCAGCCAGCTGATCGTGGGGGAGAGCCCGCACACCAGCCCGATCGCGAGGGCGGCGAAGTAGTAGGCGATCTCGCTCTGGTCGATCTCACTCGAGCGCAGGCGGATGATCGACAGGACACCGAAGAGGCCGAGGCCCACCCCCGCGCCGATCGTCGTCGAGCCCAGCACCATCGACACCGCGACCACGCCGACGTTGATGCCGACGAATGCGATCGCGAGATCCCGGCGCCGGTGACGCGGGAAGTACACCGCATAGGCGAGCACGAAGATGGCGATGAGATCCAGTGCGATGGCAGCGACGATGTGCATGGGGGCCTTCCGATTCGGGTTGCCTCCATTCAGCGACGCGCAGTTTTGCGGATGCTATGACGGGGTTCAGTCGCCGCTTCGAGTCGGCTTCGCGATGGGCGTCGTGGTGTCGACGGCCTCCCGCAGCGGCCGCCGCATCGCGGCCCAGTAGTGCACGGGGGTGACGCGGGTCAGCACGTCCACGAGCCGCGCTTGGCGGCCGATCATCGTGCGCGCGCGGCGGTGCCGGGTCGCCGCGACGATGCGCGCCGCGGCATCCCGGGGCTCGGTGCGGTACATGGCCGCCTGTGCGGCTGCGGCCCGGTCGGCCACGGCGGGGTCGAGGGCGGCGGCGTAGCGCCCGCGCAGCACGATGCCGGTCTTGACACCTGCGGGGTAGACGGCGCCGACCGTCACGGTGGAGCCCGCCAGTTCGTGGCGCAGCGCCTCGGTGAAACCGCGCACCGCGTATTTGCTCATCGCGTAGGGGATGCGACCGGCGGGCGCGGCCAGCGCATAGATCGACACCAGATGGGTGATGTGAGCGGCGGGCGCCCGGCGCAGCGCCGGCAGCAGCGCCTGGGTGATGTTGACGGTGCCCCAGAGATTCACATCCATGAGCCAGCGCATCTCGGCCATCGTGAGCTGGTCGATCGATCCGAGCATCGACGACCCCGCGCACGTGATGAGCGATTGGACGTGCGGGTGGGATGCCGTGACGGCACCGGCCACCACGGCGACGGCGTCGTCGTCGGTGAGGTCGACGACGTGGGTCGTGTGGCCGGAGCCGGTGAGGGTCGCCGCGACCGCGGCGAGGCCGTCGGCATCCCGGTCGATGAGGGCGACGCGGGCGCCGGCGGATGCCAGCTGTCGCGCGACCTCGGCGCCCATCCCGGCGGCTGCGCCCGTGATGACGCTCGTCGCGCCGCGGACCTGAAGTGGCGGCATCCTGGCTCCTTCGTTGGAATCCTGAATCGATTCTGGCGCACCCCTCGCCCTAGGATCGATATAAGGGGGTGCCGTGGCGCAGCGACGAAAAGTCAAGCACGACGACATCGTCGCCGAGGGGCTCTACATCGCATCGGCGGCGACGCGGCTCGCGTTGAAGAACCGCATCCTCGTCGACATCCTCACCGGCGGTGAGGACTACTCCGAGGCCCGGTTCGTCCCGCACGCACGGGACACGCTGCTGCACCTCGCCGAGGAGGCGGAGGCCGACGCCGAGCGCACCGAGCGGGAGCGCAAGACGGCCAAGGGGCGCCACACCGACTCGGATGGCACCCACGACTACCGCAGCCGTGACGTGCGCAACCTGCGCAAGCGCGCCCGCCAGTCCCGGCACATCGCCAAGGAGCTGCGGGAGCGGGCCGAGGATCCGCTGGAGCTCGCGAAGCTCGTGGAGGACGCCCGCGACGCCGCCTGGTCGGAAGTGGCCAAGAACATCGACCGCACGCTGAGCATCGAAGCCGCCCGCCCCGACCTCGAGCCCGACTACGACCGGATGCGCCGCGCGCGCATGCAGGCGCTGCGCATGGTCGACATCCCGAAACTGCGCGCGCATCGCCGCGCGGTCGAACGCGCCGTCGCCGAACGGGGCGACGCGCCCGGGTGACCGCGCGCAGGCCGCTCGATTCGCGCGTCGTGCCGACGTCGGGTAGGCTTATCGACGGCCCGCACGAGAGTGCACAGGCCATGCGCCCGTAGCTCAATGGATAGAGCATCTGACTACGGATCAGAAGGTTGGGAGTTCGAGTCTCTTCGGGCGCACACTGTGTTGAGACAGTTTCGAAAGGCCCCGGTTCGCCGGGGCCTTTCGTGTTTCCCGGGGGCCCGAGCGGGCTACCGCTTCGCGATCACGACCCGAACCTGGTCGCCGATGTCCTTGCCCAGCGCTTTGCGCACCTTGGCGCTCAGCGACACCATGTGCCCGCCGGTGCCCGTGACCATGGCGCCGACGTTCTCGAGTTCCACGTCGTCGACGGTCGCATCGACGCGCACCGTCTTCTTCGTGCCGAGAAACGCAGCGGAGTCGGGGATCTCGACGCAGCTCCACGTCTCGCCCTTGACGTCGACTCCGATCCGGCCGTCGAACACGATCTGGTCTGCGCTCATGCGCACACCCTATCTGCGCGCCATGGCGATCCGCGGTGGCTGGCAACCCGGTGTGACCCCTTGGCACTCTCGTGCGAGAGTGCTAATCTGGACGCAGTTGAGTCGATGTGACTCAACTTTGAAGACCTGACATGGATGCCGGGGCTCCCGGCACCGCTCGAGAGGAGACGACATGGCGAACTACGACCCGCTCCGTGACCTAGAGCGTTTTGCAACGAACCTGATGGACCCCGTCCGCCGCGGACCGCGGCAGATGCCGATGGACCTCTACCGTGAAGGCGACCACTACGTGCTTGCCGCCGACCTGCCGGGCGTCGACCCGGGCTCGGTCGACATCGACGTCGACGGCCAGCTGCTGACGATCCGTGCCGAGCGCACCCTCAACGTCGGCGAAGGCGTGAAGTGGATCACCCGCGAGCGCGAGGCCGGCAGCTTCCTGCGCCAGCTGAGCCTCGGCCAGGGCCTGGACACCGAGCACATCGCCGCGACCTACCGCAACGGCGTGCTGAGCGTGCGCATCCCGGTGAGCGAGAAGGCGAAGCCCCGCAAGGTCGAGGTGACCACCGAGGACTCGGGCCCCACGCTCGAGGTCAACGAGTCGTCGCAGGCGTAACCACACGCCGACACCGCACGCAGCCCCGGACCCGCGTCCGGGGCTGCGGCGCGTAGGCTCGAAGGGTGAGCGCATACGTCTCGGCGTTCGAGCTGTTCTCCATCGGAGTAGGACCCTCGAGCTCCCACACGGTCGGCCCCATGCGCGCGGGTCGTGACTTCGCCGCGCGCCTGCGCGAGACCGGAGCGCTTCCGCGCGTCGCCCGCCTCGACTGCGCCCTCTACGGCTCGCTCGGGGCGACCGGCATCGGCCACGGCACGCCCGACGCCGTGGTGGCGGGCCTTCAGGGGCACGTGCCCGAGTCGGTCGATCCCGAGACGGTACGCCATACCTGGACCGACTGGCCCGAGGGTCGCGCCCTCATACTCGACGGCACGCACCCCATCGCGTTCGCGAAGGAGCACGTCACCTTCGCGCCCCGTACGCGGCTGCCCGGCCACCCCAACGCCATGACGCTGACGGCGACGGATGCCGCGGGCATCACCGTGGCTGAGGAGACCTACTACTCCATCGGCGGCGGCTTCATCCGCCGCGAGGGCGAAGCGCCGCAGGTGGCGACCACGCCCTTCCCGCTGCAGTACGACAGCGCCGACGAACTGCTCGCGCTGTGCGATGAACGCGGCATCACGATCGCCGAAGCGGCGCGGCTGAACGAACAGGCGCTGCGCAGCGAGGCCGAGGTCGCCGCCGGCCTCGACGCCATCTGGGATGCCATGAGCGCGTGCGTCGAGGCGGGCCTGAGCGCCGACGGCGTGCTGCCGGGCATGCTCAAGGTCAAGCGGCGAGCGGGCCTCATCCGTCAGCAGCTCGAAGCAGTCGAAGCCGAGGGACACCGCGAGCTGCCGGGGGAGTGGCTGGGCGCGTTCGCCCTCGCCGTCAACGAGGAGAATGCCGCCGGCGGGCGCGTCGTCACGGCGCCGACCAACGGCGCCGCCGGCATCCTCCCCGCCATCGGCATGTTCTGGTGGCGGTTCCTGGCCGACGTGGGCCTGGGCGACGGCAACGCCGTGACCCCCTACGGCGAGCTCGTCGGCAGTGCCCTGCTGGGCTTCCACCCGCCGACGGGCGAGCCCACCGACCCGATCGACGACGCCGCACGCACCGAGGCGAACCGCCGCCGCGGCATCCGCCGGTTCCTGCTCACCGCGACCGCGCTCGGGTCGCTGTTCAAGGCGAACGCGTCGATCTCGGGCGCCGAGGGCGGATGCCAGGCCGAGGTGGGGTCTGCATGCGCCATGGCCGCCGCAGGGCTCACCGCCGTCATGGGCGGCACGAACCGGCAGATCGAGAACGCCGCCGAGATCGCGATGGAGCACCACCTCGGGCTCACGTGCGATCCGGTGGGCGGGCTCGTGCAGATCCCGTGCATCGAGCGCAACGCCATCGCCGCCTCCACCGCCGTCACCGCTGCGCGCCTGGCCATGCGCGGCGACGGCTCGCACTACGTCTCGCTGGACACCGTGGTCGAGACGATGCGCCAGACCGGCATCGACATGTCGACCAAGTACAAGGAGACCAGCGAAGGCGGGCTCGCCGTCAACGTCATCGAGTGCTGACCTCGGCGCGGTGGCGTCACGCGTAGGATCGAGGCACCCGAATTCCGGTCCGTCAGCAAGGATGCCGATGTCCGTTCCCACCTCCGTGCCCGCCCGCGTGCGGCTGCCCCGTGTCCCCGCCCGCACCTGGTGGGTGGTCGTGCTCGTCGGTTTCGTCGGGCAACTGGCCTGGACCGTCGAGAACATGTACCTCAACGTGTTCGTGTACGACACGATCACGACCGATCCGACCGTCATCGCGGTGCTGGTCGCGGCATCCGCCGTCGCCGCGACGCTGTCGACCATGCTCGTGGGCGCCTGGTCGGATCGCGTGAAGCGCCGGCGCCCGTTCATCGCGGTCGGCTACGTGCTCTGGGGGTTGACGACCGCGACGTTCGGGTTCGTGCAGCCGTCGGCGGGTGCCGCCGCCGCCCAGGTGGTGGGCACGGCCGTCGTCGCGATCGTGCTGCTGGACTGCGTCATGTCGGTCTTCGGCTCCGGCGCCAACGACGCCGCGTTCAACGCGTGGGTGACCGATGCCACGACCCCCGCCGACCGTGGCCGTGTCGACGGCGTGCTGGCGGTGCTGCCGCTCATGTCGATGCTGCTGGTGTTCGGCCTGCTCGACGGGCTCACCCAGGCGGGCGAGTGGAAGCTGTTCTTCGGCATCATCGGACTGGCCACAGCCGCCGTCGGCGTGGTGGCGTGGTTCCTGGTGCGCGACGCCCCCGGCATCCGCACCCCCTCCGACGGCTATCTGCGCGCGCTCGTGCACGGCCTGCGGCCCGCCACCGTGCGCGCGCACCCGCGGCTGTACACGCTGCTGGTGGCGTGGGCGATCATCGGAACGAGTTCCCAGGTGTTCTTCCCCTACCTGATCATCTACATCCAGCGGTACCTGCAGATCGATGGCTACGCGATCATCCTCGGCAGCGTCCTGACGCTCGCCGCCGTCATCAGCGTCGTCGGCGGACGCGTGGTCGACCGCATCGGCAAGACCCGCGCGATCCTGCCGGCGGTGGGCTTCATGATCGTGGGGCTCGTGGGCATGTTCGTCGTGCGCGACATGCTGAGTGTCATCGCGTTCGGCACGATCATGATGGGCGGGTTCATGCTGTCGACCGCGTCGTTGTCGGCGAGCGTGCGCGATGCCACCCCTGCCGACCGCGTCGGCATGGTGCAGGGCCTGCGCATGATCTTCATCGTGCTGATCCCGATGGTGATCGGCCCCTTCATCGGGTCGGCGGTGATCATCGGCGCGAACGAGACGTACGTCGATCTGGGGATCGTCAAGCAGGTGCCCACTCCGTGGATCTTCCCCGCGGCCGCCGTCGTGGCGCTGTTCGTCGTGATCCCCGTGCTGGCGCTGCGGCGCCTGCCGCAGGAGGTGGATGCCGCGTGAGCGGGACCCTGCTGACCCCGTGGGGCGAGCGCCTCGACCGCGACGCGCCGCTGCCGGAGTATCCGCGGCCGCAGCTGGTGCGCGACGGCTGGGCCAACCTCAACGGGCCGTGGTCGTACGCGATCACCCCGTTCTCCGCCGCCGACCCGCTCACCGTCGCCGATCCGGTCGCTGCGCCCGCGGCGTGGGACGGCGAGATCGTGGTGCCGTTCTCTCCCGAGATGCCGTTGTCGGGCGTCGGGCGCACCCTCGGCGCGCAGGAGACGCTCTGGTACCGGCGTGCGTTCGCGCTGCCGCGGGAGCTTGCCGACGGTGAGCGCGTGCTGCTGCACTTCGGGGCCGTCGACCAGTCGTGCCGCGTCGCGGTGGACGGCGTGGAGGTCGGCGGGCACACCGGCGGGTACCTGCCCTTCGCCCTCGATGTGACTGCCGTGCTCGCCGCCGGCGGGGAGCACGAGGTCACCGTCGCCGTGCGCGATGTGACGGATGCCGCGTGGCTCGCGCGCGGCAAGCAGTCCAGCCGCCGCGGCGGCATCTGGTACACGCCGCAGTCGGGCATCTGGCAGACGGTGTGGCTCGAGATCGTCCCGCGCATCGCGGTGGACTCGCTCGTGCTCACCCCGCACCTGACCGACGGCGTCGTCGAGGTCACGGTCGAAAGCGCCCACGGCGCCGGCACCGAGGCGGTCGTGACGATCTCGGCCGAAGGCGAAGAAATCGCCACGGCGACCGTGCCGGTGGGGCAGCCCACGCGCGTCGCGCTGCCGGTGCCGGTGCGGCTCTGGTCGCCCGAGGACCCGTTCCTCTACGACGTGGCGGTGACCCTCGGCGAGGACCGGGTGGGCAGCTACGTCGGCATGCGCTCCTTCGGCATCGGGGTCGACGATCACGGATTCCCGCGGCTGCTGCTCAACGGCCAGCCGCACCTGCCGGTGGGGCTGCTCGACCAGGGGTACTGGCCCGACGGCGGGTACACCGCCCCCAGCGACGCCGCCCTCGAGTACGACATCCGCCTGGCCAAGCGCCTGGGCTACACGATGCTGCGCAAGCACATCAAGGTGGAGCCGCTGCGCTGGTACCACCACTGCGACAGGCTCGGCATGCTCGTCTGGCAGGACGCGGTCAACGGCGGCGGGCGCTACCGGCCCGCCGTGATCACCGCCCCGGTGTTCGGTGCTCCGCAGCTCGACGACACGCGGCACGCCCGGTTCGGCCGGTCGGATGCCGCGGGGCGCGCGCAGTTCGAGCGGGAACTGGTCGAGATGGTCGAGCACCTGCGCAGCGTCGTGTCGCTGTCGCTGTGGGTGCCGTTCAACGAGGGCTGGGGGCAGTTCGACGCCGCCCGCATCGCCGCGCTCGTGCGCGACCTCGACCCCACCCGGCCGATCGACCACGCCAGCGGCTGGCACGATCAGGGGGCGGGTGACCTGCGCAGCCTGCACGTGTACTTCCGCCCCGTGCGGGTGCCCCGCGGCGACGACCCCCGCGTGCTGGCGGTCACCGAGTACGGCGGCTACAGCCTTGCCGTCCCGAGCCACACCTCGACCGGAAAGGTGTTCGGCTACCGCCGCTACCGCACCCGGGCGGGCCTGCAGCGCGCGCTGGAGCGCCTGCACGATCGCGAGATCGCGCCGGCCATCGAGCGCGGCCTGGCGGCCACCGTGTACACGCAGCTCAGCGACGTCGAGGACGAGGTCAACGGCATGGTCACCTACGACCGCCGCTATGTGAAGGTCGACGAGCACGCCGTGCGCGCGATGAACGACAGACTGCGCCAGGCGGCATCCACCCGTGCCGCGGTGCGAGAGGAGCACGCGTGACCCTGCCCGAACTGACCCGACCCGTCTCGCTCACCGCCGGGGACGGCCGTGTGCTCAACCCCGCCGCTGTCGGGTGGGCGCGTCAGCCGCTGGTGGACGCCTCGCGCGTGCAGGAGCATTCGTGGGGCCGCAACAAGCGGTGGGAGTACTGGAACGTCACGACCCCGACGCACATCCTCGCGCTCACGGTGTCATCGATCGACTACGCCGCCGTGCACGAGGTGTGGGTGCTGGACCGCGCGACCGAGCGCACCTGGCACGCCGAGGCGACGGTGCTGCCGGCCCGCGGCGTGACCCTCGCGCCCCGCCTCGAGCAGGGATCGTCCCGCGCGCGGGCGAAGGGCCTCGAGATCGACATCGACGAGGTGCCCGGCGGCACGCGGCTGCGGGCGCGCATCGCCGATGTCTCCTTCGACGTCATCGCCGACCTCGCGCCTGAGCACGAGCGTCTCGCCGTGGTCGTGCCGTGGACGGCGCGGCGGTTCCAGTACACGGTGAAGGACGTCGCGCGCCCCGCGCACGGCACCATGACGGTCGAGGGGGTCACCTCCGACGTGCCGGCGGGGCAGTCGTGGGCGGTGCTCGACCACGGCCGCGGGCGCTGGCGGTACGACGTGGAGTGGAACTGGGGCGCCGGGTCGGGGGTCGCGGGCGGCCGCACGCTCGGCATCCAGGTCGGCGGACGCTGGACCGACGGCACCGGGTCGACCGAGAACGCGATGCTGATCGGCGACCGGCTGCACAAGATCCACGACGAGCTGCGGTGGGAGTACGACCTGGCGCAGTGGCGACGGCCGTGGCGCATCACCGGGGGTGGGCTGGATGCCACCTTCGAGCCGTTCTACCTGAAGACCGGGCGCACCAACCTCGTCGTGCTGGCCTCGAGCACCCACCAGTGCTTCGGGCACTGGTCGGGCACGTTCACCACCGAGGACGGCGAGACGGTCCCGTTCGGGGAGATCCTGGGATGGGCCGAAGAGGTGCACAACCGCTGGTGAGGCGCGCCTCTCGCATGTGCGCGTCGGCAGGGGCACGATGAGCGTGTGACCGCCGCGGTGAAGGTGCAGGGCCTGGTCGTCAGGCGCGGCCGCACGACGGTGTTCGACGGTCTCGACGTCGAGATTCCCCGCGGGCGCATCACCGGGCTCCTCGGACCGAGCGGCGGGGGCAAGACGACGCTCATGCGCGCGATCGTCGGCGTGCAGATCGTCGCGGGAGGAACGGTGACCGTGCTCGGCGAGCCGGCCGGTGCGCCGGCCCTGCGCCACCGGGTCGCCTACGCGACGCAGGGCGCGTCGGTGTACGACGACCTCACGGTGGAGCAGAACCTGCGTTATGCCGCGCGGCTGCTCGGGGTGCCGGCATCCGATGTGCCGAGGGTCATGGCCGACGTAGACCTCACCTCCCAGCGCGCGCAGCTGGCCGGGGCGCTGTCGGGTGGGCAGCGCAGCCGGGTCTCGCTCGGCGTGGCGATGCTCGGCGCCCCTGACCTGCTCGTGCTCGACGAGCCCACCGTCGGGCTGGACCCGGTGCTGCGCCAGAGCCTGTGGGAGATCTTCCGCCGGCTGGCCGACGCCGGCGCGGCCCTCGTGGTGTCGAGCCACGTGATGGACGAGGCGATGCGCTGCGACGATGTCGTGCTGATCCACGACGGTCGGATGCTGGCGCACACCACCCCGCAGGGGCTGCTGGAGACCACCGGTGCACGCGACGCTGACGCCGCGTTCTTGGCGCTCATCGACCGGGGGAGCGCGGCATGAACCCGGTGCGCACGCTGGCGACCGCGGGGCGGGTGCTGCGTCAGCTGAGCCACGACCCTCGCTCGATCGCGCTGATGCTGGTCGCTCCGAGCCTACTGGTGGGCCTGTTCGCCTGGCTCTTCAGCGAGCGGGAGGGGGTGTTCGACACCTTCGGCGGGCCCATTCTGGCGCTGTTCCCGTTCATCGTGATGTTCCTCATCACGTCGGTCACGACACTGCGGGAGCGCCGATCAGGCACGCTGGAGCGGCTCATGACGACGCCGTTGGGCAAGGCCGACTTCATCGTCGGTTACGCGCTGGCGTTCGGGCTGATGGCGACGCTGCAGGCGGTGGTGACGGTGTGGTTCGCGGTCGTGGTGTGCGGGCTGCAGGTCGCGGGCCCGCTCTGGCAGCTGGGGCTCGTCGCGGTGATCGATGCGATCCTCGGCACCGCGATGGGGCTGCTGGCGAGCGCGTTCGCACGCACCGAGTTTCAGGCGGTGCAGTTCATGCCGCTGCTGGTGTTTCCGCAGATCATCCTGGGCGGACTGTTCATGCCGCGCGATGAGATGCCCGACGTGCTCTATGCCGTCAGCACCGTGCTGCCCCTGAGCTACGCGGTCGATGCCATCAACGCCGTGACGGCGGGCGACGCGGGCAGTGACCTGTGGCGGCCGATGGTGATCGTCGTCGCGTTCGCGCTCGGTTTCCTCGTGCTCGCGCCCTTGACGCTGCGCCGCCGCACGCGCTGACCGGGGCGCGGCTCAGCGGTCGCGGAGCTTGAGGGCCAGGTCGCGCAGCTGCTGCAGCTCGTCGTCGTCGAGCGACGACATGCGGGCGGCGATCGACTGACCGTGCCGCGCGGCCAGGCGGCGGAAGACGGCTGCGCCCTCCGGTGTCGCGCGCACCACGGCACCGCGCCCGTCCTCGGGGTCGGCGCACTTGGTGAGCAGTCCGCGCGAGACCATCCGGTCGACCAGGCGCGAGACGCTGGGCTGGCTGATGAGCATGTTGGCCGTGACCTCGCGCAGCCGCGCCGTGAGGTCGTCGGAGCGGGTGACCGTGAGCAGCACGTCGTACTCGGCCTGCGACAGCTCGGCATCCCGGAAATCGACGTTGATCTCCTCGAAGACCTCGTGCTGCGCCCGGAACAGCGCCTCCCACGCGTCGATGGCGAGGCGGCGGTCGGTCATGGGGACCACTGTAACCCCGCATAGGCTGGGCGCCATGGTGCGAATCGTCAGTCGGATCGGTGTCGTGATCGCAGCGTTCGCGGTGATGCTCGTGGCATCCGTCGCCGTCGCGCTTCCTGCGGCGGCGGACGTGGACGACTTCGAGTTCTCGAGCCTCGACGCCGACTACACCCTCACCCGCGCCGAGGACGGGACGAGTCGGCTGCGCGTGGTCGAGACCTTCGTCGCCGTCTTCCCCGATATCGACCAGAACCGGGGGATGCGCCGGACGATCCCTTCGTCGTACAACGGGCAGCCGCTGAACCCCTCGCTCGTGTCGATCGCCGACGAGAACGGCGCCGAGCGGCCCGCCGAGACCGACTCCGACGACGGGGTGTTCGAGATGGTCTCCCGCGCCGACGACTTCGTGCACGGTGCGCAGACCTATGTGTTCACGTACGACCTCGAGAACGTGACCTGGACGTTCGACGACGGCGGCCAGGAGTTCTACTGGGACGTCAACGGCGTGGACTGGCCGCAGACGTTCGGGCGCGTGACCGCGACGCTGCACGTGGATGCCGCGCTGGCCTCCTCGCTCACCGGGCGGCAGGCGTGCTACGTCGGCGGGCAGGGTTCGACCGAGCAATGCCAGATCGCGGTCGCGCCGGAGGATGGTGGCACCGCGGTCACCGCCGCGGCCGACGGCGTGGGCCCATACGAGACGGTGACGATCGCGGTCGGGTTCGAGCCCGACACGTTCACACTGTTCGACTCCTCGTACCTCGCCTCGGGGTGGGGCTGGGCGCAGAGCGTGGCGACGGTGGGCATGCTCGGCGCGGTGGGCGCGGCGTTCTGGTCGCGCCGGCGGTGGCTGCGGGATGACCCCGGTCGGCCGACGATCATCGCCGAGTACACCCCACCGCGCGATGTCGACGCGCTCGAGAGCGCCGTGCTCCTGGGGAAGACGTCGAAGGCGATTCCCGCGGAGGTGCTCGAGCAGGCGATCGTCGGCTCGATCCGCATCCTCGAGGGCGCGCCGAAGACGTTCGGCAAATCGAAGCTGCAGGTCGAGCTGGTGGATCGTTCGCGTGCCGACGGCGACGGGCGGATGCTGCTGGATGGGCTGTTCGGCCCCGATGCGGTCCCCGGCGCCACGTTCGAATTCGGCAAGCAGGACACCCGGTTGTCGACCGTGGCATCCAAGATCCTCAAGGCCGCCGACAAGGAACTCGATCGTCACGGGCTGCGCCGGCCGGTGCCGGCCGGCGTGCGGGCGTGGCCCATCGTGGCGGTGGTGCTGACCTCGGCGCTCGTCTTCCTCTTCGGGGTGCTGGCACTGGATGCCGCCGTCATGCCGCTCGTGCCGATTTTGCTGTTCGTCCTCGCTGTCGGGGCGCTCGTGGTCGGGATCGGGGTGGTGACCCACCGTCCGCTCACGTCGGCGGGCGCGGAGGTGCGCGATCACCTCGCCGGGTTGAAGGTGTTCATCGACTGGGCCGAGGCCGACCGCATCCGCATGCTGCAGTCGCCGATGGGCGCCGAGCGGCGGCCGGTCGACGTCAACGACCCGCGCCAGATGATCCATCTGTACGAGGCGCTGCTGCCCTATGCCGTCGTGTTCGGCCAGGAGAAGAAGTGGGCCGATGAACTGATGGTCTACTACGACCGGGCCGACATCGCGCCCGGCTGGTACTACGGCGCGGGAGCGTTCAACGCGGCGACCTTCTCGTCGAGCATCGCCTCGCTGTCGACGGCGGCGATGTCGTCGTCGTCGACCTCCGGTGGCTCGTCGGGTGGCGGCTCGGCCGGCGGTGGCGGTGGCGGCGGCGGTGGCGGCGGGGTCTGACCCGCGCGCACTCACTCGGTTCGCGCAGCGGCTGCCCGGATGAGCTCGGCGAGGTCGCCGGGACGGCTCCACATAGGCCAGTGGCCCGTCGGGAGGTCGACGACGTCGACGTGCGCGAGGTTCGCGACCTCGGCGAACATCGGGTGGCCCGCCGCGGCGAGCTCCCGCACCTGGGCGCTGGGGATCGAGCAGCACACGAGGGTGGTCGGGACGGTGCGGCGAGCCTGGTTCGTGAGGACGACGGGCTGACGGAGCACAGGGCCGGGCTCAGGCACCGCGCGGGCTCGGAAACGGTCGAGGGTCTCTTCGCTCAGGCCGTCGAGGCTCGCCTGCTGCCCCATGACGTCGAACGGCGGCAGCGGCAGCTCGGTGACCTCCTCCGGGAAGTCGGGCGCGAAGATGCTGCCGTCAGTGACCGGGCCGGAGTCGACCCACACGACCCGGTGGATCAGCTCGGGATGCCGGTCGAGCACGAGGCTGACGGGAAGGTTCGCGCCGCTGTGGGCCACGATGGTGGCGGGCTGCTCCGGGGAGACCCCGCGCCGAGTGAAGAGGTCGACGATGGCGGCGACCTGGTCGTCGAGAGTCTTCGACGCACGATCGGGATCGCCTGCGTCCAGTCCCGGAAGGGTCATCGCGATGGCGGGGGAGCCTGCGGTGTCCAGGTGTTCGAGGACCTCATCCCACGCCCATGCCCCCAGCCAGTGGCCGGCGATGAGGATGATGGTCTGGGTGTTCGTCGTGCGTGTCATGTCCCCAGCTTGGTGGGTGCCGCGGACAGGTGTGTGTCACCATTTGTGTCATGAATACGGCGAGGGCTGAACAGTGAAGCGCGCAGAGCGACTTCACGCCCTGTCGGAGATGCTGCGGCGCAGCGGCTCCCGGGGGTGCTCCGCCGAGCGGCTGGCGCAAGAGTTCGGCGTGTCCGTGCGCACCGTCAAGCGGGACCTCGATGCGCTCGAGAACAGCGGCGCGCCGGTGTGGTCGCGCCCGGGGCCGGGCGGTGGTTACGGTCTGGCCGGGGGAGCGTCGCTGCCTCCGGTCACCCTCTCGCCCGCACAGGCGGTGGCGCTCATGGCCGCGGTGTCTGCGGCATCCGATGCGCCCTATGCGGACCTCGCCGCAGCCGGGGTTCAGAAGATCCTGGACGTGCTCGACCCCCGAACCCGGGCACGGGCCGACGAGCTGGCGGGCCGGGTGTGGGTCAACGCGACGCCCGCTTCGTCGCGCGCGATCAGGTCGGCGCTGGAGGAGGCGATGGCCGAGCAGCGCGTGGTCCGCATCCGCTACACATCGGGCACCGGTGCCACGACCACCCGCGACGTCGAACCGGTGCTGTTCGCCTCGACGAACGGCCAGTGGTACCTGGTCGGGTGGTGCCGCCTGCGCGACGCGATGCGATGGTTCACCGTGTCGCGCATCGAGCGGGCCAGCGTGACGGCAGCGGTGTGCAGCGGCCATGCCGTCGCCGAGGTCGGCGAGCCGCCCGCCAACGCCAGGCCGGTGCACGCGCGAGGCGCGTGAGTCGGTCGATTCCGCAGTGCGGGGGTGGGCTGCTGGTGGGCGCGGCGCCCGTGCGCGCGTCGGCCCGCCGTCCGGGTGGGTGCCGGTCGGCGGGTGGGCGTGGTGGTTAGAAGGGTGGTGGCGCCCCGCTGCCGGCGGTGGCGGTGGCGGTGGTGGTCGCGGGGGTGGTGGCGGGGGTGGTGGTGAATTCGAGGGCGCCGTGGGGGATGTCGAGGTAGCGCCGGCCGGTGGGGCTGGTCCATTCGAGGGTGCCGTCGGGGTGTTGGGTGACGGTCCACGCGGTGTGGTGTTTCAGGGTGTGGTGGCGTTTGCAGAGGTGGGCGAGGTTGCACAGGTGGGTGGGTCCGCCGTGGGCGTGGTCGATGGTGTGGTCGATGTCGCACCTGTAGGCCGCGGCCCGGCAGCCGGGGAACCGGCAGTGCTCATCGCGGCCGCGGAGGAACCGGCGTTGCTCCGCCGTCGGCCGGTAGCTGTCGGTGCCGAGGAGGGTCCCGGTGGTGGGGTGGTGGAACAGTCGGTCCCAGCTGGTCGCGATGGACGCGTAGTGGCGGGCGGTGCCCGGGTCGAGTGGTCCGTGGCCGTGGAAGGTGGCGGGGGTGTCGCTGCCGGTGAGGGTGGCGGCGGGGACAGTGACCTGGATGTGCGCGATGATCGCGTCGGTCTCACACGTCGTGGTGTCGGAGTCGGCGGCGGTGGCGTGGCCGGTGAGGAGGAGGTCGGCGAACACGTCCGCCCGCCGCTGATCCATCGTCCGGGTGTCCACCGCGACCGGCGGGGTGTCCGCGGTGTCGGGCCCACCTACGGTTTCCGGTACTGCTGTTGTCGCGGCGCCGCCGGCATCCGCATCCCCCGC